>NZ_QFFN01000045.1 GCF_003129925.1 Bifidobacterium catulorum | reverse complement strand
CTTCGCCCTTCGCGCCTTGACGACGCACGCGTCATTCCCCGACTACGCCGGGATGGTGTGGTCCGTGTCGCGGGTGGCTCGACGTATGGCATACGCCTTCGCCCTTCGCGCCTTGACGACGCACGCGTCATTCCCCGACTACGCCGGGATGGTGTGGTCCGTGTCGCGGGTGGGCTCGACGTATGGCATACGCCTTCGTCTTATGAATTCGCCGGGATGGGGTATGCGTCGCCCAAGCGTAAGCAGCGGAGGTGTCTGCTAGACTCTGCCAAGCAGACATCGAAGTGAGGCCGAACGGCCTTGAGTGTCTTGGGCGACGCATACCACATCCCCTCCGCACCGGTAGGGCCGGTCCCGCGCATGTTCGCAATGCGGAAACATCATCGCCCGCCCCCGGCGCTCGTCTTCGGCGGTAGCTAAGTTGAACAATATGAGTGACGGTACTATGCATCTCCTTGACCCAGCCCCGTTCGGGCGCATCCTTCCCGCCATGGTCACCCCCATGACCGCCGACGGCGACGTGGACTACGACGCCGCGCAGGCCCTGGCCAGCCATCTGGTCGCCGACGGCGCGGACGGCATCGTGGTCAACGGCACCACGGGCGAATCCCCGGTGACGCACATGGACGAGAAGGTGGCCCTGGTCAAGGCCGTCAAGGAAGCCGTCGACGTGCCGGTCATCTCCGGCGCGGGCTCCAACGACACCGCGCACACCGTCCGCATGGTGGAGCAGACCCAGGAGGCGGGTGCCGACGCGGTGCTCGTCGTCATGCCGTACTACTCCCGTCCCAGCCAGGACGGCGTCGTCGGCCACTACAAGGCCGTGAACGAGGTGGCCGAGAAACCGATCATCGTCTACGACGTGCCCGGCCGCACCGGACTGAAGGTCTCCGTCGAAACCTACGACCGTCTGGCCGAGCTCGACCATGTCAAGGCCGTCAAGGACGCCACCGGCGACCTCGCCGCCGCCGTGGAGAAACAGCAGCGCACCGGCCTCGCATGGTATTCCGGCGACGATGGACTGTTCCTCCCCTTCCTGTCCATCGGCGCGGTCGGCATCATCTCCGTCATCGCCCACGCCGCCGCGAACCCGATGCGCCGTCTCGTCGAGGCGTTCGACTCCGGCGACATCGCCACGGCCCGTCGACTCGCCAACCAGCTGGCCCCGCTCGTGCACTCCCTGAACGGCGACGGATACCAGGCCGTCATGGCCAAGGCCGCCTGCAAGATCAAGGGATACATTCCCAACACCACGATGCGTCTGCCCAACATCGGACCGAACGCCAAGCAGATGGCCAGGGCCGAGGAAGGCATTCGCGCCGCCGGCCTGCTGTAGGCCGAACCAGCGTCGTCTTCGCAGAGGCGAAGGCAAGAACAAGAAAAACAACAAGAATGGCAAACGAAACAACAAAGAAGAAAACGAATTCACGCAACGGCCGCCGAGGCGGCTCCCGCCGCGGAGGCCGTCGAGGCGGCCCGCAGAACAACCAGCCGCAGGAGAAGAAGCTCGTCGCCCCGCCGAAGTACCGCAAGGGTTCGATGCGCATCACGCCGCTCGGCGGCCTCGGCGAAATCGGTCGCAACATGAACGTGATCGAATACAACGGCCACCTGCTGCTCATCGACTGCGGCGTGCTCTTCCCCGAGGAGGAGCAGCCGGGCGTCGACCTCATCCTCCCCGACTTCAGCTACATCAGGGACCGTCTCGACAAGGTCGAGGCCCTGGTGCTCACCCACGGCCACGAGGACCACATCGGCGGCGTGCCCTACCTGCTCAAGCTGCGCCCCGACATCCCGCTCATCGGCTCCAAGCTCACGCTCGGCTTCGTGGATGCCAAGTGCAAGGAACATCATCAGAACCCCACCAAAGTGGAGGTCGAAGGCCGTGACCGTCTCAAGGTCGGCCCCTTCAACCTGGAGTTCGTGACCGTCACCCACTCCATCCCCGACGCCCTCGCCGTCATGGTGAAGACCCCGGCCGGCAGCCTCATCGACACCGGCGACATCAAGCTCGACCAGCTGCCGCTCGACCACCGCATCACCGACCTCGTCGAATTCGGCCGTCTCGGCGAACAGGGCATCGACCTGCTCATGATGGACTCCACCAACGCCGAGGTGCCCGGCTTCGTCAAGCCCGAGACCTCCATCGGCCCGGCCCTCGACCGCGTGTTCTCCGAGGCGAAGCGCAAGATCATCGTCGCCAGCTTCTCCAGCCACGTGCACCGCGTGCAGCAGGTCGTCGACGCCGCCCACAAATACGGCCGCAAGGTCGTGTTCGTCGGACGGTCCATGGTGCGCAACATGGGCATCGCCTCCGACCTCGGCTACCTGCACATCCCCGAGGACACCGTCATCGACCTCAAGCAGGCCAACGACGTGCAGGACGACAAGCTGGTCTTCATGTGCACCGGCTCACAGGGCGAGCCCATGGCGGCGCTCGGCCGCATCGCCGACGGCAACCACCCGTACATCAAGGTCAACGAGTTCGACACCGTGATCCTCGCCAGCTCCCTGATCCCGGGCAACGAGCACGGCGTATACAAGGTCATCAACAAGCTCGTGCAGATGGGCGCGCGCGTCGTCAACCGCGACAACGCGGCAGTGCACGTCTCCGGACACTGCAACGAGGGCGAGCTGCTGTACATGTACAACATCGTCAAGCCCAAGTGCGCCATGCCGATCCACGGCGAGAACCGGCACCTCGTGGCCAACGGCCTGCTCGCCGTCAAGACCGGCGTCGACCCGCAGAACGTCGTCCTCGCCGAGGACGGCGACGTCGTCGACCTCTACCATGGCCAGGCCGCCATCGTCGGATCCGTCCCCTGCAACTACGTGTACGTGGACGGCGACTCCGTAGGCGAACTCACCGACGAGGAACTGGAGAAGCGCCGCATCCTCGGCACCGAGGGCTTCGTCTCCAGCTTCGTCGTCGTGGACACCGAGGCCCGCGAGGTCGTCAGCGGTCCGAAGATCTATCTCAACGCCGTGGCCGAGGACGAAAGTGAGTTCGAGCACGTGCGCTCGCAGATCGTGCAGAACCTTGAGGACGCCATGATGCAGGGCACGAAGAACACCCACCAGCTGCAGCAGCTCATGCGTCGCACGCTGGGCGGCTGGGTCGCCCGCAAGCTGCACCGCCGTCCGATGATCGTCCCCGTCGTGGCCGACATCGCGGACGACCTCGAAAACTGATCATGATCCGCACGGGACAGCGTGGACATGACGATGGCTCCCCTCTGTGAGGGGAGCTGACCGCCGTAGGCGGTCTGAGGGGAGGATGACGGTAATCTCCGTGAAGTATCCTCCCCTCAGCCGGCAGATGCCGGCAGCTCCCCCTCACGGAGGGGAGCCTATATATACCTGTCGAATACAGTCGAACATACGAACAACAGAGGGGGAACACTCATGCCGGGAGCAAATCTCACGAAGGAGGAGGCCGCCGAACGCGCGGCCGTCGTATCGAACGTGAAATACACGGTCGACCTCGACCTGACGAAAGGCGCGAAAACCTTCGGATCCGTCACGACCATCGAATTCGACGCCAAGGCCGGGGCATCCACATTCCTCGATCTGATCGCCGACTCCGTGCAATCCGTCGTCGTCAACGGCGAACCCGTCGACGTGGCCAAGGCCTACGTCGACTCGCGCATCGAACTGGCAGGCCTCGGCGCCCGCAACACCGTCGTCGTCACGGCGCTTTGCGCATACTCCACCACCGGCGAGGGACTGCACCGCAGCGTTGACCCCTCCGACGGCAACGTGTACCTCTACACGCAGTTCGAGGTGCCGGACGCCCGCCGCGTCTACGCCGTCTTCGACCAGCCCGACATCAAGGCCACGTTCGACTTCGCCGTGACCGCGCCGAAATCCTGGGACGTCATCTCCATCGGCACCGTCGAAAACGTCGTCGACGTCGACACGACGACAGGACCGGGCACGCTCGGCGACAAGCCCGCCGAAACCGCCCGCCGTTGGACGTTCTCCACCACGCCCGTGATGAGCTCCTACCTCACCGCCCTCGTGGCCGGGCCCTACGCCAGCTGGCACACCGAATACGCGAACGAGGACGGCCGCACCGTGCCGATGGGCATCTACTGCCGTCAGGCGCTCAAGGATGCCATGGCCAAGGACGTCGACTACCTCTTCGACATCACCAAGAAGGGCTTCGCCTTCTACAACGACCAGTGGGGCGTGCCCTACCCGTACGCCAAGTACGACCAGTTGTTCGTGCCCGAATACAACGCCGGCGCCATGGAGAACATCGGCACCGTGACGATCCGCGACTCCTACGTGTTCGAATCCAAGGTGACCGACGCGCTCGCCAACCGCCGCGTGGAGACCATCCTGCACGAGCTCGCCCACATGTGGTTCGGCGACCTCGTCACCATGAAATGGTGGAACGACCTGTGGCTCAACGAATCGTTCGCCGAATTCATGTCCACGCTCGCCACCGCCGAAGCCACCGACTGGCCGAACGACTGGGCCACGTTCTGCGCCGGCGAGAAGAGCTGGGCCCTGCGCCAGGACCAGCTGCCCACCACGCATCCGATCGTCGCGCCGATCAACGACCTCAACGACACGTACGTGAACTTCGACGGCATCACCTACGCCAAGGGCGCCTCCGTGCTCAAACAGCTCGTCTTCTATGTGGGCCGCGACCGCTTCTTCGAAGGCATCCACAACTATCTCACCGCCCACGCGTACGGCAACGCCACGCTCGCCGACCTGCTCGACGAACTCGAACGCACCAGCGGCCGGGACCTCACGGCATGGAGCAGGCAGTGGCTCGAATCCGCCGGCATCAACACCATAGCCACCGAACTGGAGACCGCCGCCGACGGCACCATCGACAGGCTTGTGCTGCGCCAGAGCGCCCCCAGCGACCATCCCGTGCCGCGCGTGCACCGGCTCGCCGTCGGATTCTACGACGTGGATGACGCCGACGCCGGCAAGGTCGTGCGCACCAACCGCTTCGAACTCGACGTGGACGGCGAACTCACAGAGGTCGCCGACGCCAAGGGGCTCAAGCGTCCCGCGTTCATCCTGGTGAACGACGACGACCTGACCTACACCAAGATCAGGCTCGACGCCGACTCGCTCCACTTCGCACTGGGCCACCTGCCCGATTTCACCGACGCACTCGCACGCGCCGTCGTATGGCTGGGCCTGTGGGACATGACCCGCGACGGCGAACTGCCCGCCGAGGACTTCATCGACGTCAGTCTGCGCGCCCTCGCCACCGAAACCGAGTCCACCACGTTCCGCTACGCCCTCGCCCAGGTGAGTACGAGCGCCCATCATTACGTGGCCGCCGCGCACCGGGATGAAGTGCTCGAACAGGTCTCCGACCGGCTCTGGGAGCTCGCGAACGCGGCCGAAGCCGGTTCCGACAACCAGTTCCAGCTGCTCAAGGCGTATCTTGGCTACGGCCATGACGCCGCGTTCCGCGGCAACGTGCACGCCTTGCTCGACGGCACCCTCGTCCTGCCCGGCCTCGACATCGACAACAACCTGCGTTGGTCGCTCGTCCACGCGCTCGCCGACCACGGGTTCATCGACGAGGCCGGCATCGATGCGGAGCTCGCCCGGCGCGACACCACCGAGAACCGCGAGTTCGCCGTGGGCGCCAAGGCCGCCATCAACACCGTGGAGGCCAAACGCCGGGCATGGGACCAGGCCCTCGACAACGACGACCTGACCAATTCGCAGATCGAGGCCGTGGCCTACGCGTTCTCCGGCACCGACAGCCGTGAGCTTGCCGACCCGTACGTGGAGCGGTATTTCGACGCCATCGACCGGGTGTGGCGGGACAGGACCTACCACATGGCGGAAACGCTGCTCAACGGCCTGTATCCGGTCTACGCCGACCCGGCCGCGCTCGTCGAAGCCGGCGACCGCTGGCTGTCCGCGCATGAGGACGCCGACCGCGCCCTGCGCCGTCTGGTGCTGGAGAACCTCGCAGGCTCCCGGCGAACGCTGGCGGTCCGCCGGTACAACGAGTCGCTGCTGTAGCCCATGCCTCACGCCCCGTTCCCGCAGCGTGACGACTCCGGCGAGGGCATTACGCTGGAACAGCTGCTCGCCGATCCGTCGTTGCGGCTCCGTCTGGTGTGCCCCGGCGCCCCGGGGGCGCTGAAGAGGCGCATCTCCTGGGTGCATCCCGCCGAGATCCTCGACATCGCCATGTGGAGCGAGCCGGGGGAGGTGCTGCTCACCACCGGCGCGAACTTCCCCACGGAGGCCATGGACGCCGACGACGACCACGATCTGCTGGTCAAGGCGCGCAAGGCGGTCGGCCTGCCCGCCCGGTTCTCGTCGGCGTCGGCCGCCTACCGCGAGTGGTGCGACGCCTATGTGATGCAATTGGATCAGGCCGGTGTGCTCGCCATCGGCTTCGGCGTGGCCGTCAAGCATCCGACCACGCCGATGGCGCTCATCGACGCCGCCGACCATGCCGGTCTGCCGTTGTTCGAGGTGCCGCTGGAGGTTCCGTTCTCCCCGATATCCAAGGCCGTCTCCCGTGCGCTCAACGACCGCAACGACGACGTGCTGCGCCAGTCGTCGCTGTTGCAGCGGCAGGTGCTGAAGGCCGCGGTCGGCGAGGATTCCGTGCACGGCGCCATCTCTGCAGCCGCCCGTCTGGCCTCCGGCTGGGCCGCCTACGTTGACGTCGACGGCACCGTGATCGACATCTCCAACCGCACCTTCTCCAAACAGGCGCAGGATTGGGCCATGAAGCTGGCCGCAAGGGTGGCCGAGGCACGTTCCAATCCCGCCATGACCACCGTTTTCGGTTCGGAGTCCGGCAGGGACTATTGCGCCGGGGTCGTCCATGACGCCGAGGGCGGGCGCGACCGTTTCATCGGCATCGTGGTGGCGTCGTGCGTGAAAAGCGACCGGTCCGACGCGCTGCTGCGTTCGGTGACCATGGTGGCGGCCGATGTGCTTTCGCTCGTCGTGCCGAAGCTTACGGCGAGCGACCGTCGCCTGCGGCGGATGCGTGGCGCCTGCATCGGAGCGTTCGCCCAGGGGCATGGCGACGTCATGCTGTCCATGGCCGATGAATTATGGCGTTCCGTCCCGCAGCCCCCGTTCCGGCTGCTGTGTGCGGAGGGCGAGCCTCGCGTGGTGGAAAGGCTGTACGATGCGTTGGACTCCGACGGCGTCGAGGGGTCGTCCGCGGTGATGTTCGGCATGTACGACCATCGATTGTGGATCGTCGTGGCCGAGTCCGCGTCCCAGGCGGTGGAGGGCGCGCTGCTCACCCGTGAGGGCATCGACTTCGGCTCATGCTCCTGCTCGTCCTGGCAGGCGATGGGGGAGCGTTTCCCCGAGGCGGTGCAGGATCTGCATCTTCGTCGGCTCAACGAGGCGGGGCGCTCCTTCGCCGACATGTCGGTGCATGAGCTCATCCGCCCCGACCTCGCCGTCGTGTATTCGCGCGAGCTGCTTAAGCCGTTGCGCCGTCTTCCGCGCCAGGAGTCCGAGACGCTGCTGCGCACCATGCGCGAACTGCTCGCCACGTCGTTCAACGTGGGGGCCGCGGCGAAGCGGATCGGCGTGCACCGTCACACGGTCGAGAACCGTCTGGACAAGATGGAGCGGCTGCTGGGGCTCGACCTGTCGCAGGAGGTGTCGCGCGTGCGGCTGTGGATCGCCTGCTCGTTCATTCGCAACTAGCGATAATTCACGAATCGCGAGATAGTGGCGTTTTTGGCCTCCCAAAGGCGTGTATTTCGCGATTCGTGAATTAAAACGCGGAATTACGTTTGTAAATTCCACGTTATCTTCCGGGGCCTCCCATGTATGTCGCATGTTACGGCGACGGTTGGCTATCGTCCGCATCATGTGAACGAATCCGTTGGAATTCCAACAATCGACGACGATTGTTTCGAAGTTTCGTTACCATCCGTCGCACATGGACAATATATATATGAATATGTAGATATTGGACTATTCGTCCATTGTAGGGTGCCGTGAAAACGAGGATATTCCCGTATAGAGAAACGGGGAGGTACCCAATGAACAAATGGTTGTATATCGGCAAGCGGTTGCTGCTGCTGATTCCGACGGTGTGGGGATGCGCCACGCTGACGTTCTTCCTGCTCAAGCTCACGCCGGGCGATCCCGCCGTGCAGGCGCTCGGTCCGAAGGCGAGCAGGCAGGCCCTCGACGCATTGCGCGAATCCTGGGGATTGAACGATCCGCTGTGGCAGCAGTACCTGCGGTTCCTCGGCGACCTGTGCACCGGCAATCTGGGCACGTCGTACTCCGCGAAGGCGCCGGTTGCCGAGCTCATCGCCACGCGTTTGCCGGTCACGCTCATCATCATGGTGCTGGCCGCCGCGTTCGCCGTGGTCATCGCCCTGCCGCTGAGCGTATGGGTGGCCACCAGCGGCAACCGCATCGTCACCGAGTTCGTGCGCATCCTCAACGCCGTGGCGCAGGGATGGCCGACGTTCTTCCTCGGCGCGATCCTGCTGCAGGTGTTCGCCATCCAGCTCGGCTGGTTCCCCATCGGTTCGGTGTCGGGCGGCGTGGACGTGGCCGCACTCGTGCTGCCGTCGCTCGCCGTGGCCGTGTCCATCGCACCGATCATCATCCGTAGCCTCACCCAGTCGCTGCAGGATTCAGTCAACAGCGAATACGTGAACTTCGGCAAGGCCAAGGGCCTGAGCTACCGCAAGGTGCTGTTCGGCTACGCGCTGCGCAACGGCTCCATCTCCGCGGTCTCCGTGCTCGGCATCCAGGTGGGCTTCCTAGTCGGCGGCACGCTCGTCGTCGAGAACGTGTTCGCCGTGCCCGGTCTCGGGCAGCTGCTCATGGACTCCGTCATGAAACGAGACCTGCCCGTGGTGCAGACGCTCACCGTGGTGTTCGGCGTCATCGTCGTGCTCGTGTATCTGATCACCGACCTCGTATACGGCGCACTCGACCCGCGTGCGGCCAAGCGCGGCTGAGAAGGAGGAGAGAACATGCCTGAAAGCAAGAAGATCCCCGTGGCGCAGGCCAGCAAGGACTACGCCAGGATAAGGCTCACCGGCTCCAAACCCCGCAAACGCAGCCACGTCAACGCCGAGATCGTCATCGGATGCGTGATGCTCGGCGTCATCGCCCTGATGATCGTATTCGCTCCGCTGCTCACCTCCTACGACCCCACCCATCAGAGCCTGCGCGAGGCCATGCTCGGCTCCTCGCCGGCCCACCTGCTCGGCACCGACCAGTATGGGCGCGACATCTGGGCCAGACTGCTCTACGGCGGAAGGATCGACCTGTTCGTCGCCATCATGGCCGTGTTCACGCCACTGGTCATCGGCACCATCCTCGGTGCCGTCGCCGGCTACTTCGACGGCGTCGTGCCGACCGTGATCATGCGGCTCGCCGACCTCGTGTCCTCGTTCCCGTTCTACGTGCTCGTCATCGTGCTCGTGTTCGTGCTCGGCAACGGCGGCACCTCCATCTTCATCGCCATCTCCGCGGTCTCATGGGTGCCGTATACGCGCATCAGCCGAGGCGAGACGCTCATCCTGCGCGACCGCGAGTTCATCGCCAGCTGCAAGGCGTCCGGGTTCTCCGACGGCTGGGTGCTGTTCCGCCACGTCATCCCGAACATCGCCTCGCAGGGCATCGTCTACGCGATGAGCGACATCGTCGTGAACCTCGGCATCATCGTCACGCTGAGCTATTTCGGCCTCGGCATCGTGCCGCCCACCCCCGACTGGGGGCAGATGATGAACGACGGCCAGCAGTTCCTCGCCGCCGGCGTCTACAGCCTCACCGTCATCCCCACCATCGTCATCATCCTGATCTCCCTGGCTCTGTCGTTCATCGGCGACGGACTCGCCAACGTGCTGAAAGTGAGGCGCTAAGATGAGCGACCCCGAATACGAATATGCGCTCGAAATCGTCGACCTGTGCATCGACGTCGACAAGCACGGCGAGCGCGTGCCCGCCGTCAAGAACCTCACCATCCGCGTTCGCCCCGGCGAATCGCACGGCCTCGTCGGCGAATCCGGCTCCGGCAAGAGCCTCACCCTGCGTGCCGTCATGGGATTGTTCTCCAAGGGCGCCTACTACCGTTCCGGATACATCAAGGTGTGCGGCACGGAGGTGCTCGGCCCCAACGCCCCGCAATACGATCCGTCGATGCGCGGCAAGGGCGTGGCCATGGCGTTCCAGGAGCCGGCCGTCGCGCTGAACCCCATCATGAAGGTCGGCTGGCAGATCGTGGACGCCCTGCGCGAACAGGAGCATCTGAGCCGAGCCGAGGCGCGCGAACGCGCCATCGAGCTCATGGATGGCGTCGGCATCACCAATCCGGAGGACCGGTTCGACGCCTACCCGTTCGAGCTGTCCGGCGGCATGCGCCAGCGCGTGATGATCGCCGCATCCATCGCATGCAGGCCCAAGGTTCTGCTGTGCGACGAGCCGACCACCGCACTGGACGTTACCATCCAGGAGCAGATCCTGAAGATCTTCCGTTCCATCGCCGACTCCGGCACCGCGCTGCTGTACGTCACGCACGACCTGGCCGTCGTCTCGCAGCTGTGCGAGACGCTCAGCGTCATCTACCACGGCGAGATCGTCGAGGAAGGCACCCTGCGCAAGGTGTTCGACACGCCTGAGGACGACTACACGCGCCAGCTGCTCAGCTCCACGCCGTATCTCAAGGGCCGCATGAAGGCGGCCGCGTCCGACGCCGCAGGCGCCGCAAGGAAAGGGGAGTGACCGATGACCTCGTCATGGAGCGACATGATCGGCACGGCCGAAAGCAAGGCCGAGAAGGACGGCACCGAAGGGCGCATCATCAACCCGTTCGGCGCCGACGCCAGACCGCACGCGCATGCCACGCGGCTGCTCGACGTGCAGGGGCTCAACATCGAATTCGTCACCAAGGTCCACGGCAAGAAGACACGGTTCAAGGCGGTCAAGGACGCCGACCTGCACGTCGACCTCGGCGAGATCGTCGGTCTCGTCGGCGAATCCGGCTCCGGCAAATCCACCATCTCCCGCGCCGTCGTCGGCCTCAATGACGACTACAGCGGGAAAATCGTGTTCGACGGCCGTGAACTCGGCCGCAAGCGCAGCCGCGAGCAGTGGCGCGAGATCCAGATGGTCTTCCAGGACCCGTACGCCTCGCTCGACCCCCGGCTCACCGTGCGCAAGATGCTGCGCGAGGTGATCCTCTACCACAAGGTCGTCATGGTCGCCGAGGCCGACGACTACTGCGAATACCTGATGAACCTGGTCGAGCTGCCTGTCGAGCTGCTTGACGCGCTGCCCGGCGAGATGTCCGGCGGCCAGCGCCAGCGCGTCGCCATCGCCCGCGCGCTCGCCGTCCGTCCGTGGCTGCTGATCGCCGACGAGCCGACCGCCGCACTCGACGTCTCCGTGCAGGCCGGCATCATCAACCTGCTGATGGATCTGAACAAGCGGCTCGACCTGTCCATACTGTTCATCTCCCACGACCTGAACATCGTACGGTCCATCTGCGAGCGCACGTATGTGATCTACCACGGCGACCTGGTGGAGGAGGGGCCGACCGAACAGGTGTTCAGCCATCCGTCCAACGCGTACACACGGCGTCTGATCGACGCCATTCCCAAGCTGTCGAGCAAGTATGTGGAGCGTCTGGCGCAAAACGGGCCGTCGAATGAGGGGAAGGCATGATGAGAATGTTCCGAATGGTGAGGAAACTCGCGGCGGTGGCCGTCGCCGCGGTGATGATGACGTCGGTCGCGGCCTGCGGGTCGCGCTCCACCGCCGCCGAAACGCAGGACCTGGTGGTCGCCCGTTCGCTGGAGACCACCGACATGCTGCCGGCCACAGGCTACAGCAACGGCGACATCTGGGCCATCCAGCAGGTGTTCCAGACATTGACGCGCAACAAGACCGACGGCTCCGGCGTGGAGCCGGGACTGGCCGTATCGTGGAAGAAGTCGTCGGACGGCAGGTCATGGACGTTCAACCTGCGCAAGGGCGTGAAGTTCCACAACGGCAGGACGATGACCGCGAAGGACGTGAAGTTCTCCATCGACTTCGCGCGCACCGCACGCGACGACAAGCCATGGCAGTTCCTGTTCGTCGCCATCAAGGATGTGAGGATCATCGACGACTACACGGTCCGTCTTGACCTGACCCAGCCGTGGGCGCCTCTGCTCGCCGACCTGTCGATGTCGGCGATCTCGATCATGCCCGCGGACTTCGCCGGGAAAAGCGAATCCCAGTTCCGCAGCGACCCCATCGGCACCGGTCCGTTCAAGGTGGGCGAATGGAAGAAGGGCGACTACATCAAACTCGTCAGGAACACGGATTATTGGGAGCAAGGCAAGCCGAAGCTCAATTCGGTGACGTTCAAATACGTGGCCGACGCCAATACGCGCAGCCAGATGGTGCAGGCCGGACAGGCGCAGATCGACGAGTTCCCCACGGCGGTGTCGGTCGCCGCATTGAAGAAGACGAAGAACGTGCACGTCGACTCGTTCCCGTCCACGTCGCTGATCTGGGTGAACCTCAACAACCGCAAGAAGCCGCTGAACGACGTGCATGTGCGTCGTGCCATGGCCTACGCCATCGACAAGCAGGCCATCGTGCGCGCCGTGTACTACGGTCAGGCCGAATCGGCGAACTCCATGCTGTCGAAGAACCTCATGGGCTACGCCAAGGAGACCAAGGACCTCAAGTACGACATGGCGAAGGCCAAGGAGGAGCTGGCCAGGTCGAGCGCGCCGAAGCATTTCAGCCTCACCATCCAGGTGCAGTCCGGCGACCCGGAGAAGTCCATGCTCGCGCAGGTGCTGCAGGAATCGTGGAAGGAGCTCGGCATCGACGTCACGCTCCAGACGCTCGACTCGACCACCGTATACTCCAACCGCACCGCCGGCGACTTCGACGTGGCCATGTTCGAGATGACCAACGACATCTCCGATCCGGATGAATGGATGCAGTACATGTTCTCGTCCAGCGCCAACGTGAACTCCGGCTACAGGAACACGCGCGTCGACGAGCTCATCAAAAAGGCCGCGGCCGACGGCGACGACGGAGCCCGGCTCAAGGACTATGCCGAAGTGCAGCAGATCATAGCCGACGAGGCCCCCGAAATCCCTCTCGTGTACAAGCCCGGCCTGTTCGCCGTACGCGACCAGGTGAAGGACTTCAAGGTCACCACGCTCGGCGAATACAAGCTCGCCGACACCACCATCGCCCGGGAGGACTGACGCCGTAACACGCCACCCCGTCACCCGCACCATCCAAGGAGGCAGTCATGCAACTGCTCGGATTCCGCGCCTTCAAGGCGCCCTATGCATCCATCGGCGAACAGTACGCGAAGACCGTGCTCGCCCGAGAATACGATCTCGGCCACGTCACGTTGCGCCGCATCATGACGGAGAAGGACGACACCTTCGCCGTGACGGTCGGAGGGGAGGACTCTCCCCGATACGTGCTGCGCATCGAGAACATCTGCGAGGACTACGCGGCCGTGCTGCTGCGCGCCAAGGCCCTGCGCCTGCTGGAGGCCCGTTCGCCGCTGATACCGGCAACGCGTATCCTTCCCAGCGTCGACGACGGCCTCGTCGTCCGGTGCGACACCGAGGCCGGCACCCGATGGTCCACCCTGACCACGTTCCTGCCCGGCCGCGTGCTCTCCACGATCGAACCGCCGTACCGCAAGGCATTGGTGCGAGACATCGGATCGAAACTCGGCCAACTGCAGCAGGCGTTGGCCGGGCTTGGGGATTTCGACGACCGGTACGGGCGCATCCTCTGGGACGTCCGCCTGCTGCCGGTCATCGCCGAAGAGGCGCGTGACGCCCTGCCCAACGACGCCATCCGAGGGCTCGTCGACGACGTCGTGGCCGACTATGCGACCGTCGCCGACGAGATAGCCGCATGCGGGCAGACGATATGCCACGGCGACTTCCACCCCGGCAACGTGACCGTGGACCCCGCCGACCCCACGCGCCTCGCCGGCATCCTCGACTTCGGCGACATGCACGCCGAACCCCAGATCTGCGACCTCGGCACCTGCCTCTTCTACATGATCGACCCCTCCGACCTCGACGATCCGTTCGCCCAATGCCGCATCGTGCTCGACGGGTTCCTCCGCGCACGCCCCGACTTCGACCGCGCATGCCTTCCGCTATTGCCCCGGATCATCAAGGCCCGGTGCGCGCTGACCGTGCTCATCCCCGCGCTCGCCAACCGGTTCGCCGCGCATCGCGCCGAGCATTACCTCTTCAGCGTCTCCGCCCGCATCAAGGAGCTCGCCATGCTGCAGTCCCTCCCCGACGGGCGGGTCCTCGACGGCTTGGGCGTCGCTCCCCTGTAGGCTCCCCTTGTCAGGGGAGCTGGCGCGATCGGTTTGGGTGGCGGTTTCCGGCATTGTCGTTCGCGTTTCGTGAGACGCCCCGCTTCCAATAGGCTCCCCTTGTCAGGGGAGCTGACCTGAGCGGTTTGGGTGGCGGCTTCCGGCCTTGTCGCTCGCGGTTCGTGGGACGCGCCGCGTGC
>NZ_QFFN01000044.1 GCF_003129925.1 Bifidobacterium catulorum | reverse complement strand
CCAGCCATCAACTGGCAATCAAAAACAATTCAGTAGTACAAAACACGCTCTTGAGTTCTCAAACCACCACCACACCACACCGGACAATCCCAACCAAGCAGAACCATCCGCGCCGGGCAGCAAGAAGTAAACATACACGAACCCAAACAACAACGCAAACCAAGAAGCAATATTTACCCTAGGAACGTTGCAATACCAACGCTCCCTC
Organism: Bifidobacterium catulorum; assembly: GCF_003129925.1. Taxonomy (GTDB): domain Bacteria; phylum Actinomycetota; class Actinomycetes; order Actinomycetales; family Bifidobacteriaceae; genus Galliscardovia; species Galliscardovia catulorum. The sequence goes on along the minus strand of NZ_QFFN01000044.1, from coordinate 14,691 downwards.
GGCGTGTCGCCACCATGCTCTGTAATTCGTATACAAGAGCGGACAGCACGACATCTCCGTCAGTGCCATCATAGGTTCGCCAACATTGCCGCCAAGTAACCTATCTCATACGATTTCGGCAACTCTTGACCAACGTACAGACGACGCTCAATGTGGATTCCGCGTTCAATGCATGAAATGCGCCTGTCGACTGCACTGGGCCTATGCGAGACGTTCGGCATCCCCATGCGCCACGGCATCGGCATCGACGGGAACGACTTCCCCACCCGCGTCGAATGGCCAGCCAACGGCTAGACCATCAGACACACATTTTGGCCTATAACCCTATAACCCTATAACCCAATTTTTGTGGTGCTTATAGCCCCTGCCCTAGGACCATGCTGCGAAAACAGAAAAGCCCGGAACCAGGGGTTCCGGGCTTCATTCGCTCCTGCGGCTGGGCTTGAACCAGCGACCGTCCGATTAACAGTCGGATGCTCTGCCAACTGAGCTACGCAGGAATGCAGTGCTGCTTTCGCGGCTTACAGGCATGAAATAATATCCGTAGGAGCCTATTGATGCAACATCGGCGTGTCCTGATGTATCGCGGGCGTCAAGGCGTCGAGACACTTCACGCAACGCGACGGGCACGATGACGAACCATTCGAGGTTCGGACTTCCCCGTTGCCGCTGAGGCGTCCACCACGACCTCGTCCACGTCGTCATGATCAGGCAGCTGGAACATCGTGGATTCCAGTATGCGTTCAATGATGGCACGCAGCCCGCGCGCGCCGGTCCCCTGATTCACTGCGGTCGTGGCGATGGCAGTGATGGCGTCCTCCGTGAAAGTGAGTCTTACATCATCCACTGCGAACAGCTTCTGATACTGCTTGATCAACGCATTGGCCGGCGTTTCGAGAATCTTCTCCAAATCGCGGACGGTCAAATCATCAAGAACACTGACCACGGGCAGTCGGCCTATGAATTCGGGCAACAGGCCGTATTCCACCAAATCATCGGCATTCACCTGACCGAGTACATCGTCGTCCGACGCTTCGGTCTGCTTCCACACGGAATTGAACCCGCTTTCATGTTTGCCAAGACGACGGGAGATGATGTCCTCAAGACCGACGAACGCTCCGCCACAGATGAACAGGATATTGCGGGTATCGATGCTTACGGTCTCCTGATCGCGATGCTTTCTCAGCCCTTCCACCGGCACCGACGCGACCGTCCCCTCGATGATTTTCAGAAGGGCCTGCTGTACCCCCTCCCCTGAAACGTCGCGGGTTATGGAGACGTTCTCCCCGCTCTTCCTGGCTATCTTATCGATCTCATCGATGTAGATGATGCCCTTGCCCGCGCGTTCGACATCACCGTCCGACGCCTGGATAAGACGCTGGAGTATGGTCTCGACGTCATCGCCGACATAACCGGCTTCGGTGAGCGTCGTCGCGTCGGCGATGACGAACGGCACATTCATTATTCTTGCCAGAGTCTGAGCCAGATAGGTTTTTCCCACGCCGGTCGGCCCCAGAAGCAGGATATTGGATTTCGCCACTTCGACGTCGGCGAGTGGACCCCTGTTGCATATCCGACCGGCGACCAGCCGCGTGGCCTTCTCACGCATCTCCATGTTCACTCGCTTGTAATGGTTGTACACCGCCACGGACAACGTACGCTTCGCGTCACGCTGCCCTACCACATACCGTTCAAGATATTCGAATATCTGTCGCGGCGTGGGCAACCGCAACGCATTGACTTCGGCGTCATGACGTCGTTCATCCGAAATGATATCGACGCAGAGCTCTATGCATTCGTCACAGATGGAGGCGCCGGGCCCGGTGACCAGTTTGTGCACCTGATGCTCGTTCTTGCCGCAGAAGGTGCAGTTCGGAATCTCCTCGTTGTAGCTGACCACCTGTCCCACCGAAGAACCTCCTCACAGGTGCGGATCAATGTGAATCCGACAGGATCGAGACCACACATATGGCCTCGATCCATTGCGCGCAGGACCGCGCTCTACTGACGATGCTCCAGAACCTCGTCGACGATGCCGTATTCCTTGGCCTGCTGGGCGGTGAGGAAGGTATCGACCTCGATGTCCTTGCGAACCTTTTCTATGTCCTGACCGGTGTGCTTCATAAGGGTCTGTTCCAGCCATTCCCTCATACGAAGCATCTCCTTGGCCTGAATCTCGATTTCGGTGGCCTTGCCGAATCCCTGGCCGATGGCCGGCTGATGGATGAGCACACGGGCGTTCGGCAGCATCAGACGCTTGCCCTTGGTTCCTGCGGCAAGAAGGATGGCCGCCGCCGATGCAGCCTGTCCAAGGCAAACCGTCTGCACATCGGGCTTGATGTACTGCATGGTGTCGTAGATGGCCGTCATCGCCGTCATGGATCCACCGGGGGAATTGATATACATCATGACGTCACGATTCGGATCCTGACTTTCCAATACCAGCAGCTGTGCCATGATGTCGTCGGCGGAGGTATCATCCACCTGGACCCCCATGAAGATGATACGGTCCTCGAACAGCTTGGTATAGGGGTCCTGACGCTTGAATCCGTACGGTGTCTTCTCCTCGAACTGGGGAAGGATGTATCGGCTTTGGGGCGTCATGCCGGCGAGACGCCGGGCACGTGCCATGTACTGTGCTTCTTCGGAGGCCATATCACTCGCCCTTCTTCTCGGCGTTCATCGTGCCCGCGGTGGTCACGATCTTGTCCACGAATCCATACTCCAGCGCTTCCTGAGCGGTATACCAGTGATCGTATTCGTTGTCACGGTAGATCTCCTCAAGAGTGTGGCCGGTCTGCTGCGCGGTGAGCTCGGCGAGCGTACGCTTCATGTCCATGATAAGTTCGGCGCTGATGCGCACGTCGGTCGTGGTGCCACCGATGCCGCCGGAAGGCTGGTGCATGAGCACGCGGGCGTGCGAGGTGAGGAACCGCTTGCCGGGCGTACCGGAGCTGAGCAGGAACTGGCCCATGGACGCGCACATACCCAGGCCGACGGTCGCGACATCCGGCTCAATGAGCTGCATGGTGTCATAGATCGCCATGCCGGCGGTGATGGACCCACCAGGTGAATTGATGTACAGCCAGATGTCCTTCTTCGGATCCTCGGCCGCCAGCATCAGCATCTGCGCGCTGATGCGGTTGGCCATATCATCCTTGACCTCCTCGCCCAGCCAGATGATTCGGTCCTTGAGCAGACGATTGAAAATCGGGTCGATGGGACCGGCAGGGGCGTCACCCTCGTCCATCATCGGCGATGGGGTAAGCATGGTAGTCACCTTGTCACCTATCTCCTTATACGCACGACGCATGGTTATGCGATTCAACGGTTGTATTGTTCGCCGAGATCTTTTTCGGCACTATTAGTAGGCTACCGCCCTTTTTCGGTTTCCATGGCATTTTGCGCTGAATGCGCAAATAGGAAAAGGGCTGATTCCGGGGAAAACGGCTGATATGGGAATGCGCAGGCACTCTGTCCTGCGCATTCCCATAATCGACGTCTGCGGCGATGGGTCAGTAACGTTCATCACCGCAGACGCATGACGTCACTCGGCGTCGGTCTTGCCGTCAGAGGCGATCTGATCGGCGACCGCGGCGGCGGCGGAGGCGGCTTCGACGCTCTCCTGGGCCTCTTCCTCCTCACCGAGGAACTGGCTCAGATCGAGGGCGTTGCCTTCCGGATCGACGAAGGAGACCGCGCGCATGCCTGCCAGCAGACCCTTGGAACGACCGACTTCCTGAACGGCGGAACCGATCTGGCCGTTCTGGACGATGGAGCTGATGAAGCGGTTCGGATCCATGCCGTACTGCTGGGCAATGGAGGAAAGGAACTGCATGACATCGTTCTGGGAAACCTTGACGTCCATCTTCTCGGCCAGCGCATCGAGCGTGATCTGGTCACGAAGCTCCTTTTCGGCGGACTCCTCGGCTTCCTTCTTCTGATCGGCGGTGGCGGATTCCGGATCCGGGGTCATCTGCTTGATACGCTCGGAGACCAGATTCGCCTTGATGCCCTTCGGCACCGGAATCTCGACGGACTCCTGAAGCTTGGCGATGAAGGCGTCGCGGGCGTCGTTCGCCTGACGGCCTTCGGCGTCGCGCTCGCACTGCTTGCGGATATCGGCCTTGAGCTCGTCGAGGGTGTCGAACTCGGAGGCGTCCTGAGCGAAATCATCATTGAGCTCCGGAAGCTCCTCGGACTTGACCGAATTGACCTTGACCTTGATCTGGGCCTTCTCTCCGGCGTGCTCGCCACCTTCGAGGGTGCTTTCGAACGTCGTCTCCTCGCCGGCCGACAGACCGTCGAGGGCTTCGTCCATGCCGTCAAGCATGGTGCCGGAACCGAGCTCGTAGCTCACGCCTTCCTGGGAGTCGACGGACTCGCCGTCGATCTGGGCGTCGAGATCGATGTTGGCGAAATCGCCCTTGGCGGCGGGGCGATCCACGCCGACCAGGGTGCCGAAACGCTGGCGCAGGTTCTCAAGACGCTTCTCGACGTCCTCATCGGTGACGGCGGGCTTGGCGACCTCGATGCTCATTCCCTCCAGCTCGGGAAGATCGAACTTCGGACGGACCTCCACCTCTGCGGTGAACTTCAGCTTGGTGTCGTCCTTGGCGGATTCCGGCATCTCCTTGATGTCGAGCTTCGGCTGGTCCATGGGGCGGAGTTCCTTCTCCTCGGCGGCCTTGGAATACAGCTCCGGCACGGCGTTGTTGACGGCTTCGCCCGCGACGGCGCCAAAGCCGATGCGCTGGTCGATGATCTTGCCGGGGACATGACCCTTGCGGAAGCCCGGAATGTTCACCTGCTTGCCGATCTCCTTGCGGGCGGCATCCAGATACGGATCGAACTCCGCGGGATCGACGGTAACGGTCAGACGGACCTTGGTGGGTTCCAGATTCCTCACGCTGATTTTCACTCTGCGCTCCAATTCGTAGAAAACTTCGTTTATAGCCAATCAAGGCAACCGTTATATTGTAACCCTACTCACGGACTCTGCAATCAGCGAAACCTGCCAGTTCCTTGCCCCCTGCTCCGCAAGGAATCCGGCGATGTCGTCCGGAAGCGGATCGCACCAGCACAGGTTGCGGATGATCTGGGGCTTGATGAGCACGTCCGCCGGGGTGCGCGTATCCTCTCCGATCTGGGCGACCACACGCCGGACGGCCTGCAGCCGTGAGAATCGCGCCGGATGATGGACCTTCCAGTATTTCATGGAACGCGGCGCATTGGACTTCTCCCCGGATGCGGGCCGCGGCGCGAGCTCGGGCAGCTCCTCACGCGGCAGGGCCAGGGCCTCCGCTATGGCCTGCTTCCATACCGCCGGACGTATCTTGCGCTGCAGGGGGGCGTAGCGTTCGAACATCTTGTCCTGTTCGGAATTCGTGTGCATGCGCACCCGTTCGTTCAACGAACGTATGGCCTTGAACGAACGGTTGTTACGAGGTTTCCGTTGCGCCGCCTCGATGATGGCGGCGTCGGACAGCAGCAGCGCTGGGGAGATGTCCAGCTCCCTCGCATGGCGTTCCCGAACATACCACAGACTCCGAACGACGGCCAATGCACGAGGATCGTTATGCAACGCGCTGATATGGGATACATGACGCCACGGTTCGGCATGTTCGGGTTTCGGCCGCAGCCCTCTGCCCAGCAGATACTCGAATTCCTCCCGGGCCCACCGCTCCTTGCCCTGCCGCCTGAGTTCGCCCAGCAGCCGCTCGCGAAGCTCTATCAGCACCTCGACGTCCAGCGCGGCATAGTTGCGCCAGTCACGAGGAAGCGGACGATACGACCAGTCCGCGGCGGAATGCTCCTTCGCCAGCACCACCCCCAGATATTTCGCGGTGACCGCGGCAAGTCCGAAACGCGTGTCTCCGACCAGCCGCGCGGCCACCTCGGTGTCGAACACCGCGTCGGGCCTCATGCCAAGATCCGCGAAACCCGGCAGATCCTGCAGGGAATCATGGATGATCCAATCTGCTCCTCCGACGGCCTCGTTGAAATCATTCCAATCGACGCCCTGTTCGCGCAACGCCATGGGATCGACCAGCGCTATGCCGGCATCGCCGCGTTTGAATTGCACCAGCCAATCGTCCTGCCCGTATCGGAATCCCGAGGCCCGTTCCGCGTCCGCCGCAAGGGGCCCTTCGGCGCGGGCGTAACGCTCCACCATTCGTTCGTACGCGCCACGTGTATCGATTACGTCAGGCACTCCCCCACGCGGCTCCTTCAGCAGATGAGGTTCTTTGACATCAGTCACTGATCGGATCTTTCCATTCTTCGTCGGCGGTCAAGGTTTTCAGGAACCGTGCCCAGACGTCGATCTGGGATCCGGCGTCCAGACTGCCGTCATCCGCGGAAACCGGGGTCCATGAGACCCTCAGCTCGCAGCCGGATCGTCTGCTTTTGGCCGAATACCGAGCCAGTGTGCCGAATGAAGTGTCACGATTCAGACTTACCGTACCACCAAGGGTTTCCTCTTCGACCCCGGTGATCATCCGTTCCAGGCAATCCCACGTCAATGTGGGGGTCAGGGTGTCGTGCATCGTGACCGGCGAACTTGACGACGCGAATGCGACGCAACGCCAGCATGATCCCCATTCCTCCCGGGGCAGACGGGAGAATAGGATCATGATCCAGCCGGAGGTCCGTTCCGGGCCACCATCCATGACGTCCATCCGTACGCCGATGCCATAGTCAGCCAGATCCGACGATACGGGGATCTCCCGGTATGCAACGCCGTTGCGCAATGTCATGGACCGGACGGAATCGACCGCGCGCAACACGACGCAGGGAACCGTGCGGCCGCGATCACTTTCGAACGAGGCTGCGCGCAGGGGTTGGGTCGTCATCGCCGACACGCCCATGGGAAACGCGTATATTTCAGCCATATCACCACTGTATCCCATGGATGCTGGAATCATGGGGATTTACGAGACGTGCGTTCCGCTGACGCCACGATGAACATTCGAAACGTGCATCGTTCCGATTCCGCATAGAATCGGAACGATGTCGCATAAAACTCAGTACACGGTCAGACCGTGGTCCTCGAATTGCCTGACCACACGCTGACGGAGCTTGGCCGAAGGACCTTTGGCGTCTTCAAGCGGATAGGGAATCCTCATCTCATGCCACTTGGGCCGTCCAAGCTGGTGGAATCCGAGCACGTCGACGTGCTCGACGGCATCACCGAAGGAAGCGCAGATCTTCGCAACGTTCTCGACGTTCTCCTCGGAATCGGTGAGCCCGGGGACGAGCACGAACCGCACCCAGATCTTCACGTTATGCTCTGCAAGACGATGGCCGAAGTCGATGGTGGGCTGGAGGATGCCGCCCGTCACCTTCTTGTAGGTGGCCTCGTCGCCGGACTTGACATCGAGCAGGCACAGGTCGATGTCGTCGAGCTGCTCATCGGTGTAGTTGGCACCAAGGAACCCGGATGTGTCAAGACACGTGTGTACGCCCATCTCCTTGGTGGCGCGGAACACGCGCGACACGAACGCCGGCTGCATCATGGATTCGCCGCCGGAGAAAGTGATGCCGCCGCCGGTGGCCTTGAACAGCTCCTTATAACGCTCGATCTTCTTGACCATGGCGTCGAAATAGACGGGTTTTCCGTCGCGCATCTTCCAGGTGTCTGGATTCTGGCAATACTGGCAGCGTAGCGGGCAGCCGCTCATGAAGACAGTCATACGGGTACCCGGTCCGTCGACGGAGGTGTTGATGTCCCATGAGTGGACGAATCCGATGTCACCCGACCTCAGCGCCCGGATACGGTCGCGACGGTCGAGGCCAATGGGCGATTCAAAGCCGGAGAGGCCTCCCATCAGGGTCTGGCTCGCATACTCCTTGTTGCTCTTGAGCATATGCGGCTGTGTTGTTTTGAATTGAATGCTCTCAGACATCGGCGTCCTCATTTCTAAAGAGAAGAGAAAAGGGGGCGGAGCAGCGAAGTGCCCCGTCCCCAATTATGCTACCGCTGACGCGGCTGTGGCTGATTCATGAAATCAGTCGGTGACGGCTCCCTGGTGGAACGTACGGGAGATCACGTCGAGCTGCTGCTCCTTGGTGAGCTTCACGAAGTTCACAGCGTAGCCGGAGACACGCACGGTCAGGTGCGGGTACTTTTCGGGGTGCTCGACGGCGTCCTCCATGGTCTCCTTGCGCAGAACGTTGATGTTCGCGTGGTAGAGGCCGTGGCCGTTGCCGGCGTCAAGGATGCCGACAAGGTTGTTGATGCGCTCATCCTCGTCGCGGCCAAGACCGTCAGGGGTGATGGTGTTGGTCAGCGAGATGCCATCGAGGGCATCGTTGTAGTCGATCTTGCCGACCGAGAACATGGACGGCAGCATGCCGTGGGAGTCCATGCCGTTCTCCGGGTTGGCACCCGGGGCGTACGGAGTGCCCTTCTTGTGGCCGGACGGGAAGGAACCGGTGTTCTTGCCGTACTCGACGTTGGAGGTGATCGTCAGGATGGACTGGGTCGGGACGGCGCCACGGTAGACGGGCAGGCGCTTGACCTGGCCCATGACGGTGGACACGACCCACTTGGCGATGTCGTCGGCGCGATCGTCATCGTTGCCGTAGATCGGGAACTCGCCCTCGGTACGGTAGCCGACGACCAGATCGTCGTCAGCGCCCTCGACGTACTCGTACTCGTGGCCTTCGAGGTTCTTGGCGTCCTTGTTGTAGATCGGGTACACCTTGGCGTACTTGATGGCGGCCAGGGAGTCGGCGGCGATGGACAGACCGGACATGCCGCAACCGAGGGTGCGGTACACTTCCTTGTCGTGCAGAGCCATCTCGATGGCCTCGTAGGCGTACTTATCGTGCATGTAGTGGATGATGTTCAGAGCCTGCACGTAGGTCTCGGACAGCCACTCAAGAGCCTTCTCGTAGTTGTCCTTGACCTTGGCGTAGTCCAGGGTGCCGTCGGCTTCCGGGGCGATCGGGTCGATGACGCCCTTGTCGATGACCTGCATGCCGGTCATCTCGTCACGGCCGCCGTTGATGGCGTACAGCAGGGCCTTGGCCGAGTTCACACGAGCGGCGAAGAACTGCATCTGCTTGCCGACACGCATCGGGGAGACGCAGCAGGCGATGGCGGCGTCGTCACCCCAGTGGCCACGGATTTCCTTATCGGACTCGTACTGGATGGCGGAGGTATCGATGGAGATCTTGGCGCAGAAGCGCTTGTAGCCTTCAGGCAGCTTCGGATCCCAGAAGATGGTGATGTTCGGCTCAGGGCCAGGTCCGAGGTGCTCAAGGGTCAGGGTGGCGAGCAGGCGGAACGAGGTCTTGGTGACCATGGCGCGGCCGTCGTCGGCGAAGCCGGCGTCGGACCAGGTGGCCCAGTAGGGGTCGCCGGAGAAGATGTTGTCGTAGTCCTTCGTACGCAGGAAGCGGACGATGCGGAGCTTCATCACGATGTTGTCGATGATCTCCTGGGCGTCGGTCTCGGTGATGAGGCCGGCCTTGAGGTCGCGCTCGAAGTAGCAGTCGAAGAACGCGGAGTTACGGCCGAAGGACATGGCGGCGCCGTCCTGGCTCTTGATGGAGGCGAGGTAGCCCATGTAGGTCCACTGCACGGCCTCGTGAGCGTTCTGTGCCGGACGGGAGAGGTCCAGACCGTACTCGTTGCCGAGCTTGATGAGCTGCTTGAGGGCCTTGATCTGCTCGTCGTGCTCCTCACGGAAGCGAATCCAGTGCTCGATCTCGGTCTCGGTGAAGTCGTTGCGGTAAGGAATGGAGTCCTTATCCTTCTTCTTCTGCTCGATCAGGAAGTTCACGCCGTACAGGGCGACACGACGGTAGTCGCCGATGATGCGGCCACGGCCGTAGGCGTCCGGAAGACCGGTGAGGATCTTGTTGTGGCGGGCGACCTTGATCTGCTTGGTGTAGACGCCGAAGACGCCATCGTTGTGGGTCTTGCGGTAGCGGGTGAAGATCTTCTTGACCTCCGGATCCGGCTCCTTGCCGGCTTCCTTGATGGCCTGCTCGACCATGCGCCAGCCGCCGTTCGGCATCATGGCGCGCTTGCAGGGAACGTCGGTCTGGAGGCCGACGATAACGTTATCGACCTCGGGGCTGTCGATGTAGCCAGCCGGGAAAGCGTCGATGCCTGCGGGGGTGTGGGTGTCGACGTCGTAGACGCGCTGCTTGCGCTCCACGGCGAGGTAGTTGTCATCGAGGTACTTCCACAGGTGCTTGGTCTTCTCCGTGGCGTCGGCCAGGAAGGACTCGTCACCCTCGTACGGCGTGAAGTTCTTCTGGATGAAGTCACGCACGTCGATTTCATTCTGCCAGTTGCCGCCGTTGAAGCCATCCCAGGCCTTGGCCTGCAGATCTTCGGCGGAAACCTTAGCCGCATCTACTGCTGTCATATTTGCTCCTTGTTGAGGATTGCATCGGTTGCGTCATCGTCCGATGTCATTTTTTATTCTAGCCAATGAATCCGCCCCGGAAGGCTTGTGGGGCGTGACGTTCCTCACATTTAGAGAACGCTCCAAGTCGCTTTTATGACGCACGTCACACAACCTGTATGACGCAGCTCACATGCTTGCTTGAGGGATTTGAGCCCGGTGCCATACCGGGCTCCAGATACGCAAAACACCGCTGGGAGATCACCGCCATCCGCGGTCTTGTTCCTCCCACCTGCGGTTGCGCTCCTCGACTATCTTCCACGCGTTGAGGGCGTCCTCTTCGGAGTCGTACGGCCCCATGCGCTCCCCTATCGGAGACTGCGGGCCGAGCTCGGCCCGTTCGGTGCGCGTGTTGAAATACCATTTCTTCTTGTCGTCGCCCATGTCTTTGCATCCTTCCCATGTGAATCGGCCACGTTGTACTGACGCATGCACCAAGCATTCTCGGCGCATGCGCACACGCCTATTCGCGGAATCTGCTGGTGATCGGCAGACGTCGGTCGCGGCCGAACGCCAGCGACGTCACCTTGGGACCGAGAGGATACTGCCTCCGCTTCCACTCGGCACGATCGACCAGCCGCATGACCGTGTCAACGGTCTCCTCGTCGAAGCCATCCGCAAGCAGGTCGGCCCTGCCGTGCGCATGCTCGATATAGGCAGCCAGCACCTTGTCAAGCAAATCGTACTCGGGCAGGGAGTCGGAATCCTTCTGTCCGGGACGCAGCTCCGCGCTCGGCGGCTTGATGATGGAGTTGACGGGGATGACCTCGTCGCACGGCACGCCACGACTGCCGGATTCGTTGCCCACAACGACGATGCCGCCGATGCCGACGCCCTGCTTCGCCGCTTCGTTGCGCCAGCGGGCAAGCTGCCATACCCGGGTCTTGAGCAGGTCCTTGATGGGCGCATAGCCGCCGACGGCATCGCCGTAAATGGTGGAATACCCGCAGGCGAGCTCGCTCTTGTTCCCGGTGGCCAGGGCCAGCAACCCCTTGGAATTGGAATAGGCCATGACGATGACGCCGCGGATTCGCGCCTGCAGATTCTCCGCGGCCACGCCCTCAAGGCCGAGCTGTCCCTGATAGGCGTCGAACAACGGCTCTATCGGCTGGACGTCATAATGGGCGCCGAGGTTGCGTGCGAGGTCGGCGGCGTCGTCCTTCGAACCATCGGAGGAGTACATGCTGGGCATGGAGACGCCCCAGACATGGTCCCCTCCGCATGCGTCCGCCGCCATGGCGGCCACCAGGGCGGAGTCGATGCCTCCCGAAAGGCCGAGGACCACGCCCGAGAAGCCGTTCTTGGCCATATAATCCTTGAGTCCGAGAACGCAGGCGGTGTAGACCTCCTTGTCCGCATCGAGCTCGGCGGCCAGTGTCGAGACCCGGGAGGCGGAACCGGGCTCCGGCAGCGTCCAATAGCTCAGATCCTCCACGAATCTCGGAGAGCGTTCCAGCAACGTGCCGTCGCGGTCGATGACGAAACTCCCCCCATCGAATACGAGATCGTCCTGTCCTCCGACCTGATTGAGATAAATCAGCGGTGCGTCGACCTCCGCGGCGCGCCGCGATCCGAGGTCGACGCGCGTGCTGCCCTTGCCTTCCTCATATGGAGAACCGTTGATGGTGAGCAATACGTCGATGCCGCGTTCGGCGAGATCGGCTACGGGGCCGCCATCCTGCCAGATGTCCTCGCAGATGGCTACGCCGATACGGCGCCCGCGCACCTCAAGCACCATGGATCTCGTTCCCGGGCTGAAGATGCGGAACTCGTCGAATACGCCATAGTTCGGCAGGAAATGCTTGTCGTATCCCGCCCAGACCACGCCCTTATGCAGGACCACGAGACGGTTCTGGGGCAATGATGACCCATGTTCGGTGCCCACCGTGCCCACCACGACGTACAGGCGTCCCAGACCCTCTTCATCAAGTTCCCTGGCGAGGCGGTCCGCGGTGTTCCATGCCGCCCTGCGGAAGGTGGCACGGAAGGCGAGGTCCTCGATGGGGTATCCGGTCAGCGTCATCTCCGGGAACACGACCACGTCGGCATCGTCCACCGCCGCCCTGCGGGAGTATTCCATGACCTTCCCCGCATTGCCTTCGAGGTCGCCGACGCAGGTGTCGATCTGGGCGAGTGCGAAGCGGATTGCCTTGGTCTTCATGATTTCGTGGCTCCTGTTCGATCGGTGTTGCACTCATACTATGACGAGACGCGGTCCTATCGCGGCAGCACGACGCCGGTGTCGCATAGGTGTCGCATAAGATGCGGCCCGACGGTCTGGCACCCATGCGAGACTGTACGGTATGACCACAGCAATCATGCATACCTCGGAAGGCGACATCCGCCTCAACCTGTTCGATTCCCAAACCCCGAAGACAGTGGACAACTTCGTCGGTCTCGCCACCGGCGACAAGGAATGGCTCGACCCGCTCACCGGAGAAAGCTCGCACGAGAAGTTCTACAACGGACTGACCTTCCACCGAATCATCAAGGATTTCATGATCCAGGGGGGTTGCCCGCTCGGCACCGGCACCGGCGGACCGGGATACACCTTCGACGACGAGATCGACCCGACGCTGAAGTTCGACAGGCCGTACCTGCTGGCAATGGCCAACGCGGGCCTGCGCCGCGGCGCCGACGGCCTGCCCCACGGCACCAACGGCTCGCAGTTCTTCATCACCACCGTGCCGACCCCCTGGCTTGACGGCCATCACACCATCTTCGGCGAAGTCGCCGATGACGAGTCGAAGGCCGTGGTCGACAGGCTTGATGCCGTTCCGACCGACCGCGGCGACAAGCCGCTCGACCCGGTGCTCATCGAAACCATCGAAATCCTTTGACGCCCCCGGAATAGGCGCATCCCTCAGGACCCTGCGATCTTCGCCGGGTCCTTTTCTATTTTCGCTTCGACTTCCGCACACCGACGTCGACCGCGCAATCGCCTCCTATCGCCTCCTATAAATTATTCCAATCATGGCCATGTCGTGTTCCGTCCTGTTTTCCCTTATAGTGGGGTCCGTTCAAAGGGACATCCGAAGAGAGGACCATCATGATCAATCATCGCAAAGGCATCGTCAGCGCGGCACTGGCAGTGACGACCATCGCGGCACTGGCGCTCAGTGGCTGCGGAAGCTCGACAGGATCGTCGGGATCCTCCGACGACAAGACCATCGTGGTGGCGGCGAGCCCCACCCCGCATGCGGAGATCCTTAACAATGCGGTCAAGCCGTTGGTGGAGAAGGACGGCTACAAGCTTGAGGTGAAGGAGTTCACCGACTACGTTCAGCCGAACACCGCCACGGAAGAGGGCGAGGTGGACGCCAACTACTTCCAGCACAAGCCCTATCTGGACGACTTCAACAAGGAGAAGGGCACCCATCTGGTGTCGGTGGAGGCGGTGCACTTCGAGCCGTTCGGCCTGTACCCGGGCAAGACCAAGTCGCTGGACAAGCTGGGCGACGGCGCGACGGTTGCGGTTCCGAACGATGCGACGAACGAGGCCCGCGCCCTGCTGCTGCTTCAGGACGCCGGACTGATCAAGCTCAAGAATCCGGAGGACATCAACTCCACGCCGAAGGACATCACCAGCAACCCGAAGAACCTCCAGTTCAAGGAGCTTGAGGCGGCCGTGGTGCCGACCGTGCTGCAGGACGTCGACATCGCAGCGCTGAACGGAAACTACGCCATCCAGGCGAAGTTCAATCCCGAGAAGGACGCGCTGACCATCGAAAAGGCCGATGGACTGGCAGCCAAGACGTATGCGAACATCCTCGTCGTCAAGGAGGGCAACGAGGACACCGCGAAGACGAAGGAGCTCAAGAAGGCCCTGGTGTCCAGCGAGGTGAAGGACTACATCAACAAGAACTACAAGGGGGCCGTGGTGCCGGTGTTCTGACGCCGATTACGGCGGCCTTCATCGATGCCGTTCGATATCATACACAGCGCATGAGGTGATGCCGCCCGTCCCGTCCCAGGGAAGGGCGGCATCACCATCTTGTCCACACCAATCCATCCACACTGATTCCTCGATGCATCGGAACACCATGATTCAATTCGAATGATTGCCACACCGACCACGCCAAGTGTTTCCGCGCCTCACGGCCTCATGAAGACACGCGGGCACCCTAAAGGCACTCTATTTTGTTTGTCTGGAACATTATAGGCACGAGCGCCGGGCCGGTCGGAGACGACGACGTGACTCATGTTTTTTGAGCGCGTAATGGTTAGTGGTGCCTCATCGGAAATGAGCGCGAACGGTACCGGTCCT
>NZ_QFFN01000043.1 GCF_003129925.1 Bifidobacterium catulorum | reverse complement strand
GTCGTCTCCCCTCAGGGATGAGGGGAGCTGGCCGCCGTAGGCGGTCTGAGGGGAGTGTCGCGTGGCTTCGTACGGTGGTGTGTAATGCGGTTGTGTGGAGTTTGCCGGTGTGATGGTCTTTCGGCTGTCTCCCCTCAGTCGGCTTCGCCGACAGCTCCCCTCGCCGAGGGGAGCCGGTTGGTGTGGAGGTCATCCCGCTGGCTCTTTTGCCGGGGGTCTTTTGGTGTGACGGTCTGTCTAGTCGGCTCCCCTCATGGATGAGGGGAGCTGGCCGCCGTAGGCGGTCTGAGGGGAGCGCCACGTAACTGCGGTGGATTTGATCGGCTTCATCGTCGTGCCAGCGGGTTCGTCCCTTACCCCATAACCCGCGGTTTACAGCAAAAAAACCTCCATGAATTACTTCATGGAGGTTTAATGAACACTAGTAGCGGGGCATGGATTTGAACCATGGACCTCTGGGTTATGAGCCCAGCGAGCTACCGAGCTGCTCCACCCCGCGTCGGCCCTTATCTCGGGCAACCTGAATAACTATACGTATTTTCCTGATGAAGTCAATTCGATATTCGCCATACGGGGAATACGTAGTTGCCAATCGTTGGAATCATTGGTATTTGTCGGCGTGTCGAAATGCGCTTCGTATGTTGCCGTGTACGTGGCCCTATATGTCGTTGACGTCGTGGTCGATATGTCGTTGTCGACGTCATCGCATGGCGATAGCCGGAGTCGATAGCCCGACATAAGGGGAATCGTTGGCGCCGACGGCGATAGCGCCTCCCCGGTGTGGCACGCGTGGCTCCGCACTGCAATAATTGAATACATGCCTATCAAGATTCCGAAGGGTCTGCCGGCCCGTGCGATACTCGACTCCGAACGCATCTTCGCGCTGGAGAGCGACGACGCGGTCAAGCAGCGCGTCCGTCCGCTCCGTCTGGTCATCCTGAATCTGATGCCCAAGAAGATCGAGACGGAGACGCAGCTGCTGCGTCTGATCTCCAAGTCCCCGCTTCAGGCGGACATCGACTTCATGAAGACGTCGACGCATGAGGCCACGCATACCAGCCGCGACCATCTGCTCAAGTTCTACGAGAATCTTGACGCCTTCGAGGACAACTATTACGACGGGCTGGTCGTCACCGGTGCGCCGGTCGAGCACCTGCCGTTCGAGGAGGTCGACTACTGGGACGAGTTCAAGCGCATCCTCGATTGGGCGAGCACCCACGTGTTCTCGACCATGTATCTGTGCTGGGGTGCGATGGGGGCGTTGTATTACCGGTACGGGGTGAGGAAGCATCTGCTCGACAGAAAGACGTTCGGCGTGTTCCCGCAGCGTCTGCAGGACGAGTACTGCTTCATCACCAACGGATTCGACGAGATCGCGTTGCAGCCGCATTCGCGTCTCGCCGACGTGGATATGGACGACATCCGCGCGAATCCCGATCTGCAGGTGCTCACCTGGGGTCCGGAGAGCGGTCCGGGGCTGGTGGCCACGCGCGACTTCTCGGAGGTGTTCGCGCTCGGGCATTGGGAGTACGGCAAATGGACGCTTGCCGAGGAGTATGAGCGGGACATGGCGCGTGGGCTGAAGAACGTGCCGTTCCCGACGAACTACTTCCCGCATGACGATCCGAGCCAGGAGCCGTTGTTCGCGTGGCGCTCCCATGCGAACCTGCTATGGCGCAACTGGCTTAACTGGGTGTATCAGACCACGCCGTACGATTTGACCGAGGTGCCGCAGCTGCGTGCGGAGAAACGGCTGGGCACGGACCGGAGGTATCGTCGGTCGCCGGCGGGCCCGCGCGGTGACGATTTCCATACGTTCGACGGCTGCGGCTATGGCGTGATCGAACGGTAGCGCAGCCGGCGACGGGGCGACACGCCGATGACGAGTTCTCCCGGCTCCTCCAAATCCGACAGTTCGCCCGCCGGCGTCGTTTCGAACGCGACGTCGGCGGGCGAACCGTCCTGTTTCGCGCGTGTACCGGCGTCCGGCTCCCATGCAAATCGGACGTCGTCATTCTTATCGGCGCGTCCACATAATGACCACATCTGCTGATATCGATGTCCGAATAATGATATCGATGTCCGAATGATGGTCTTTCCGAGATGGTGGCCGGTATTGCCTGATGCGGGGAAAACCGCAAAAAATCAAGCGATGACGATTACCATGACGATTTCGTTCCGATATGCGCATCGGTAATCGAGCGTGAAGACATCCTGAAACGTACTCTGTATTATCGCGTGAATTCCGGTACGCTGGTAAGGCAGTGGAGGCTCGCGCAGGCATGCAACGATAGCATGCTGCGCGTTAACGTTCGTGACACAATATCGGTGCAAAAAGCGCTATATTGGTTCAGGTTCGATTAAGAGGAGGCACGCAGTATGGCAGGCGTTGCAGCATTGACAGGGGCTGCGGGTGTGGTGTTGGCCGCGCAGTCAGGCCCTGAAATCCCCTCGATCGATGAGTTCCTCCCTCCGGAGATCATTTTCGCAGGCACGCCGTTCGCCATGAACAGGATCATCATGGTCCGTCTGATCATGACGATCGTGATGCTGGTCGTTCTCGGCATCACCGCGTCCCGAGCGAAGCTGATTCCCGGACGGTGGCAGGGATTCGTCGAATGGGGCATCGAGTACGTTCGCGACAAGATCGTGTACGAGGTCATGGGGGAGTTGCGCGGCAAGCGCTACGTTCCGATGATCTCCACGATCTTCTTCACGATTTTCTTCTTCAACCTGTGCGGCATCATCCCCGGCATGAACATCGCGGCCACGGCCACGATCATGATGCCGTTGATCTTCGCGCTGTGGACCTTCGTCCAGTACTGGATCGCGGCCTGCCGTGAGCAGGGCCTGCTGAGCTACCTCAAGCAGGAGTGCACGCCCCCGGGCGTCCCGTTCCCGGTGCTGATCCTGCTGGTCCCGATGCAGCTCATCGACATCCTGATCATCCGCCCGGCATCGCTGACGCTGCGACTTCTGGCCAACATGATCGCCGGCCACCTCATCGTGGCGCTGTGCTTCTCGGCCACGCAGTTCTTCCTGATCATCGCGGAGAACAAGCTGATGATGGGCGCCGGAGCGGTGACGCTGGCGTTCGGCTTCATCATGACCCTGTTCGAAGGCTTCGTGGCCTATCTGCAGGCGTTCATCTTCGCCACGCTCTCCTCGGTGTACATCAACATGAGCTACCCCGAAGTCGACTGATCAGGCCGACGACCCGCACAGATTCGTATCTTCATAATTCAATACGGTTTTTAACTGGGTTTTGATTCGTACGCTTACGAACCCAAAAGAAAGGAAACAACAATGGATCTCATCACTCTCGCAGAGGTGACCGGCAACCTGAGCGCCATCGGCTACGGCCTCGCCGCCATCGGACCCGGCATCGGCGTCGGCATCGTGTTCGGCAAGGCTATCGAGGCCACCGCCCGCCAGCCCGAGCTCGGCGGCCGCATCCAGACCCTGATGTGGATCGGCTTCGGTCTGATTGAGTTCCTCGCCCTCCTCGGCTTCATCTCCGGCTTCATCTTCACCGCCTGATTCCTCTGGAACACGGTAAGTAATCCAGACGAACGAAGTGAAAGGAGGCGGATATGGAGACATTTGCGGAAGGCAAGAGCGGCATCGCGCTGTTCGTTCCGGAGAGCTATGACATCATCTGGTCTTCGGTCGTGCTGATCGTCGTCGCCATATTCTTCTATAAGTTCTTCCTGCCGAAGTTCCAGTCGATCTTCGACGAAAGGGCCGCCCGGATCGAAGGCGGCATGGCCAAGGCCGAGAAAGCCCAGGCCGACGCCGACGCCGCCAAGAAGAAGTACGAGGACCAGCTCAACACGGCCCGCGTCGACGCCGCGAAGATCCGCGACGACGCCCGTGCCGAGGCCTCGCACATCATCGCCGACGCCCGCACCAAGGCGGAGTCCGACGCGGCGCAGATCACCGCGAACGCTCAGAAGTCCATCGAATCGCAGCAGCAGCAGGCTCTCGTGAGCCTCAAGGGCGAGGTCGGCGCGCTTGCGACGGCCCTTGCCGGCAAGATTCTGGGCAGCAAGCTTTCGGATTCCGACGTGCAGTCCTCGATGATCGATTCCATGATCGACGGCATCGATAAGGACCCCGCCGGAAAGGCCAAGTGAATCATGGCTGGACTGGTGAAAACTCGCGAAGCACAGGGCAGGAGGTGAACTTTCGATGTATGGAGAGACTTCAAAGGGCTCGGTGAAGGCACTGCGTGAGTCCTTCGCCGAGAAGCTGGCCGCCGCCGGCACCGAGGCGAAGACCGTGGGCGACGAGCTGTTCGACCTCGCCGCGGTGTTCGACGGCAACCGCGCGCTTTCCCGCGCGCTGACCGACCCCGCATACCCGGCCGAGACCAAGGTGAAGCTGGTCTCCACGATTCTGCAGGGCAAGGCCACGCCGCTGACCGTCGAGATCGCCGAAGGTCTCGCGGCCAAGCGATGGAGCAAGCCCTCGGACATCGCGGACGCCACGGAGGACCTGGCCATCGACGCGCTGCTCAGCGCCGCCGATGCACGCAACGCCTGCTCGACCGTGTCCATCGAGCTGTCGGAGCTTGCCTCCGCGCTGCTCAATCTCCCGGTCGTGCGTCAGCGTCTGTCCGACGCCCACGCCAAGCCCGAGGTACGCGTGAAGTTCCTGAAGAATCTGCTCAAGGGGCAGGCCCTCGATCCGGTCACCATGGATCTTGCGGAGCACGCCACCCGCGATCTGCGCAATCGTCGATTCCTGTCGACGATCAACTGGCTGATCGACGTCGTGGCCACCCACCGCAACCGTTCCATGGTCACGGTCACGAGCGCCATCCCGCTGAAGGACGAACAGTTCCAGAAGATCAAGAAGGTGTATGCCAAGAAGCTTGGTCGTCAGGTGTTCGTCAACAGCGTGGTAGATCCACGCGTGCTCGGCGGCATGCGCATCCAGGTGGGGTCGGAAGTCACCGACAACACCGTTGCGGCCCAACTGCAGAATCTCAAGCGAGCCGTGGCCTGACCGCTTCCGGTCGGCAGGGCGAGCTGAACGAACTGAAGAACGTTCTTGAATACAAACAACAAAAGGAGTGATCAATGGCAGAATTGACCATCGATCCCGCGGCGATACGCCAGGCGCTCGACGACTTCGTCGAGTCCTACAAGCCGTCCGAGACGCCGACCGAAGAGGTCGGCATCGTCCGGACGGCCGGCGACGGTATCGCGCACGTGGAGGGTCTCCCCGGATGCATGGCCAACGAGCTGCTGAAGTTCGAGGATGGCACGCTCGGTCTGGCATTCAACCTGGATGCCCGTGAGATCGGCGTCGTCGTGCTCGGCGACTTCGCAGGCATCGAAGAGGGCCAGGAAGTGCGCCGCACCGGCGACGTGCTCTCCGTGCCCGTCGGCGACGGCTATCTCGGCCGCACCGTCGATCCGCTGGGCCAGCCCATCGACGGCTTGGGGGAAATCAAGAGTGAGGGCCGTCGAATCCTTGAGGCGCAGGCCCCCGACGTGATGCACCGCCATCCGGTCGACGAGCCGCTGTCCACCGGTCTTAAGGCCATCGACGCCATGACGCCGATCGGCCGTGGCCAGCGTCAGCTGATCATCGGCGACCGCCAGACCGGCAAGACCGCCATCGCCATCGACACCATCATCAACCAGAAGGCCAACTGGGAGTCCGGAGACCCGAAGAAGCAGGTCCGCTGCATCTACGTGGCCATCGGCCAGAAGGGTTCCACCATCGCCTCCGTGCGCCAGTCCCTCGAAGAGGCCGGTGCCATGGAGTACACCACGATCGTGGCGTCCCCGGCATCCGACTCCGCAGGCTTCAAGTACATCGCCCCGTACACCGGCTCGGCCATCGGCCAGCACTGGATGTACCACGGCAAGCACGTGCTCATCGTATTCGACGATCTGTCGAAGCAGGCCGAAGCCTACCGTTCGATCTCGCTGCTGCTTCGCCGCCCGCCGGGGCGTGAGGCCTACCCGGGCGATGTGTTCTACCTGCATTCGCGTCTGCTCGAACGCTGCGCGAAGGTGTCCGACGATCTCGGCGGCGGCTCGATGACGGGCCTGCCGATCATCGAGACCAAGGCGAACGACGTCTCGGCCTACATCCCCACCAACGTCATCTCCATCACGGACGGCCAGATCTTCCTGCAGTCCGACCTGTTCAACGCCAACCAGCGCCCGGCCGTGGACGTCGGCATCTCCGTGTCCCGAGTCGGCGGCGCCGCCCAGACCAAGGCGTTGAAGAAGGTCTCCGGCACGCTGAAGATCTCGCTGGCACAGTACCGTTCTCTGGAATCCTTCGCCATGTTCGCCTCCGATCTGGATGCGGCGTCGAAGGCCCAGCTGAACCGTGGTGCCCACCTGACCGAGCTGCTCAAGCAGCCGCAGTTCTCCCCGTACTCGATGGAGCAGGAAGTCGTTTCCGTGTGGGCCGGCACCCACGGCAAGCTCGACGACCTCGACCTTGAGGACGTGCTTCCGTTCGAGCATGGCCTGCTGGACTACGTCGACCACAACACCGACATCCTGAAGACCATTCGCGAGACCGAGCAGTTCACCGACGAGACCGAGGCCGCCCTGGATAAGGCCGTCGAGGAATACCGCGGCACCTTCGTGCAGCATGACGGCACCCCGCTCGTCGCCGAGAAGCCGGTCGAGAAGACCGACACCCCGGTCGAGCAGGAGAAGCTGGTCGCACGCAAGGCTTCCACCAAGGCGGAAGAGGAGTAATCTATGGCATCGCAACTCGCATATAAGGCGCGCATCGCCTCCACCGCGTCGTTGGAGAAGATCTTCAACGCGCAGGAGATGATCGCAAGTTCTCGCATCGCCAAGGCCCGTAACGTGGCTTTGGCCGCGAAGCCTTACTCCGATGCGATTTTCGATGCCGTCCAGGCTCTGGCCCAGCACACCCATATCTCGCACCCGATCGTGAGGAAGGACGAGGACAACCCGAACGTGGCCGTCCTCGCCCTCACGGCGGACCGAGGCATGGCAGGCGCCTACACCTCGTCGATCATTCGCGAGACGGAAAGCCTGCTGGCCAAGCTTGATGACAAGGGCAAGAAGCCCGAGCTTTATGTCTACGGCCGCCGCGGCGTCACGTACTACAAGTACCGTGGCCGCGATGTGCGCGGCACCTGGGAGGGCAATACGGATGCCCCCGGCGTCGAAGTCGCCGAGGAGATCTCCAAGGCCCTGCTCGATGCCTACATGAAGCCGGCCGAAGAAGGCGGCGTGAGCGAACTCTACATCGTGTTCACCGAATTCGTGAACATGGTGGTGCAGAAGGTGCGCATCCTGCGCATGCTTCCCGTGGAGCTCGTAAGCGTCGAAGACGATGAGAAGGCCGAGGCGTCGGGTGCCCCCGAGGCCCGCCCGCTCTACTCCTTCGAGCCCAGTCGTGATGAAGTCCTCGATCGCGTCCTCCCGAAGTACGTGCAGTCCCGCATCCACGAGTGCCTGCTCACCAGCGCGGCATCGGAGACGGCTTGCAGGCAGAACGCCATGCACACCGCCACGGACAACGCACGCAACCTGATCGACGAACTGACGCGCAAGCTCAACGCCACACGTCAGGCCGCGATTACTCAGGAACTTACCGAGATCATCGGCAGCGCTGACGCGCTGAACAACGAGAAAGAATAGGAGCGCCATGGCAGTAAATGTAGCTGCGGCAACGGCGTCCGAGACTGATGCCTCGGAAGCCACGCAGGGCCGCATTGTTCGTGTCCAAGGCTCGGTCATCGATATTGAGTTCGCGGCAGGCCATCTGCCCGACATCTACAACGCATTGACGGTCGAAATCGCCGCCACCGGCAGCACCGAGGGCGAGGAAAGCCACAAGATCATGCTTGAGGTCGAGCAGCACCTGGGTGACTCCATCGTGCGCGCCGTCGCCCTGAAGCCGACCGACGGTCTTGTCCGTGGCGCCTTCGTCACCGACACCGGCGGCCCGATCGAGGTTCCGGTCGGCGACGTGACCAAGGGCCACGTGTTCGACGTTTCCGGCAACATCCTCAACAAGAAGGCCGACGAGACCATCACCGTCAAGGACCGTTGGCCGATCCACCGCAACCCGCCCGCCTTCGACCAGCTGGAATCCAAGACCCAGATGTTCGAAACCGGCATCAAGGTCATCGATCTGCTCACCCCGTACGTGCAGGGCGGCAAGATCGGTCTGTTCGGCGGCGCAGGCGTCGGCAAGACCGTGCTCATCCAGGAGATGATCCAGCGAGTCGCACAGAACCACGGTGGCGTCTCCGTGTTCGCCGGCGTCGGCGAGCGCACCCGTGAGGGCAACGACCTCATCGGCGAAATGGAGGAGGCCGGCGTTCTCGAAAAGACCGCACTGGTCTTCGGCCAGATGGACGAGCCCCCGGGGACCCGTCTGCGCGTCCCGCTGACCGCACTGACCATGGCCGAGTACTTCCGCGACGTGCAGAACCAGGACGTGCTGCTCTTCATCGACAACATCTTCCGATTCACGCAGGCCGGTTCCGAGGTGTCCACGCTGCTGGGCCGTATGCCTTCCGCCGTGGGCTACCAGCCGAACCTCGCGGACGAGATGGGTGCCCTGCAGGAGCGAATCACCTCCACGCGAGGCCACTCCATCACCTCCCTGCAGGCCATCTACGTGCCGGCCGATGATTACACCGACCCGGCCCCCGCCACGACCTTCGCCCACCTCGACGCGACCACCGAGCTTTCCCGTGAGATCGCATCGAAGGGCATCTACCCGGCCGTGGATCCGCTGGCCTCCACCTCGCGAATCCTCGACCCGCGTTACGTCGGTCAGGCCCACTACGAGACCGCCAACCGTGTCAAGGCCATCCTGCAGCGTAACAAGGAGCTGCAGGACATCATCGCCCTGATCGGTATCGACGAGCTCGGCGAGGAGGACAAGACCACCGTCAACCGTGCCCGCAAGATCGAGCAGTTCCTCGGACAGAACTTCTACGTGGCCGAGAAGTTCACCGGTCGTCCCGGCTCCTACGTGCCCAAGGACGAGACCATCGAAGCCTTCAAGCGCATCTGCGACGGCGTGTATGACGACGTCCCGGAGCAGGCGTTCTCCGGCATCGGCGGCATCGAGGACCTCGAAGAGAAGTGGCATCAGATGCAGAAGGAGTACGCAGCCTGATGGCCGCCTCCAACAAGCCAACGATGAAGGTGAACATCGTCGCCGCCGACCGGCCCGTATGGTCGGGCGAGGCGACGATGGTCTCGCTGCCGGCTTCCGAGGGCTCCATGGGAATCCTCGCCGACCACGAGCCGGTGCTGACCGCCACCAACGACGGACTGGTCAAGGTGACCGAGCCGAGCGGCAACGTGCTCGGCTTCAAGGTGACCGACGGCTTCATCTCGTTCGACTCCAACAAGCTCACCGTAGCCGTGGAGACCTGCGAGGAAGCCAAGTCCATCACCGAAGGCGAATAATCGCCTCCCGCGCACACATATAGGACGCGGACCGTGTCACGCAACACGGTCCGCGTCCTTTTCTATCCTGTCCCATATGCGTATCATCGTCGCCGACTGTTCGGCCGAATACTCCGGCCGGCTCAACGCCACCCTTCCCGAAGCCAAACGCGTCATCCTCATCAAAGCCGACTCCAGCTGCCTCATCTTCTCCGAACTCGGCTCCTACAAGCCCCTCAACTGGATGGCCGCCCCCTGCACGCTGAAAGAACACGACGTCGAACCCGACGACACCATTCCCG
Source organism: Bifidobacterium catulorum (assembly GCF_003129925.1). GTDB lineage: Bacteria > Actinomycetota > Actinomycetes > Actinomycetales > Bifidobacteriaceae > Galliscardovia > Galliscardovia catulorum. The sequence continues at coordinate 5,509 of NZ_QFFN01000043.1, read as the reverse complement.
ACGACATCCACCAGCCGCTGAAACAGCTCCGCGTCGCCGCCGACAAGGGCTCCGACATACTCGTCGTCTCCCTCTACCACATCTACTCCGACCAGGACTTCGACCTCGGCACTGACCCAGGCCTCGTCAAAGACGGCGTCGAAGACCACCTCCAGCGATACCTCGCCGAACAGATTGAACGCATCGGCGACGGCGCCAGACTTATCCGCCGTGAATACCCCACCGCCATCGGCCCCGTCGACATCATGGCCATCGACGGCCAGGGCACCCACGTCGCCATCGAAATCAAACGCAACGGCGGAATCGACGGCGTCGAACAACTCACCCGATACTGCAAACTCCTCAACCGCGATCCACTGCTCGCCCCCGTCCGCGGCATCTTCGCCGCCCAAACCATCAGCCCCCAAGCGCAAATCCTCGCCAAAGACCGCGGGTTCGAATGCCTCATCCTCGACTACGACGAGATGAGGGGGGCTGATTCCAACGAACTCCGTCTCTTCTGAAATCGCGATGCCGTCACCAAAAGGCTCCCCTCGGTCGTGCGGACGGGACCGTGTGGAGCTATGTGGCACTCCCCTCAGACCGCCTACGGCGGCCAGCTCCCCTCATTCATGAGGGGAGCCAGTGGGATGGAGCATCATACCAATAGGCTCACGTCCAAAGAAAAAGGCTCCCCTCGATTGTGTGAATAGGACCGTGTGGAGTTATGTGGCACTCCCCTCAGACCGCCTACGGCGGCCAGCTCCCCTCATTCATGAGGGGAGCCGTTGGGATGGAGCATCACATCAATAGGCTCACGTCCAAAGAAAAAGGCTCCCCTCGTTGAGGGGAGCTGGCAGGCGTAGCCTGACTGAGGGGAGGATCCGTCATCGGGCCGGAACCCGGCATGACGCACGCCGCCGCACCGAACCCCGGCATGACGCACGCCACCGGCGCGGTCGCAGTGTTCAATACGCAGTGTTCAATACGCAGTGTTCAATACGCAGTGTTCAATACGCAGTGTTCAATACGCAGTGTTCAATACGCGGCGATCGCGGCGATCAGTACGCGGCGAGGATGTCGACCACGAAGATCAGCGTGGAATTCGCCGGAATGCCGCTCTTCTCCTCGGAACCATAGCCTAGGCTCGGCGGAATGACCAGCAGCACCTGCGAGCCGACCGTCTGGCCGGTCAGACCCTGCGTCCACCCCTTGACCACCTGGTTGAGGGCGAAATCGGAGGGTTCGCCGCGGTCCCACGACGAATCGAACTGCTTGCCGTTGCTGGCCAGCCAGCCCGTGTAGTGGGCCGAAACGGTGTTCGTCTCCTTCACCTTCTCGCCCTTGCCCTTGATGAGCGTCTGCACCACGAGCTTGTTGCCCGGCTTGTAGCCGTTCAGATCGAGCGAAGGCTTGCCGTTCGACGCCAGTGTGACCTTCGGCAGGTTGGACGGGATGTTCGTCACCTTGTCGCCGGTGGCCTTGCTGATGGCCTTGGACTTCGAGATGATCGTCATCACGTTGATGTACTTCTCCAACGTTCCCGACGACGAGGATCCCGACGACGTATCCACACCAAGGGCGATCGTCGTATTGACCTTCATGCCCTTGAACAGGTTGTAGTAGGCGTCGTCGATCGAATCCTTCTTGACGAGGATGCCGCATTCGGGCGTGTTCTTGTCCCAGGTGTTGTCGACCTCCTCGCCGCTCTTGGCGTCGAGGATCATCTGCTGGGTGCACAGGCGGTCGCCGTCCTCGATGACGTCGCCGTCACCCTTCTGAAGAATCTGATATGTGGCGTTCTTCACCGTGAACGGGGTTTTGAACGTGACCTTGGGTTTTTCGCCAAGCTTGCCGGACGCCTTGATGCCGGTCATCTCGGTCAGTGACGTAGACTGCGAGGACGACGAAGACGATGACGAGGACGACGTCGAGGAATCGGAACCGTTGCCGGAGCCGCCGCAGGCCGCGAGCGAAAGGGTCAGCACCGCGGCGCAGGCCACGGCGATGCCACGTCGCGCGGACGGGCGGAACGAGGAAATAAAATCGCGCATGACACATAACTCTATCGGCATTTCATGACCGGACGCACGTTCGCATGGGGACGACGTGCAGAGGGGATTGTAGAATGACAGGCAATATGACTGACAAGAACCCTCAGAATAAGGCTGCGTCATCGATGGCGGACGATGGGAAAACGACGGCGGATCATGCCGTCCACGCCTCGAACGCACCCAAAACAGAGAACCGGGCCGCGGCGTGGGCCGCATCGTCGGAACCGATTCCGACCCCGCCCGCGAACAATCCCTACGACGACCGTCGACCCGCCGCCGAAACCGCAGTGCTCAAGCCGCTCGGTCCGCAGGAGGACGCCGACGACATCGACGACATCGGCAACGACCTGTTCGCGCTCGTGTCGCGCAAGGCCAGGCGAGACCAGCAGACCCAGAATGCGGTGGCCAAAACCGATGCGGCGGTCAAAACCGATGCGGACGAATCCAAGACCGAGATGACCAAGGCGACCGAGACCAATGCCGCTGGGAACAGGAACGACGACGCCGACGAGACGGCGACCCGCGTGATCGACTCCAAGACCACGCCCTCCTCGGAGGCCGCCACCGAAGTCTTCGCGCCGATCGACGCGACGCCGAAGGACAAGCCCGCGAACGGACTGGCCGGACTCGTCGGCACCGTCGGCGGCCATACCGACGACGATCACGACGGCCACGATGACGATGCGGACGAATCCGAAGCCGCCAAGAACGCCGAATCCGAACCCACTGACGAGGAACACGACGACGAGAAGCACGCCGACGAGGAACACGCCGCACGCAGACGCAAACGCCACGTCATGATCACCCGCGGCATCCTCACGCCGCTGTTCGGACTGCTCGCCGTCGCCGCATTCGTCTTCGGCGGCCTCAACATGACCATCTGGAAGCCGAACCCCAACGTCGACGTCTCCACCGGCACCATCGGCACGGCATACATCGTCACCGACCCGGGCGTGCTCGCGCTCGCCGACAACACCGTCAAACTCGCCGCCAAGGCGGACTCCGCATCACAGGTGTGCATGGCCGTCGCCTCGCCGCGCGACGCCACCGGATGGCTCGCCGGACAGACCTATACCCGCGTCACCCAGATGCAGACCTGGCAGAAGTTCGCCACCCAGCAGTCGGCGGAACAGGCCGGCGAAGGTCAGAACGGCGACGCATCCTCCGAATCGGCTGTCGCATTTCAGGACTCCGACATGTGGGACTCCGTGCAATGCGGACAAGGCACGGCGACCATGCAGTGGAAGGGCGACGGCGGCGACCGCGTCGTCATCGTCACCGCCACCGGTTCCGACGGCACCGCCGCATCCGGCATCGACTTCTCCATGAGCTGGACGCGTGCACAAGTGCCCGACTACGCCACCCCATGCTTCTTCGTCGGCGGACTGCTCGTGCTGCTGGCCATTCTCACCGCATCGATCTTCTCCATCGAAGCACATCGACGCCGCAAGAAGACGGTCGAGCCTGAGCCTGAGCCCGAGCCGGAGCCCGATCCGGACGGCAAACCCCACTGGATGCATCCCGGCGCGGAACCCCCCGCACCAAGCGAACGCGACCGCCGCCGCAACCGTCGCAACGCACGCCGTGGATCGCGACGCCACACCCGCAGATACGAGGAACGGCACGCCCAGGAGGAGCAGGCACAGGACAATGGTCCGGAAGTGCTCGACGTCACCTCCGTAAACCTGCTCCAGCAGAACACGCCCTCCGTCAGCAACGACGAACTCCAGGCGTACTTCGCCCGACTCGCCGCCGAAAACGCTGCCAACGACAACGCGGCCAACGACAACGCCGTCGCGAACGATGGCAACGGCGATGGCCGCGACCACGACGGCAACGGCGAAGCCGACGGCAACCGCGAAGCCGACGGCAACGACGACAAAGCGAACAAGGAAGGCAAGTGATGAACAAGACCACAACACTCCTGCAGCGTGTCGTCGCCGCATCCCTCGCCATCGGCATCATGCCGCTGCTCTCCGCATGCCAGGAGAAAGTCCCCACCGTGAGCGCACCAACCTCCACCACCGCGGCACCGGTCATGACCGAAGCCAAGGAGGAGGCCATCCGAGGCAAAATCCTCGACGTGCTCACCAAAACCGATCAGGCCAAAAACGCCGACGGACTCAGCGAACGCGTTGAAGGCCCCGAACTGGCCATCCGCACCAGCCAGCTCACCATCGCCAAAGCCACCAACACCCTCGACAAGCGCAGCACCGTCCCCTCCAAGATCAGCCAGACCGTGATTCCCACCGACTCCAGCTGGCCGCGCTCCATCTTCACCATCACCACCACCACCGACGACCAGCAGTCCCAACGACTCCTCGTCCTCAACCAGGCCGACGCCCACAGCAACTACAAGCTCTGGGGCATCGCCCGACTCTTCCAAGGCGCCCAACTGCCCGCCTTCGAAGTCCCCAAGATCGGATCCTCCATGGGCACCGCCAAAGACACCGGCCTCGTCAACACCCCGGCTGACGCCGTCGCCCACTACGCCGACCTCCTCCAAAACGGCAGCAGCAGCAAATACGCCAAGGATTTCGGCGACGACCAGCTCCGCAACGATCTCGCCGAACTCACCGCCACCGTGCAAAAAGGCATCGAAGCGAACAAAGGCACCCAAAGCCAGAAATTCAGCGTCCAGGCCGACCAGATCCGCGTCATGCGCGCCGCTGGCGGCACCGGCGACCTCGTCGTCGCCCAAATTAACTCCGAATGGACCCGATCCGCCGGCGAAGGCCGTGAATCCCTCCCCGCCTCCGACGCCGAAAAAGCACTCTTCGGCAAAGGCAAAGCCACCAGCACCATGAAAGTCACCTACGTGAATGTTGTCGCGCTCTGGGTGCCCAAGCAAGGCAGCGGCGAGAAGGTGCAGGCTGTGGGAGCCGAACGTCAGCCCATCAAGGTCGAAGCCCAATGATGGTGCGTCTTTCGTCGTGTGGAAGACTCGACGTACTGTTGTACGCCTTCGCCTTCCACACGGCGAAATCCGCACGCATCATTGCATGATGGAGCGTCTTTCGTCGTGTGGAAGACTCGACGTACTGTTGTACGCCTTCGCCTTCCACACGGCGAAATCCGCACGCATCATTGCATGATGGAGCGTCTTTCGTCGTGTGGAAGACTCGACGTACTGTTGTACGCCTTCGCCTTCCACACGGCGAAATCCGCACGCATCATTGCATGATGGAGCGGTCTGCTTCGGACGGTTACAGCGTCCCCCCCCCACGGATGGTGGGGGAGCTGTCAGCGCAGCTGACTGAGGGGGCGTTCCGGTGTGACGTACTGTTGTACGCCTTCGCCTTCCACACGGCGGAATCCGCACGCATCATTGCATGATGGAGTGTCCTGCTTCGGGCGGTTACAGCGTCCCGGCTCCCCCACGGATGGTGGGGGAGCTGTGGCGGATTCTAGTGGTGGTTGCAACACCTGTGTTGTTGTGCCACCTTGGATGGTGGTCTTTGCAATGGTGATGATCG
>NZ_QFFN01000042.1 GCF_003129925.1 Bifidobacterium catulorum | reverse complement strand
GGTTCTCCTTGAGGAGCCGTTTGGGTGGGGCCTTGGTGATCGGCTCCCCTCAAGGTTGAGGGGAGCTGCCGCGCACGGCGCGGCTGAGGGGAGTTGGCCCCGTAGGCGTTGACAGTACGACGGTGTTGTTGTCTTTGGTTGAGCATCACCTTCCTCTTTTGGCTGGTTGCTGATTGGTATTCTACTCCTAGAATTACTGCCTAGTCATTGAATATTGCGGTGATTTCAACAGAAGAAACCGGTTGATAGTATCGACAGGATTGATTTTGGATGGGTGATGATATCCAACCAAAGTCATCTTGGCTGATTGTGCTGACAAGTTTCCAGCGAATCGGGAAGAAAGCGCGGGCGAGGCATCATGGGGTTCTACCTTCAGGGGCTTACTGTCGGATTGGCGTACATCGCGCCCATCGGCATGCAGAATCTGTTCGTCATCAATTCGGCGCTGACCAAGCCGCGACGGCGGGCGCTGGCGACGGCACTGATCGTCATCGTGTTCGACATGGCGCTTTCGCTTTCCTGCTTCTTCGGCGTCGGCGCGCTGATGCAGTCGAACCCGTGGCTTGAGACCATCGTGCTCGGGCTCGGCGGACTGGTCGTGATCCGCATCGGCATGGGACTCGTACTGCCGCAGCGTCATGGGACCCGTGCCGACACGGCTGGGACGGGCCATGCCGGAAAGGCGGACGGCGTGGCGGGACGGTCATGCGACGACGCTCGTCCACGGAGATTCCAGTCGGCGTCGGACAGGCATCCCGGCATGCGCGGCCTGCTCGACACCATCGGCACCGCGTGCGTGGTCACGTGGTGCAATCCGCAGGCGATCATCGACGGCACGCTGATGCTCGGCGCATTCGCCGCCACCCTGAACGTCGGGCAGACCGCGCCGTTCATCACCGGGGTGGAGACCGCCTCGGTGCTGTGGTTCCTCGGCGTCACGCTCGTCGTCAACGCGTTCGCGCACAAATTCAGCCCGAAGGTCATCGACGTGCTCAACAGAGTGTGCGGCGTGGTGATCACCCTATACGGCGTCAAACTCCTCGTCGAATTCGCCCTGGCCGTCATGGCCGTCAATCTGTAATTTGGCAAAAACGGTCATAAGGGGCCTCGGAAAGGTTCTCTTATGACCGGTTTTACCAAGTATGGGAATTTTGTGACCGGTTTTACCAAGTAATGGATTCTTCCTACGGGGATTCCGCGGTCGGGTCCGTCCGGCCGGTATCCCCGCCCCTCGGCTAGACTGTCCTATGTTATGAATCCATCGACTGAAACCCCGAAAACCCCGGATGCCGCGCCCGCATCCATCATCCGTCGCCACCGGCCCGAGGTGCTGGCACCGGCCGGCAACCTGCGTGGGCTGAAAACCGCCGTCGACTATGGCGCGGACGCCGTCTACTGCGGCGGCAAGGCGTTCGGCATGAGAAGCGCCCCACGCAACCTGAGCCTCGCCGACTTCGAGGAGGGCGCACGCTACGCCCATGCCGTGGGCGCCCGCGTGTACGTCACGCTCAACGTGCTGCCCCGCAACGCCGAGGTCGAGGCGATCCGCGACTACATCGGCCAGCTGAAGGACACCGGCATCGACGCGCTGATCGTCACCGACATCGGTGTGATGATGATGGCCCACCGGATCGCCCCCGACCTCGAACTGCATGTGAGCACGCAGGCCGGCGTCACCAACTACGGCGCCGCGCAGGCCCTGTACGAGTTCGGCGCGCGCCGCGTCGTGCTCGCCCGCGAGATGGACCTGCAGGCCGTGCGCGACATCCGCGCCCGCATCCCCGACGACATGGACATCGAATGCTTCGTGCACGGCGCGATGTGCATGGCGTTCTCCGGACGCTGCCTGTTCTCCAACTACCTCACCGGCCGCGACGGCAACCACGGCGAATGCGCGCAGCCCTGCCGCTGGAAGTACTCGATCGTGGAGGAGAAGCGGCCCGGTCAGTACTATCCGATCGAACAGACCGAGGAAGGCGCCTACCTGTTCAACTCGCAGGACATGAACATGCTCGAACATATCGACGACCTGCTCGACTCGGGCGCCAGCAGCCTCAAGATCGAGGGCCGCTCCAAAAGCGCCTACTATGTGGCCGCCATGACCAACGCCTACAAGACCGCCGTCGACGAATACATGGTGCAGCGCGGATTCGAAGACGCCTCCGGCAACGTGCTCAAGCCGTTCCATGACCGCGTGGTCCGTCCCGACGACCCGGACTTCGCACAGACCGACGACGACGCCGTGGAACGCAACGCCGACCAGGCGTTCGCCGGCATGCCCGGCGAGCCGCCCGCCGCCGTCGAGGACGCGGCCGCGCGGTCCGCCGGAGGGGCGAAGCTCGACGAGCTGAGCTACCGGGCCCGATCCACCCGACGCAAGTCCAATACGCGCGAGGAGGTGCTGCCCGAAGGCTGGCACCATGCGCGATGCCGCCCGGCCCCGCACGTCGAACTGCCCGGATGGCTGGTCGAGGAACCATACAAGGTGGCCCACCGCGACTACTCCACCGGCTTCTACTATCCGGAACACAAGGTGACGCAGAACACCGACCGCTCCGCCTATTTCCGCGACTGGCTGGTCGTGGGGGAGGTGCTCTCCTGGAGCGCCGAACGCGGTGGACGCGCCACCATCATGGCCCGCAACAAGATCGAGCCCGGGCAGCTGGTCGAATTCGTGCTGCCCGGCGAGGCCCCGCTCGCCTACACCGTGCCCGATGACGGGCTGGAGGACGCCGACGGCGTGCCCGTGGCCGAGATCAACCATCCGGCGCGCGTGTTCTCCCTGCCCTGCCCGCATGAGGTGCCCGTCAACGCCGCCATGCGTTCACGAACCAAAAAGCCCACGCTCAAAGCCGCATAAGGAGCAGCCATGACCAACCCGAACCCGCTGACCAACCCGAATCCGGCCGACCCCAACGCCAGGATCCTCGACAGCAACACGCTGCCCACCCACTACGACGACGGCCGGCCCGTGCCCGTCACCATCCCCATCCCGCTCGCCCCCGGCGTCAAGGTCGTCTACACCACGCGCCTCGGAGGCGTCTCCCAGGGCGACTACGCGGCTCTGAACCTCGGCGGCCGCGGCGGCGACGACCCGAAGGCCATCGAATCCAACCGCGAGGCGCTCGCCGGCGAGATCGGCGCAAGGCTTTCTCTGGTCGGCCAGGTGCACTCCGCCGTGGCCGTCGACGCCGACGAACTGTTCCGGCAGAACGCGCCCTACGGCTTCGACGCCTCCGGCACCCGCATCGACGACGAGCGCGAAGCGCAGCGCATCGAAGCCGACGGGCAGGTCACGTCCCGCACCGGCATCGCCCTCGGCATGTTCGCCGCCGACTGCCTGCCCGTGCTGTTCGCCGACCCGACCACCGGCGTCATCGGCGCCGCCCACTGCGGCCGACGCGGACTCCAGCGTGGCATCATCGGCGAGACCGTGGACCTCATGGTGAAGAAGGGAGCCAAGCGCGACGCGATCGTCGCCACGCTCGGCCCCCGCATCTGCGGCGAATGCTACGAGGTGGGCGACGAGGTGGCCGACGACTTCCAGAAACGCTTCCCCCTCACCAAGACCACGTCCCGCTTCGGCGGCGCCGGCATCGACATCGCCGAGGCCGCGATGATCGACCTCGCCTTCGCCGGCGTGCACAACGTCGTCGATTCCATGCCGCGCGTCAACGCCGCCACCAAGTACCTCGCCGACGATGAGGAGCTCAAGGCCCTGTGCCGCGCCGACAACGAAGGCGACCCCGAACTGCACGAACGCCTCGGCAATGTGCGCCACAGCCTGTGCACGCTCGAAAACCCGCTGTGGTATTCGCATCGCCGCGCCGCGCTCGCCGGCAAGACCCGCGAAGGCCGCCTCCTCGCCCTTGTCGTGCGCGAGTAGCGGGCGGTGGGACGAGAAGCGAAGGCCTCGGCCGCGCCGAATTGAGATGGGCGTCGGCCGAGGGGTCGAGGGATTGAGGGTTGAGGGGCCGAGGACCCATGTATCCTCGTAGCCGCAGGTTTCGCCCATGCCGCCCAGTTGCATATTCGGTGCAGAATATGTGTGAACGACGCACATGGGCGATCATGGACGCCTACGGTGGGGTCCATGTGTGAGAAGAGCAGTGTTTCGCAGTCGGAGCAGACCAAGACGCAGTCCCCATCCCAGACACCGACGGTGCCCGTGGTGGCCGTGGTATTGGCTGCGGGATTCGGCACGCGGTTCGACCCCGACAACCCCAAGCAGCTGGTGTCGGTCGGCGGCAAGGAGATCGTCGTATGGTCCATCGAGGCGTTCGAGAACGATCCGCGCGTCACCGACGTCATCGTCGTCGTCAACGCGCAGGTGGGTGATGAGGTCGAACGTCTCGTCGACGCCAACGGGTTCGGCAAGGTCCGCGCCATCATCCCCGGCGGCGCCGAACGTTCCGACAGCACGCAGAACGCGTTGCAGATGCTCGCCGACGCCGGCATCCCCGGCGATGCGAAGATTTTGATCCACGACGCCGTCCGCCCGTTCGTGGAACGTCGTTCCATTGACGGCTGCATCGACGCGCTCGACGAGTTCGAGGCCGCCACCGTGGCCGTGGCGTCCACCGACACCGTGCTGCTCACCGGCGATCTGGGCGACCGCAAGGTCATCCATTCGGTTCCGGAACGTCCGAACACGTTCCGCGCGCAGACGCCCCAGGCGTTCCGCTTCGCCACGATCCGCAAGGCGTATGCGGCGGCCGTCGACGATCCCGACTTCCATCCGACCGACGACACCCGCGTGGTCGTGGATTATCTGCCCGATACGCCCGTGGCCATCGTCGCCGGCGCGGAGACGAATCTGAAGATCACGACCCTGGCCGACATCCCGATCGCCGAGAACATCGCCGAATCGATCCGCGGCCCGCGTACCCGTGAGGAGGCCAAGGAGCGGATGCACGCCGTGTTCGCCGAGGCCTTCAACCAGATGCGCCGCTGACGGCCGGCGCAGCCCGCCGCGGGAAAATCGTCCGGGCATACGAACGGTTACACTGGGCATCATGCAGCAGTTCAACGTCGTGATTTCCGGATTCGACCATTACGAGGGCATCGACCTCAATCCGTCCGCCGAAGTGGCCCGCGTGCTGGAGTCCAAAGGGGTGGACGACATACCGGACGGCGCGACGGTCTGTGTGACGTCCGTCCTGCTGCCGCTGAGCTTCCAGAACGCATGGCCGACGCTGCGCGAGACCATCGACGCCGTCGGCCCGGATATCGTCATCGCCACGGGATTGAAGACCCATGCGCATTCGGTGGCGTTGGAGCGTTGCGCCACGAATCTCATCGACGCGTCGCGGCCGGATGCCGACAACGTGCAACCCCGCCGCGTGCCCATCAATTCCGAGGGGCCGGCAGCATACTGGACCCGTCTGCCCCTGCGGGCGATCCTGCATGATTTCACCCGGCGCAACATCCCCGCCACGCTGAGTTCGGACGCCGGCACGTTCGTCTGCAACTCGCTGTTCTACCAGTTGCTGGACTGGAACGCCGCGCAGTCGAACGCGCTCGCCGGGTTCCTCAGCTTCCCGAAGGTGGGCGACGGCGGCAAGTACGGTTCCGGGCTGTCGCTGGACCAGATGATCGTGGCCGCCAAGGATGCCGTGCGCGCCACCGTGGACTACGCCATCCATCCCTTCGCCGACGAGATCTGCGCCGATTAGGCTCCGGGTTCCGCGTCGGACAGGGTGTGTCCTCGGCAGGGCAACGGCTTACCCTCCGCCCCTCCGCCACGTGTGTGAGACAAGTGTGGCAACGTGGCGTGGCTGCCGCGATTCCGCACCGCATCTGCGCTAAAGTTTCCAGCAGTCGGGGTACGTAGTCCCGTCACAGTTCTTACGTTGTGTGCGAAGGCAGGAGTTCGTGATGTCAGAAAATTTCCCTGTGGTGTTGCGTGGATACGACAAGGAGCGGGTCGAGCAGGCCATGGCCGAGATGCGCGAGAACACGGCGCGCATGCGCGAGCAGATTCGCGCCTATGACCAGCGCATCCTGAAGCTTGAGGCCGAGCTGCAGGAGGAGAAGGCCAAGAAGGCCGCCCCGCAGAAGAACTCCTTCGCCTCCCTGGGCGCCTCCGCCCAGCAGCTGCTGAGCTCCGCCGAGCAGACCAGCCGCGAACTGCTCGACCGCGCCAAGCAGGACGCCGCCACGATTCGCCGCACGGCGCAGCAGAAGGCCGACACCATCATGAACAACGCGTCCATCGACGCGAACCAGGTGCATGACGACGCCCGCACCGAGGCCGATTCCATGGTGTCGAAGGCCCGCACCGAGGCCAGCACGATCCTCGCCTCCGCCAAGCAGACCGCGCAGCAGCTCAAGGCCGTGGCCGAGAAGCAGGCCAGCGAGCAGCGCGACACCCTGCAGCTCGAACTCACCACCAAGCGCGGCGACCAGGAGAAGACCCTGGCCGCTCAGAAGGCCACGCATGAGCGCGAAATGAACGAGCAGCGCACGCAGCTCACCCAGGAGATCGCCAACCAGCGCAAGGCCGCCGACGAGGAGATCGCCCGCAAGAAGAACGAGTCCGACGACCGCATCCAGAAGGCGCTGGACCAGGCCAACGCCCGTCTGAACGACATGCGCGACCAGGCCGGCAAGATGCTGTCCGATGCCAAGCGTCAGGCCGGCGAGATCCTTGAGAAGGCCAACGCGAACGCCCGCCGCCTCACCGATTCCGCCGATGTGGAGCGCGCCGAGCGTCTGGCCAAGGTCTCCGCCGAGGTGGAGCAGATCCGCAAGGACATCGCCGCCCAGCAGGACGACGCCACCAAGAAGGTCAACGAGGTGCTGGCGAACATCAAGGAGCGCAGCGCCCAGGCGCAGCAGGAGTCCGACGAACTGCTCGCCCAGGCCCGCGCCGCCCGCGCCGACGCCGACGCCTATGCCGCGCAGAAGCGTCAGGACGCCGACGCGCAGAGCAAGGCCTTGGTGGACGAGGCCACGCGCAAGGCCGAGGCCCAGATCCAGCAGCGTCGCGAGGCCGCGCAGAAGGAGATCGAGGGGCTGCAGGACCATATCGCCGCATTGCAGTCGCGCGAGGCCTCCATCACCGCCCGCGTGGACGAGCTGCGTTCCATCTTCTCCAACGCGTTCGGCTTCGGCAACCCCGCCGCCGAATCCCCGGCCGCGCCGCTCGCCACGAGCGCCGGCGCAGGCACCATCTCGGCCCCCGGCGACCAGCCGGCCGGCGTGGGCGAGGCCCCGGATGTGCCGGTCGTCAACACCGTGGCGGATGCGCCGTCCACCGAGGACCATCCGACCCCGGTGAGCGTGACCGGCACCGGTATGCCTCCGGTCGGCGGCGAGCCGGCTCCGGCTCCGGCTGCTGTCCCGGCCGAGCCCGAGGAGCCGTCGGTCCCGGCCGAGCCGGTCCTCGACCAGCCGACCGCAGCGGCCCCTGTCGAGGCCACGATGGCCATGGAGACCACGGTCGTGCCGCAGGCCCCGCTGGCCGACGCACCCTCGCCCATCGCCGAGTCGGCGTCCCCCGCCTCCGCGGCCCCGGCGTCTCCGGTGCCCGCGCACATGCAGACGATGGCCGCCCCCGCGGAGATGCCGCCGTCCATCGAGCCCGTGCACAAGAAGGAGCGTATGCATGACTGAGCTGACCGAACCGAAGAGGTTCATATCCCTGTCCGAAAACCGTCTCGCCGACCTGCGTGAGCGTTTCGACGCCCGTGAGGCCAACCGCATCGCCATGAACGCGGTCACCGATTCCGGCATCGACAAGACCGCCCGCAACTTCGACCGCGCCCGTTCGCTGCAGCGCCGGTTCTCTACCGTCGTCGACAACGGCAAGGTCACGTCGCAGGCGCGTTCAGGCCGCTGCTGGCTGTTCAGCTCGCTGAACGTGGCTCGTTTCGTGGCGAAGAAGAACCTCGGCGTCAAGGATTTCGAGTTCTCGCAGAGCTATGCCATGTACTACGACAAGCTCGAACGCGTGAACTACTTCCTGCAGGACGTGGCCGCGCTCGTCGCCGCCGGCGAGCCCTCCGACTCCCGCCTCATGCAGCATCTGCTGCACGATGTGATGGGCGACGGAGGCCAGTGGACCATGGCCCTGAACGTCTACACCAAGTACGGTGCCGTGCCGAAGGACCTGTTCCCCGAGACCGCGTCCAGCCAGAACACCGGCCAGATGAACACGAACCTGCGTTCCGTGCTGCGTCAGGCCGTCGCCCGGCTGTATGAGGGCGCCGACGTCGAAACCACCGTGGCCGATACGCTGGCCGCCGCCCACCGCGTGCTGACGATCCATCTGGGCACCCCGCCGACGAGCTTCGACTGGGAGTGGACCGACGACGAGGGTGATTTCCACCGCGTCGGCGAGATCACGCCCGTCGAGTTCTGGAACCGTTACGTCGACGCCGGTCTTGAGGATTACGTCTGCCTGGTCGACGACCCGCGCAAGGAGCATCCGAAGGGCACCAAGATCGCCATCGAACATCTGGGCAACGTGGTCGGCGGCACGCCGACCGAGTATCTCAACGTGCCGGTCGATTTCATGAAGGACTGCGCCCGCCGCATCATGGAGGAGCAGGGCATCCCCGTCTGGTTCGGCGCGGACTGCCATCCGATGATGGACCGGACGAACGGCGCATGGGCCACCGACCTGTTCGAATACGGCCGCGTGTATGATTTCGACTTCGCGATGGACAAGGAGGAGCGCGTACGCTTCGCCGATTCCGCGATGAACCATGCGATGGCGTTCGTCGGCGTCGACGTGGCCGACGACGGCCGGACGACGCGACGCTGGCGCGTGGAGAACTCGTGGGGCGATAAGATCGCGGACAAGGGCTACTTCACGATGAGCGACGACTGGTTCAGCGAGTTCGTATACGAGGTCGCCGTGCCGAAGTCCTATCTGCCGAAGGAATACCAGGAGGCCCTGGACGCCCCCGCCATCTCCCTCCCCGCATGGGATCCGATGGGAGCTTTGGCCTGAGGCTACGCCGTCAGGCCAAAGCTAGGAGACGTTAAGCACAACAGTCCAGTGGACTGTTGTGTAGTCTCCCCGGTTGGTTTCTTACGAAACCGACCGGTTTCACCTATCGTCAAGCGAGCGCTAGGAGCTGGCTGGAACGTGATGTGCAATCGGCTCCCCTCGTTGAGGGGAGCTGTCAGCGAAGCTGACTGAGGGGAGAAAACGTTTGGGGGCGGAAGGCGACTCCGGGTGGTCAACTCCCCTCAGTCCGCCTTTGGCGGACAGCTCCCCTCATTCATGAGGGGAGCCAATCGGCTGGAACGTGCAGTGTAATCAGCTCCCCCGCAGTCGGCGGGGAGCCGGCTGGAACGTGATGTGCAATCGGCTCCCCTCGTTGAGGGGAGCTGTCAGCGAAGCTGACTGAGGGGAGTTGCCCCGTCTCAGTCACCCGGCTTAATACGCAACGAGGTCCGACACCCAACGGTGCCGGACCTCGTTGCGTATCGTCGTATATCCGCGACCTTACGCGTACATGTTGCGTTCGCGCATGTCGGCGGGCAGTCCCTCGATGAGGTGCGTCACCGAATCGCTTTCGAACACGGACCGGATGCCGGCGGCCAGCAGCGGCGCGATCGACAGCACGGTCACGCCGTCGAAACGCTTCTCCGCCGGGACGGGCACGGTATCGGTGAGGATGATCTCGCGGGCGCCGCAGTTCTTGAGGCGTTCGACGGCCGGTCCGGAAAGCAGTCCGTGGGTGGCGACGAGCGTCACGCTCTTGGCGCCGGCGCCGCGCAGCACCTTCACGGCCTCGCAGATTGTGCCGGCGGTGTCGATCATGTCGTCGACGACGATGCAGTCGCGGCCCTCGACGTCGCCGATGATGCCATGCGCCTCGGCATGGTTCGGACGCGTGATGTCGCGCGACTTGTGGATGAACGCCAGCGGACGGTTGTCGAGGCGGGCGGCCCACCGTTCGGACACCTTGATGCGGCCGGCGTCGGGGGAGACGACGGTCACGTTGTCGAGCGGCACGTGCGTGCGCACGTAGTCGATGAGGATGGGCATGGCGGTCAGATGGTCGACGGGGTTGTCGAAGAAGCCCTGCTCCTGCGTGGCGTGCAGGTCGACGGTGACGATGCGGTCGGCGCCGGCGGTCTTGAACAGGTCGAACACGAGACGCGCGGTGATGGGTTCACGGCCCTGATGCTTCTTGTCCTGACGCGAATAGCCGAGGAACGGTGCCACGACGGTGATGGAGCGTGCGGATGCGCGTTTGAGCGCGTCGATCATGATGAGCTGCTCCATGATCCACTTGTTGATGGGATCGGTGTGGCTTTGGATGACGAAGACGTCGGCGCCGCGCACGGGCTGCGTGAAGCGGATGTACATCTCGCCGTTCGCGAAGTCGTATGCCGTGGTCGGGAGAACGTCGATGCCCAGGCATCTCGCGATTTCCTCACCCAATTCCGGGTACGCCCGGCCGGTGACGATGGCGAGTTTCCTCTTCGGGGTTTCCTCCAGGACTGTGGACATGCGAGTTTCTCCTTTCGACCCTTGTCGATAGTAGTCGAAAACCAAGTGATTTGCCTACCCGACAGCGTAGCGGTGTCGCGGCATGCAACGGTTGACGTTGGGGCAGTCATCACATGTTGTTGGAAAACTCCGTGCGTTCATCCCGATATGTGGCGTCCATCGGCGATAGTGAGACAATGATGATGTCCCGACGATGTCGTCGACGTCTTTCCGCCGGCCATGGACGATGCAATGACGATGCAATCGAATGAGACAACATGGGGCAAAGTGGCGGGGACATCGTATAGTGGGAGTTCGTCTCGACGGTTGAGACGATTACATGGCGACAGACCGTCGCATCATGCAGTGAAAGAGGTGAGAAATATGGCAGTGCTTCGCGGACCCGACAGCAGCGAAGACGAACGGCGCAATCTCTCGGAGCGCGCCGTCTTTCCCGAGACGATGGATGTGAACATCTATCAGCTTGACCCTATTCCGGCACCTCGCTCCTTTATCCGGGAGATCCCGCTCAGCGACAAGCAGCTCGACCTCGTGCGGCGCTCGCGTCAGGAGATTCGTGACGTGCTCAACGGCCGCGACGACCGTCTGCTGGCGATCGTCGGCCCCTGCTCCATCCACGATCCGAAGGCCGCGCACGACTACGCGCAGCGTCTGGCCGAAGTGGCGTACGAGCTGCGCGACGACCTGGTGGTCGTGATGCGCGTGTACTTCGAGAAGCCGCGCACCACCATCGGATGGAAGGGGCTGATCAACGACCCGGACCTCGACGGCACGTTCAACATCCGCAAGGGCATGTTCATGGCGCGCAAGGTGCTTTCCGACGTACTCGACCTCGGCATCCCGGCAGCCACCGAATGGCTCGACCCCATCACGCCGCAGTATCTCTCCGACGCGATCAGCTGGGGTGCGATCGGCGCGCGCAACACCGAAAGCCAGGTGCATCGCGAACTGGCCAGCGGCTTGTCCATGCCGGTCGGCTTCAAGAACTCCACCGACGGCTCCATCAAGGCGGCCGCCGACTCCTGCTATGCGTCGAGCTTCCAGCACCACTTCCTGTCCATCAACCTCGACGGCCATGTGATCGCCGCAGAGACGAAGGGCAACCCCGACTGCCATCTCATCCTGCGCGGTTCGAGCCACGGCCCCAATTACGATCCCGAGTCGGTGAAGGCCGCACTTGAGGCGTTGAGGAAGTCGAAGGCGCCCGGCCCCAGCGAGGTCGGTCTGGTCGTCGACGCCGCCCACGGCAACTGCGGCAAGGACGAGGTCGTGGAGGCCGAGGTAGTGGAGAACCTGGCCGAACGCATCGCCGCGGGGGAGAAGGGCATCACCGGCATCATGATGGAAAGCTTCATCGAAGCCGGATCGCAGAAACCCGCGCCGCTCGACCAGCTCGTGTATGGCAAGTCCGTGACCGACCGCTGTGTGCCGTGGGACCGCACCGACGAGCTGCTGCACACACTCGCCGCCGCCGTCCGCAGCCGCCGCGAGCTGTAGTCCGATAGTCTCCCCTCAGTCGGCTTTGCCGACAGCTCCCCTCGGCGAGGGGAGCCGATTGGTGAGGCGCTCCATCTCATCGGCTCCCCTCAGGGTTGAGGGGAGCTGGCGGCCGTAGGCCGTCTGAGGGGAGTTGGTGTCGGGGGTCTCCCCTCAGTCAGGCTGTCGCCTGACAGCTCCCCTCGGGGAGGGGAGCCGATTGGTGAGACGTTCCATCCCGTCGGCTCCCCTCAAGGTTGAGGGGATCTGGCGGCCATAGGCCGTCTGAGGGGAGTTGGTGTCGGGTGTGTTCTCCCCTCAGTCAGGCTGTCGCATGACAGCTCCCCTCGGCGAGGGGAGCCGATTGGTGAGACGTTCTGTTCCATCCGGTTGAATCCCCTTTGTCAGGGGGAGCCTTTTGGTGGGTCGTTCCATCTCATCGGCTCCCCTCAAGGTTGAGGGGAGCTGGCGGCCGTAGGCCGTCTGAGGGGAGTTGGTGTCAAGGAGGGGAGTTTCTCGTCGTCGGCCATGCACTGCGCTGTCAGGCATCTGACAACTCGCTGAAATCATGGCAAATATTCCGATATTCGGCGTTTCATGCGAAATAATGGTCGTGTATGCACAATTTCTGCAATGATGCGGGGAAGGGAATGAACATGGCCGATCGAATCGTCGTCGTGACGGAAAGCAAGGCGCCGAAGAACCTGCGGATGAACGAGCGCGTGGCACCCGTCGATCTGGAGCCGGGAGTCGCCCCTGTGCTCAAATGGGAGGTGCCGCTCGTCGACATCGGATCCGTGCAGGCGGCGGACGAGGCCACGGCGTTCAACGCCGTCGTCGCATATCAGATCGTCGTCGCCTCCACATACGACATCGCCGAATCGGGCATCGGTGACGTGTGGGATTCAGGGCGCCGCGAAGGCAACGGCTTCGACGGCATCGTCCTCGACGAGGTCGCCATGTCCCCAAGCAGCCGATACTGGGTATCCGTGCGCGTCTGGCGTGGCACCGAGGACTCCAGCAAACCGACGGCGTGGAGCGATCCTATGACGTTCGGCACCGGTGCCGGCACGCGTTGGCAGGCCGCCCCCATCTGGGCCGACCCGTTGACCGCGAACGCCTACCGGACCCTCGAACCGCCCGAAAACGCCCGCGACGAGGCCGTGGCGTCCGACGCCGACGACCAGTTCGCCAACAAGCCTGAAACCATGCAGTCGGAACATAACTCCCAAGGCTGGGCGCTGTTCCGCGGACGCATCAGCCTTGCGCGCAAACCCATCCGCTGGGCCACGCTCAACGCCACCGGCGCCAGCGTGTGGCGCACCCGCCAATACGTGTACCGCATGTGGCTGAACGGCCATTTCGTCGGCATCGGACCTACGTTCCCCATCAACGGCGAAACACGCTATGACGGCTTCGACGTGACCCGGTATCTCGTCTCCGGACGGGACAACTTCATCGGCGTCATCGCCTACGCGCTGGAGGACCAGCGGTTCATGGCCCAACTCGACGTCATGTACGAGGACGGCACGCTCGTCCACTTCGGCACCAACGGCGAATGGCTCGCCAAGGTCGGCAACAACATCTTCCTCGACTCGCCGTCGGTCGGCTCGCACGTCTACGAACTGCCCGCCGAATACATCGACGCCGCCGAATACCCGCGCGGCATGTCGGAAGTCGGATACGACGACATCGACTGGGCCGGGGCCAAAATCAAGCAGCCTTTCGACGAACTGCGCGCCGCGCCGATCGACAAGCCCGAACTGCATGAATGGAAGGCCGTCGACAAATGGAAGACCGACGACGGCCGGCTCATCCTCGACTTCGGCCGCGCCGTGGCCGGCGGCATCCGCATGGCCGCATACTCGTCCACGCCGACCAACCTCGTCATCCGCTACGGCGAGGTGCTCAACGACGACCGCACCGTCAAATACCGGCTGAGCGCCTACAACACGTACCAGGACATCTGGCACTTCGAGCCGAACAAGCTCAAGGTCCCGCTCTCCGCCCGCACATGGGGTCTGCGCGTGTTCCGCTACGTGGAGATCCTCGCCGGAGACGACGACGGCATCATCGACGCGCTGTACGACAGCGACACCGCCGTGATGGCGCGCTCGCTGATCTACCCGTTCAACGGCGGAGACAAGGACTTCACCTCGTCCGACGAGACGCTCAACCGCGTATGGAACCTGTGCAGGCAGACCATCGAAGGCCTGAACGTGAACATGTACGTGGACTCGTGGACGCGCGAACGCATTCCCTACGAGGCCGACGCATGGCTCCAGCAGCGCGCGCACCTCGCCTTGGACAACGCGCCCGCGCTCGGCGAATACTCCGTCGACTTCCTGCTCGCCAACCGCACATGGCCCACCGAATGGCCCATGTATCTGGTGATCGCCGTCTACAACGCATGGGTGCAGACCGGAAGCCTCAGGCAGGCGCGCAACCACTGGGACCAGATCGTGGCCATGCTGCCGAACGACTACCTCGACGACGAGACCGGACTGATCGTGAAGGACCCCGGCGAAAGCAGCCATACCGATGGTGATCTCGTCGACTGGCCGCCGGCCGAACGCGATGGATTCGAATTCGGGCGTGTCAACACCGTGGTCAACGCGCTCGCCGCCTACGCCTACCGGTGCGCGTCGCGGCTCGCGTCGGCCCTCGGCAAGGGGGAGGAGTCCCGCAAGTACTTCCGCGTTGTCTCCCGTCTGAACAAGGCGATCAATGAACGGCTGTGGGACGAGAAGACCGGTGCCTACGTGGACGGTCTCGACTCCGGGGCCGACGGCGAGCAGCTAGGCCACTGCTCCGAGCACGCCTCCGCGTTCGTGCTCGCCGGATGCCGGGTGCCGGCCGAACGCATCCCGCGCGTGGTGGAGTTCCTGCATGGCAAGGGCATGGCATGCAGCGTGTACGTGGCCGCCATACTGCTCGAAGGCCTGTACAAGGCCGGTGCCGGCGCCTACGCGAACGAGCTCATCGCCGCAACCAAGGGCGAACGCACCTGGCAGCATATGATCGACCAGGGTGCCGGCGCCACCATGGAGGCTTGGAGTCTGGACCTCAAGAGCAACACCACGTATTCGCATCCGTGGGCGTGCTCGCCGGCCTATCTGCTGCCGCGGTACATGGTGGGTGTGCATCCGCTGGAGCCGGGCTTCCGCGAGTTCGTGGTGGCGCCGCAATGCGGGTCCGTGCGTGAGGCCGGCGCCGTCGTGCCGATTTCCGTAGGACGCATCGAAGCCTCGTACCGGCTGCTCGGCGACACGATTCCGACGCCCGGCGACCAGAGGGTGGACGGCATCGAGATTGACGTGACCGTGCCGATCGGCACCACCGCCGATGTGATCGTGCCGCCGCTGACCGGAGGCAAGGGCACGCTCACGCTCAACGGCGAGGAGGCCGCCGCCGGCGACGCGTCGCTGGGGATGCCGACCACCATCGTGCAGGGCAAGTATCCCGAAGGCGCGCGCCGCATCCACGGTCTGACAGCCGGTCGCCACGTGATCGTGGCCCGTGGAGGGAAGTCCGAGGCCTGAGCCGCGTGGAGCGTCTCACCTCGGCCAAAGGGAAGCCGAGTGAGTCTCACCAATCGGCTCCCCTCTCTGAGGGGAGCTGTCAGGCGACAGCCTGACTGAGGGGAGAACCCACCCGGATCCCACCTCCCCTCAGTCGGCCTACGGCCGCCAGCGCCCCTCAACCTTGAGGGGAGCCGACGGGATAGGACGTCTCACCAATCGGATCCCCTTGGCAAGGGGGAT
>NZ_QFFN01000041.1 GCF_003129925.1 Bifidobacterium catulorum | reverse complement strand
CAAAAGGCTCCCCTCCGGACGGAGGGGAGCTGGCCGCCGCAGGCGGACTGAGGGGAGGGCAGGACAGGGTGACGACTCCCCTCAGTCAGCTTTGCCGACAGCTCCCCTCACAGAGGGGAGCCGATTGGGGAGAAGGTCCCGCCGACAGATCCACTCGCGGAGGGGAGCCGACTGGACGGGACGTCTCGGCAAAAGGCTCCCCTCCGGACGGAGGGGAGCTGGCCGCCGCAGGCGGACTGAGGGGAGGCCGCGTCATCCGGGTTATGCCGCGCATTCTGCGTTATAGTGGGCACAGATAGTGCGGTGCGGAAGACGAGGGGCGGCAATGGCGATCAGCGCGAACGAAAAACCACTGGGCAAGGTGTTCTCCACGGACTACCAATTCGTCATCCCCGCGTTCCAACGCGCCTACTCGTGGCATGTGGAGCACATGTTGCAGCTCGTGGACGATCTGCGCGACGCCTCCGAACACCCCGACCACCCGTATTTCCTCGGCTCGCTGATCCTCGTGGGCGACGGCGACCCGCACAACCGCGTGTTCCAGGTGATCGACGGGCAGCAGCGGCTCACGTCGCTCACCATCATCATCGCCATACTGCGCGCCATGGAGACCGACCACGACCTCTCCGACAACCTCAACGCTCTGATCCTCGAAGAAGGCAATCGTCTGTTCGGCCGGGCCGCCGAACCACGGCTCACGCTGCGCGAACGCGACGCCGAATTCTTCCGCGACTATGTGCAGGAAGGCAATCTGGAGGGCCTGTTCGACCTGCGCGACACCGACCTGGAGTCGAACGCGCAACGCAACATCATGCAGAACACGAAGGCGGCATACGACGCGCTCTCCTCGCTCACGCAGGACGAACGCCGCTACTTCGCCTCGTATCTGGTGAGCAACGTGCTCATGATCATCGTGACGACGAACGACCTGGCGGGCGCGCACCGCATCTTCGACGTGATGAACATGCGCGGCATGCCGCTGACGCCGTCGGACGGGCTCAAGGCCAAGGCGATCTCGGCGATCGACATCGCCGACCGCGACCACTACGGCAGACGCTGGGACAACGCCGTCGACCCGCTGGGAAACAACATCGAGACGTTCTTCAACGACCTGCTGCTGAGCATCTCGCCGAAGAAGTCGCATCGCATGATCCTCGACGGATTCCAGTCCAAGGCGTTCGACGCGTATCTGGAGAAGAACACGGCCGTCGAATTCATCAACAACATCCTTGTGCCGTATGCGACGGCGTGGACCATCATCAACCAGCCCCACGCCTACGACCTGCCGCAGGAGGTGACCGAATGGCTGGTGCGGCTCGACGACTTCCCCACCACGGAATGGAAGTCGGTGGCCATCTGGGCGCTGGTCAACATCGGCAAGGTCGGCATCATCGGATCGGGGACCATGACGGCCGGGCAAACGCCGCAGGACTCCTCCCCCGCCGACGCCTCCGGACCGTCCGGCGACGGCATCCCGCAGCCCCCGCGCAACGGACGGCACGCCGGGGCGCGCCACTCCCACGTCCCGCAGACCATCACGTTCCGGCCGAAGGACCAGGAGCAGCTCATCAGGGTGCTGTGCGCCCTGGAACGCGCGACCGGCGTCGACAACCTCAGCCGGGCGTCGTCGTCGCAGCGTCGCCAGCGCGTGGTGCAGATCCTCAAGGACCTCGACCACGGGCGCAAGCCGAAGAAGTCCACCGGATTCAGCGTCAGCGACGAGGACCGCAAGACCGCGCTGGCTCGTCTGCGCGGCGAGATGCAGGTGAACGACACGATGAAGAAGCTGTTGCTGCTCCGCGCCAACGACGCGAAGAACGGATCGCCCGTGGTGCGGCCGCGCAGCATCAACGTGGTACGCATCCTGCCGGAGAAGATCGGCCCGAACTCGTCGTTCGTCACATGGCCGGAATCCACGCGCGACCTTTGGACCGACCGCATCGGCAACATGGTGCTGTCGGCCGCGAACGAGCAGCAGCTGGCGAAGCTCGACAGCTTCACGGAACGCGAGGAGCGCCTCACCGAAGCGCCGCGATCCCGCCGCTTCCCGCTGACGGAGGACCTGCGTTCGGTGGCGGCCATGACGCCCGACGTGCTGGAACGCCGTCAGGAGGAGATCGTCCATCTGGTCGCCGAATTCTGGGACATCCGTTTCGACGCCGACAACGTGGACCTCACGTCGGTCAGCGAGGACACGCTGACGCGCGGGTCGCGCCGCGCCTCGCAGGGATCGAAGCGCATCACCATCATGCAGGTCATCGACGCGGGACTGCTCGTGCCCGGCGAAAAACTCGTATGGAAGCGGCCGCGCCTCGGTCAGGAATGGTTCGCCACGGTGACGAACGACGGCAGACTCCGCCTTGAGGACGGCTCGGAACACGCCTCCCCCACCGCGGCGGCGAAGGCGGCGAGCGGCAAGGCCGCGGGCGCGGCGCTCAACGTGTGGCGGCGCGTCTCCAACGGCCAGAAGCTCAGCGACGTGTGGCAGACGTATCGTCTCAACACACTGAAATGACCGTCAGATAACGGTAACGGGCTGTTATTTGTTTGGACCTGTTATTTGGTCTTGTTACTTGGTCCTGTTATTTGGTCAAACACGTCATAAAGACCCTCGAATCCGCCCCTAACTGACCGGATTCACCAAATTTCGAGAAAAGAAGAAAAAACGGAGGAAGGGCGGACGCCGTTGGCCGCATCCCCTATCGATATGTATATGTATATCGGAACGTCGTTCCCCGGACCGGAGGCCGGGTGATTCGAAACGGCTGATATCCGGACGATATCAGTACCGGGGTCGAATCACTTGTCCTCTTCGATCTGGCGGGCGACGTAGCGCATGGTGTCGAGCATGTCCGCGTTCACATAATCCATGCTGGCGAATCCGGACATCGCGAGACCTTCCTGAACGGCCTTCGAGAACTTCATGATGAACCTCCTTGATTGGTTTCCTTGTTACGATTGTCAATCTAGGAAACCCGTATTACGACGGCAATGGTTTTCCATCCGTTGCATGGAAAAACCGTAGTTTTTGTAAGGCAGCACACATTAGAACGCTCAAAAACCGTTGGAACACAGGACTTTTGCCGGTTTTGTCACCGTGGATCGCAACATGGCTCCTATGTAGTTCCTTACCATCGCGCAACCATATGAACGGCCTCACGACCGGGTCGACGGCCGAGACCGGGCCGACGGCCATCGGCACCATGGCTGATTATGCTCCGGCTCCCCTTGTCAGGGGAGCTGGCCCGCGAAGCGGGTCTGAGGGGTAGACGATCCGGCAACGAATTCCCGGCTCAGAACACGGCACCACCGGCACCATGATTGATTATGTTCCGCCTACCGGCCCCGCCAGCCACGACCGGCCTCACGACCGGGTCAACGGCCACCGGCACCATGATTGATTATGCTCCGGCTCCCCTTGTCAGGGGAGCTGGCCCGCGAAGCGGGTCTGAGGGGTAGACGATCCGGCAACGAATCTCCGGCTCAGAACACGACTCCATCGACATCTTTCGACGGCCATCGACACCATGATTGATTATGTTCCGCCTACCGGCCCCGCCCCAGCTCCAGCCGACGACGATGACGACGGACGAGATCGACGGAGTAGACGGCCAACGCCAGCCATATCACGCCGAACGAGACGAACCGGTGCGCCGGCACCTGCTCGCCGAGCACGAAGATGCCGAGCAGCAGCTGGATGGTGGGCGTGATGTACTGGGTGAAGCTCAGCATGAGGAACGTCGTGTGCTTGACACCATACGACGTGAGCACCAACGGGACGGCGGTGAGCACGCCACAGCCGGCGAGCAGTGCCCACACATGCCACGATACGCCGGCCGGCACGCCGAACTGCGGCTGCACGGCGAGCGCCACGAACGCGAACGGCGTGAGCACACCCGTCTCGAACGTCAACGACTGGAAGGCGTCGAGGGGAACGAATCGTTTGATGAGGCAGTAGCCGCTGTAGCTGAGCACCATGGCGAGGGCGAGGACGGGGAACGCGCCCGTGTCGACGACGTAGAGGACGCCGCCGACGAACGCGATGACCATCGACGCGATGCCGAGCGCGCTGGCCTTCTCACGGAGGATGACCAGAGCGAGCAGCATGTTGGCGAGCGGGATGAGGAAGCCGGCCGCGCTCGCCTCGGACGTGCGTCCGATGGCGACGAGATAGATGTAGACGACCCAGTCGACGGTGACGAGCACGGCGGCGGCCACGGCCATCCAGAACACGCGTTTCGTACGCCACATCGACGCGACGCTGGCGACGAGGCCGTGCCAGCGGCCCGTGCACAGCATGAACAGCATCATGACCACGGCGGCGGTGACGATGCGGTAGAGCATCACGTTGATGGAGGGCACGGCGTCGAGCGCCGCCCAATACACGGGGAACACGCCGTACACGAATGCCGACGCCACCGTGGCGGCGACGCCGTGCGGGGTCTGCTTCACTTCTTCCGCTCTGTTCACCATTTGATGATAGCGCGGGTCTGAAGGTCCGCATCCATCGCGTCGACGGTTCCCCGATGATGAACACGGGGCGAATTCTCGTCGACCGGACGGTTCCGCCATATGAATCGGGGGGATAATGCGAACGGGGAAGGCGTCGCCGACGGGGAGGAGCCGCGCATCATATGAGACGACTACGGAACAGAATCATCCGGCGCGGCGTCATCGCCGCACTGATGCTCATCGTCGCCGTTCCCTCCCTGTCGTCGATGATCGCGAAGATCATACTGGGGGCCATGCCATCGGTCTTCGAGATCGCGGGCCTGTTCGTCACCGTCGCGGTGATGGGGCTCTGCGCGGCGTCCATCATGCGCAACGTGCGGCGTATGAGGACGGGCCCGCGTACGGCCCGCGGCATCGTATGGCTGTACAGGATCGAGCATTCCACGGATTCCGATGGCGGCGATACGACCCGGGAGACCTATCAGTTCCGGATGGATGACGGCGTCACGCTCAGCTTCCTCTCCTCCGACCTGCCCGCGGGCGCGGGACGGGACGTGCGGACGCGGACGCCCGGCACCCATATCATCCTCAGATGGTTCGAGGGGACGGACATCATCGAGACGATCATGTTCGACCCGGCGTATCCGCCGACAAGGCCCGAGGACGCGTTCGTCGAACGGGTGGACAAGGACCGTTACGATTACACGGTCACCCACCGTCTTCCCACCGATTGGGAGCGGGAGGAGCGGGCGGCGGCCGTGCGCGGCACGAAGACAAACGCGACGCCGACGCCGACGACGGCGAAGAGGACGATGGCGGACCGTGCCGAGCCGGCCGTGCGGTTCCATATCGACGCGGCGGCGGACCGGCCGGACGCCGATGATGCCGATGCCGGCAGTCCCACGGCAGGTTCGGCCTCTGGCCCCGCCGTCCGGTCCGAGGTGTCCCGGCAGGTGGAGTTCACCGCCGCGCAGGAGGACGCGAAGGCGCGGTACCGGGTTTTCGACAGGCCGACGAAAACCGTCGTCACCTTGCTCATCGTCATCGCGATAGTCAAGACATATACCGCCCCGCCGTTCGGACGCGAACACATGCTGCTCGCCATATGGCCGTTCCTCGCCCTGCTGGCCCTGGCGGCATGGCTGCTCGGCCACGCCGTCGCACAGCGGGTCATGATGGGCCGCAGCGTCGCATTCCGGCGCGTGACGGCGGATACGCGGTCCGCCTTGCTCCGCGGCAACCTGATGCGGCATCTCGTGCCCATGGTGCTGTGCCTGGCCATCGGTCTGACCGGCACGTTGTGGACACTCGGAACCATCCGACGGGGGCCGGTCACCGAACCGGTGACGTTGAGCGCGATCGACCACCGCACGGGGTCCGATGACGGCAGCGACTCCCGCGAATACACCGATTTCACGTTCGTCGACGATTCGGGCAACGTCATCCGCATCCGCGTGAACAAGGACGACGAACGCCACATCCTCGACGAGACCGGCGACAGGACCGGACGACGGCTCATCCTCACCTACTGGGAAGCGGGCGGCGGCAGGTCCGTCTTCGATTCCGCCCGGCCCGACCCGTCTGCCGAATGACGTCGGACGGCATCGGCATCGGCATCAGCATCGGCCATGACATCACCGACATCACCGACATCACAGAACCAGACCAAAGGAACATGACATGAGGAAACTGCGGGATCAGATCATCATGCTGACGGTGGCTGCCGCGGCGTTGCTGGCGTATACGGTCGTACGGTTCGTATGGCTCGTCTCGACGGGCATCGGCGGGCCGCTCACGTTCTCCGACTTCCTGTTCCTGCTGGGCATCCTCGCCGCGGTCGGCGGATGCGTCTGGGGCATCGTGCGCGACGCGAAGCGCATGCTCCGCGGCACGCGCACGTCGCGCGCCATCATATGGACGTTCCGGGAGATCCACACCACGGATTCCGACGGCGATCCGACAACCCACGACAAATACACGATCCGGCTGGAGCATGGAGGCGAACTCGAATTCGACAAACTGCCGGCGTACGGGCGCAACGCCCGGCTCATGGAGACGCCCGGCACGCATATCATTCTCCGGTGGATCGAAGGCACCGACGTCATCGACCTGATCGAACCCGATCCGGCGTTCCGGCCGCCCATGCCCTACGACGTGATCGAGGAACGGAAGAACGACGGCAAGACCGACTACACGATCACCCGTCGCATGGCGACGCTTGAGGAGCATAACCGGCGGCTGGCGCATCTGCCGCGCACACCCTATGGCGCGCCCGTGATGCCTGTCGCGGCGTGGGGAGCACCCAACGCGTCGGGAGCCGTCATGGCCGAGACGAACACCGCGGCCGCCACGAACGCCGAAACCGCCGCGGGCAAGGAGCACAAGGACGCGCTGGACGACGCGAAGACGCGGTACGCCGTCCTGTTCAATCCTCCGACGTTGACGTTCCTCTGCGGCCTGTTCATCCTGATCCCGTATCAGCTATGGACGATGTCTCCATACGGCGTGGAA
Organism: Bifidobacterium catulorum; assembly: GCF_003129925.1. Taxonomy (GTDB): domain Bacteria; phylum Actinomycetota; class Actinomycetes; order Actinomycetales; family Bifidobacteriaceae; genus Galliscardovia; species Galliscardovia catulorum. The sequence continues at coordinate 8,860 of NZ_QFFN01000041.1, read as the reverse complement.
CGCGTGCTGCAGAACGCGGTGGTGTTCGTCGCCGCATTGGTGTTCGCCGTCTGGATGCTCATCCACATGGCGGTCCAGGGGGCGGGGCTGGCCGCCGACGACCTGTACCGCCACGAGCCGAAGGCGGTGCGCGCGACGATGCTACGCCGCAACATCGTGCGCCACTGCATCGGCGTCGCGGTATTTCTGGTCATCGGCCTCGTGGGGTTGTCCGGCGTGAGCGGCACGCTGCATCGCGGACCGGTAACCGAACCGGTGACGTTCAGCTCCCTCGCGTATCATACGGAGACCGATTCCGACGGCGACGACACCGACTACACGGACTTCACGTTCACCGATGCGTCCGGCAAGGACATCGGCATCAGCGTGGAAAGCGTGGACGATGCCTATGTTCTGCATCAGATCGGCAACCGGACCGGACGCGGGCTGATTCTGACGTATTGGGACCTCGGTGGCGGCACCTACGTCTACGACCATGCCTCGCCCGACGCCTCGACGGAGTGAGAATGCGAACATGCAAAGGCCGGTCGTCCGGGAAACCCGGAGACCGGCCTTCGTGCCTTGCCTTTCCGGCCGATTATCTGGTCTTGGCGTCGCTCCCCTTGCCGAGGACGGCGAGCAGGATGATGACGGCGATGGCCAGCAGCATGCCGTAGGCGACGATCAGCAGCAGCGAGTTGATGATGTTGTAGACCATGAACACGCCCATGATCGAGGCGACCAGACGCGCCACGGCGCCGACTGCGAGCAGCACCGGACCGACGGTGGCGTATTCGGGCCGCGACGGCGCGGCGAGACGCTCACCCAGCAGATACACCGCCAGGGCGAAGGCGAGATACGTCCACGGCGAGAATCCGATGAGGATCCGGGCGGCGATGCTGGTGTAGTCGCCGAAGCCGGGAATCAGGTTGGGAATGCTCTGCAGCACGTCGATGCCGAGGAACACGACCATGAGGATGACGGAGACCCGGGTGATCTTCTCGTCGCTGATATCGGCCTGCGCGGCTTCGGGGGCCGTCTGCGGCGGCTCCTGGTTCCAATACCCCTGGTTCGGCGGCACCGGACGCGGCCCGGGCACCTGCGGTGCCGCGTATCCCGGCCGGGGAGCCCACCCCTGCGGGGGCTGCGGGCTGTGGAGTCCCTGCGGGGGCTGCGGGGCATACGGAGCCTGTGTATTCTGCGGCACCTGTGCATTCTGCGGGACCTGTGGATTGATCGGATTCTGCGGATTGGACATCGGGATTCCCCTTCCATCATCGGTGACATTCCCATATACCACCCTACTCCGGAGGCACCCTCGTGGTCCCATGACGGCCACGGCTCCCCGACCACGCATCCCGCCGACGCTCAGCCCAGCAGGGCGAGCAGGTCGTCCTTGGTGAGGGCGGCCATGGCGCCGCCGGACGACGACGCGGCATCCACGAACCGCGAGGCCAGGTCGGTCTTGCCGCGCTGGAGGTTCATGATGCGTTCCTCGATGGTGTCCTCGGCCACGATCTGATACACGTTCACGTCCTGCGTCTGGCCGATGCGGTGGGCGCGGTCGGTGGCCTGATTCTGCGCGGCGGCGTTCCACCACGGGTCGGCATGCACCACCACGCACGCACCGGTGAGGTTGAGGCCCGTGTTGCCGGCCTTCAGCGAGATGAGGAAGACCGGGGTGTCGTCCGCGTTGAACGCGTCGACGAGTTCGAGACGGCGTTTCTTCGGCGTGGCCCCGGTGATGACGTCGTAGGCGATGTCGTCATGGCGCAGCCGTTCGGCGATCAGGTCGAGATAGCCGGTGAACTGGGAGAAGATGAGCATCTTGCGTCCGGCGTCGCGGCAGGAGAGCGCAAGCTCCTCGATGGCGTCGAGCTTGGCGGACTTCGGCGCCTTGGCGCCACGTCCCGTCCCCTTGCCCTTGGAGTCCCCGGGAAGGTCGCCGCCGTAGTTCGCATACACCAGCCGCGGGTCGCAGCAGGCCTGGCGCAGACGGGTCAGCTGCGCGAGCACCTGGATCCGTCCCGCGTTGAAGTCCGCGTCCTTCTGCTTGTCGATCGTGGCCCGCAGACGCTGCTCAAGGGCCGCGTACAGCCGCCGCTGCTCGCCTTCCAGACGCACGGTGACGACGTTCTCGATCTTCTCCGGCAGGTCCTTGAGCACGTCGGCCTTGCGGCGGCGCAGGATGAACGGGCCGACGAACGCCTGCAGCCGGGCCTGGGCCTTCCCGTCGCCGCTCAGTATCGGCATCTCGAAGCGTTCGCGGAAGTGCGCGTACGATCCGAACATGCCGGGCATGAGGAAGTCGAAGAGGCTCCACAGTTCGGCCAGCCGGTTCTCGATGGGCGTGCCGGTGAGCGCGAACCGGTGCCGCGCATGCACCGACCGCACGGCCTTCGACGTTTTCGTCGCATGGTTCTTCACGTATTGGGCCTCGTCGAGCACCATGCACGCGCATTCGACGCCGTCGTATTCGGCTATGTCGCGCCGCAGCAGGTCATACGAGGTGATGAGCACGTCGGGATGCTCGTCGGCCGCTCCCCCGCCATGCGCCGCAGCGAGGATGCGTCGGCGTTCGGCCTTCGTGCCGGCCACGACGCCGACCGACAGCCCGGGCGCGAACCTCGCGCATTCGGCCGCCCAGTTGTAGACCAGCGACGCCGGGCATACGATGAGGCTCGGCCCGACGGCGCGGAACTCGTCCCTGCGGTACACGAGCAGCGACAGCAGCTGCACGGTCTTGCCCAGACCCATCTCGTCGGCGAGTATGCCGCCGAACCCCTTGTCGCATACGGCGTTCAGCCATCGGAAGCCCTCGGCCTGATACGGCCGCAGGATATCCGCCAGCGACGGCGGCACCACATACGTCCTCGGGTCGATGACCTTTAGATCGTCCACATAGTCGCGGAACCGCTCGTCCTTGTCGGCGTCGTCGACCTCGTGGTCGAGATAATACGCCTCGTACGCGGGCACCGTCACGCCGGCCGCCAGCTCCTCGGGCCTGATTCCCAGATCGGCGGCGATGCCGTCGACGGCATCGGTGTTCACGTCGCGCATGGTCACGAACGCGCCGTTCGACAGACGATGATACCGCCGCCTGTCGCGGTAGGAGGCCAGTAGCGCGGGCACGTCCTTGGGGTCGATCTCGTCGGCGATGGGCGATATCTCCACCAGATCGGATCTCACGGACAGGCCGATCCTGACGACCGGCCGGCTCACGGCGGTCAGGCCGTCGAACGCGGGCGTGGCGAACACGTCGCCGAGGTCGCGCAGCACCGGCAGGCCTTCGGTGAGCAGACGGTATATGGCGTCATCGTCGGATTCGGGGATGCGGGCGACGAGGCCGTCCGGCCGGGGGAAGTAGTGCAATACGGCCTCGACGGCCAGCCGTTCGGCGTCGCGGTCGCGCATCACGTCATGCGGGCCGACGCCGGCGAACACGTCGTATCGTTCGTCGCCGTAGCGCGCCTTCACGTCGCAGGAGACGCCGCGCGCATCGCGGTCGAGATACACCTCGATGCGGCATGGCAGGCGTTTGCGCCTCGCCAGCTCCTCCGGCAGCCGCATGGGGATGCCACGGCCGCGCGCCGCCACGTCGGCGCCGCCTGTGTCATCCGTGCGACCTGTGTCATCCGTGCGATCCGTGTCATCCATGCGATCCATGTCATCAGTATCGTCACGTATCGGATCGACGTACGGCAGCACCGTTCGTACGAACATGTCCACATCGTCGGGGCCGAGATACAGGCCGCCCGACTCGTAGTCGTTGCACAGCAGGGAGATGATGCGACGGTCGTCCACGAAACGACGGCTGCACCGGTGGAATACGGGCAGCCCCCACCCGTCCGCGTCCGACGCCGCGCGGACGACGACGAACCGGCTGCCCTGGCCGACGATCAGCGCCTCGGCGTTCAACCGGTGCCGGATGACGTATCCGTGCGCGGCTGCGTCGCCGTCGTCGTCGTTTCCGTCGCCACCGTTTCTGTCGTTGCCGTTGTCGTCGGCGCGTTCGACCGACAGGCCGAGGTCGGGGTCGCCGTCCACGACGGTCGCGGCCATCTCCGATACACGATAGTCGGACGGGGCGTAGTCGACGGTCTCCCCCGAATCCACGTACAGGTCGAGCAGGTCGGCGGTCTCGGCGTCGGCGAGCAGCATCTCGCCCCCATGTCCGCCGCGGACGCGATACCCGTCCCGGCCGGCTTCGATGCCGTTGCGGATGTCCACCGCGCGGGTCAGCAATCCGATGATGGCGCGGGAACGCTCGTCGAACGCGTCCATCGTGTGCGTGAAAGCGAGCTTCTTGCCATAGACCACGTATTGCTGCCATCTGATGGCGCGCAACAGCGCATCGATGTCCTTGACGACGTAGGAGACGCCGCGGCCCGGCACGGTGATGCGCAGCCGCAACAGCCATCCGCTCCCCCGCGGCGACCTGCCGATGCCCGGCCGGAGCGAAACGCCCCCGACCGGCATATGGCGGTCGAGCACCGACGCCCCCGAGACGCCACGACGACCCCCACGTGCGTTGCCATCGTCCGCCGACGCGAGCGCGCTGACCTGTTTGAGCAGATCGATCTGCCGTTCCTGCGCCTCCTGACGGCGGTCCTGCTCCTCCTTGCGCATGAACGTCTGGAGCGCGCGCGAGGTCCGCACGCCCCTTGGTGCAAGCCCCGACGAGAGCCCCGCCGCACCGCCCGGCGCGTTCTGGTCGAAGGATTCGGGCGAATCGTTGTATTGCATGATGAGCGCGATGACGTGCTTGCATACGGAACCGTAGCGGCCGTATGCGGGGCATGAGCAGGCGGTGTCGAGCACGCGGCCGCGGTCCTCGTCCAACGTGGCGCGCACGCGGTAGTCCGGCCCGCCGGACCTGCCGGTCACCAGGGCGGTCAACGTGGTGGCGGAGCCGTGACCGACGAAGCAGGACAAGTCGTGCATCCGGCCGCTGGAGACGACGTCGTAGGCGCGGTAGAAGGCCGCTCCGCCGAGTACGCGCAGCACGTGTTCGGGGATGGCCTCGTCACGGTAGCCGTATGCGGCGCCCTCGTCGTCGGAAACGTCGTCATGGTATCCGCCGCCAAAATCGGCGGCGTATCCGTCATCGTCGGTATACGCGAAGTCACCGGCGTCGCCGTATCCGCCCCCATACGACGACCCGCCACGGTCGCCGTACACCCGCATCCGCCAGTCGTCCTCCATCATCGCCGCCTTTCGCCTTCCCGACCATAGTAGACGAAGCATACGGTCGTGTCGCCATCATTCGCACCGTCGGTCGGCCCGCCGCATCCGCGAAACCCGCCCTTTCATCTCCGGACATCAGCCGCTCCATCATTTCATGCCATAGTACGGAGGCCATTCATCAACCAGACACGAGCCCACCGGCCGATCCGACCTCGCCGAACACCCAACGGACATAATTATTCATTTATGAATATCTGTGCTATGATTCCAATCAGAAAGTAATCGTCAGTGATTCGGAAAGGAAGTCGTCTTCATGTCGGACACGAAAGCCGATTACTCGGACGCATCGCGGCATTACCTCGACGACATCGTCCCAAAGTCGCCCGTCGAGCAGGAACGAGTCCGCAAGGCCAAAGAGCGCGAAGCCCATTTCAAAATCCTGAAAAGAAAGGACACGCGACCATGGAAGCTGCATTGTTCCACGATTTCGACAACGTCACCTCATATTACGGAAACATCCCCTCCCATCCGATGCAATCCGACGAACACGTCGAGTTGTATCGGATGCGCGAATCGGACCGCGATCCGATGGACGAGGACTTCACCGCCCCCGTCAACCGCGTATGCGGCACCACGCTTGGCTACGGCGACGTCGACTTCTTCGACCCCCGCCAATGCAGGCTCCTCGCCGCATGGCTCGAAGCACGACTCACCCAACCCATCACCCCACGACTCGCCGAGATCTACCGGCACCTCCTCGACTACGCCCGACGGGCCACCCAATACAACACCGGCATCGTCATCGAACTATGAGAAAGAAACTTCCGCCCTTCCACGGCATCGACCGAATTATTCTTTTATGAATACCGATGATATGGTTTCGATTGTAAGCAATCGCACAACAAGAAGGAAAGAACCATGACCAAGGAACTTGGGGAAAGGATCAGAACGTTGATGGGCGAATACGGCATCACCCAGACGCAGTTGGCCAAACGAGCCGATGTCAGCCAATCGATGATTTCGAAATACATATCCGGTGTCAGTGAGCCCCGTGCCGACACGCTCGCCAACATCGCGACGGTATTGCACACAACATCCGCCGAACTGCTGGGGCAGCAAAAACCAACAATCGCCACTCAATACGGCATGGTCCTGGGATTCTGCGCGCGACATGGCGGAGACCTCAGCGAAGAAGACGTATCAGAACTCATCACGACACTGTTGGAATCAAGGCGAAAGGGACCCGATGGCCCGATTCGATGATGAATACTACACGGAGATAAAACGCAGCATTGTATCGGCATTCCAACAGCTCGGGTTCATCCGCGTACCGATTGACCCTATGGAACTCATGGGAGCGAACGGCATCCGTCCAATACCGTATCTGAACGCCTTCGACCCATGGAATCTGTCGCACCTCATGATGCTCAATGATTGTCCCAGTGGTATTTCGTTCCCCTTGATGACCTCAGACGGTTCCGAAACATGGTACGCAGCATACAACAACTGCGAATCCGCGAAACGAGCCCGTTTCACGGAGGCACATGAATGCTGCCACTGCCTGTTCCGGCATCGGGAAAGCAGCGACGTAGCGGAACGCATGGCCGATTTCGGAGGAGGTTACATGCTGGTTCCGCCAGCGCTTATCCATGAGCTTCGTCTCAACACGGGAGCCGGGGAATGAGGCCGACGCGGCTTCGTCATCGGCGGAGGAAGGCGCGGATGTCGGCGAACTCCCGCTCGCACACGTCGTGACGCATATGCTCGTACGCATGCTCCTCGACGTCCGCGAAACGGGCGAGCGCCCCGCGCATGGCGTTTTTCTGCGCCTCCGGGATCTGACGGTCCTCGGTGCCGTAGCCGAGGAACACCGCGGGACGGGCGTCGCCTGCCGGCTCGGGCGTCGTGGCCACGGCGTCGTGGAACGAGGGCGCGAGCAGCACGGCCGCGTCGAACACGTCGGGATGGTCGGCCAGCAGACGGTAGGAAAGATAGCCGCCCTGCGAGAAGCCGACCAGGACGATGCGCCGGCCGGCGAACGCGGCCGCGTCGAGCAGACCAACCAGACGGCCGCCGATGGCCGAGCATTGCGCCTGGATGCGGGCATCATCCCATCCGGCGCTGTCGTACCAGGCGTGGCCGCCAAGATACGTGCGGTGGATGGGCGCCTGCACGGAGATGTAGTCGGCGTCCGGGTCGACGGCACCGATGATGCGCTCCATCTCCCGTTCGTCGTTGCCGTATCCGTGGAACATCACGAACAGGTCGGCGGACTTGCCGTCATGGTCGTCGTCATCACGGTCGAAGTCAATATTCGAAATCATCGCCAGTCGCATGGCTCACTCCGTTTCATTCGTGCTGTCGTTCATGCCGTCAGGCGGCTTGGTCCCGATGGAATCATTCAGAATCATGGGTTGTCCCCTCGTCGGAAATCCCCGGCACCATTGTTTCCGCCTACTTCCGGCGTTTGCGTCGATTCCATCGATCCTTCAGCCATGTTCCACCGTCTACCATACAGCGAACGTTTCCCGGCGTTCAACGAGACGACCGCATGGTCATCGATAATCCGCTGGGTCTCCGGGGAATACGACTGATGAAAATGCTCATTCTCTTATTTCAGGAACTCGCGCGGCTCACAATCCAGCACATCGGCCAGTCTGTAGGCGGTATCCAAGGTCATGCTGTTCGGGGACTTGCGCCCCCGTTCATAGTTGTTGATCATCACCCGGTTCACGCCAGACTCTTCCGATAGCGCCGTCTGCGTGTAGCCGCGACGTTCCCGTATTGATTTCAGACTCATTGACTCACCTCGCTTTTGTTTGGCGGGTCCATTGTATCCGTTCGGATACTGTCGGGGGAAATCGAATCACTGTTGAGTTATCAAGGTGCCGTACCCAATCGGACTTGAAGACTCCAACTGTAGCCGAACGGTTACAGATTAGTCAAGCCTATCGGAGTGTCGCCCGGAATCCCAACGAATCCAGCAACACGCCGATAGCGGAATCAAGCCGATGCGAACTCCCGCACCAACGCATGCCGCATGATATCATCGACGGACACGCCACGACGCTTGGCGACAGCATCCAACATGGCGGACATGTCAGCGCTTAAAGAGAACGTGCGGGAAACCTCATCAGCCTGAGCAACAGGCATAACAGGGCCGGAATACACAGCGCCAGGCCTACCTCCGAACTCGCCGTTATCCGCATCACCCGCCCACTGGTCCAACATTTCGTCGGTGACCACGCGGCCACCTTTGGCAACAAAAGACATGACAGCTCCTTTCACGATAATCTCAACTCGCGCAATACTTTTGCCGTCGCCCGCATGGCGTGGAATATATGCCACCGGTCCGACTCGTCCAGCACTGCAATCATTTCCAGCAAACGCCCTCGTTCATCATATCCAACTGCGACATAACGCAATGGGTCCGTACCCTCAGGCGGCATGAACCGCACGACGTTCGACCATGCCACACGTACCGAATAGTCGGACACGTCGGGATGCCGAGCACTAACACGCTGGTCAACGACAATATCGCCTAACGGCACCGCTCACCACCTTTCACCGGTAGTCTCCAAGCGTATCCCGTCCACCTTGGGACACGCCATGAATTTGAGCCTTCGCCAGTTTGTGTGGTGGGGTGTTGAGCCTCGGCGTCGTGGCCGGGGCTTTTGTGTGTGCGGGTATGGAA
>NZ_QFFN01000040.1 GCF_003129925.1 Bifidobacterium catulorum | reverse complement strand
ATCAAGACCACCATCAAGATCGGCTACGGCTACCGCAACCTCGACAACCTCATCAGCCTCGTCATGCTCAAATGCGGCGGACTCGACCTACAACTCCCCGGACGCCAATAACCAGCAGGCCGGACCAGTGTTCCACACCCACACAAACACCCGAAGAGCCTTTATTTCATTGATGACGACGTGTGGAACACATTGTTCTCAGGAGACAATATGCTCGCCGGTTTGGCGGTGATTTTCACGTTGTGGGTCGCCAAAAACCTGTCAGGACTGAACAATTCCATTTCCGACGAGCTTGGCAGATGTCTGGACGACACCATTTCCAAGGCCCTGATCTATTATTCGGGATCTTATGCCGCGACGTTCTATGCAATCAATGTTCGCAGACCCGTAAGCGGCGCTCCTCTTCCTCGCTCGGCACCACAATACACCGCCTCAGCATGGGCGATAGGACTGATAATATTATTGGCCTTACTCACTACAGCCATCTTCGTCAAAACCGCCATCTGGTACCACAATTGGCTGATACGGACCAAACACGGCACCAGCCAGTTCGTCAGGGATGGCAGCTGCACCATTGATGCCATATTCGAGGATGATAGCGCCATCCAACGTGCGCCGTTTGGCAGGAACTCGGAAATCATCCAATCCGAATACGCTCCATTCAGCATCATAGAGGCCGTCGATAGACACGCGCCATACACCGCATTGAACATGATGGACGAGTTCAATCGGTTTGTCGGCAGCCAGTGGGCCGACAAGCATCGGCCCACCAATCAACCGTCGGCATGAACAATCATCACATAGCCATAGGGACTTCCGGCAATGGCACAGGATTCGTATATCCCTGCGGCAGCTCCGGCTTGAGACGTCCCCTCAAAAATGTGATGAGTTCAATCGGAATCTGCGAAATATCCTTATACGGGCCACAAGCGGCGATCTCGTCAATCAGCTGCTCGTCATTCACTGCAGGCACCTTGCCTGGCCAAAGCAGATCGTCCACCTGCGGGCTGCCATGAGAACCGCCGGTCAGACAGACCCTCCATTGCACATCCGCCTTCCACATGATGTATCCGAGTTCGCGACGCATCAGATCATTCCATAACGGCCGCTGTCGCCCCATATTCTCACTCATCGGCATCTCAGGGCGCCCATTCACACCGCGAACGAAAGCATGCTGCGCAACGGACAACCTCAGCAGCTCCCCCTCGGTGATACTGGTATACACGGTATCGGAACCACCCTTATAGTTCTTTGCATCAACGAACCAGACGTGCAGGCGATCATCCAGTCCCAGTCCCACGACGATGCCATCGATGTCAGCGTCTACGTCATGCAGATTCTCGTCCAGTCCGTACAGACTCCAGAAGCTGATGACGTTCGGCACAAGACCCACCGTCTTAGCCAAGGCGATTTCACCTTCTTCGCCGCTTTTTATCCGACCTCTGCCGAAATTGGAAGATTCCAATCCAACGCCGGGAATACCATACATACGGTATCCGTCACGCAGATCACCAAGGCTGACATTCTTGCCGCTCTCCCACAGTCGACTCGAGACGCCCGGGACATCAGAATCGACGATTGGGTAGCCCCGCCAACTACTGGTCTGGTCTTCGCACTGAGGAATCGAATATCGTTGAGCCAGCTGTGAAAGCCTGCCATCAGGAGTTTCCAGCCATCGCTCATGCTCATAATTCCTGCGGTTCTCATCAGCGTCAGGACGTTGAATCACCACTACCACAAGAATCACCATGGCAAGGACTCCCACGGCAAACCATGCGAGAGAATCAGGCGCGTATAACACAAACGGCAGCGTGGTCTTCCTTCCAGCACGACTGCGTATGGCATCCGCCAAACTCCAGACACCATAAGCTCCCAGCAGCCCGACCAGTATCGCGGCATACCCCCAACCTTTCGGCAGGCTTGTGTACGCCCAGTGGGCGACGTTATACACCACCGCCAGAGCCGCAAACGTCAGCAACAGCCATATGATGAACATCGACGTTCCCATTGTTTTCCCATAATCCTTTCACGCTAGAAATCGTTCACATTCGTGAACATTCGTTACACCTATGTCAACAGGACAAATGGAAAACAATCGGGGATGCCCCCTCTTCTCGGTTCCGCGTTCGTCTTACGGCCCCTGCTGTGAAGGAAGCCCGTCCATCAGGCAAGGACACGCCGTCCGCGTTTTGTCCGGTTGCAATGAGTGAAGACGACGATGATGAAAGGAGCCGCCTATAAGGATGGAAACAACACCCTCCTTTTTGTGTGCAAAGGGCCGGAAACCCGTTCGCAGTGAACGGGTCCCGGCCCTTTGCTGTCTATGCGTCATTCCGTCTGCGGTTATGCGCCCACATCGATGAGGCGATGCGCGGCAAGTCCGATGAGCCAACGGCCGGTCACCGTGTAGCCGGGATACAGCCGTTCGAGAGCCTCGGCGTAGAGCGCCTGCTGCTGCGCGTAGTCGTCGTGCAGACGGCGGGCCCACTGGTCCACGTTTTCGCCGGGGCGCAGACGGTCGGTCTTGTAATCGAACAGGATGATGGATTTCGTCTCGTCGTCCACGACGAAGCCGTCGATGACGCCGCGGACCACGACACCGCCGTCGTCCGCCGTCGTGATCCCCGGATTCCGCTCCGTTTCGGCTTGGATGTCCAGCCGGCTGACATCCATCAGCGAGGAGAACGGCATCTCGCGGAAAAGCCTATCGGGATTCGTGCGGATGGTGGCGACGAGACTGCGCAACGCCTCTTCGCTGGCTGCATCGGCGGCACCAACAGCATCGATGCCGACCTTGGCCCCGGCAGCGTCCGAATCGGATTCGCCACCGGTGACGAACCACAACAGGCCGCCAAACAGCCCGTCGCCGCGCAGCGTCCGCGCAACGGGCTCGGAAGTCATGCCGGAATCCTCCAGACGGCCGATCGCCGCCAGCAGCCCCTGACGGCATTCCTCTACGCCGTCGGCATGATGCCAGTCGAACAGTTCGAGCGCGGCGTGTGCGCCGGTGCCGAGTTCTGCCGGCGAGACTTCCGTCCCCGACCCTGCCGGCGCCGAACCCGTATGGTCGAGCATGAAGGCCGGCAGGTCCAGACGATGGGTACGCCATGCGGACGCCTCCGTATTGTCGTCAAGACCTTCAGCCACGGCCTCGACCTCATCCGACTTTTCTTCCACATCGTTCGGACCGTCGTCGGTACCGTCACCCAACGGTGTCGCCAAGGCGAGCCACGCCCGCGCCCCCGAAGCGTTCACCGCGGACGGTATGCGCGCCAGCGTGTCGGAGTCATGGCGTCGCAGGGTCTCTTCGGCACCGATTCCCGTCACATCGAGCCGCTTACGGGTATACGCATAGCCGGGCGTCGATTCCGTCATCTGCGTGGGATCCTGCGGCCAGCCGTCATGGCACGTCACCGTGACGCACAGACCGGGGCGGGAGACCTCGGCGGAGAGCCCCGGCTCCTGCGGGATGGGCAGTGAATAGGGCTTGCCGTCGGCGGGAACCCCATCCCATGCTCCGGTGAGTACCAGCGAACCGCCGACCGAGAGCGGACCGGCGACCAGGCCACGGAAGATCCACGACAGATACGTGGACTCCTTGACCATCATCGATGGGTCAAGGGTTCCAAATTCACCGCCGTCCGACGGTGCCGGCCACATGGAATCGACGTAGCTCCGAGGACGGAAGCCGTCGTTTTTGGCCTTCTTCTCCGGCATATACGTTCCCGCGATGATGAGTTTCCTCTCCGGACGGGTCAGCGCCACATACAGCAGCCGCAGTCGTTCGGCGGCTTCGCGCCGATCGGAGAGCTCAAGCAGGCCCGCCCTCTGAACGGTGCCGATTTTGATGTCCTGACCGGCGTTGGCGAAGTCCATGCCGGCGACGCCGTATGTTCCGGCATCGTTCGGCAGCACCAATACGTCGGGCGTCAGGGAATGATTGATGTTGGATGTGGCAGCGTTCATCAGAATCACCACCGGCCACTGCAGCCCCTTGGCCTTATGGATGGTCGTGATGTGCACGGCATTCGTCGTGGCGGTGGTGGAGGCCTCGTCCCCCGCATCGCCGATGTTCTTCCATGAATCCACGGCGTCGAGGAACGCCCGCAGACCCGGTTCGCGCGCGGCGCCGAACGTCTTGGCCTTGTCACACAGCGACTCCAGGTTCGCCGTTCTCTGCACCCCGTCCGGCAGCCGTCCTACATAGTCGAACAGCCCCGTCACGGCGAACAGATGCCACAGCAGTGCGTCGACGGGATGGGTCCGCGCATAGTCGCGCAGGTCGTCGAGTAACGCAAGGAACGCCCGGCACCGGTCGCGCAACGATGCGGGCAGGTCGGCCTCGTCGTCATGGGCCGCCTTGCCGAGGAGCCCATGGAAGCCGCCCTTGCCCAGCAGCCGCAGTCGTGCCAGATCATCGTCGGAGAAACCGACGCCACGCAGCACCGTCACCAGCGGCACATCCTGCCGTGCGTTGTTGATGACGCGCAGCCAGTTGACGGCGAGCACGATCTCCGGCTTGCGATAGAAGTCGCCGACGCCGACGACATCCACGGGAATGTCCTGCGCCAGCAGTCGCTCGGCAAGATCGCCGAAATAGCGGGAACCATAGGAGAGCACCGCGATGTCGCCGTAATCGTATCCTTCATGCTCCACCAGCCCGATGATGCGGTCCACAATCATATCGGTCTGCTTTTGAGGAGCGGAGTCACGTTGCTCGATCTCCGCCGTGGAAGTGTTCGCGAGCTTCAGACTGCACAGCAGGAATTCGACGGCCGTCGGGTCGAAGGGCAGGGCTTCATCGGCATCGTCTCCACCGGGCCTGATATGCAGTCGTTCGTCACGATAGTCGACCTTGCCCATCCCCTCGGTCATCAAACCATCGAACACGGCGTTGACGAACGTGAGAATCTCAGGACGCGAACGATAGTTGGTCCACAGGGCATCCCGGAATTCCGGTTTCGTTTCGTTGACGATTTTGACGAACTCATCGGGGCTGGCGTCTCGGAAGCCATAGATGCTCTGCTTGACATCGCCAACCATGGTGAGTTTTTCGGCGTTTTTGGCAAGCCTGCGGATGAAGGTGTTCTGCAGGTCGTTGTCGTCCTGGCTTTCGTCCACGTAGATATGCGTCCACTGCCCGCGCACGCGATCGGCGACGCCGTCGTCATCGGACAATATGTCGAGAGCCCAATGGGCGACATCGCTGAAGTCAGCGAGCCTGAGCCGTTTTTTCTCTCTGCCGTACTCCCCATCAAACCATCGGACGCACTGATACAACGTGTCAAGACGACATTTCATCGTCCGGTAGAAACGGTTGGTCTCGTCACAGGAGAGCGCCACCAGCGAGGCAAGCCGCTTCAACGGCTTCTGCACGGCACCGACGATGCGCGCAGCCTCGCCGTTGACGTCTTCGAAATCGCACTCACGGGGTGCCTCGCCACAATATCGCTCCTTGTCAAGATCATCCTCCTTGTTTTTCTGCACATGATATTTCAGCGGCATCTTCTTCCCGCCATGGAACATGGTGGAATCGCCATTGATATCGCTTGAGCAGAAATCGGAGATCGTCCCCTTGGACTTCGATCCGCCGCCGTCATGGAACTTTCCGGACAGATCCCGCCATGCCATTACACGCATGTTCCTAGACAAATCACGGATGAATGGGCTTTCCAACGGCTTGAAGTACCGTAGCGTCGCGACCCGCTCGCCTTCGAATTCGCTCCCCTTCCAATCGACATCCACCTGCTTCTGGATGTATTGCAGATACTCCTGCTCCTTGGCGTATGCCTTTTCGAATTCGGCGAGATTCCTGTCGATGTACAGGTCGATCAGACTGCTGACCCCATACACCGGCAAGGTCTCGCTGAAGGTGATGTCGTATGGTTCGGAGATATGCGCCAACCATGCCACGTGGCTCGACTTGGTAATCGCCGTCTCATAGAGTTCAAGAATCGCCGTACGGAGTCGGGCGTCGTTACGGGCGCCGCCGAAGTTCTCCAGCAGATCCATGAAACGCCCATGGAAGGAGTCGTCTTCCCCATACCATTGCTCGAACAGTGCGGTCAGCACGGAATCACGCAATTCGTTGCACATTCCCGTGTCGGCCAGAATCCGCATTCCCGGCTGTGCGTCCGGCAAGACTTCGGCATTGCGGTCCACTATATGTTTCGACAACGAGTCGATGGTGCTGATCTGCGCGGACGGCAGATCGTTCAACGCCTGGTTGAACACGCGGATGGCATTGCCCGGGTCTTCGCGAATGGTCCTGGCGAGTTCGCCGTCATCGCCGCCGATTCTGAAATCCCGGTCTCGCATCTTCAGGCCACCGGACTCGCAACCGCCGTTTTGCTCGGCATAGTCGATGGCGAATCGCAGGCTCTCGTCCAACCGACGACGCATCTCCGCCGCGGCGGCATTGGTGAATGTGATGACCAGCGACGTGCGGATGGACCGCGAATCTTCCTGGTTCCGATTGCGGTTCAGCAGGTCGAGCAGCACGGTCTGCAGCAGACGCGTGGTCTTGCCGGTACCGGCCGACGCCTTGATGACGTGCGTGAACTCCGAAAAACTCCTATCCTGAATCATTGCTCATTCTCCCTTGACGTCATCATCGAATACGGAAAAAACGAAGATTGTCTTTTTTCGGCTGCGTTATCTTCTTCAGCGTCACCGGAGGCTGCATATCATACGCATCGCCGACGATGAGGTCGAGGGCGATGACGTCGGCATAGTCGCTGTATTTCACGCCGTCGCGACCATCCTGACCGGACCTGATCTCCTTGAACGGGCGAATCGGCAATTCGCCGGCGAAAATGGCGGCGCAGGCGTCTTGGATCTTCCGATGGACGAAGGCGTCGATGGCGTCGACGCTCGACGACTCCAGCTTGCAGCCGTTCGACAGTGACCACGGCTTGACGACAAGGCCGGCTCCCGCCAGTCCTTGACCTGCCTTCTTCCGCTTCACCGATATATACCCGTAACTTCCCAGGTCAAGTGCCGACTTGCCGTCTTCG
Organism: Bifidobacterium catulorum; assembly: GCF_003129925.1. Lineage (GTDB taxonomy): Bacteria > Actinomycetota > Actinomycetes > Actinomycetales > Bifidobacteriaceae > Galliscardovia > Galliscardovia catulorum. The sequence goes on along the minus strand of NZ_QFFN01000040.1, from coordinate 9,016 downwards.
GGTCCGGCCGTCAGGGAAAACATCTCGGAATACTGATAGGTTTCGGTTTCCTTGCGCCGGATCGGGACGAAGAACATGCCAGCAACCGGAACATCATCCGATACGTTCGCCTTGACCGCCGCGGCATAGGTGAACAGCTGGAGTTCATGACCGTAGTAGACCTGACTGCCGTCGTATGCGCCGTCCTTGCCTTTCTTATCGTCCTTGCCTTTCTCTACGTCCTTGTCTTCTTTGTCGTCCTTGTCTTTTCTCGACTTTCCGAACAGGCTGCGATAGGAGGATTTGTAGTCGAACACAAGAAGCCCCGAAGTGGAGCATTGCGCGTTCTCGATGCGTTCGACACGGTCGATCTTCCCGTTGACGACGACCGGTATCGGTGTCGTCAGGCCGCTGATGACTCCGGGAACCGGGTCGAACGGCAACGCGGACCAGTCGCAGTGCCTGTTGCCGAGATCACCGAACTGCTGTTCGGTATACAGCGGAACGGATGTCGTCCCCCTATATTCCTTCGTCTTCCCCTCCTTGCTCTTGGGATTCGGCAACAGGCACTTCATCGCAGTCTTCGCCCAGCTTGCGCGCGTCTCCACCATGCGTCGGTTCATGTTCAGCAGCGTGACGATCATCTGACCATGAACGGCTTTCATGCGGTTGCTGGATTCCAACACCGTCATGCGTGGGTCGTCGTCGAGTACGGACCATCGGCCGTCTTCCCGGTGAATCCGCGCATAATCCCTGATGATGTCCACCATCTTCTCCGCCTGCGGCGGCTCGCCGGGACGCCTGACCATCCATTCGCCGACGGCATGCTCCAGTACGGCATGGTAGAAGGTGCCTTCCAGCATGGGGTCGAGGTCGTATGGACGCAACGGGTCCACCTTCAGACCACGGTGGAGGAAGAAATCGTACGGATTGCTGTAGTACTGCTCGATGGACGAGACCGAGGCGTTGAACACCAATGGGGACGTCGGATCGCCGACATCCTCGCGGCTCGCGAACATTCGGGTGGCCAGTTCGGGGTCGAGCGGCCGCTGCTCGTCGGGAAGGTCCACGAGATGGCTGTCGAGATCCTGGTGCGCACCGGATTCGGAGAGCCCGAAAACCGGCTCCCCCGCTCCAGACATCGCTTTCACATACCGCGACGGCTCCTGTGCGCCGTCCGCCGTCGTCTTCGGATATGTGACGGTCAGCCGTTCCGCGGCGTTCCGCGTCACCAGATTGAACGCGATGGGTTCGCGCAATGCCTTGGCCTCCACGGTCCGCGACCGCAGCGCCCATGCGGATACGTTCTTGCCGTTGCGGTCGAGGCCGGCGGCAATCGTCCGGCGTTCGGAATCGTCGAGCAGTCCGGTTTCGTGCGGAATGGCCGGCAGCTGTGATTCGCCGGCGCCGAGTACGTAGATGAGACGGTAGGGGCGCATGGCCGTGGGGAAGGCGACCACGTCGACGGCGTTCATCGCCTTGGGGCGCACTCCCAACGGCTGCATGGCGAGTAGTGTGGCGAGGTTGTCGGCGAAGGTGGGGGCGAAATCCTCGAATGGCGCGTCGCCGAAGTGGCGGACCATGTCGTCGAACGCGTTCATGATGGCGTGCCATACCTGTTGGGTTTGCGCGAAGTCGCGTCGTTTGGTTTCGGCGTCCCCTTGGTTCTCATCCCATTGCGCGGAGGTGACGCCGGCATCGGCCAGTACTGTGACCATGTCGGTCAGGACCTCGCGCACGGTGCGTTTCGTGTCGTCTTGGAATCCAATCGCCTTGGATATCCTGCTGCGGAACGCATCAACGACTCCCGGCAGGGAATCCTCGGGGGCTTCCTCCCATATCGTTGCCGCGTCGGAGGTGATGAGCAGGTTCTCCAGCCGGTCAAGGTCGGCACGACGTATGGGCTTCCACTCCCCTATTCCGCCGATGGGCCTGACGCTGTATTTCAGGTTGTGCAGCAGTCCGCTGCGCAGCACGCGCAATATCGCGACGGGTTCGCGCCGTGAGAATGCGGGGTCGAGCAGGCCGAGCATCAGGCCGGCGAGCGGATGGTCACGCATGGTGGAGGCCGGTGTGGCGTTGATGGGGATGCGCCGATACGTGAATTCGGGTTCCATCATGGCGCGGTATTGACTGAGGTCCCGTGCGGTGACGAGGATGTCGCCGTAGGAAAGCGCGCCTCCGGCCTTCTGTACCTGATTGCGGATGTCCTGCGCGACGAAGCGGAGTTCGTCGGCCGGGGTGTTCATCGCATAGGAGCGGAATATGGTGTGGCCGTAAGGACGGAGTATGGCGGGCAGGGAACGCCGTGACCGATCGTTGCCGTCGAGGATGCCGATGAGGCTTTGATAGGCGGGTTCGTCGCCAACCGTGGCTGCGGCATCGGCGGACGGATGGAACATCACGTGCGCATACTCGTGCATGGCGGCGATGGCGAGCGCCTCCGAGGGGTCGTTTTTCTCGAATCCGTAGAGGTGGAATCGGCATTCACGACCATGGTCATGCAGCCAGTCGCGGATGGCCGGCCCGACTTCACCTGTCATGGTGGCGTCGGAACCGAACTTGCGTTCCACGCTTGCGAGCAGTGCTCTTAGGGCTTTCAGCCGCTGGGAGTCGGCGGGGATGTCGGCGGAGGTGACGCCGCCCTTGCGCAGTTCCTCGATCTGGGAGGCGTACTGGTTCACCGAGCCGAAGAGTCGTCCGGATTCGCGGAACAGTTCCTGCCTGTGCGTCATCTCCTGGGCGACGAAGGCGCGTAATGCGAACGGGGAGACGACGGGACGCACGAAGCTGCCGCCATCATGGCCGCCGATGACCGAACGTACGAGACTGGAGAACGAGTGTACGCCGATGGTGACGCCGGGACAGAGCCGGCCGGGGACCTGATCGCGCAGGTATTCCAATGTAGCGCGTTCGACGGTTGCCCGCAGTCGCGCCGGCGTGATGATGAATGTACGGGGAGCTGCTCCGGTGTTGGTCACGCCCGTGGCGGCATCGTCGAACGCCCCGGCGATCGTCGCGGCGAGTCCGGGATTCGCCATGGCGTCACAAACGTGGCGTTCCCGCTCCATCCGCTCGGCCGGAGACTCCTGTTCGGCGTCATCGGAGGTGGCGTTTCTGCGCATGATGACGAATTTGCATTGCGAGCCGTCGCCCTGCTCGCCAAGGTTGTAGGCGTTGGCCACGCTAAGGTGATATCGCGGCGTGAGGCCGGTGACGTCGGACGTCCCAGACATGCTTTCGGGTTCCGGAACTTCCGGAGCATAGTCGTCGTTCTTCCATGTGTCGCGTCGATTGGGCAGACTATCGCACGCGTGGCGTTCGTGCTCGTTCACCGTGGTCTTCCATTGCGACCGGCCGTTGCCGTACCGACGTACACCCACGTTCTCGTTATCGCGATAGATGACGGAGACATAGTCGTCGTCGCCCAGCATTCTCGCCACCCGCAGGGCGACGACCTCGCGCGACGCCTGGCTGTTGGCGAACAGCATGGCCGCATGACGGGCCTCGACCGGCTCCCCCGGCTTTGGGCCAAATTGTTCGACCAGATCGTCGGGCACCAGCATCAGCGACGCGAACCGGTCGCAGGCGTCCTCCTCGAAGGATTTGGCGGCGTCGTTGGTGATGCTGCACGTGAATATCAAATCTTTATCGGTCTGCTGTAAGTGGTGTCCGATTTCATGCAGCAATGTGAAGTTCCGACGACGAATGCCCCTGGCATCACCCAGTTCCTTGCCATCACCGCACGCTATGCGAATGATTCCGGAATGACCGCCTGTGAGCTCATACTGACCGATGATGCCGTTCTTGCCTTCGCCGAAGACGAAGCCGCTTGGTTCGTCGTCATCATCCTCGCCGGATTCGTGCTGCGGACATATCGTTATCTCCTCGGCAAGCAGGCTTATCAGACCAAACGGATCCATGCAGGCCTTGGCGGAGAATCCGGGGAACCGTTCCTCCGCCAGCTCACGCATCCGTCCGACCTGTTGGTTCACCACATCATCGTCGTATGAGCCCATCATCATCGGCTACTCCTTTGAGTCTTCGGACTTGCTCACCTTATGCAGGACCTTCGCCCAACGCGACCGTCCATCGCCGCCGTGACGTGCCGCAAGCTGGAAGTTCTCCACCTTGGCTCGTTTCGCAAGCTCCATACGGCCATCGGCATGTTCCTGCTCGGCGATCCGATCGGCGGCGCGACGCCACAGCGGCTGTTCCACCTCGACAAGCAGATCATCCGGCAGACTCATGCCCTGATTCACCAAACTGTCGGGCAGGCCGGCATCGATCAGCCGCTTACGCTCATCGACGCCGAGTTCGAGACTGCCGTTCAACACCGCCGCGGCCTCCTGGGCGGAGTGCCCCAGATCCATCACCGCATCGAACAACTTGCGCTTGTCCGCAACGGAGAATCCTTCCGCCGCATCCTCCTGATGCAGCGCCGGCAGCTTCTCCAGCATCTCATGCCAGCGAATAAAAAGGACCGCACGCCAGCGGAATTCCGATATCGCAGTCACCCTGCGCTCCGTCAACGAAAGCCTTCCCTTTTCCACGCCGGGCATCGGCTCCAGCTCATCGTCGATTGCATGGCGGACAACCTGTTCCGACAATTCGCCGCAGGGCACCTTCAGCAATCTCACGGGAACGACGGTGGTCAGCGACGGCCAGATCACCATGGGCATGCCCATCGGCGTGTCCGTAATAACCACGGAATCGTCAGTCTGCAGCGTCACGTCATTGCTCATCGCGGTGACGACGACCGCACGATCGTCGCATTCACCAGGTACGAGAACCAGCGCGTATTCCGCTCTCTCACCATCATCCAAGAGCCAGATCTGACCGGACTTCGGCCCCTTCTGCAGGGTTTTGCCAACATACTCGTCGTCACTCAGTTTCACAATCTGCTCAGGCAGGGGGAAACGCTCTCTCAGGGAGGCCAAATCATTCATATTCAGTGCTTCGTTCATCGTTCGCTCCCATCAAAGCGCATATTATTCAGATAGGCCTTCGCTCTCTCAAGCCCAAGCCGCTTCAGTTTTTCAACAAGTTCAGGGTCGTTAATCATTGCCGCATATCTGGTGTCCTCGGCCACGGCATCATATGCCACCTCCTCGAAGGTGGTATCGGTCTTGTCGGAGTAACGATTCTCCGTCACCTCGTCGAGCTCCCTCATGTATTGCGGATCGTTCGAGTGATCGCCGATGAGATACGGGCAGCTGGCCACCACCAAATCAGCCACGGTAGGTACTACGAGAGCGCCATCGGCCGCGGTGAACACCGCCACCATCCAGACCTTGAACTGGTTGCCCTTGCCGAATTTCTTCCCCCGGCCCTTCTCCTTGTGAATCTTTCCGTTGGAGTCCCGCACCCACCTCTTCTGAGCACGCTGCTGATGATCCAGCTCGACGTCCTCCCTGCTGGGCCAGTCGACCGGATGCTGATCCGCCACCGGCTTCAGACTGTCGACGGTCGCATCGGAATGCTTCGACGGTCCGCCTTTCAGCCAATACCATGGCTGTTCCGAATCGTACTTGTCATCCCTTTTCAGCTGCGAATCCAAACGGTCCAGCAGTCGGCCATAGTCGCCTTCCGCTACGACGTTCATCATCCATTGTTTCAATGCCTTGCTCGCATATGCCCTGAACTGTTCATCGGTGGAAGCAGTCTGATACAGCTTGATGAATCTGGGATTCAGGCAGGCCACGCCATCGATGTCCTGCAGATAGCAGAACTCCAGGGCGCAGTCCTCAGACTCCTCAAAGCGCCATCCCCATTGGGAGTTACGGTGAAGGATTCCCCTCGCCACCACCCCGAGCGCGGCGAAGGTCCTCTGTCCCGGCCCCCTACGTTCGGCTATCTCCTCGCCAATGGAATATCGGGGGTTGAATCCCGCGATATCCAGGTGCTTGGGCTTTTCATACATGTCGAATCTCGGTTTCCATGCCGTCGATTTCGACGTTTCCCTTCCACCCATGAGACCTCCTTTGTGGAGAGATTGTTCCGTTTCGATTCTAGTGGGGGCACCCTCGATTCGGGGGATTTGCCACCGCATCGCGGATGGCGTGGCCATATCATCCGTGGTCATCGTGTCGTACCTCCTTATCCGTTCCCGTGAACGGCTTCACCATGGTTAACCGGACAATTCGCCGCAGGCGTCGAAACGACCGCGCCGCCGATTTCATGGAATCTGTCCGGTTATCCATGACGTACCGATTCCCACGACACAAAGGAGCACATCATGACAACGATCAGCCACGACCACGACCGCATCGAAGACAACGCCGACGCCGCCGTCAATGAGGGAGCCGCCCCCGTCAAGGCGACCAAGACGGACGCCGCCAAGTCCTCTACGGGGAACGGCCGCCCGAGGCATCCCGAATTCCTCGGCACGATTAATACCCATGCCGATACGTTCACCTACGCCATGATGATTGCACGCATCGTCCGCGCCAACGGTGGGGACAACTCCGACCCCGAGGAGTTCCAGCGCATCGCCGCGAAGCGCGGCTGCACGTTCACCGATGAGCAGCTCGCGGTACTCACCGCCATCTAGCGTCCGGAACCGGGCTTCCGGCGGGGAGGCAGGGGCCTCATGGCGCCGGCCTCCCCGCCGCGGCGACGTCGCCACATATCAGCCGTCCTACATGATCCGGCAGTTTGTCGACGACGTCATGGTGGGCGGGGACGGATCGTCGGCCCCGCTCAGTCCCACAGGTGGACGGCGTTGCGGCCTATCCAAGCCCAGGCCTCCTCGAACTTCCTGTCGATTTCGGCCTGGCGCCGCAACGCCTCGTCGATGCCGTAGACGTCGGCGTAATGGTCGAGCCGGTCGGCGGCACCGCCATGCCATTCGCACCACATGCGCAGCACGGCCGACGCGTAGGCAAGATCCTCGAACCATGCGCACCGGTCGACGCCGACCTCGCGGACGGTCGCCATGCGGAATCCTCCCCCATCGTCATTGCGGCCGGAACGCCGCGAAAGACAGGAAAGACAGCGCAGCGGATGACGCAATGCGTCGAACAGGCGATGCGGACCATCGTGTGCCGCCGCTTGCTCTGCACGCCGCCTGACGCCGTCGTCGGCGGTGGCGGTGGTTTCGGCGATCGCGTCGCCAGTCTTCCCGACATCAGACTCGGCAACGAATTCCCTGCCATCATCGGACACGAACGTGGCACCGGGCGTCAATGCGCCGGAATCCATCCATCGTTCCAGCTGCTCGTCGGTGTCGTGACGGTGCTTCAGCCATTTGCGCCGGTCGCCATAGGCGGGCGCGTATCCTTCGGATGCGAGGCTGAAATCCTCCAGCATGTTCGCCAGCCGCAGCACCTCGTTGCAGCCGAGATCCAACAGGTCATGGTCCGAATAGCCTCGTTTCACACGCTGACGGAACCAGACGACGTGGTTTCCGGTGTCACGGAGCCAATCCGCAATCGCACGCAACGTCTGTGCCGACTTCCTCATCTTCGTTCCTTTCCCGAATACGGATGTACACCATCGATAACCGGACAAATTACGGAACGATCACGCGCCCGTCGACCATCACAGCGGTGTTCCGACGCGATCCGCTGATGCCTGCCTTGCGAAACGGCAGCTTCACCGAAACAAACGGATTCCGGGCGAGTGCGCCGTTGGTATCGGCCAGTGCGCGCATGGATCCGGCGAACGGACGGTGCGCCTATTCGCCCAGCAGCCAGTCCGGTATGGATGTGATGCGGATGCCGTCCGAGGTTATACCGTTTCGCACATGGTCGTAGGTCAGGATGGTTTTGGGGAAGGAGTCGTTCAGCGCTCGCAGCGGAGATATCTCCCGCTCGAAGACCCGATCGTCGGTAAGGGTCTGTGCGATCTGGAAGTATTCCCGATGCTGGTGCCGGGTGGCCACGAAGTCGATTTCCCCTGTCTTGCCGGATGTGGTCGGCAGCACGCCGACCGATACGTGGTTGCCTCTGCGGAGCAGTTCGTTGGCGACGACGTTTTCCAACTGGAATCCCAAATCCTCGACGGGGAAGTTCGCGGCCAGATTGCGCAGTCCGGTGTCGACGGGGTAGAACTTGCGCAACGGGTTGAGCAGTCCCTTGCCTTTGAGCCCGGTCTGGGCCAGGCCGTTGAGGATGTAGGCGCGTTCCAGTGCGTCGATGTAGTTGTCGACGGTGTCCTGCGAGGTGCGGAATCCTGCGCTTTTGATGGCGCCGACCACTTTGCGCATGGAAAACAGGTTGCCGGAGGTGGAGAACAGGTAGGCGACGAGACGACTGAGCATGGCCAGATCCCGTACGTTCAGACGCGCGGCCACATCGTTGAGAATGACGGTGTCGAAGATGGCGGAAAGCTCCCGGGCGATGTCTTCCTCATCAGGTTCCTTGAGCGAGAAGAGGCTGGGCGTGCCGCCGTAACGCAGGTAGTCGGCGAAGGCTGTTTCCGTGCTTGATGCGGAGCTTTCAGCGACCTGTCGGAAGTCCAGGTATTCGCGGAACGACAGCGGATAGACGTCGATGGGAATGTACCGGCCGGCCAGCAGGGTGGCCAGATCGGAAGAAAGGAAGTGTGCGTTCGATCCGGTGATGGTCACATCCACACCGTCTTTGGCGTGCAGGCCTCGCACCACATGCTCCCACCCCCGCACTTCCTGGATTTCGTCGAGGAACACGTAGAACATGGCATGGGGGTCGGCGGCGTCCATGGCGTTGGCGATGTCGTACGCGAGATCGCCAGCCGATTGGACGAGCGGCAATCCGAATTCGTCGAACCGCTTGTAGAAGATGTTGGAGGCGTTCACACCATCGTCGACCAGTTGCCGGATGAACAACGAGACGATGCCGGATTTGCCGCTTCGTCGCACACCGCGCAGCACTTTGATCTGTTCGCCCCCCCCGGTATCGTTCCAGCAGTGACAGGTATTGCGGACGAGGATAGAGGGTTCTCTTCGGGGTGGGCATCGCCGGCACCGCCTTTCACCGCGAGGTGCCTCATTTGAAAGTGAGCGCGTAATCCGGAGTGGTGCCTCACTTGGGGTGAGCGCGAAATCCTAGTCCTT
>NZ_QFFN01000004.1 GCF_003129925.1 Bifidobacterium catulorum | reverse complement strand
TCCCCGTGGCCCTGATGCATCCACACGACCCTGCCGCGGTCGTGGTCGACGACGACCGTCATGTACTTGTGGCCCTTTCTGTAGCTGGTCTCGTCCACACCGATGGAACGCAGCTGATCGAACAGACCCGCCCCCTGTTCGGCCCGCAGGTCGTCGGCGACCCTCCTGCACACGGGCCCCACGCTCTTCCAGTCGACGCGCGTCAGCGCCGACACGGCGCTGCGCGGCGCGTGCACGCTCAGCCACGCGACCTGTTGTTCGAAGTCGTACGTGTACGCGCTCCTGCGTCTCGCCCACGGCACCATCGCGACCGTCACGCCATGCCCGGCGCAGGCCACGCGCCGCGGCGCGTACTCCAGGAAAAGCCTCGCGCAGCCGATGTCGAGATGCCGCCATCGTCGCGTGGGCAGACGGTCATACGGCCGGCCATGCCCGCCGCATTCGGCGCACCGGCCCGTGTCCCTCGCATACGGGCGGACCGGGACGACGACGATCTCACGGCCGGCGCGATCCCGTTCGATGCGGGGCGTGCCGATCACGACGTTGGCGGGCAGATGCAGCATGCGCTTGAGCGCGCCGGCTGATATGGTGGGCATAGGCGTTCCCCTGTTCTTCGGTTCCATTTCTTGGCGGAAACAAACCTAACAGGCGAACGCCCCTTCCATACCCGCACACACAAAAGCCCCGGCCACGACGCCGAGGCTCAACACCCCACCACACAAACTGGCGAAGGCTCGTAAATTTCAGGTTTGGCAGGCACTCAAACTTGAAAACACCACTATGCCATCAACAACACGTTCAACCATTCCTCCTCAACTTCTCCTGACGGAGGGAGAGACGGTACCGCCTCAGATTCCACTCCGGAACACGCGGGACTGTAGGGAGGCGAACAGCTCCTCGTCGAGGTCGAGGGCCCGCTCCACCTTCCTACGCGACGCCTCGATGGCGGCTACCCGCTCCGCGAACTCACGCTGGAGGGCGAGGGGAACGAATTTCACCGGCAGGTCCAGCATCTTCTTCTTCGTTATATTCACCATGCTGCTGTGAGCACCTGTAGCCATGTCACGAATCCTCTGACGCACGGGCCCGCTAATCAGCAACTGCCACAGGAAAACAGGATTACAAGAAGACTCTTCGATGTCGGCTTTCCATAACAAATCAGGAAGAAACACGTTATCCGACACATCCCAGACATATCCTGCAGAACCCACAAGCTGCATCGTGTTCTTCCGATTGATAAGGACATCTCCCACCTTGACCCGGTGTGCTTCCTTCGGTACATATCCAGCGGGAAGATACTTCACTTGGTTCCCATCAAAACTATTAGCAGCAACCGCGCTCGTTTTAAGAACCGTGTTATCGGAAAGCTCATCACTCACAAGGCTCTTCCCCGATACGAACTCTCTCACATATCGGACGAGACGAACTTTCTCAGTGACATTACCGAACATCTCTGCGAAGAGGGAGCGTGGGAGTTCGTCGTAGGCGGCGAGGACCTGACGGCGCTTGGTACGGATGGCGTCGGCGCGGTCGAGGATGGAGACGATACGGCGCTGCTCATCCAACGGCGGAAGTGGGACGGGGAATGCGAGAAGCTCATCCTCCCTGATACGTTGCCGGTTGGTTATGCCTTTGCTGTGTTGCTGAATGACGCGCTGCAACTGACCAGTCCGGAAGAAATGCATCAGGTAATCAGGAAGAATTCGTTCCTCGTCCATGCGGAATACCGGGAAATCCTTACTGACCACGGCTCCGTCGAGTTCCTCCGGAACAATGGCGAATGCGTTGTTCCGTGCATCGATGCGTGAGTAGATCAACTGTCCGGCGTGAATGCGGTATCCCGTAAACGCCACCGGAATCTTGCCATCCTTGATGGGACGCTTCACAGCTCCGCCACACTTGGAACGCACCGTCACGAACGTCTCATTGACGGTATCGGTAATACGCTCGGGCACGACGTCCAGCATCAGCAAATCCTTAAGCTTCACCATGCGGGGTGTCGTCTCTCCCTCAGTCTCGCTGCACTCGACAGCTCCCTCATCAGAGGGAGCCGGCTCCGTCGCCTGCGCCGTGTCGTCAATCCCGTCGTCGTTCGTCATGGCCCCCACTGTACCGGTCGGCACGAATCACGATTCACACGGTTTCCCGTCTGTCTCATGAAAGAGCACTATAAGGAGGCAAGCGCTGTTTTCGTGGATTAGGGGATTGATTTCAGTATCCGTATGTCAAGGCTGCCAACTATCGATGCAGCACAAACCTCCCGAAACGTAGCATGTCCGCCTCATGAAAAAGTCGGACACATCAACAAGCCGAATGGCATCACGACTAGCAGGCTGCATCCTGACCAAGACGAGCCTTTCTGCTGGCGCGCCTTCTTCCGTGACGCACAGGCTTTCTGTTTGGCTGTTCCAAGATATGTTGCTGAGTCTTCGTTAGCGTTCCAGCATCGCGATTCCTGTTGAACTCCACGATGCTGGAAAGCAGCAACTGAATGGCGTCCAGTCGCCGTACGAGATGATTGCAACCGCTCTCCGGATCCCGATACCATTCCCCATGCCGCTGCATTCGCGTTAGAAAACCATCAATCTGCTCTATAACATGAGAACGCATTCCTCTGCTTTTGACAAGGTTGGCATGAGCAAGTAGAACACATGCGAAATCATGGATCAGCGGATCCGTCTTTGCGAGTTGAAGAGTGGTTTCGACAAGTTCCGTCTCATCAATCAGAAGTCGTCGAAGCATGACATTCAGATCTTCAGTCTGATTAACCTGTTCCGAAGGTGGTATGAGCAGGCAATTATGATGCGATGCTGCGTTCCGCAACAGACGCACTCCGTACAGCAGCGAATAGGTGGCATCTTGAAATTGCCGATGCCGTAGGAACGACCGATAGCAGTGGATGAGGTTGTTGAGCGTACAGGTCTCCCAGAACAGCCATATTGGTTTGCTGTCGAGGTACTTGTCAATCATGCCCGCGGTATATATGGACTTCTGATAATTCCCATCGGAATCGTATGTTTTCCCTTGGCGCGCATAAAACGTCCGCTGATCCCGTTCATAATCGCGTATCACCTTATAACCGTCTTCATTTACGCGAGAGATGAGGTTGTTGAAACGTATCCGAAGCGCATGTTCGATATCTCCCGTCATGCGCAAGATTAAAACCCTCAATTCGAAATCGATGGTAGACAGATCCTGCAGATAGGCGAAATCCAAATTACGGTATACGCCGTTGGCATCATGCTGGAAGTTGTTGTCAAACGCCTTGAGCTTGAAGAAGTAGGTATTGTCTTGAAGAAAACGCTTGGCGTCCTCTCTGCTGCACTTCTGGAACGTAACGCCATGCTGAGCCATGACATTGCACTGTTCCTCCGCGGTCATTGCGTTGCGCCGGCGTCCCGGCGTTGGAGTATCGGCTCGTACGCCAGCCATCGCCTCTCCTTTTCAGGAAAAAGAGAAAGCGGGCGGATCCGTGAGAATCCACCCGCTTTCTGGGAGACCGCTTCACGCTACGAAAGAGCCGGTCGAGTCATCCCTCGTTCATGTAATGAGTAACAATAGCATTTTCTGACTTTTTATTCCACGATTCGGCGTTTCTACTATATATAGCTGATATTATATCCAGTTTTACTATATGCAGTGTTTTGCATACATATATTTCAAGTCGTCAATCCCATCGTCGTTCGTCATGGCCCCCACTGTACCGGGCGGCACGAATCGACATCCCACGGTTCCTATCCGTGGCATGTCGACAAACGTAATGAAAAAGGCGCTCCCGTAGGAGCGCCTTTGAGAAGGGGATGTCGGGCGTCAGTCGTCGCCGAGCGTCAGATGGACGCCGCCGACGAGAGCGCTGACGAGGTTGTAGATGAACGCGCCGATGGTGGCGAGCACCGTGATGAGCACGACCTCGAAGATGGAGAAGATCGTGGTCACGCTCAGCACCTTGCTGAGGCTGAGGAATCCGGCGACGTCGACACCGCTGCTGTCCAGACCCGTGGTGGACACGATCTGCGTGATGTTGTCGAACAGGCCGATGGAGTTCAGCAACGCCCACACGGCGGCCATGGCGACCACCTGGATGATGCCGCCGGCGATGGCCAGCAGGAAGGACACCTTGGTGACCGACCATGGATCGATCTTGGTCAGCGACAGCTTCATGCGGCGTGCGCGCGGGATGCTGGACTTGCGTTCGCCCGGCTGCTTGCCGGCACGGCCGTTGTTCGGCTTGAACGAGGCGGGGGCCTCATCGTGCTGCTGGAGATTGTCCTCGGAAATCAGCTGGTTGGATGCAGCGGAGCGGGACGTACGCGCCTCGCGAGGCTGTGGCTTGGACTGTTCGCTCATCGATTCTCCTTCAGATCTCATTCAGCGCTGTCTTCTGCTGCACTGAGGTTACCAGCATTTTCGGACGTGGGAGCCTGTGCGGACGGCGTTTCCACGGTTTCGCCATCGTTCGCGCCGGAGCCCTGAGCCACCGCGGAATCCTCGTCAGCATCGTCATCCCGCTCCGCATTGCGTGCGATGGAGAGGATCTCGTCGCCCTTGTCCGGCTTGGCGAGTGTGACGCCCTGCGTGGTGCGGCCGGTGCGTTTGACCTCGGCAACGTCGGAGCGGATCACCTTGCCGGACTTCATGATGGCCATGACCTGGTCCTCCTCGTTCACCACGAGGGCGCCGACCAGCGAGCCTCGGCCTTCGGCCAGCTGCACGGCCTTCACGCCGTAGCCGTTACGGCCCTGCAGACGGTATTCGGAGATGGCGGTGCGCTTGGCGAAGCCCTCGTCGGTGACGACGAGCAGGTCGTCACCGGACTGTTCGGGGACCACGTCCATGGCGAGCAGCTCGTCGCCGTCGCGGAACTTCATGCCCTGCACGCCCGCGGTCTGGCGTCCCATGGGACGAAGCTGGCCGTCGTCGGCGGAGAACTTGAGACTCATGCCCTTGCGCGAGACGAGGATGATGTCGTCATCGGCGTTGCACAGCGCGGCACCCACGAGCTCGTCGTTCGTCCCGTCCCCGGATTCCATGAGCCGTACGGCGATCAGGCCGCCCTGACGCGGGGAATCGTATTCCGCGAGACGGGTCTTCTTGACCTTGCCGCTGCGGGTGGCGAGGACGAGATAGTCGGCGACCTCGTAGTTCGGGATCGACAGCACCTGCTGGATCTTCTCCTCGGGGGCGAGCTGCAACAGGTTCGCCACATGCTGGCCCTTGGAGTCGCGGGAGCCCTCGGGAAGCTCATAGCCCTTGAGACGGTACACGCGGCCCGCGTTGGTGAAGAACAGCAGCCAGTTGTGCGTGCTGGTGAGGAAGAAGTGGTCCACCACGTCGTTCTCACGCAGACGCGCTCCCTTGACGCCCTTGCCTCCACGGTGCTGTGCACGGTATTCGTCGGCCTTGGTGCGCTTGATGTAGCCGGAGTGCGTGACGGTGACGACCACGTTCTCCTCCGCGATCAGGTCCTCCATGTTCACTTCGCCGGAGAACGGGAGGATCTTCGTGCGACGGTCGTCGCCGTACTTGTCGACGATCTCGTCGAGCTCGTCGCCCACGATCTGGCGCTGGCGTTCCGGCTTGGCGAGGATGTCCTCGTAGTCGGCGATCTTGCGCATCAGCTCGTTGTGCTCATCGAGGATCTTCTGGCGTTCGAGCGCGGCGAGACGGCGCAGCTGCATGGCGAGGATGGCGTCGGCCTGCACCTGGTCCACGTCCAGCAGCTCCATGAGCCCGCTGCGGGCGGCCTCCACGGTGGGGGAGCGGCGGATGAGGGCGATGACCTCCTCAATCATGTCGAGCGCCTTGAGATAGCCCTGCAGGATGTGGTCGCGCTCCTCGGCCTCGCGCTTGAGGTAGCGGGTGCGGCGTTCGATCACTTCGAGCTGGTGGTTCACCCAGTGGCGGATGAACGCGTCGAGGGAGAGCGTGCGCGGCACGCCGTCCACGAGCGCCAGCATGTTCGCGCCGAACGTCTGCTGCAGCTGGGAGTGCTTGTACAGGTTGTTGAGCACGACCTTCGGCACGGCGTCGCGCTTGAGCACGAGCACGAGGCGCTGGCCGGTGCGGCCGGAGGTCTCGTCACGCATGTCGGCGATGCCCTGGATCTTGCCGTCACGCACTCCTTCGCGGATGGAGGCGGCCAGACGGTCCGGGTTCACCTGGTACGGCAGCTCGGTGACCACGAGGCACATGCGTCCCCTGATCTCCTCGGTGTTGACCACGGCGCGCATGGTGATGAGGCCGCGACCGGTGCGGTATGCCTGCTCGATGCCCTTGTGGCCGAGAATCGTGGCGCCCGTGGGGAAGTCCGGCCCCTTGATGATGCCGATGAGCGCGTTGAGCAGCTCCTCGCGGCTCGCGTCCGGATGGTCGAGCGCCCAATGCACGCCCTCGCCCAGCTCCCGCATGTTGTGCGGCGGGATGTTCGTGGCCATGCCGACTGCGATACCGGATGAGCCGTTCGCCAGCAGGTTCGGGAAGCGCGCGGGCAGCACGGTCGGCTCCTGCGTGCGTCCGTCGTAGTTGGGCACGAAGTCCACGGTGTCCTTGTCGATGTCGCGCACCATCTCCATGGCGAGCGGCATCATGCGGCACTCCGTGTAACGCATGGCGGCGGGCGGATCGTCACCGGCCGAGCCAAAGTTTCCCTGACCGTCGACCAGCGTGTAGCGCATGGACCACGGCTGGGCCATGCGCACGAGCGAATCGTAGATGGCGGCGTCGCCATGCGGATGGTAGTTGCCCATCACGTCGGCGACCGGTCGGGCGCACTTGGAGTAGCCGCGGTCGGGCCGGTAGCCGCCGTCGTACATCGCGTACACGATGCGACGGTGCACCGGCTTCATGCCGTCGCGCACGTCCGGAAGCGCTCGTTCCACGATCACGGAGATGGCGTAGTCGAGGTACGACTGGCGCATCTCCTGCTGGATGTCGGTGTGCTGCACGCGGTTCTCGTCCAGTACGAGTTTCTCGCCTGCCTGCGGGCTGGTGGGCTCCATCGAGCGTTCCGCACGCTCGTCGTTCTGCCCGGTCTCGCCGTCGTTGTTGTTTTCGTCTGCCACTTGGTTGTCCTTTTTGTATTGGTCGAATCCAGGACCTCCCTCTGACGAGGGAGGTGGCACGCGAAGCGTGGCGGAGGGAGAGATCGTGGCCATCAGGCCCGCGAAGCCGTCGAATCAGCCTTCGGCTGATGCTTTTTTCGGCTTCGCTGCGGTCTCTCCCCCAGTCAGCTACGCTGACAGCCCCCTCGTCAGAGGGGGCTCTTGGATGGGGTCACGCGTCGATACAGTGCCATCTGCTCATCTCCGCTCACGCGTCGATGAAACGGACGTCCTTGGCGTTGCGCTGGATGAAGAGG
Organism: Bifidobacterium catulorum; assembly: GCF_003129925.1. Classification (GTDB taxonomy): domain Bacteria; phylum Actinomycetota; class Actinomycetes; order Actinomycetales; family Bifidobacteriaceae; genus Galliscardovia; species Galliscardovia catulorum. Next base: position 128,479 of record NZ_QFFN01000004.1, on the reverse strand, counting down.
CGGCGGGGCTCCACGTCGTCGCCCATCAGCATGGAGAACGTCTCGTCCGCGGCGGCCGCGTCCTCGATGTGGATCTGCTTGAGGATGCGGTGCGTGGGGTCCATGGTCGTCTCCCACAGCTCCTGGTACGTCATCTCGCCCAGACCCTTGTAGCGCTGGATTCCCTCGCCCTTGGGCAGCTGCCGGCCGGCGGCCTTGCCCGCGGCGAGCTTCTCGTCGCGCTCGGCGTCGGTGTACACGTAGTCGTGGTCGCCTCGCGTCCATTTGAGACGGTACAGCGGCGGCATGGCCACGTACACGTATCCGGCGGTGATCATCGGCCGCATGTAGCGGAAGAACAGCGTCAGGTTCAGCGTGGCGATGTGGGCGCCGTCCACATCGGCGTCGGCCATGATGATGACCTTGTGGTACCGCACCTTGGAGATGTCGAAGTCCTCGCCGTAGCCGCCGCCCACCGCGGTGATCAGCGATTCGATGGTGTCGGACTTCATGATGCGGTCGATGGATGCGCGTTCCGTGTTGAGGATCTTGCCTCGGAGCGGCAGGATGGCCTGCGTCTCCGGGTTGCGGCCCTGGATGGCGGAGCCGCCTGCGGAGTCGCCCTCCACGATGAACAGCTCGCATTCCTCGGGGTTGCTCGACTGGCAGTCCTTGAGCTTGTCGGGCATGCCGGCCGTCTCGAAGATCGACTTGCGGCGCGTGGATTCGCGCGCCTTCTTGGCGGCGATGCGGGCGCGGGACGCCTCGATGCCCTTCTGCACGATGAGCTTGGCTTCCTTCGGATGCTCGCCGAACCAGTCGGTCATCTTCTCGGTCATCACGCGCTGCACGAAGGTCTTGGCCTCGGAGTTGCCGAGCTTGGTCTTCGTCTGGCCTTCGAACTGCGGGGTGGTGAGCTTCACGGAGATGACGGCGGTCAGGCCCTCGCGTACGTCGTCGCCGGAGAGGTTCTCGTCCTTGTCCTTGAGGATGTTCTTCTCCCGGGCGTAGCGGTTCACCAGGCCGGTGAGCGCCGCGCGGAAGCCCTCCTCGTGGGTGCCTCCCTCGGTGGTGGAGATGGTGTTGGCGAACGTGTGCACGGATTCGGAGTACGCGCCGGTCCATTGCATGGCGATCTCGGCGGAGATGCCGAGCTTGAGGTCCTCAGCCTCGATGTCGATGATGTCGTCGACGACGGGCGCGGCCTTCTTGGCCTTCACGAGGTATTCCACGTAGTCGCGGATGCCGTTGGCGTACCGGTAGGTCACGGTCTGGTGCCGGGGCTCCGCGGCGTCCGAGTCGTCGCCCGCCACCTCGTCGCCCGCCTCGTCCTCGTGGCGCAGGTCGGTGAGGGAGATCCTCAGCCCCTTGTTGAGGAACGCCATCTGCTGGAAGCGCGAGCGCAGCGTCTCGAAGTCGTATTCGGTGGTCTCGAAGATCGCCGGGTCGGCCCAGAACGTCACGGACGTGCCGGTGTGCTCGTCGGCGCCCATCGGCTCGCCCTGCATGAGCCTGCCCTGCGGCTTCTGGTCGATGTAGGTCTGCGCCCAGTGGAACCCCTGGCGCCGCACCTCCACGTCCACGCGGGTGGAGAGCGCGTTCACCACGGAGATGCCCACGCCGTGCAGGCCGCCTGAGACCGCGTATCCGCCGCCGCCGAACTTGCCGCCGGCGTGCAGCTTGGTCATCACGGTCTCGACGCCGGAGATGCCTTCGCCCGGCACGATGTCGACGGGGATGCCTCGTCCGTCGTCGACCACGCGGATGCCGTTGTCCGGCAGGATCGTCACCTCGATATGCGTCGCATAGCCGGCGAGCGCCTCGTCGACGGAGTTGTCGACGATCTCGTAGACGAGATGATGCAGGCCCCGCGGACCGGTCGATCCGATGTACATGCCCGGTCGGATGCGCACGGCCTCAAGGCCTTCGAGCACCTTGAGGTCGCTGGCGTCGTAGTGCTTCGGCGCGAGCGAGTCGTCAAGCTGGGCATCCTCAAGCCGGTCGTCGTTCACGGAATCGTCGTTGCGGGATTCAGGTGATATGGATTCGGGCGGATTCTGGGTCTGGTCTGTCACCAACTGTCCTTTCCAACTAGCCCTGGCGTCGCGGAGGCGCAAACCGGCGTTTCAGACGTCCTGCAAGGCTTTTTTTCAAGGTGCCATGCCCAAAATCTCGAAATATGGGGCCTTCCGCGCGCTTTTAATGCTGACTATAGGGTACTAGCCAACAGGGACATTATGCCGTCCTGAGCCGCTCTACGCAAGACTTGCGCATGAAAGGGACGGGCCTCGGAAACTTGGTCGAACCGGTCACCAAAACTGTAACTTGGTAGATTCGGTCACGAACCGGCTGTTTTTCGTCCCTTTATGAACGGATCTGCCAAGTTCCCAGTTTTACGTACGGACCACCTAATCAGTACCGGCCCCTGGGCCGCCACTGGCCGGTGGCGCGGTCGTTGGCGCCATGCTTGAACGTGCCGGAACGCGGTCCGGTGACGATGATGCGGTCGAGTGGCATCCCCGGCAGCCGTTCGGCGATCTTCCGCTGCATCTGGGGGATCATGTAGGTCAGCTGGGTGGCCCAGATCGTCGATTCGGCGCGGATGGTGAGCACGCCGTCGCGGTACGACGCCACACGGGAGTGCTGCGCGATGCCGGAACCGACAACCTGGTCCCAGTGCCGCCCGAGCTGGGCGATCATGAGATGCGGCTTCCAGTTGCCCTCCTCGGCGATGCCGGCGACCACGGCCCCGAACGGACTGGGGTCGCGTCCGGGTTTGCCGAAGTTCAACCATGCCTGCCGCGAGCGTTCCCGACGCTTGGCGATGCCGGCGGCACGGTTGGTGTACCGTTCGAACACGGCCGTTTCAAGCTTGCGGGGGTCGAGGCGCAGCCGTTCCGCAATGGGCGCTCGACTGCCCTGCGACGGGGAGGCGCCGTTCCCGCTCACGCGTTCCTTCTCCCGGCCGCGGTGGCGACCAGCGCCGCCATCCGCGCATCCACGCCATCGCCGTCCGCATCGCCGCCGTCCTTCAGCCGTCCAACATCGATGCGGTGTGCGTCGAGCCCCTCCGGCATGTCGGTGGCGGCGGCCATGGTGATGAGCACCTGGCCCTGCCGGCGTGCGAAGTCCACGATCTGCCAGCGCCGGGATTCGTCGAGCTGCGCGAATACGTCGTCGAGGATGAGCAGTGGTTCGTCGCCTCGGGTGTCGCGAAGCAGTTCGAACAGCGCCATCTTCAGCGCCAGCGCCAGCGTCCACATCTCGCCGTTGGACGCGTACTCGCGTGCGGGCAGCCCGTTGAGCTCCACGATGACGTCGTCGCGGTGGGGACCGATGAGGTTCTGCGCGCGGGCCACCTCGCCCGGGTAGATGCGCTGGAAATGCCGGCTGATCGCCGCATGAATCTGCATGTCGGCGGCGGCATCGTCTGCGCCATCCCCTGCATGCATCACCTCGTCGAACGACGGCGCATAGGCGAGACGGGCGGACTGCCCCTCGCCGGCAAGCTCGCCGTAGATACGCGAGAACGGCGCGCCCAGCCGTTCTATGACGTGGGCGCGCATCCGGGTGACCGCCATGCCGGATTCGATGAACTGTCCGGTCCAGATCTCCAATCCGCTCAGCGCGACGTCGACCGGCTCTCCGGCCATCCGTCGCTGGCTGAGCTGGCGCAGCAGGGCGGAACGCTGCCGTGCGGTCTGATTGAAGCGCTGCAGCGCGTCGTAATAGTCCAACGTAAGCTGACTTGCCGCCTGATTGAGGAACGACCTTCTTCCGGCCGGATCGGCGGACACGAGACGCTGGTCCTCGGGGGAGAAGAGCACGGAGGGGACCCGGCCCACCACGTCACGCATGTACAGCGATTTGCCCGAGTTGATCCGCGCACGGTTCGATCCGCGCACGGGAATCGTCACCTCATACAGCGTCGTGGCGCCGTCGTCCTCCACGTTGGCGCGGATGGTCGCCCTGGATTCGTGCGCGCGGACGAGCGGCACGGACGAGGCTGCGCGGTGGCTGGAGCCTGTGGACAGCACCTCAAGGGCCTCCACGATGTTCGTCTTGCCCAGCCCGTTCGCGCCGAACAGCACGTTCAGCCCGGGACGGAAATCGACGACGAGCCGATGCCATGACCGGAAGTCGTCCAACGCCAATCGGGAAACGAACATCGTGAACCTGCATCCTCACTGCATAACCAACTGCACAACCATGCTTTTTTCCGTATACGGCGATGGTACGCATACCATCGCCGTCGTGGTAAACCCCTCTATCCCTCCGGCTGGATCAGTCGGTGAAGCGCATCGGGACAAGGAGATAGCGGTAGTCGAGGGACTCCTCGGAATCGGACTCCTGCTGCCCGTTGAATTCGACGGCCTTGACCGCGGTGGTCATCTTCATGCGGACGTACGGCTCGGCGATGGCCGAAAGCCCCTCGATGAGATAGTTCGGATTGAAGGCGACGGTGATGTCGTCGCCATCCATGTCGACCGGCAGCGATTCCGTGGCCTGCGACTCGTCGGCGGCCCCCGCGGAGAGCACCACCTCGTCTCCGGAGAACACCATGCGGATGGGGGCGTTGCGTTCGGCGACGATGGCCATGCGGCGGATCGAATCCAGCAGGCCCTGCCTGTCGAGCACGGCATGGATCGGATACTCGTCGGCGAACAGACGGTCGACGGCCGGGAACTCGCCGTCGATGAGCTGCGCGGTGGACGTGCGGCCGGCGTTCTCGAAGCCCATGAGCATGGGCTTTTCGGTGTCGAAGTCGAGCACGATGTTCTGGCTGGTGTTGAGCGACCGGGCGACGTCCCTGAGCAGCGCGCCGCGCACGAGCGCGACGGTGTCGAGCTCCGGATCCTGCGGGGTCCAGGTGAAGCTTGCGCGGGAGAGGCGGAAGCGGTCGGTCGCAGTCATCACGACCTTGTCCCCGGTGAACTGCATCTTCACGCCGGTCAGCACCGGGCGGCTCTCCTCGCGGGAGACGGCCACCGACGCCTGACCGATGGCGTGGGCGAAGGTGTCGGCGTCGACCTGGCCGAGCTTCGTCGGCACGACGGGAAGCTCCGGGTATTCGGTCTCGGGCATGAGCTGCAGCGAGAACGACGATTTCCCGGACGAGACGATGAGCTTGGAGCCTTCAGTGCTTAGATACGCCTTGTCGCCGGGAAGGCTTTTGGCGATGTCGGCGAGGAGTTTGCCGAGGACCACCGCCGTTCCCGGTTCGTCGACGCCGGCCTCGATATGGTGACGGGCCGAGACTTCGTAGTCGAATGCGGAAAGCTGTAGGGTTCCGTCGATCGCTTCAAGCTTCACGCCCGAAAGAATCGGTGTCGTAGGTCGGGCGGGGATGACACGGGATGTCCACGCCACTGCGTCGGCGAGCGCTGCGGAATCGATTTCTGCCTTCATTGCTGTTGTCCTCTGATCATTGGTTTTGAATGGGGATTGTTGAATCTGACTTCATTGTATGTGCTGTGCATGGGGCCGGGGATAACTATCCCCAGGTTTGTGCACCGGTGCTTGTCATGAGGATTATCATCTGAAGTATATAAACAAGTAATCGTCATAATAAGCGATGTGGATATGTGGAAAACTTACGATATCTCAATGATTGCAAAGTTTTCCACATCACTGTTCTTGTGGAAAACTCCGGGACTGCATGTGGATAAGTAGGCCGGTTTTCCACATTTGCACGGAACCCTTGACTTTTCAACATTTTCAAGTGATTTTTCCACGGCTTATCCCCGAGTTATCCACATAAAAACGGGCGGTTATGCACAGGGTTTTCGCGATGAAGTGGAAAACTATGTGGATAACTTGATGAAAAAATCTCCGCCTTCGGCGTGTTGAAAAATGTAATCCCCAAAACATGGAGTCTAATGAAAGTGGAGCCCAGCAAGCCCACATACGATGTTTATACCCCCGGGTTGGTGTGCTTCTTGATGCGGCCCGTCAGCTCGTTGACGTAGTTGTAGACCTCACGTTTCTGCGCCATGCCGGCCTGGATCTTCTTATAGGCGTGCATGACGGTGGAATGGTCGCGTCCACCGAAGATCTCGCCGATGTCGACGAGGGAAAGGCTGGTGAGCTCGCGCGTCATGTACATGGCGATCTGCCTGGCCAGAGCGACGTTCTTGGCCCTCCACGGACCGACAAGATCGTCGAACGACAGCTGGAAGTACGCGGCCACTTGGGTGATGATGTCCGTCGGCTTGATCTCCACCTCGGTGGTGAAGAAGTCCTGCAGCGTCTGCTCGGCCAGCATCCGCGTGATCGGCTGGTGGTTGAGGCTCGCCATGGCGCTGACGCGGGTGAGTGCGCCCTCCAGCTCGCGGACGTTGTCGGTGACCTGCTCGGCGATGAGCCCGAGCACGTCGTCGTCGACCTCCAGATTGGTGATCTGCGCCTTCATCCGCAGGATCGCGATGCGGGTCTCCACATTCGGCGGCTTGACCTCCACAGACAGCCCCGACTCGAAGCGCGATATCAGACGTTCCTCGAAGCCCTTGAGCTTCTTCGGCGCCACGTCGGACGCGATGACGATCTGCTTGTTGGCGTCGTGCAGCGTGTTGAACGTGTGGAAGAACTGCTCAAGCGTCGCCTCCTTGCCGCCGAGGAACTGGATGTCGTCGATGAGCAGCACGTCGACCTCGCGGTAGCGGCGGTTGAACTCGGCCATCAGGCTGTTCGACTGCGCCTCGCTCTGCAGTGATTCGATGAACTCGTTGGTGAACTCCTCGGAGTTCACGTACCGCACCTTCAGCGCGGAGTTCTCGCTCAGCGCGTAGTTGCCGATGGCGTTGAGCAGATGGGTCTTGCCCAGGCCGGAGCCGCCATACACACACAGCGGGTTGAACGAACGGCCCGGCGCCTCGGCCACGGTCATGGCCACGGTGCGTACGAAACGGTTGGAATCGCCGGGTACGAAGGTGGAGAACGTGGCGTTGCGGTTGAGATGGGTCTCCTCGTCCCTCGCCACCTTCTGACCGCCCACGGGGACCCCGGGGATGGGGATGGCACGTTCCCCGGCCGGCCCTGTCACGGGAACGTCCGCGAAGTCGTCCAGTTTCTGCTGCACGAACTTTCCCCCTGCGGGGGCGTCGACGAACGGCTTCCTCCGGGTCTGCGGGCGGGGTTTCGGACGGTCGGAGGCCTTCTGCCCCCTGCCGCGCGAGTCGTCGCGGCCGCGGTCTGCGTCGGTATGCTGCGTCCTGTGCTGCGGCGCCGTGGCGTTCTCCTGCTTCGCCGGCGTGGGTTCGGTCCTCGCCGGGGCCTCCTGCTCCTGCTCCGCCGGTTCGGGCCTCGGCGCACGGGGCGCATCGATCTTGATGAGCGGCGTGAGCGGGACGCCTCCGTTGGCCGCCTGCAGGGCCTGGAGGATGATGTCCTTGCTCTCTATGGTCTTGCGAGTGAACTCGTTCGACGCGTTCAATACGATCATGGAATCGAATACGCTGACGGGGGTAATATCCTCTATGCAGCTGATATCGCGCGCGCTGAGGCTGTCGTCATGCCGCAGGCTGCTGCACGCCAGGGTCCAGATACGGGACGCATCTGCTGCCGGCGAGGTGGCATCGTTCCGGACCATCGGTCTCTCCTTCCCGTCGATTTCGATTCAGATACACTTTTATACGCCCTTCAAAACGAGTTATCCACAAGCTCGCGTGTTGAAAACACTGAATTGTGAATAACATACCTGTAGTTTGTGGATAACACGGGTGTGATTTGTGGATAACTTTTCCCTGATTATCGTTGGGAAATCAACGTTTTTCCGCAATCGCCCAAGTTATCCACAATGGGCATTGTGGATAAATGTGGAAAAGGTGAATAACTTTGTGAATGTTCCATGGCCGTAGGGTTGCCTGCGGTTTGACTACGTACGGCGGGGCGTGTACTCTAGAACAGCTTGACTCATGAGGAGCCGCGCGTTAGCACGGCCAAAAACACCGGGAGCAAATATTATGAAGAGGACATTCCAGCCGAACAACCGTCGTCGCCACATGAAGCACGGATTCCGCACTCGCATGCGTACCCGTTCCGGCCGCGCGCTCATCAACCGCCGCCGCAACAAGGGCCGCAAGGTTCTTTCCGCCTGAGACTTTTTCGACGGCAACGCAACATTAGTCGGTAAACCGCAGACCAGAGAATCATCGGTTACTGAAGTGGAACGGCTGAAAAGCCATCGCGACTTCGTCGGCGTATTGAAAACCAGGGCCAAAGTATCCAGCAAGGATCTTGTGGTCCATTTTCATGTTCGTCCGCAGGACGGATCCGATGGAGCGGGGACAGGCGTCGTAGGCCCGGGGCCGAAGCGACGCCTCGGACTGGCCGTATCCAAGGCGGTAGGTAACGCGGTGACCAGGAACGCCGTCAAGCGCCGCTTCCGCGTATTGGCCCGGCAGCACGAATCGCTGCTGCCGGACTCATGCGACGTGATCATGCGCGCCAAGCCATCCACCCCCGGGACGGAGTTCGCTTCGCTCGACCGGCAGGTGGAGACGCTGTTCGCACGCGTGGCCCATCGGGCGGCGAAAGGGGAGACGGCTCCATCGGGGCGTCCCCATGGAATCAACCCAGGGGGCGAGACCAGGTCATGAGCATCATGGCCGGGGCGATGATTGGGGCGATACGCTGGTATCAGCGCAGGATATCGCCGTTGTTCGGCCCATGCTGCAAATACTATCCCTCCTGCTCGCACTATGCCGTCACCGCGATCCGTCGTTTCGGAGCGTTCCGGGGCGGCGTCCTCGCCACGCTCAGGCTGCTGCGTTGTCGACCGTGGAGCATCGGGGGAATAGACGACGTTCCACGGCGATTTTCCATATTCTATCGTTTTTCGTGGTCCAAGGCCCATGAGGAGCCTCGGCTGACGCCGCTGTATCACGAAGAGACATCAACGGAGCATAGCGTCAGCGGCGATAACCATGATGCCTCCGTTCCCTACGCTCCGTCGAAACCCATCAAGGAGGCAAATCCATGACGCCGTTGAATCAGAACGTGTTCTATCTGGATAACGCCAGCTTCTTCGCGTTCTTCTACAAGATCCTGTACCCCATCGAATGGCTGATGACCCATCTGCTGGTCATCTTCCACAAGGCGCTGACCCTCATCGGGTTCAAGGACGGGCCGGGCGCCGCATGGTGGATGTCCATCGTCATGCTCGTGATCTTCGTGCATCTGTGCATCCTGCCGATCTTCGTGCGGCAGATGAAGTCCATGCAGAAGATGCAGGCGATCCAGCCGAAGCTGCAGCACATCCAGGCCAAGTACAAGGGGAAGAACGATCCCGCCAGCCGCGAGGCCATGCAGCGCGAGACCATGAAGCTCTACCAGGACATGGGCGCCAACCCGGCCGGCTCCTGCCTGCCGATGCTCATCCAGTCGCCGATCTTCATGACCATGTTCTACGTGCTCTCGTCCGTGAGCTATGTGGCGCGCGGCGTCAAGGCGCCGTACGGCGCGTTCACCGTCGAGGTGGCCAAGGACTTCGAGGCCACGCACGTGTTCAACGTGTCGCTCGCCAGCATGTTCTCCACCTCCGCGGCCGACCAGCGCATCACCATCGGCGTCTTCATCGCTCTGATGTGCGGGCTCATGTTCGTGCAGCAGTACTACAATCTGCGCCGCAACCTGCCCCCGGAGTCCAAGCAGGGGCAGCAGTACACCATGCAGCGGTCGATGATGTTCATCTTCCCGCTCATGTACATCTTCTCCGGCGCCACGTTCCCGTTCGGCGTGCTGCTGTACTGGCTCACCAACAACATGTGCAACCTCATCCGCACGATCTGGCAGGTCGAGCACATGCCGACGCCGGGTTCGCCGGCCGCCGAGACCCGCGCCCGCCGCGTGCGCAAGCGCGAGGAGGCCCGTCGTGAACGCAAGGGCCTGCCCACCATCGAGGAGGAGGCGCTCGCCAAGGCCCGCGCGGCCGAGGCCGAACGCGCCGAGAAAGGACATCAGCGTCAGCAGCCGAACCGCAGGAAGAACAAGGCCAGGAAGAAGCGCTGACCCTCGTCTACCGACGGGCGGTTCCCACTACGACACGCCACGACGACACGCGTCGAAACTACGTACTTTCCCATGTTCCGACGCGTGTTCGTTCTGGTGTTGCGGGGGCGGTGCGATTACACTTGTCGGTATTGTGTGATTTGTAAGGAGTTTCAATGTCTCAAGCGGATGAGAGGACGATCGATCAGCTCAACGAGGAAGCTGATATCGCGGCCGACTATCTTGAGGGTCTGTTGGACATCGCCGACTATGAAGGCGACATCGAAATGGGTATCCGGAACAATCGTCCGGTGGTGCAGATCGTTGCGGACGACGACACCGACATCAAGCATCTCATCGGACGCAACGGCGAGGTCGTGGACGCCCTGCAGCAGCTGACCCGTCTTGCCGTGCAGCAGAAGACCGGCGAGCGTTCGCATCTGATCGTCGACGTCGGCGGGTTCCTCAAGCGCAAGCGCCAGCGGCTGAGGAACATGGCGCTCGACGCCATTGACGAGGTTCGCGAGACCGGCGAGCCGGTGTCCCTGGATCCGATGAACTCGTTCGAACGCAAGATCGTGCACGACGTCGTCCGCGAGGAGGGTCTGAAGTCCCGTTCCCACGGCGAGGAGCCTCATCGCTACGTCACCGTCTACCGCAAGGCCAAGGCCGTCGTCGATGATGCGGACACCGCTTCGGATGCCGTCGAGGCGGATGATTTCGATTCGGATAGCAGCGGCGATTACTCCGAGGAGTGACGTCACGCTTCACAGGGCCAGTCCGATGGGGCTGGCCCTTTCTGTTTCCATGGAAGATGCCGGCCGTCGAATTCGCCGCAAGACGAGGATGAAGTCGTCGTGTTGCGGCGATATCGACAAGTGACCGACAATGGACGTATGCACGATTGCCAGTACGAGAGGATAGAGGTGCGTATATGACAGACCAGCTTGATGGTTCCCCGCTCATCGCCGAGGTGCTTGGGCCGGCCGCGGAGCCATTGACGATATTCCACGCCAAACTTGAACGGGAGGGGGAGCCGCGCGGACTGATCGGCCCGCGTGACGTCGATATCCTCTGGGAGCGGCACATCCTGAATTCTGCCGCAGTCATCCCGTTCATCCTGGAGGCGTTGGGCGCGCCAGGAACCGGTATGAAGGACAGGGCCGGAGCGACGGGACGCATCGCCGACGTCGGCAGTGGGGGAGGATTCCCCGGTGTGATCGTGGCCGCCTGCCTGCCGCAGGTGAAGGTCTCGCTCATCGAGCCGATGGAGCGGCGTGTGGACTGGCTGAGCGAGGTCGTCGTTGAACTCGGACTGAAGAACGTGACGATTGTGCACGCCCGCGCCGAGGACGCCCCCAAACCCGGGGACGGATTCGATGTGGTGACGTGCCGTGCGGTGGCGCCGATGCGCAAGCTCGCGGGCTTCACCATGCCGTTGCTGCGTTCGGGAGGACGTCTCGTGGCGTTGAAGGGCAAAAGCGCGCAGGCCGAGATCGACAAAGGCATGAAGCTCATCCTGCGTGCCAAGGGTGTCAATCCTCGCGCGGTCGAGGCTCCCGTGGCGGATGGGCTCGAACCCACCCACGTCGTACTGGTCGATAAGAGGTAGGTCCGTGGGGCTCCGTTTCGGAGTCCGACTTCGTCATCGTCGTTTTTCCACATCCGATGGGCGTGGCCTCCGGGCGACCGTCCTCGGAAGGATGGCTGATGTAGGCGATGTTTCACGTGGAACGCGGGAAAGGCCTTTTGTTCCACGTGAAAACAGCCCTTTGTTTCGCTAGGCCACTATATATGGGAACAAGCCCTCATTGCAGTCACTAGATATGGCGTTTCGTAAGTTATCCACATGGCCTGTGGATGGATTGTGGATAACTTCGGCGTCCTGGGGTGTTTGAATATGATGGTTTGAAAACGTTGAAATTTCAACGTTTTTATCAAGTCTGGCACTAACGGAAAATGAGGCAAAATGTGGATTGTGGATAACTTATCCACAAGGTTATCCACATCAATCCACATTCGTCCACAATGGCGTGGGAGCTTGCGATATCGATGTGCAAGGGTGAAAATAGACTACTAGTTACAACACAGAAGAAAGGTGAACCATGGCCAATGTTTCACGTGAAACATCATCCGATAATGGTCGTGGCGATGTCATTGAGTCCGCTTCCGAGGTACTCAACCGCATATTCGGGTCGTCTTCTGGATTGGGAGCTCAGATTGTTGAACTGACCGAGCGTCGTCAACATCTCGAAGAAGAGACCTATCCTAAGCCCTCCACTATGCGTGTTATCGCCGTGGCGAATCAGAAGGGCGGCGTCGGCAAGACGACGACGGTGGTGAACATCTCCGCCGCGCTTGCCGAGGCCGGCGCACACGTGCTGGTCATCGACATGGATCCGCAGGGGAATGCCTCGACCGCGTTTAACGTGGAACATTCGTCCGGCAGCCCGTCCGTATACGACGTGCTGGAAGGGCGCATGACCATCGGCGAGGTCCGCCGTACATGCGAGGATTTCCCGAATCTCGACGTCATACCGTCCACCATCGACCTCAGCGGCGCCGAGCTGGAGATCGCCGGCATCGAGGACCGTACCATGCTGCTGCGCGACAGCATCGCCGACTATCTCCATGAGACGGGGGAGCATTACGATTACGTGTTCATCGACTGCGCCCCAAGTCTCGGGCTGATCGTGCTGAACGCGCTGTGCGCCGCACATGAGGTGATGATTCCCATTCAGGCCGAATACTACGCGCTTGAGGGACTCGGCCAGCTCATGAAGACCATAGGGCTGGTGCAGCAGACGCTGAACAAGCACCTCATCATCTCGACCATGCTGGTCACGATGTTCGACCGTCGCACCATCCTGAGCCAGGATGTCTATGACGAGGTGAAGAAGCATTATCCCGACATCGTGCTCGACACCACGATTCCGCGTTCGGTCAAGATCGCCGAGGCGCCGAGTTTCGGCAAGACCGCCATCGCGTATGATTCGAACGGTGCCGGCGCCATTTCATATCGTGAGGCCGCCTTGGAGATCGCCAAACGATCCGAGCATGTGTTGAAGACCATTTCGGCGCAGAAGAGCGCCCAGAAGAGCGGGGACTGATCATGGCAACGCGTTCACGTCGTTTGGGCAAGGGGCTCGGGGCATTGTTCCCCACGCTGCCGGGGGAGAACGAGGAGAAGGAAGTCGCCGACTCCGCGCCGGTCTCATCCTCCGAGGAAGCTCGGGACATCCGTCGAAACGCCGGCACGTCGGCGGATGATACCAAGGACAGGCTCTCGGCATCGAAGTCCGACGCCGAGGGGAACAAGGACTCCGGCGCGGCCGGACATGCCTCATCCGAGTCTGCCTCGTCTGCGGCTGCCTCGTCTCGCGATACGCCTTCCGATGCCGCACATGCGAAATCACGGAAGAGCAAACGTCCCAACATGCCGTCCCTGAAGGAATCCCTGCATCCAAGCGACATGTTCTTCGGGGGAGAGGACGCAGCAACATCCGGAGACACGGGATCGACGGCGCCGGTGAAGTCCGCAGCCGACTTCACCACGCCGACCGGCAGCCGGCCGCAGCCGGCAGCCATGAAGACCGCCGCGCAATCGGACGCCAAGACGAGCGAATCCGCCGATGAGCAGATGCAGCCGGTCGCCGGAGGATATCTCGCCGAACTCGACATCGACGATATCGTGCCGAACGACCATCAGCCCCGTCACGTGTTCAGCGAGGACGAACTGGAGGAGCTGTCGCGCTCCATCAAGGAAGTCGGCGTGCTCCAGCCCATCGTCGTGCGTAAGCGCGTGCAGCGGGCCGAGGAGAGCGGCAGATTGGTGCATTACGAGCTCATCATGGGTGAGCGTCGTTGGCGCGCCACTCGCCGTGCCGGGCTGAACGTCATTCCCGCCATCGTGAAGACGACCGCCGACGACGACATGCTGCGCGACGCCTTGTTGGAGAACCTGCATCGCGTGGCGTTGAACCCGTTGGAGGAGGCGGCGGCCTATCAGCAGATGCTTGACGAATTTGGTCTGACGCAGGAGCAGCTGTCCAAGTCGGTGTCGAAATCCCGACCGCAGATCGCCAACACGCTGCGACTGCTGCAACTGCCGTCCGGCGTGCAGAAGAAGGTCTCTGCCGGGGTGCTCAGCGCGGGACATGCGCGCGCGTTGCTGAGTCTTCCCACTACCGAGGATATGGAGAAGCTCGCCGATCGGATCATCGCCGAAGGATTGTCCGTCCGCGCCACGGAGGAGATTGTCTCGTTGGCGTCGCCGAAGCGTGCTGAAAAGAAGAAGCGAGCGAAGAAGCCGGATATCTGGGCGAATTCGCCGGCTGTGCATACGTTGGAGAACCGTTTCGACACGAAGGTCGCCATCAAGGGCACTGCCAAGCGGGGACGCATCGAAATCAGCTTCGCGTCGGAAGAGGACTTCAACCGCATCGTCGCTTTGCTGGGGGAGGAGAGGTCATCGACGTCAAACCCCGACGGATGGGTATGATCATTCCCGCGTATGATATGAGAATGCCGTTGTTTCACGTGAAACAACGGCATTCGTTTTTAATGTTTCACGTGAAACATAGGGCGAGCATCCATGTGTTTCATGGTGTTTCACGTGAAACAATCCGGTCGACTATGCGTCCTGTGAAACGAGATACGCTTGGGCGTCGAGGGCGGCACGGCATCCCATGCCGGCCGCGGAGATGGCCTGCCGGTAGACGGAATCGGCATTGTCTCCGGCAGCGAAGACGCCGTCGATCGACGTTCGTGTGGACGATCCGTCAACACGTAGGGTGCCGTCCTCGTTCCTCTCCAAGGCTCCTCCAAGGAAATCGGTCTGGGGGATATGTCCGATGGCAACGAACACGCCATTGGCGGGAATCGTTCTGATGTCACCGGTGACGGTGTCGGTCAGCTCCACTTCGGCGGCACCGCCCTTGTCGTCCCCGCGGATCGCCGACACCACGGCGTTCATGGCGAATTCGATCTTCGGGTTCTGCTTCACGCGGTCCACCATGATGCGGGAGGCGCGGAACGTGTCTCGACGATGAACGATGGTGACGGACGAGCCGAAGCGAGAAAGGAAATCCGCCTCCTCCATGGCCGAGTCACCGCCGCCGACAACGACGATCGGCTTGTTGCGGAAGAAGAACCCGTCACAGGTGGCGCAGTAGGAGACGCCTCTGCCGGAATACTCCCTTTCCCCGGGCACGCCGAGCTTGCGGGGTTCGGATCCGGTCGCCACGATCACCGCACGCGCCTGGTATTCCTTTCCGGAATCGGTGCGCATGGTTTTGATGTCGCCGCTGAAATCAACGGAGACGACGTCGTCCTGCACGAGTTCGGCGCCGAACTTCTTCGCCTGTGCGCTCATACGGTCCATGAGGTCCGGACCAAGGATGCCGTCGGGAAATCCGGGGAAATTCTCCACTTCCGTGGTATTGACGAGCTGGCCGCCGGGTGTCAGCGCCCCGGTGATGACCAAGGGACGATACCCCGCGCGGCCGAGGTAGATGGCGGCGGTGTATCCCGCCGGGCCGGAACCGATGATGATGGCGTCATGAATAAGCTGATCAGTCATGGTTTCACAGTACAACGAGCGGTGTAGCCGTGAGCGGAATCCGGATGGCCGATGATTCGGTACGTGGGGTGTTCGGTACGCAGAGTATTCGGTATACAGGGTGTTTAGAATACGGGGTATTGAGGACGCAGGGTATTCAGAACACGGGGAATTCAGAACACGAAGTATTCAGAACACCTGAACGGAATTGAAGTAGAGGCCGCCTTCGGGCGTGGTGTCGGTCGGAACCCAGATGACCAGATCCTGCGCCTTCACCGCCTTCTGCAGCTTCACCTCGGTGGTGCCGCCGGCTGCGAACGAGAACTCGGCGACCTTGGTGCCTCCGGTCGGGTTCGCGCTGGTGGCACCCGCGTACACGGCCGCCTTGCCGCCGGACTGCCGGATGGAGATCTCCAACCGGCTCACATCCTGCGCGGACGTCAGTCGGATATACCAGCCGCGGCCTCCCTGGCCGTTGTCGCTGATGTACGTCTGCTGCGAGGTCTCATACGCGGTCGTGTTCGACGGGGTCGGCGTTGCCGTGGGGGTCGTGGTGGTCTTCGACGCGGCCGGAGAGGAGGATGCGCCGCCCTGCGGCCATCCTCCCACGTTCGACGTGTCGATCGACGGCCACACGGTCTTGTCTCCCCGATCGCTCTTCGGCGAGAACAATCCCAGGCCGAGTGCGGCACCTGCGAACACGGCGGCGAGCACCACGGCCGTGACGATGATCGCCACGAGCCGATGCGAACGCCGCTTGCGTGCATCGGCCGGGTTGCTCTCCGCCTCGTGGGCGTCGCTTTGGGCGACATAGTCCTGCACGTTGCCGGTGGGCGAATACGACGGCGGGTTCACCGGCATCTGCGGCTCGAAACCGGCCGGAAGCGGCTCCATGACGATGGTCTTCTCCCCGGCGTCGTTGGACGACATCTGCGGTGGTATCGAAGGGGCGGGGACGGCACCGGCGTCGCCGGACGGCATGGGCACCGGACCGGGATTGCCGGCGGCCCCCGTCACCGCGTTCTGACGGCCGGTGGTCGCCGAATGACGAATGGAAGAGACGTCGAGACCCAGCGTTGGCTTCGACGAGAACTCCTTGCCCGGCAGCGGCACCTGACCGGACTGCGAACCGAAGTAGTCCGCGGCGAACTCGTCCGGGTTGACCTCGTCCACGCCCTGATGCGCGGCGAACAGCAGCTGGTTCGCGCTCCACGCGTTGCTCGCCGGCTCCTGCGCCAGCTCCGGCTTGTTGGAGACGGTGAGGAACGAGGCGGGAATCGGCACGAGGTTCTCCTGCTTCGTCGGGGCCACGGCCACGAGTTGCGCCGACTGGGTAGACGAGTGCGAGGCGATGGTGATATCCGTCGACTTGAGCCGCTCCATCGGCGTCCACGTGCCCAGCAGCGCCTCGAACTCGTTCAGCGTGCTGATCGGCACGGGCCTGCGACCCTTCGGATGATGCATACCGAGACCGCGCGTGCACAGGATGCGGAACTCCTCGGGCGTATCCTCGGGCAGTGCGTTGGGCGACACATGGGCCGCCGGGTCATACGGATGGCCGGTCACAGCCTCGAACAGCACACCGGCGAGCTGGCGGATCGTCACGGCCTCCGCATCGGGATTCTCCTTCGGGTCGAGCAGCGGCGCCGTCAACGCCGACGAAATGGCGGCGTCGGCGAGTGTGACGTTCTGCGACGTCAACCGGATTACGTCCGCGCCGATCGCACGATGGTTCAGACCGACCTCGCGCAGCGACTTCGCCGCCTCCGCGGTCTCGCCCACGATCGTGCGAATGGCCTCCACGCTCAGGGAATGGTTCTTCTTGCCCGAATTATGTGCGATGTACCGCACCAGCGAGATGCCCGGGTCGAGGTCGGTGACGATGAGGCAGGACCCCTCCTCGCTGCGCAGCTGCTGGATTGGCGTGAATCGGGGGTTATGCGTCAACGCCAGCGAGGAGGCGATCTCGTTCGCGTTCTTGGCCACGACGGCGTCGGTGATGAGGAACAGCTGGCAGTCCTTGGCCATGGCGCTGTCGTTGGCTCGCCACACGTGCAGTCCCGGCTCCTCGCGTAGGCTCTGCACCAGCGTGTAGCGGTCGATCAGGGTGTCTCCAAGTCCAGGCTTCATGGTGTCGCTCTTCTCATATGCAAATATTGTTCGCGTGGGGATATCGGCTGTAGATATTCTATAGGCGGGAGTGACCGACGACGCGTGCCGCCCGGCAACTGCCGACGAATCCGCCACACTTGCGCCGGAGGCCCCGCCGTCCTCGCCAGACGGTTCGGACAATGGTTCAATCACCTCGGTATGGGTGTCGTCGTGGACATCCTGTTCGGCAGGATCCGGAGTCTGGGCCGCCTCATGCTTGACCTCTTGACCGGCCTCTTGACCGGCCCCTTGACCGGATTCATGCTCGGCCTCGTGCCCGGCGGTTTCGGTGCCCGCGGCAGGAGCGCCACCGCGCCTCAGCAGCTTGGCCGACGCCGCATGGATCAGGTCGGTGAATTCCGTGACGCGCAGCACCACCAGCAGCAGCGCATACACCAGCGCGATCGCCACGGTCAGCACCATGCAGATGATGACTGAATCCACCCAGCTCATATGTCCGTCGACCGGCCCGACGGACACGCCCAGCACCGACATCAGCGGGTTCGACAACGCCTTGCATACGATGCCGGCCACCACGGCGGCCACCAGCGCCTTGAGATGCATGACGGTGATGCGCCGGCCGTCGAGTCTGCCGCCCATGCGTTTACGCAGCAGCAGGAAGATGAACGGCAGCGTGACGATGTAGGCGATGCTGAGAGACAGTCCCACCAGCATCGCCCACATGCGCGGCGGCAGCAGCATGATCGCCGGAATCAGGAACGCCAGCTGCACCGTGTTGTTGAGCAGCGCGCACATGAACGGACTCTTGCCGTCCTCATACGCATAGAACGTGCGCTGGATGAGCAGGAAATCGCTGATGAACACCAGGCCCACCGACAGTCCGATCAATGGTCCGGCGATCAGCAGCGCGTCATGCACGTTCACAGACGGCAGCAGCGCCCGGATGATCGGCACCGGCATGGCGATGAGCGCCGCCGAGAAGAACATCATCATCAGTCCCACGCTGCGCAGCGACGAGCTGAGGTCGGCGCGCGCCGTGTCGATGTCGTCGTCGCTGATGGCCCGCGACAGTTTGGGGAACACGGCCGTCGTGATGGACACGGCGATCAGCGAATACGGCAGGATGTACAGCGAATACGCATATTGATACGAGCCGTTGCCGGCGATGCCCAGCAGATCGTGCCCCGCGTGGGGGGCGCCCGTGTTGATCTGCGACGTGACCATGCCGATGACGAGGTTCAGCACCGTCAACGCCAGACTCCATACGGCCACCTTGCCCATGGAGCGCAGACCGATGCCGTGCAGCCCCCAGCGGATGCGGTACTTCAGCCCGATGCGCAGCAGGGGGATGAACAGCACCAGCGCCTGGAACGCCACACCCAACGTCCAGGTGCCGGCGGTGAGCATCACCTTGTCGGTGGTCCAGAAGTCCATCGGCTGCATGGCCGCGTTGCCGAACAGCATGATGAACATGATGAAGCCTGCGCAGCTGATGATGTTCGCGAACACGGAGCTCCATGCATACGTGGCGAACCGTCCCTTCGCCGCCAGGATCTGGCCGAGCAGCAGATACAGTCCGTAGAAGAAGATCTGCGGCATGCACCACAGTGTGAACGCATTCGCCAGCGCCCGCTGCTCGGGTGCCCAGTTGGGGTTCACATACAGCCGCGTGACCAGCGGGGTGAGCAGCATCATCACGGCCGTGATGCCGAGCAGCAGCGTGATGGACACGGTGATGAGCTTGCTGAGCCGTTCGTTCGCGTCCTTGTGCTTAAGCGTGCGCACGATCTGCGGCACGAGCACGGCGTTGAAGATGCCGCCCGACACCAGCGTAAAGATGACCTGCGGAATCATCGAACCGGTCTGGTAGGCGTTCGCGGCGATGCCGGTCGTGCCGATGGCCGCAGCGAGGAGAATGGAGCGGATCTGGCCGGTGACGCGGGATGCCGCCGTGCCGATGGCCATGATCAGCGAATTGCGTCCTACGGAATTGCTCATTCGTCGGGATCCTTTATGCGATGGAATTGACGCCATAGTCCGAGGGCGCCGAGGAGGACGGCCAATGCGAGGATCGCATAGCCGCTCCAGTCATTGATCTGCAGCACGCTGGTCACATGGGCGGATGTGGACGCGCCGAACGTCCTGCCGTCGCGGTCCTGCAGCTGGATGACGACGTTCGTCGACCCGGAGCTGATGATATGCACGTCCACCGTGGCCTGCACCTCGGCATGGGGGAGCACCACCACGTCGGTGTCATCCGCCGAGGCGGTGATCTGGTCGGATGTGGTGTTCGCCGTGAACCGGATGTGCACCGGATACGGGTGGTCGTTCGCGATGGTGATGGGCATCTTGGCGCTTTGGCTGACGATGTTGATGGAATCCGGCTTCGCGACGGAGATGCCTGCGTACAGTCCGCTGTTGAGCTGCCGTGCCGCCCTTGTCATGATGGAGTTCTGCACGGTGAACGGGCTGAACGATTTGATGGCCAGATCGAGATAGGCGTTGTCCACCGACTGCATCCAGTGCGCGGACGTGTTCGTTTTGACGCCGTCGCCGGTGTTCTGACGGTCGGTCGCGACGACCGACGTCGCGAACCGATGGATGCCGGCGCGTGCATTCGCCAGAGATCTGATATGCGTCGCGAATTCGTCGGCGTCGCCACCGCTGAGCTTCTTCACGGATTTCGAGCGTTCCGCGGCCTCGTCGGACGATACGTACGGCTGGGCCTTGAGCAGGCTGGACAATCCGTCGAGCTTCAGCCAGGAGCATGATTCCAGCTTGGAGACGAGCGTGTCGACCGACGTCGCGTCCGGTGATTGGCCGAGCGAGACGAGCAGTGTGCGCGACTCGTACGGCGCTTCGCGCTGATAGAAGGCGCTTTGCGCCACGAACCGGGCCAGACGCCCGGATTCCGTGTTCTCCGCGGTGGCGTTCGTGGACGTGGCGCTGCCCTGCGCCAGGACGGACAGCTCCTTCTGCGTGTTGAGCACGGTGACGTCGCCGGCTTTCGTGGGCACGACCATCTTCGAGGTGTGCACCGCGTCGGGCGTGTCCGGATCGTAACCGGATTCCGCCACGACGGCCGAATATCCCTGCTGTCGTGCGGCGATCAGCGAATCCGTCGTCCATGCCGCGCGGCTCTGCCATGCGATCGCGGTGGGGGATGATCCCTTGTCGTCGCCTACGGCCGTGCGGTACATGTCGGCACCGCTGGCCGCGTTCCATTGTGACGGCGTCAGACCGGCGGATTCCCAATCGTATTGCGAGGACGTCTGCGCCTGATACGCCAGATCGAATCCATACGGCTGCATGATGGCCGTCACCGTGGGCGAGGTCTCGAACGTCTGCAGATATCCCGGATCGCCGATCACCTGTATGGACCGGTGTTTACGCAATACGCCGGTCAACGTCTTCTGCCCGTTCGCGGCGGCGTCGCTGATGGACGTGACCGTCACGCGTGAGGCGTCGGCGTCGCCGCCTGCGTGCGTGAGCAGCTTCGATATGGATTCTCCGTCGGTCTTCCACTGCGAGGTGGTCAACGGCATTGCGATGACCATGTTCAGGTTCGGTGTGGCCTGGTCGGACAGTCCGTCCCTCGTGCGGGTGACGAACGAGTGGACCGACGCCAGTTCGGTGTCGTCCGAACCCTCCGTGTAGACGATGTTTATCGGTTTCGGCCCCCATGAGGTGAATTCCCTCATGGCGTCGCTGTCGGCCGACGAATGCACGATCACCGTTTTCGTGTCGCCGTTGTCGATCCCGTCGACCTTCGTCGATCCCAGGGAGACGTCCATCCACCGCAATACGGGGCTGATGTTGTCGTAGTCCTTGTCGGCCCACGCCTGCATGAGTTCGCTGGAGTCGAAGGAGAAATGGGGGTCGGTGAGGATGCGGAGATTGCCCGACGACAGTTTTTCGCCCGTGTTGTTCGTGATGGAGATGACGGCGGTGTAATCGTCCTTGCCATTGATGGTCGTGCTCGTATTGTCTTCGATACGCAGGCTCACGCCTTTCGCCGATGTCGTCGTATCGGAGGACGCGGCGTTCACGACGCCGGCGTCCGTGTCGCCGTCCATGGCCCAGACCGGCCGTATGCCGGCGACGACGCACAGCACGACCATGCATATGGCCGCGCAGACGCATATGAATATGCGGCGGCGGCGCGGAGCCATGGACGGCGATGCCCCGCGGAGGCCGGCACGGTGTCCGGTTGGTGTACGCAACAAAATCTCTTACTTCCTGTGCTTCCGGGCATACAGCCACGCGATCCTACGTTCGTTAGGATAGCTCAGGACGTCGTTCAAATCATCGAAATCCACCCAAATCGCATCCTCCGCCTCATGGTCGGGATCGCCTTCGACGGTGAGTTCCCCGCCGATCATGCGCAACGCGTAGTGGTGCACCAGCTTGTGCACGCGCTGTGCCGTGCCGGTGAACCAGTAGTCGATGGTCGCGATGGAGGTGATGACCTCGCCGAGGATGCCGGTCTCCTCGTGGACCTCCCGGACGGCGGTCTGCTCCGGGGTCTCGCCCTTTTCGATGTGGCCTTTCGGCAGGCACCATTCCAAATGGCCGGAACGGGAGTGGCGTGCGATGATCGCGACGCGGCCGTCCTTGTCGAAGATCAGTCCGCCGGCGGAGTATTCACGCACGACCGGCAGGTCGCGGGTATCGAGCGAGGCGAATTTGGTCGGCTGGGTCTGCTTCTTCGCCATGATCGCGGGCGTGGGCCGGGGCGGGATCGGACTGTCTTCCACCTCGCGTGAATCGATACGGTCCTCGAAGAACTCGACTTCTCCCTCAGGCAACCGCAATGTGGCCCTTTGTCCATATTGTGGAGTCTCGGAACTGTACAGCGGGCGTGGGCCGGAGTCCTCGAAGACATCGGCATAGACCGCGGAACCCCCGTCATTTTGGCTATAACTCGCCGAAGAACTGGCGGCGCGGGCCATCATGCGCGCAACATCTCCGGGAGTGGTCATACCTATTACAATACGCAAAACAATGTGCAGGTGGGGTAACGGTAAGCTTGATTGCGCAAAGCGAAAGGAGCGAGCGTGGGATTTACGGTATGGCCGGAGGCCATCGAGCTGGGAGAACTGTTCAACGAACACGGGTATGAACTGGCGTTGGTCGGCGGTCCCGTGCGCGATCTGCTGCTGGACAGACCATCGCACGACCTGGACTTCTGCACGTCGGCACGTCCCGAGGAGTTCGAGCCCATCCTGCGCAAATGGGGACACGGCTTCTGGGACATGGGCCGCAAATTCGGCACGCTCGGCGCGATGAAACGCCGCGCCGACGGCAGCGAGATCGGCGTGGAGGTGACCACCTACCGTTCCGACACCTACGATCCGGACTCACGCAAGCCCGAAGTGAACTACGGCGACAGCCTGGAAGGCGACCTCTCCCGACGCGACTTCACCGTGAACGCCATGGCGCTGCGCGTGCCGCAGTGCGAGTTCGTCGACCCGTTCGGCGGCGCCAACGACCTCAATCGCAAGATCCTGCGCACGCCGGTCGACCCAAGGCAGTCGTTCGACGACGACCCGTTGCGCATGATGCGCGCCGTGCGGTTCGTGGCCCAGCTGGGATTCCGCATCGAACCGGAGACCGCCGAGGCGATCACCACCATGACCGACCGCATCTCCATCGTCTCCGCCGAACGCGTCCGCGACGAACTCACCAAACTGCTGCTCAGCGACGACCCCCACGCCGGCATCGAGGCGCTCGTCGACTCCGGCCTGGCCGACATCGTACTGCCGGAGGTTCCCGCGCTGCAGCTCGAACTCGACGAACACCATCGGCACAAGGACGTGTTCCAGCACACGCTCATGGTGCTCGACCGCGCCATCGCACTGGAGACCGGCCCAGACGGCCCCGTGCCCGCGCCGGATCTCACGCTGCGTCTGGCGGCCCTCATGCACGACGTGGGCAAGCCGAAGACCCGACGGTTCGAGCCCGGCGGCAAGGTCAGCTTCCATCATCACGACTACGTCGGCGCCAAACTGACGAAGAAACGGCTCAAGGCGCTGCACTTCGACCATCATGTGATCGACGACGTCACCGATCTGGTGGCGTTGCACCTGCGGTTCCATGGCTATATCGACGAACCATGGACCGACGCCGCGGTACGACGGTATGTGCGCGACTCCGGACACCTGTACCACCGGCTCAACCGCCTTACCCGCGCCGACGCCACCACGCAGAACAAACGCAAGGCGCAGATGTTCTCCGAGGCGATGGACGACATGGAGGCGCGCGTCATCGAACTGAAGAAGCGCGAGGACATCGATGCGATCCGCCCCGACCTGGACGGGCAGCAGATCATGGACATCCTCGGCCTCGAACCCGGTCCCGAAGTCGGTCGTGCACGCAAGCACATGCTCGAATTCCGGCTTGACAACGGACCTGTGGACCACGACGCCGCCGTGGCCGAACTCAAACGCTGGTATGAGGAAGAGCGGTAGAAAGAGGAGAGAGGTGGTGTTCTCCCCTCAGTCTCACTTCGTTCGACAGCTCCCCTCATAGAGGGGAGCCGTTTGGTGAGGGGCCATCCCGTTGGGGAGCTGGGGTGAGCCGAAGACGCCCATCTCATCGGCTCCCCTCAGGCTTGAGGGGAGCTGGCGGCCGTAGGCCGTCTGAGGGGAGTCGCGGCCGAAGGCGGTCGCGGCTGAGGCTGGTGTTCTCCCCTCAGTCTCACTTCGTTCGACAGCTCCCCTCAACGAGGGGAGCCGATTGGTGAGGGGGCATCCCGTTGGGGAGCCGGTTGGTGAGGGGCCATCCCGTTGGGGAGCTGGGATGAGCCGAAAACGCCCATCTCATCGGCTCCCCCTTGTAGGGGGAGCTGTCCGCCGACGGCGGCCGGAGGGGGTCTACTTCGTCACCGCGTCGTGCTGCACCGCAGACGGCAGGTTCTTGATCTGATCGGGGGAGACGCAGTTCTGAATCGACGTCAGCTCCTGATCCGTGCCGGTCTTCACACTGTCCTCGTCGACAAGATTCGAGAACGTCGAACCGATGATAACATCCACCAGCTTGTCGGCACGATCATCCATCCGCAGGATCGCATCATTGAAATGGCCGGCAAGCGTATACGCCTGATTGATGCCGTTCTTGCCGAATCTGATCTCCGTGCGCTCGAACGTCTTCGTACCCGGGTAGTTGGCCACGCCCTTGGCCGTGAACCCACGGTTCACCAGGGACTCGCTGACGGCGTCCGCCAGACCGGCCTTGCCGGTGGCGTTCAGCACGCGGACGCTTACGCTGCCCGCTGCGACGCTCTTCGCGGTGCCGGTGCCGTCCGTCGTGGCGCATGGGGCGGTCACCCCATAATTCGGTTTCTCGGCGGCCATCGTCGTGGCGGACTTGCCGAGCACGCCGAAGTAGAAGAGGAACGCCACCACCAGAACGACGGCCAGCAGGGCGATCATGATGGTGAACACGATTTTCTGCCTGTCTCGTACGAACTGCTGACGGGCCTTGCGCTCGTCGAAGGCTTCAGGATTCGTCATGACGTACCTTCCCGCTTTCTGTCTGTAATGTGTAACACCTTAACGTGCATGGCTGACGCTGCACCGGTCTATGGAACGGAGACGATGGGCGTGGCCGGCGCGGTGGTCTCGAACAGCCGGTCCACCGTGCGTCCGGCCATCCACGCACGGCATACGGCCGCCGACGCCGACTCATCCGGCACGCAGGCCACGACGGACGGTCCCGAACCGGAGACGAACGCCGTCGTCGCGCCGGCGTCGAGCGCGGCGCGAATCGCCTCGCCGGAACGGGGATGCAATGCGATGGCCGCCTTCTGCAGATCGTTCGCGTTCTGCGGATCGGTGCCGATGGCGTCGAACATGCGATACACGTCGGGCGTGCTCAACTGCGTGTTGTAGGCGCCCACGACCACATTGCCCAGCATCGAGCCATCCACATGCGGATGGGAGGCGTCCACCGTTTCGATGATCTCGCCATACCCTGTGCCACGCGCCAGGCCACCGGACAGACAGAACGGCATATCCGCGCCCAACGTGGCGGCGAGCGGACGCAGTCGGTCCAGACCCCAATCCAGACCCCACAGGCGGTTCAACGCAAGCAGGGTGCCGGCGGCGTCGCTGGACCCGCCGCCAAGACCGGCCCCCACCGGAATACGTTTCTCCAGGCTGATGGCCACGTCGGTCGTCATGCCGGCCGCCTCGGCCAGCGCGAACAGGGCCATGACGGCGTGGTTGCGGCGCATATCCGCATGGTCCATGGCCAGATCCCCCAGATGATTGCCGCTCAGATCCAGAGAGAAGCCGCTTCCGGCCGGCTTGGATGAGACGGTCACGGTGTCGTAGATGCCGACGGCGCAATACATCGTGTCGAGACGATGACGGCCGCCCCAAGCGGCCACCGGCTCGCCGACGGCAAGGGTCAGATTGGTCTTCGCAGGGCATTCCACACGGACGACGGACGGGGCGGCCTGTGTTGTCGCGCCCGTCGTACGGCGCGGGGCGTCGGACGCGAACGATGGTCTGACGACGGATGCGGTGGTCATCGGCCGGCCTCCGTTTCCGCGGGGCGCGACGTCAGGGTGTCATCGGTCACTGCGGCATCGGTGATGGTGGCGTCGGCAAGGGCGGCGAACCGGTCGATGGTCAACGTCTCGCCGCGTGCGGACGGGTCGATGCCGGCGCTCGCGAACGCATCGGCAGGCACGGTCTTCCTCAACGCGGCGTGCAGGGTCTTGCGGCGCTGCGCGAAGGCGGCGTCCACCAGTGCGAACGTGCGTCGGCGCCGGTCCTCGTCGGCCTCGGTGCGGTCCGTATGCGTGCGGGTGAACCTCACCAGCGCGGAATCCACGTTCGGTGCCGGCCAGAACACGTTGCGGCCGATGGTCCCGGCCTTTTCGGCGGTGCCGAACCATTGGAGCTTCACCGACGGCGTGCCGTAGATCTTCGAACCCGGTCCGGCGGTGAGACGGTCGGCCACCTCCTTCTGCACCATGACCACGAAACCGGTGAGATTCGGGTAGCGCTCCAGCAGCGTGATGATGATCGGCGTGGCCACGTTGTATGGCAGATTGGCCACCAGCGTGAACGATTCCGCGGCGGCGAGGTCCGGGGTGTCGGCGGGGACGACCTTCAACGCGTCCCGGTTGATGACGTCGAAGCGCTCCACGGCCTCGGGCATACGTTCCGCGATGGTGCCGGGCAGACGTTCGGCCAGCGGGGGATCGATCTCGACGGCCGTCACCGCGGCGCCGGTTTCGAGGATGGCGAGGGTGAGCGACCCCAGGCCCGGCCCCACCTCCATGACCCGGCTGCCGTCGCCGACCTCGGCGGTGCGTGCGATGCGGCGCACGGTGCCGGGGTCGATTACGAAGTTCTGACCGAACTTCTTGGTGGGGGTCACGCCGGCCGATGCGGCGATGCGGCGGATGTCGGCCGCCCCGAGGAGGCCGCCGTGTCCGGCGGAATTGTCGGAATCATGCATGTCGGTGTTTTCGGTCATCTATTTAATACCATCCGGTGCTTTCGGAATGCGCCCAGGCGCCGTTCGGGCTGCCGTAGCGTTCGGCGATGTATGCGAGTCCCCAGTTGATCTGGACGGCACCGTCGTCACGCCAGTTGGCGCCGAAGGCGGCCATCTTGCTGCCGGGCAGAGACTGTGGGATGCCGTAGGCGCCCGATGACGCGTTCTCCGCATACCACTGCCAGTTGGATTCACGCTCCCACAGTTTGAGCAGGGACGTCCAGTTGCTGCCGGTCCAGCCCCGCTGGGCCGCCGCGCCACGGGCGTAGGTCTGGGCGGCGGACGCGGACGGATGCCACAGCCCGCTGCCGCTGGAGCCGGAACCGCCTGTGTTGCCGTTCGGCTTGGAGGTCGTGGGTTTGCTGGTGGGCTTCTGCGTGGGCTTCTGGGTCGGTTTCTGCGTGGTGGGTGTGCTCGTCGGTTTCTGCGTCTGCGTGGGCTTCGACGTGGTGGGCTTCTGTGTGGGCGTCGGCTTGGCGGTCGGCTTTGCGGTGGCCGACTGGGAGGGCTTCTGAGACGGCGTGCTCGGCTTGGCGGTCGGCGACTTCGAGGCATCCGACGAACCGTCGCCATCGGCGCTTTCGCTCGGCGACGCGGACTGCGTGGGTTTCGGCTTCTCCGGTCCTACGGCGATGATCTCGTCCAACGCCACCTTCACGGTCTGCTCCTTGATGAGCGTGGCGGTCTCCGCCTTGCCGTCGACGAATGTGGTGTTGTAGGTCTCCTTTTTCTCGCCGTTCTGACCCTTCTGACGAACGACCTTCTGCCCGGGTTCGAGGCTGGAGTCGACCACGGTCTGCGTGCCGTACGGGATCGCGACCGTCTTCGTCGTCTCGCCGTGGGTCACGCGTTGCACGCGCAGCACGGTCTCTTTGCCGTCGTCGCCGACGCTGACGCGGTCCTCCTTGCCCAGCACGATGCCCTTGGCGTCGAAGATCGATGCGGCGGTCAGCTTGCCGTTCGGCACCACGCTGGTCTTGCCGTCCGCGATGACCTTCACGGGTCCGTCCCTGTTGATGACGAATCCACCCGTCAGCTGGTTGTAGACGTTTTTGATGTTCACGGTGACCTTGGAGGCGGCCTTTTCGTTGTCCTTGAAGAATCCGAGCAGCTGGTCGGCGCTGGTGGCGACCGTCCAGAACGGCACGTCCTGCCCCTCGATGTTCACCGTGGCCTGATACGCGCTTTGCACGGTCACGACCGCATGGTCCTGAAGCGTGCTGCCCGAGGTGGATTTGACGATGTCATGCGTCTTGACGTCGACGTGCTGTTCCTCCAATAGACGGTCGACGCTCATCGCGTTCGTCTGCACCGTGGTGGTCTTGCCGTTCACGTCCAATGCCACGGTCTTGTGCGTGGCCACGAAAAAGCTCGCCACGCTGGCCGCGGTCACCACGACGGCGCAGACCGCAACGCGGATGCGTCGAAGCGTCACGAATCGTTGTGGTGTCCATCGACGTGCCATCAAATCCTCCCGAATCCACGCAATACTCATCTCATTGTATGGGGTGCTTCTTAAACCTGTCCGGGCATGGTTCGGATGCCGCCAAATTCCCACATTTCCGGCGATTATCGGAGACCGCGCGTGTCTGTGCACGCCATCGGCCGATGAATAAAAAAATGAGAGAGAGGCCGGCTTAGAAGGGGGATGATTCCGGCCCCTCTCTCGAAGACGGAGCGGGTTGGGGGATGCTCCGTCCCTATATCTCAGAAGCTGTATTGATGGGGGAAGCTCCTGAGTCCTTACTCGCGGTAAGTCTTAATCCCCTTGTCGTACGCGCCATACGGGCGTTATCACTGCTCATAATACTCGTACGACAGGGTCGTGTTCTCGGCGTGTTTCCTTGTTAACGAAAACATGCCGGACGTTTTCCATCGTTTTTTCGATTGTCGTTGTTCAATTATTTCCCGATCATGCATCCTCCGACGCTGATCGGCCGTCCCGACGTTCGGAGCCTCCTGTCGGGATCGAACCGACGACCTGCCGCTTACAAGGCGGCCGCTCTGGCCATCTGAGCTAAGGAGGCGATGCCCACGCAATCGTGAACGAAGGCAAGTATAACCAAACGTCGGAATATTGTCATCTTGGGGCATACGCTTGGGCATACGCCGGCAATCGTCCGGGCCGATCACGGGGAGCACGCCTTGGGGAGGCCATCGCCGGATCGGCCGATACGACTCGTGAATCACGGATACAGCGGACCCTTGTCGGTGCCGACGGACGGAATCTTGCCGGACTTGCCGACGGACGAGGCATCGAGGCCGATGGCCTTGAGGAACGCCGTCTTCTGATCGGTGTCGGTCGGGATGGCGTTGCGGTTCCAATACTTGCCGTTGACGGTGATCGTCGGCGTGCTCATCTGACCCTTGAGCTGGCCCTGCGTGTTCCACAGCTCCTGGCGCAGCGGCGTGTACGTGCTCATCGCGGAAAGCCACGTCTTGTATTTCGGGGTCTTCGCGGTGGCTTCGGCGGCCACGGACTCCTTGACGCCGGCGGCGACGGCCTGCGCCTTGATCTGCTCGTTCGTCACGGGGCTGTAGTCGGTTTCGGACGGCTGGAAGTCCTCGGCGTACATGCGCGAGATGAACGGCAGCAGATGCGTCGGATCCTGTTCGGCGATCACGATGGCCGCGTTACCGGCGCGCGTGGAGTATTCATCGGTGGAGTATCGGTCCATGAAGTTCATCGGATGGATCTCGATGTTGATCTGTCCGGACTCGACCAGGCTCGTGTAGGTGTCTCCCAGCGAGCGTTCCATGGCGCCGCAGCCGGGGCACATGAAGTCCATGTACACGGCGACGGTGGGCACGCCCTCTACCGGCTTGTTCAGACCGTCCTTCGAGATGAGGAATCCGCCCTTCTCGGTGGTGCCCGCGGGCTTCGGGGAGGACTGCTCCACCTTCGACCAGGCGTCCTTGAGTTCGCCGGCGTCCTGGCTGGGATGGTTCGCCTTCCAGATGTTGAATCCGATGACCGCCACCAGGGCGACGACGATGGCGACGACGACCGCGCCGATGATGGTCTGGATGCGGTGGTCCTTGCGCGCCTGCTCCTCGCGGGCCCTGGCCGCTGCGGCCTCGGCGGCTTCACGGGCCTTGCGGTTCGTGGGCTTCCTGCCGGGGCGCTTCGTCGGCTGTCCGGCCCCGTTCGTCCTGTTGGTCTTGTTCGTCGCCATGTGTTGGTGGTCTCCTCCGATATGACGCGATGTCGCCGCGATGATTGCGGGGCGATGCGATTCCTGTGGATTTCCTACGGGAAGTCTAGTGACGCAAGGTAAATAAACGGTGATGATTCACGCTTCGTGAACTGTGACCATGCTAGTTGGCGAGCGTGATGGGGGACCAGTCCACGCTGTCGCCGGCGATGAGCAGGGCGATTCCGGCGAGGACGAGGATGGTCCAGAGTATGGTCAACGTCCATTGGCGGCGCTGGGCGGCCTGGCCCGGGTCCGGGCGGCCATACGGGTCGTCGAACGTGGTCCGGGAGTATTGAGGCGGGTCGTTGCCGTTGCCGTTGACGTTGCCGTGGTAGGCGTCGATGACGGCGTAGGGGGCGTCGTATGATCCGCGCAGATGGCCGGCGCCGATGCGTGCGAAGCGCGAATAGGGGCCAAGGGCGGCGGTGAACCAGCCTGCGGCCATGCATACCGCGAGCATCATGCCCGAGGTCGAGAACGGTTTTCCGGCGAGCAGGGGAATGGGGATGGTCAGGCCCAGAACGCTGATGTTCCCGGTGGCGTCGGGCAGGGCGAGCGCCAGCGACAGGACTGCGGTGAGGGTCGTGAACAGGGCCAGCATCAATGCCGCGGGGGCGAGGCTCAGTGCGAGACCTTTGACGAGATGCCAGGGCAGGGAGCCGATGATGAGGGCGCTGTCGGTGCCTTTGCGCAGGCCTCCGCGCCTGGCTTCGCGGGCGAGCTGCGATTGGCGGGAGAGTCCGGCCGTGGTGAACAGCCACAGGGCTGCGGCGGCGATGATGAGGCCGCCGACGGGCTTGCTGGCGGCGAACAGGCACAACGGTACGGCCAGCAGGCATAGGAGGGGGCGGCCGCGTTGCATGTACCAGCCGGTCATGGCGGGTACATAGGCGTCAGGGGCCACCGGCTGGACGGGCGGCGCCGGGGCGGGCTCCGGTTTGGGGCGGTCGGGGAGGTCGTCGGGCTGCGGTGCCTCGTCCATGGGCGGCTGCGGCATCGGGTTCACGGTGGAGCTGCTGACTCGCGGTGGCGTGACCGTCGGGGGGAGCACGGCCGTGGCCTCCGGTGACGGCCCGTTTGCCGTGGTGACGGGCCGTGCTTCCGGAACGGGTGCGGATTCCACCGTGCGGCCGCCCGGCATCGCGGGGGCGGGGCGTGTGACGCCGGAGAGTATGCGCGTCTGCTGGGCGTTGCCGAGCGGGCGGATCGCCGGCGCGGCGAGGGTCTGCGTGGCCTGGAGGTCGGATGGTGGCACCGTCTGGTCGGATGGCACCGTCTGGTCGGATGGTGTCGGCGTTCGAGGGGCTTCGACGTCTTCGGGCGCGGGGCCGGCGAGCGGTGCCATGGTCTGCGTGGCCTGGAGGTCCGGGGACGGTGGCATCGGGGCAGGTTCAGCTTCGATGGTTGGCAGGGTCTGCCGCACATGCTGAGGCAATGATTGCGGCGCGCGATGGCGTGCCCGCGTGGCATAGGGGATGTTGGGCAGCATGGCGGTGCCGTTCGGGCCTGAGGCCGCGGTGGAGATCGCCTGCGTGGCGGCGGTCTGCACGGTCTGCCCGGCCAGAGTGGGGGCCGGCAGCGGAGGCATGGCGAACGTGGCGGCCTCGGTGGGTGTCTGCGTCATCGGGGCGGTCGCCGGTGCGACGGGTACGCCCAGTGTCTGGCCGGCGAGCGCCACCGGCTTGTCCAGCGGGCCGTCGGCGTGCGGGCGGTGCGTGTCCAGGCCGATGACCTGCGTGGCGGCCGCACGCCGTTCGTCCAATCCGCGCCACATCGAACGCGGGTTTTCGGGGTCCTCCGCACGGTCGGGAAGGTCGTTCACCGCCGGATCAGCGGTCTCTGAAGAGCTTTTTCCAAAAGGGCGCACCACCCCGTCTCCGTTACCCGGTCCCGGTGTCTCCGGCGAAGTCGGCGATTGCGGCGTCGCGGTCGCATCCGTGCCGGCGAGCGGCTTGGCGAGCGGCTTCATCTCGCCGATCGGTCCGGTTCCGGGCATGCCGGCATCGGCGCCCGAGGCCGTCCACAGGCCCGGCGCCGTGGCGTCCCGCTCGATGACCTGCAACAGCTCCTCGGGCGTGCACCGGTTCCGCCTCTCGGGGTCGAGCGCACTGCGGAACGCCGCGGTCGTGCGCTGCGGCAATCCCGCGAGATTCGCGTGTCCGGTCGCCGCGCGCTCCAGCACCGCCATCATCGGGCTCGTGCCGAACACCGGCCTTCCCGTGGCGGCGAAGGCCAGCACCGCCGCCGTGCTCCACCAGTCCGTCTGCTCGTCGGATTCGGCGCCGTCGATGATCTCCGGCGCGATGAACCCGGGCGTGCCCATCACCAATCCGGTGCGGGTCACATGGCTTTCCCCCTCGCCCATGGCGATGCCGAAATCCACCAGAACCGGTCCTGTGCGCGAGATCATCACATTCGTCGGCTTGATGTCGCGGTGGATGATGCCGGCGCGATGCACGGCGCGCACCGCGTCGATGAGCTTGCGCGTCAGCCGGACCAGGTCGTCCGCCACATACCGGCCGTTCTCCGCCACGTCGACGCGCAGGTTCTTGCCTTCGATCAGCTCGGTCACGATGAACGCCACCGAATCGTCCAGTTCCATGTCCGCGATCTGGCATACGCCGGGATGGTTCACCCGGCGCAGCGCGGCCGCCTCGCGGCGCAGGCGCTCGCGGGCCGTCGCCGCGCTGTCCGCGCCCGCCGCCGGGCCGCCGTTCGCGGAGTCGGCCCCGTCGTCGTTCAGCGAGTCGCGGAGGATCTTCATGGCGTAGATGTTGCCTCCGTCGTCCTTGACGCGCCATACGGAGCCCATGGCGCCTCCGCCAAGGCGGGAGATCAGCGTATATCCGCCGACGAGGCTACCCGGTTCCAGATTCAGCGCAGTCAGATCACTCATGCCGCCCATTGTGGCACGTATGTTCGATTCCCGTGCGCGTCTCGCCACTTCCTTACGCAAGTTTCGCGCGGTGTTCGGGCGTCGCGCCCGATGCGCGCCCGATGCGCGGCCCATGCGGGGCCGGAAGTCCCGGTTCGCGCGGGCAATCCTCTATTTTCGGCCACGACCGCCGCTGCTTCGAGTACGGCCGCCTGACGACCCCGAGCCCGCAGACAGGCCTCCGGCGCCTCTATCTGCCGGTCCGTACGGGTACCATGGGGAAGGAAATCGTGGTCTTGCGGAGGTGAAACATGGTCGACTGCCCGCTGGTCTCGGTGATTGTGCCGGTATATAAGGTCGAACGGTTCCTCGACGAATGCGTGGAGGGCATCGTATCGCAGACGTACCGCAACCTGGAGATCCTGCTCGTCGACGACGGCTCGCCCGACGGCTGCCCCGCGATGTGCGACGCGTGGGCGGCGAGGGACGGCCGCATACGCGTCATCCACAAAAAGAACGGTGGCCTTTCCGACGCGAGGAACGCGGCGCTCGCGGAAGCCAGCGGCGATTTCGTCTACTTCGTCGACTCCGACGACGCCGTCGAGACGAACCTCGTGGAGGAATGCCTTTCCGCGGTCCGCGAATATGGGGCCGACGTCGTCATGTTCAAATTTGACACCATATCCGAGACGGGCAGGCCGTTGAAGTCGTCCTACCGGCACAACGACTTCGACGACGTGCAGGTGCTCACCCCGCAGGATGCCATCAAGGAGCAGGTGAAGTCCGAAATAGGTGGGTATTTCTGGGCGTTCATGGCGGCCGGCCGCATCTATCGCGACCAGGATTTCTCGTTCCCCGTGGGACGCAAGATCGAGGACATGGCGCGCATCTGCAACGTGCTTGGGGAGGCGACGCGCGTCGTGCGCATTCCGAAGACGCTGTACCACTACCGGATGCGCCGCGGCTCCATCACCGCGTCGCTGAGCCCGGAGCTGTACCGCGACTGGATGAAGGCCGCGGACGACCGTGCGGAATACGTGGAGCGCCGCCATCCCGAGCTCAAACGGTTCATGGCCTTGCAGCAGCTGACGTTCTTCGCGAATCTCGACTACGAGACGATTCGCCAGTCGGTGGTCGCCGGACTGAAGATAAACCCGGAGGACGCCGATGCGATGCGCAGCCGCATCGATCGCCTCGCGCAGGACGTCAAGGACAACGGCGACGAGGTGCCCGAGGACATGGATGAGCTGCTGCCGCTTCTCGGGGAGTTCTTCGACGGGTTCAAGGAGGATGTGAAGGACAACTTCCGTGAGATCCGCGGCGATTGGCGCCGGCTGTGCGAACTGGTCCACGAGGGGGTGCGCGTCATTTCCGAGGGGGATTACGGGAGCCGTTGGGCGAAGCGCCGCCCGAGGTCCGGCGATGATGCTGCCGAGGTGCCCGCCGACTGACGTCCTCGCCGGCTCCGGCGCCATCGGACGGCGGGATCGTGCCCCATGGGAGTCGGCAGCCGGGTGGGTATTGTTCCGAAACCGGTTTTTGCGGGGAATGGTGTATATTGGGCAATGGCTCACAGGAGAGTAATTTCCTCGACCACAAACAACGCTGTTGGCGGTGCGACAGACCCGGCAGCCCGAAGCCGGGATGCGGGGACGTTAATCCAATGACGGAACAACTGAATACAAACAATCAACAACCCCTTTTACAACGGATCGTGAGGCACGTACCTGCCTCTGAAAGGAACTGATCACCATGGCAGAAGTGGTATTCAACCATGTCACCCGCATCTACCCGGGCAACGACAAGCCCTCGGTGGACGACCTCAACCTCGACATCAAGGACGGCGAGTTCCTCGTGCTCGTCGGACCGTCCGGCTGCGGCAAATCCACCACGCTGCGTATGCTCGCCGGACTCGAAGAGGTCAACAAGGGCAAGATCTTCATCGGTGACAAGGACGTCACCAACATGCAGCCGAAGGACCGCGACATCGCCATGGTCTTCCAGAACTACGCGCTGTACCCGCACATGACCGTCGCCGACAACATGGGCTTCGCCCTCAAGATCGCCGGCACCCCCAAGGAGGAGATCCGCAAGCGCGTCGAGGAGGCCGCGAAGATCCTCGACCTCACCGAGTTCCTCGACCGCAAGCCGAAGGCCCTGTCAGGCGGCCAGCGTCAGCGTGTGGCCATGGGTCGCGCCATCGTGCGCAAGCCGAAGGTCTTCCTCATGGACGAGCCGCTCTCCAACCTCGACGCCAAGCTCCGCGTGCAGACCCGCACGCAGATCGCCAACCTGCAGCGCACGCTGGGCGTCACCACCCTGTACGTGACCCACGACCAGACCGAGGCGCTGACCATGGGCCACCGCATCGCCGTCATCAAGGCCGGAAAGCTGCAGCAGGTCGGCGCGCCGACCGAGCTGTACGACCGTCCGGCCAACGTGTTCGTCGCCGGATTCATCGGTTCGCCGTCCATGAACATCAATGTGCACCCGGTCGTCGACGGACAGGCCAAAATCGGCGACGACACCGTCGACCTGCCCAAGGACATCGTCGAGAAGCTCACCCCGGAGGACGGCGGCAGGATCGTCGTCGGCTTCCGGCCGGAGGATGCCGACCTGGCCACGCCGGAGGATGCCAACGCGTTCCGTCTGCACGTGGTGAACGTCGAGGACCTCGGCTCCGACGGCTACATCTACGGCAACATCGTGACCGACGGATCCGAGGCGGAACAGACCTCCTCCGTGATGGGCGACCAGGACAAGATGACCACCATCCGCGTGGCCCCGCGCAAGCTGCCGAAGGTCGGCGAGACCGTGCGCATCACGATCGACCCCGAGAAGATGCACCTGTTCTCCCCGAGCACGGAGGACCGCCTGAACTGACCGTTCGTCGGGATTCCCCGACGATTGCAGGATGTCGGCGCGCCGGCGTTGTGGGACGCGCGGCGTGCCGATGAACGAGGCGGGGTCCCTCTCTGCCCCGCCTCGTCGTACGTCGCCCCGTGGCCATGCCGGCCACGGGGCTTTTATGATTCCCGGGACGGATTCGCATCGACGCATACGTGCCGGCCCGATGCCGTCCCATCCCGTTCATCTACTAAGTTGGTGCCTATGGAAAACGTGGAATTGGACCCCAGACTCGTACAGGCCACGTCGGTGAAGCCCGCGGACGAGACCGCCGGCGGGTCAAGGGCGTCGCAGCCCAAGGCGTTGAAGATCACCGCGGCCAGCTCGAACCCGAAGATGTTCACGCTGCCGTGGCACAGGCCGCTGTCGCAATGGCCGGACGACCTGCTCGCCAACCTGCCGAGGGGCATCTCCCGCCACGTCGTGCGATTCGTCCGTGTCGGCAACGACGTCTACGCGATGAAGGAGATCACGCAATCGGTGGCGCAACGCGAATACGAACTGCTGCGGCAGCTTGAGAAGATCGATGTGCCGTCGGTCAAGCCGATCGCCGTCGTCACCGGACGTCACGACCGCGACGGCAAGCCGCTGGAGGCGATGCTCGTCACCCAGCATCTCAAGTTCTCCCTGCCGTATCGCGCCCTGTTCGCGCGCAATCTGCGCGAAGACACCGCGGACCGGCTGATCGACGCGCTCGCCGTGCTGCTGGTGCGGCTGCATCTCGTCGGATTCTATTGGGGCGACGTTTCGTTGTCGAACGTGCTGTTCCTCCGCGACGCCGACTGTTTCGCCGCCGTGCTCGTGGACGCCGAGACCGGCGAACTCTATCCGGCGCTGACGGAAGGGCAACGCGAATACGACATCGATCTGGCCAGGACGAACATCATCGGCGAGCTGATGGACCTGAGCTCCGGCAAGCTCCTGCCTGACGACGTGGACGAGATCGAGGTGGGCAACCGGCTGGTCGGACGCTATCGCTCGCTGTGGAGCACGCTGACCGATGTGGAAAGCTTCAGTCCCGACGAGATGTGGAAGATCGAGAAACGCGTCAACAGGCTGAACGAGCTTGGATTCGACGTGGACGAGCTGGAGATGAACACCTCCGAGGACGGCAACCGCGTGCGTGTGCGGCCGCGTGTGGTCGATGCCGGATATGCGTCGCGCAAACTGCTGCGGCTGACAGGCCTGGACGTGCAGGAGAACCAGGCCCGTCGCCTGCTCAACGACCTGGACGCCTACCGCACGTCGACGTGGCGCCAGGGCGAGGATCTGGAGATCGTGGCGACCGACTGGATGCGCGAGGTTTTCGAGCCGACCGTGCGTATGATCCCGAAGGAATACCGGTCGCAGATCGAGCCGGCGCAGTTCTTCCATGAGATTCTCGACCATCGTTGGTATCTGGCCGAAAACGTCGGCCATGACGTGCCGATGACGGAGGCCGTGAACAGCTACATCGACAACGTGCTGCCGCAATACAGGCTCGACGCCAAGGCCATGGACGCCATCAACGCCGACGCCGACGCGGGCGTCATCGACGACGAGGCCACATACGGCGACGAGATCGACGACGATCCCGACGCCGCGGTATGGGCCCGCTGACGATGCCGTGACGAACAGGAACCGGACGGCTGCCCGGGTTCCTGTCCGTTGCGTTGGGATGACGGACGGGGACCCGGATCACATGCCGTTACGGCGAAAAGGCCGAAGCCTACTGCTTCGCGGCGGCCACGGCCTCACGACGGGCGCGGGCCACGGCGTACAGGCTGATGCCCGCGGCGACGGAGGCGTTGAGCGATTCGACCATCGAGCTTATCGGGATGCCGGCGATGGAATCGCAGGTCTCGCGCACCAGACGGCTCAGCCCCTTGCCTTCGGACCCCAGCACCACGATCAGCGGGTCGGTCTCGAAGCCGGTCTCGCCCACCAGCGCGTCGCCGCCGCCGTCAAGACCGACGGCGTAGTAGCCGCGCTCCTTGAGGCTTTCGATGGCCTTGGTGAGGTTCACCACGCGGGCGACCGGCATGTGTGCGGCGGCGCCGGCGGAGACTTTCCATGCGGCGGCCGTCACCGAGGCGGAACGGCGTTCCGGCAGGATTACGCCGTTGGCGCCGAACGCCGCGGCCGAACGGATGACGGCGCCGAGGTTCTGCGGGTCGGTGACGCCGTCGAGCGCGATGAACAGCGGCCGGGCCTTGACCTTCGCCTCGGGGCCGGCGGCCTCCATGGCCTTGGCCTTCTTGTCGGCGCGGTCGGCCAGTTCGAGCAGCGACGAATACTGGTACGGCTGCACCTTGAGCACAACGCCCTGATGGTTGGACGAGCGGGCGATGCGGTCCATCTCAAGACGGTCGGCCTCCAGAAGATGCAGTCCGTTCGCCGTGGCGAGACGCACGATCTCGCGCGTACGGTCGTCGTGTTCGATGCGTGCGGCCAGATACAGCTCCTTGGCCGGAACGTTCACGCGCAGCGCTTCAAGCACGGCGTTGCGGCCGATGACCATGTCGTCGGAGTCCGACGTGAACTTGGCCGCACGACGTTTCGCCGCCAGACGCGGGTCGGCCATCCTTCGACGGTTCGCCGCCTGCTTGGCCTTGTATGCCTTGTGGTATACGCGGTCCTCGGCCTTGGGTGTGGGGCCGTGCCCGCGCAGCTTGTTACGATGTTTTCCGCCCGACCCCTTGGTCGGTCCTTTCTTGATAGCCATAGATTCCATTGTCCCACATGGTGTTCCTGAAGGCGTGCCCGACGATGCGAGGATGATGTTGGCCGGCGTCAACGCCGTTGTTGGCGCCGTGACTACGATTATCCTCGCGACGACATGGCGGCGCAATGGACAGTATCCGGCGGGTTGTCG
Organism: Bifidobacterium catulorum; assembly: GCF_003129925.1. Classification (GTDB taxonomy): domain Bacteria; phylum Actinomycetota; class Actinomycetes; order Actinomycetales; family Bifidobacteriaceae; genus Galliscardovia; species Galliscardovia catulorum. The sequence continues at coordinate 89,495 of NZ_QFFN01000004.1, read as the reverse complement.
TATCGATTCGCCGTGTTCGGGGAACGATGCCGCGGCCGTATGCGTCACGCGGGCCGGGTCGTGCGTCACCCGGTCCACCGAAACGACAGAATCTGCAAAAACGTCAGTCGTGTTGGATCGGCGGGGCCGATACAATACCGATAACCGCGTGTTACATACGACGCGGGGAAAGGTATCCGCACAGTTCCGCGGGACGGATGCCGACGGGCCGGCCGATGGCCGTCCGTTGGCGGTCTGATTTCGGGGGATTGACTACTCTGCGGCGGAACCCGAAGGGGATATCATGACCAAGATCATGACGACCGAAACGACGACGAACGTCGGTGCGAATGACGAATTCATCGTGCCCGACGACCCCTCTCTGGCCGATGTGGCCGATGTGGCCGCGGCGCTGCATACCGATGTCGGGCGGGGATTGGGCGGCGAGGAGGCCGAACGGCGATTGAAGCGGTTCGGGCCGAACGAGCTCGCCGGCGCGCCTCCGGTGCCCAAGTGGAGGAAGTTCCTGGCACAGTTCAACGATCCGCTGGTCTACCTGCTGCTGGCGGCCACGGCGATTTCGCTGGTCGCATGGTTCATCGAACGGGCGAACGATCCCGCCGGCGCGGAGAAACTGCCGTTCGACTGCATCGTGATCGTGCTGATCCTGGTGGTGAACGCCGTGCTGGGCTATGCGCAGGAAGCCAGGGCCGAGCAGGCGGTGGCGGCGCTTTCGAGAATGGCCGCCGCCCATGCCACGGTGCTGCGCGATGGCGTCGCCGTGTCCATCCCGACCTCCGAGGTGGTGCCGGGCGACGTGGTGCTGCTCGCCGAAGGAGACACCGTCGCCGCCGACGGCCGATTGTTCTCGGCTGCCGCGCTGCATGTGGCCGAGGCCTCGCTGACCGGCGAATCCGTTCCCGTGACCAAGAACGTGGGTGTGCTGGAGGCCGCGGCGGCATTGGGCGACCGCACGAACATGGTGTTCAACGGCACGTCGGTGACGCAGGGCACCGGACGGTTCGTCGTGACGGCCACCGGCATGAGGACCCAGGTGGGCAAGATCGCCGGCATGATCTCCGCGCAGAAGGAGGAGCCGACCCCGCTGCAGAAGGAGATCGCGTTCGTTTCCAGGGTGCTGGGGCTGGCGGTCTGCGCAATCGCCGTGCTGGTGCTGGCGATGCTCGCCTTCGTGTACGGATTCAACTCCACGCAGGACATCATCGATTCGCTGCTGCTCGCCGTGTCCCTGGCCGTGGCGGCGGTTCCCGAAGGCCTGGCCGCGATCCTCACCGTGGTGCTGGCGCTCGGTGTGCAGCGCATGGCGAGGCATCATGCCATCGTGAAGAAGCTGTCGTCGGTGGAGACCCTCGGCTCTGCCTCCGTGATCTGCTCCGACAAGACGGGCACGCTGACCCGCAACGAGATGACCGTCCAGCGCGTGGTCACGCCCTCGGGCGAGGTGCTGCTCACCGGCACGGGCTACGAGCCGGTCGGCGACGTGACCGACGTCGATGGGAATGAGATAGTCGCCGGGGACGGAGACGTGCGGTTCGACGCCGCCATGACGGTGCTGCGCATCGGCGCCGTTGCCAACGACGGGCAGCTGAACGACGACGGCGGCATCGTCGGCGATCCCACCGAGGTCGCGCTGATCGTGGGGGAGCGGAAGATGCTCCGTCTCATGGCCGAGGCATCCGCGGCCCCGGAAGCCCCGTCCCGCTATACGCGGGTGGCGGAGATCCCCTTCACCTCCGACCGCAAGCGGATGACCGTCATAGCGGCCGACGCCATGACCGGCGGCCTGCTGACGGCGTTCGCCAAGGGCGCCCCCGACGTGTTGCTCGCCTACTGCGACCGCATCGTCGTCGGCGGTGACGTGCGGCCCCTGACCGCCGACGACCGCCGACGCATCCTCGCCGACGTCGAACGGCTCTCCGACGGGGCGTACCGAACGCTTGGGTCGGCATACCGTCCATTGGGCGTGGACGCCGTGGAACGCATCGACGGCATACGCCTTGATGATTCCGGCGCGCTCGCCATCGACGTCGCCGACCAGCCGGATGCCATCGAACACGGCATGATCTGGGCCGGCATGGTCGGCATCATCGACCCTCCACGCACCGAGGTGCGCGACGCCGTGGCCGAGGCCCATTCGGCCGGCGTGCGCACCGTCATGATCACCGGCGACCATCCGCTTACGGCGGCGCGCATCGCCAAGGACCTCGGCATCATCGGCGAATCCGGCAGGGCGTTGACCGGCGATGAGCTCGACCGGCTCGACGATCGGGAATTCGCCGCCGCCGTGCGCGACGTCTCCGTATACGCGCGAGTCGCCCCCGAACACAAGATGAAGATCGTCGACGCCCTGCAGGAGCAGGGCGAGATCGTGGCGATGACCGGCGACGGCGTGAACGACGCCCCCGCCGTAAAATCGGCTGACATCGGCGTGGCCATGGGCATCACCGGCACCGAGGTGACCAAGGAGTCCGCCAAGATGATCCTGACGGACGACAACTTCGCCACCATCGTGGCCGCCGTGAGGGAAGGCCGGTCCATCTTCGACAACATCCGCAAATTCCTGCGGTATCTGCTCAGCTCCAACATGGGCGAGGTGCTCACCGTGTTCGGAGGCGTGCTGTTCGCCGGATTCCTCGGCATCAGCGAACCCGGTGCGGACAGCGTGACCGTGCCGCTGCTCGCCGTGCAGCTGCTGTGGATCAACCTGCTCACCGACGCCGCGCCCGCCATGGCCATGGGTGTGGACCCGTCCATCGAGAACGTGATGAACCGCAGGCCCCGCAGGCCCGGCGACCGTGTGATCGACGCGCGCATGTGGAGCGACGTGCTCGTGGTCGGACTGCTCATGGCCGTCGTGACCCTCATCGGCATGGATCTGTACCTGCCCGGAGGCCTGCTCACCGACGATTCCGCGATGGGCGCCACGCACGACGAGCAGATCGTGATGGCCCGCACCATGGGCTTCACGATTCTCGTGTTCGCCCAGCTGTTCAACGCGCTCGCCGCACGCTCCGCCACGCAAAGCGCGTTCAGGGGCCTGTTCTCCAACGCGTGGCTATGGGGCGCGATGGCCCTGTCGGTGGCATTGCAGCTCGTGGTGATCTACGTGCCGGTGTTGAACGCCGCCTTCGGCACTACGCCCCTCGATCCGCATCAGTGGCTCGAATGCATCGGTCTGGCCGCGTTCGTGCTCGTCGGCAGTGAGCTCTACAAGCTCGTGCTGCGCACGTTCGCCAGCAGGTAGACGCAGTCCCCTCGATTCACGTGCGCGTCCGGCTCCCTCCGGCCTGAACCTCGGGGAGCCGGGCGCGCGGCCGTTCCCGCCTGCCTTCGCGTCCCCCCACGGCACGTGTGGGTTCGCCGCATGTTGTGGCAATGCCGCTAGAACGTTCATATCCTATGGGATAATCATGGCGATGTTAAACGGTTTCTAAAGCCGTTGATAACGAACAAGAGGTGATCTATGGTCAGCATCCGTGATGTGGCGCGTCGGGCGGGGGTCTCGCACCAAACGGTATCGAACGCCATCAATTCCCCCGATATCGTCTCCGAGGCGACGCGCGCCAAGATCCATGAGGCCATCAAGGAACTGGGCTACAAGCCGAACGCCTCCGCGCGCCGTCTGCGCTCCGGCAGGTCGGACGTCGTGGCGGTCGGCATCTCGGCCGGCGCCCATCGCGCGCCGTCGCCCATCTTCGACGCGTTCCTGCATCTGCTGGCCGCCGAGGCCAACAACGACGGCAAGCAGATCATGCTGTATCCGCGCATCGACGAGGCCGGCGAACTGAAGCACATCGAAAGCCTGATGGAGCAGTCCGACGTCGATATGATCATCCTCAACGAACTTGAGGTGGGCGACACCCGTCCGCAGTGGCTCATGGAGCACAAGCAACCGTTCGTACTGTTCGGACGCCCCTGGAACATCGACGACGAGACCGCGGCGAAGATCCCATGGGTCGACGTGGACGGCTACGGCGCCATCAAGGAGATGACGCATCGACTGATCGACGCCGGACGTCGGCGCATCGGCTACATCGGCTGGAACACCGGCACGGGAACCGCGCTCAACCGGTATGCCGGATGGCGGGACGCGCTCGACGAGGCAGGCCTCATCGAAGACGGCGTCTATGCGGGACGGCCGCTGGAATCATGGGCCATCGGCACCGTCGAGGCCATGCGCGCAGGCGAGGAGGCCGCGGCGGAGCTCTATACGCGGCATCCGGGGCTCGACGCCATCGTCTGCCCGTCGGACAATCTCGCGGTCGGCGCGTTGTCCAGCATCAGCCACATCGTCAAGCATTCCGTCATCGACGGCAACCCCGATGTGAACATCCTGTCGCGGCCGGTCCTGGTGACGGGATTCGACAATTCGGCCATCGCCAAGGCCTTCTCGTTCCCGTCGATCGAGCAGCCTCTCGACGTGGTGGCCAAGGAGCTGCTCCGCATGACCTGCGACATCCTCGACGGACAGCCGGTGACGGCCGACGAACGCTGGCACCGGCTGCTGAAGCCACGGCTCTTCTGGCGCGCCTCCCCGTATGACGACGACCGGTAGGGCGCCGCTCAGTCGTTGACGTCGGCGCGGTAGAAGTTGATGTAGGAGCGGCTCGGGGTCGGGCCGCGCTGTCCCTGGTAGTGCGAACCGAGCTTGCCGGAACCGTACGGGTTGTCGGCGGGGGAGCTCAGCGAGAAGAAGCACATCTGACCGATTTTCATGCCCGGCCACAGCTTCACGGGAAGCGTGCTTACATTCGAAAGCTCCAACGTGATATGGCCCTCGAAGCCGGGGTCGATGAACCCGGCCGTGGAATGGGTGAGGATGCCGAGGCGGCCGAGGGAGCTCTTGCCCTCAAGACGCGCGGCGATCGAGGCGTCGAGCTTCACGTACTCCCAGGTGGAGCCGAGGATGAACTCGCCCGGATGCAGGATCCACGGCTCGTCCGCCGGCACCTCGAACTGTTCGGTCAGGTCGCCCTGGTTCTCGGCCGGATCCACATACGTGTACTTATGGCTGTTGAACACGCGGAAGAAGCGGTCGAGACGCACGTCCACCGATGCCGGCTGCACCATCTCCGGGGTCCATGGGTCGAGCGAGATGTTGCCGTTCTCATGGGCGGCGAGGATATCGTGGTCACTAAGCAGCATGGGTGTATCTCCTTACGCGGGCAATCCTTCGTGCGTGCTGCCGCACGGCGTGATGTTCTGTGCCCCAAGTCTAGTGGAACGGACGGGAACCACGAAACCGCCGCTGCGACGCCATCCCTCGCTATTCCTCCGGTTCCATCTCCCAGACCGCGCTCAACACGTTCTGTGTGGCGGCGAGGTCGGCGTTGTGCTTGTGCGCCGCGACGACAAGGCACTGTATCGCCGCCAGCACGTCGCACGACAGCCTCGACCGCTCCGCCACCCGTGCCGTGCGCCCGGGGCTGGTGACGATCAGCCCGTTCGCCTCAAGATCCTCGTAGGCGTGCTTCACCGAGTTCGCGGAGACGTCGAGGCTCTGCGCAAGCTGGCGGATGGAGGGGAGCGGCGCCCCCGCCTCCATCAGCCCGGAGCGTATCAGGCCCTCGAACTGCACGTAGATCTGGTTGAATACCGGCGTGGGGCTGCCGCGGTCTATGGCGAACGTCATCGAGTCCTCCATTCCTTCGAACTGTATCGGTTCAATAGTACAGTTCAGGCATTCCATTCGTTGGTATTCCAACGGTTTTCCCTGCCGATTCTCTCATGGCAAAGCATGTCCCAACCTATGCGAGACAATGGATTTGAAACGTAATACGTCCGATTCGGAAAATTATAGGAACAACGCATCAGGAGGCATCATGTCCAAGATTCTGTTCGTCGTGGGTTCGCTGCACAAGAACGGCTTCAACAAGCAGCTCGCCGAGGAAGCCAAGAAGCTCATCGGCGACCGCGCCGAAGTCGAATTCCTCGACTACACCGCCGTCCCGTTCTTCAGCCAGGACGCCGAATACCCGGCCCCTGACGCCGTGTCCGCCGTCCGCCGTGAGGTCGTGCTCGCCGATGGCGTGTGGATCTTCTCCCCGGAGTACAACTACAGCTACCCGGGCGTGCTGAAGAACCTGCTCGACTGGCTGTCCCGCCCGCTGGAGCCGTTCCCGGCCGAATCCGCCTCCGTGCTTGCCGGCAAGAAGATCGCGCTGAGCTCCGTCGCCGGCCAGTCCGCCGGCGCCGGCACGCGCGGCAAGCTCACCGAGGTGCTCGGCTTCAACAAGGCCGAGCTGCTCGATGACCAGGTCGGCGTCGCGCTGGCCCCCGAGGCCTGGGGCACCGGCGAGCTCGGCCTCTCCGACGAGGACCGCAAGAAGCTCGCCGACCAGGCCGATGCCTTCCTGGAGTTTGTTAAGTAGGTAAAAGCAGTTCACGAATCGCGCGATAGGGCCCAAAACCCTCGGTTTTTGGGCCCTATCGCGCGATTCGTGAATTATAGGAGCGGAATATACTCCCCGTATCCCTCCTCCTCCATACGCTCCAACGGCACGAACCGCAACGCGGCGGAATTCATGCAGTACCGATGGCCGCCCAACGCGGCCGGACCATCGTCGAACACATGCCCCAGATGAATCTGCGTCTCCGCCGTCCGGATCTCGATGCGCGGACGGCCCGGCACACGGTCGTCCTCATGCTCGGTGACCAGATCGGCGCGAATCGGTTTCGAGAACGCCGGCCATCCACAGCCGGAATCGAATTTGTCGGCCGACGAGAACAGCGGCTCCCCGCTGACGATATCGACGTAGATGCCCGGCTCGAACGTATGGTCGTATTCGTTGACGAACGGCCTTTCGGTGGCCGCGTGCTGCGTGACCGCGAACTGCTCCAACGTCAGGTCCCAGATACGGTCCACATATTTCTGGCGTCGTCTCACATTGCGGATCTTCTCCAACGGGATATGGCAGTAGCCGCCCGGATTCCTTTCCAGATAATCCTGATGATGCTCCTCGGCGGGGTAGAAATTGCGCAATGGCTCGATGAGCACGGCCGGACGCTGCGGAATACGGTCGATGAGCTGCTCGATCGCGGCGATATACACAGCCTGTTGGGCGTCGTCCGTGAAGAACATGCCCGTGCGATACTGCCGCCCGGCGTCATTGCCCTGCCGGTCGACGGAGAACGGGTCGATGACCTCCAAAAACAGCAGACTCAACGTGCGCAACGTCACATGGGACGGGTCGAACTCCACACGGACCGTTTCCGCGGCGTCGGTCCCTCCGGAACAGACCTGCTCATACGACGGGTCAGCCGTATTCGATTGCGCATAGCCCACCGTCGTGGCGACCACGCCATCGACCTCCTGAAAATAGCGTTCCAGCCCCCAGAAGCATCCGCCGGCGAAGTATGCGGTCTGCGCGGAGGCGCTTCGCCCCGCATCCTGATTCGGATTCTCAACACTGTTGACACTCATGATGACAGTCTATTACCGGACGACGCCGTTCCGATGACTGCGTCGCCGGATGCCCGAAATCGGCACGACGACAAGCATTCGGCGCTATATCTTATATGGTTATATGGTGTCGGCCATGCCCAGCGCACGGTCGGACACGAAACGTTGCAGAGCGATGTCGGGAAGAAGTCATGACGAATTTCAGAACACAGGCCATTCACGCCGGATACGAGCCAAACGACGAGCACGATCACGCGGCCGTTCCGCCCATCTACGCCTCGGCAGCGTTCAACCTCGGCGACGCCCTGCGCGGCGAGGCGTTGGCCGCCGGCGACCTCGACGGATTCGAATACTCCCGTGTGGCCAACCCCACCGTCGACGCGCTCGAGCGACGGCTCGCCGCCCTCGAAGGCGGCATCGGCGCGGTCACCGTCGGCTCCGGCATGGCGGCGGTCACGTATGCGCTCATGTGCGCGGGCGAAGGCGGTGGTCGCATCATCGCGCCGACCGACCTGTACGGCGCCAGCGTCGATGCGCTCGGCGACTTCCTCCCGCAGTTCGGCATCCACGCCGACTTCGTCCACGACATCAACGACCTCGACGAGGTCGAATCGAAGATCGGGCCCGACACACGCGCCGTCTTCGCCGAAACCGTGGCCAACCCGTCCACGGAGATCCTCGACATCGAGCCGCTGGCCGAACTCGCCCACAGGCATGGCATCGCCGTGATCGTCGACAACACCGTGCCGACGCCCTATCTGCTGCGGCCCATCGAATTCGGCGCCGACATCGTCGTGCATTCCACCACCAAAGGCATCACCGGGCATGGCAACGCCATCGGCGGCGTCATCGTGGACGGCGGGCGTTTCGACTGGGCGAACGGACGATTCCCCCAATTCACCATGCGCCAGCAGGTCATCAGCGACGATCGCGCCGGCGAATGGCACAGCTTCGCCGAAAAATACGGCGAAGCCGCGTTCATCAAACGCATCCGCATCAAATACCTGCGCACGTTCGGCGCCGTGCAAAGCCCGTTCAACGCCTATCTTTCCCTCGTCGGACTGGAGACGCTGCCGCAGCGCGTCTCACAGCAGGTGGCCACGGCCGCACGCATCGCCGAACATCTCACGCATAGCCCGCACGTGACCAAGGTCAACTATTCCGGACTCGGCATCACACCCCAGTACGAGCTCGTCCGCAAATACTTCCCCAACGGCGTGGGGCAGATCATGTCGTTCATCGTCGACGGCAGTCCCGACAACGTTCGGCGCATCATCGACGGCACGCGGCTGTTCTCCTACGTGCCGAACATCGGCGACGCGCGCTCGCTGATCGTGGACCCGGCGCACATCACCCACCGCGAGGTGCCCGCCCCGGCCCGCGCGGCGGCCGGCGTCACCGACAACATGATTCGTCTCTCGATCGGTCTTGAGGACGCCGACGATCTGATCGCCGACCTCGATCAGGCCATCGCCGGCGCATACTGACGCTTCATCGCGCATCTAGGAGGGCATCGTTGCGATTCGATGCCCTCCCGATGATGATGGCCTTGGCGTCACGGTCGTATCTGCCGCCGGAGACGCATCCGGCGGCGCCCTTTTCCTCGAATTCCGCACGTTGCTCGAACGTGCTGATGGGGTCGACGTCGATGACGGATGCCCGCCCGTTCGCCACATGAAGCACGACATAGGCGGTATGGAGGCGCTCATTCTCAGGCGTTGTGCTGCGACCGACGTCGGGCTCGACGGGTTTGATGCAGCGCCTCCACAGGTCGACGGGAATGAACACGGGGAACCGAACGGTCGCATCCATCGCCGGGTCGAAAAGGATGCTACGGATTTTCTGATGATCGGGGTCGTTGTCCTGATCGTAATGCGGCATCTTCAGCGATGCGGCGTTCACTGCGCCGGCGACGTCCTTGCCGTTCACGCCGATGAGACCATCGTAAGGATTCCGACCGTGTCGCAGACGATGCCATTGGCGGAACGATACGGCTGCGACGACGGTGGTGATGGCCGCGGGAATGCCGAACAGCAAAGCCGGCATGATGGTGTCGAATCCGATCCTGCCGTTGTATTCGTCCAGTTGGAAGCAGAGGCCGCCGATGGCGAATACCCAGCAGAACAGGGCGAACTTGGTGTAGAACCAGGCCATATGCAGCTGTTCGCCTCTGGCTTCTTTGTCGGCGTCCTCCCGAGGCCCGTCGGAGCCGACCCATACGGTGGATTGCCATGGGGTCGGAGACGGGGGCGTCTGGCTGAAGGTCACGATGTCACTGTGCGCTTCCGGGACTAGGACTATTGGCGGCCGTATGGGGATTGCGGCGTCTGGGATGCCTGGGGCGCCTGGCCGGACTGTTGAGACTGCTGTGGTTGCGACTGCTGAGGCTGCTGCGGATACGGCTGGGCAGGGTATTGCGGCTGGACGGGTTGGGCGTTCGCCGGCATCGGGGGCACGTACTGCTGGTTCGGTTGCGCCGGCGCGCCGTACGGGTTCGGCTGCTGGCCGGCCGATGCTCCGGGACCATAGTTCGGCTGCTGCTGGGCGTTCGGCGCGAATCCACCCTGCTGCGGCATGCCCTGCTGGAAGTTCTGCTGGCTGGTGGCGCGGGCGTTCTGTTCGGCCTCACGCTTCGCCATCTTCATGTTGTACAGCAGCTGCAGAACGAACACCACGGCAAGCACGATGTCGAACACGATGCCGACCATGACGCTGCCGTACTGGTTGGCCGTGTAGAACGGGGCGATCACGCCGACGACGATGCAGATCGGCAGCATCACCCATGTGCGGCGCAGCTTGCCCTTGTAGTTCATGTTCCAGTAGATGAGCGACTTGTCTTTCTTCCCTGCCAAGTGGACCCCTTCATTGGTAGTAATGGCTGCAATTCCAGTCTAGAACGGGGGTGGTGTCGCGTGGTGTGCGGACGTCCCGAATTCGCCGCCCCGACAGCGTCGCGTAACCTGCCGGACAATCGTCGTCGGGGGTGCCGGGTGGGGGCTGGATGGCGTGAGAACGACTTCCGCATCCGGGGCGAATGGCCGGCCAACGACTGGACCACCAGACACACATTTTGACCTAATAACCCCAAAAGTGTTGTCAAAAACAGCAATGCCGGCGACGAGAAAACCCCGGACCGTTGGGATTTCAACGATTCGGGGTTTTCGTCAATCGTGCGAGTGGGGGGAGTTGAACCCCCACGAGCATACACTCACTGCCACCTGAAGACAGCGCGTCTACCATTCCGCCACACTCGCAGACAAACAGTTAATTTAGCATTGGCTGTTTGAATTTGGCAAATCGAGTGGGATGTCGGCGTGTCGCAACGTATGCGTTGTGGATGCGTTGGCATATGCCGTGACCCGCCGACATCCTCCTACCGCACGGAATGACCGGACGCCGCCTCGAAATGGTACTTCGCGCAACCCAGACCCACGTGGGCGAACAACCCTTCGGTGGCATTCGCGCTCACGGTCCCATCCTCGTGAAGCGTGAACAGGAACGGCTGCTGGCTCAACGAGGTGGGGGCGAGCATGGCCGCCTCCATGCCGCGGCGGAACCAGTCCGGCATCTCCACGCCCTCGGGAATGCTGCACAGCTCCTCGATCGGCTTGGTGCGGTGCTTGCCTCCCGGTCGTGCGCCATGGCCGAACGCCAACACCCATACGATCTTCTCGTCGGGGTCGAGACGCCACCATGCGTCCGCTGCGGCGTCGGCGTTGTCGAGCACCGACCACGAGGTCTCCAACCCCAATTGCACGATCTTCAGCGCCAGGCGTTCGCCGTAATATCCGACCTTCTCCTGTAGCGCGATCTCGCCGGGGTCGGTGGCCGCCTCGTCGGCAGTGCCCTCCTTGACCCATCCGGCGGTCGCATCCTCGGACGGAGGCACTGGCGCGCCGATCAGCGCGATCGCGTTATGCACGCCTTTGAACCGTCCGTAATGCGTCTTCAGGCCGAGAAATGCGTCGTCCAGATCGTGGGCCATCTGTATGTGCAGTCCGCTTTCGGCGTTGCATGCGTCGATTTCGGACTGTAACGCGGCCAACGTGTCGCCATCGACCGGTTCATCGGTGTACATGCGGATGGCGTGGCGCGCCTTCATCGCTTCGAGCAGGTCCATTCGAATCTCCTTCTATCCCCGAAACCATACGGATGCCGATACATATCGTAGGAGCAGGCGGGGAGCGTGGTTGTTACAGGCGCCCGGCCGCTAGCCGCGTGAGCCGTTGGCGTAGAAGCGGGCCAGCGTCGCGTCGCGGAATTCATCGAAATATCCGCCGTCGATCGATGCGCGGATATCGTCGAGCAGACGGACGAAGAACCGCTCGTTGTGGATCGTCGCAAGCGTGCATCCGCTCATCTCGCGCGTCTTGAGCAGATGATGCAGGTAGGCGCGCGAATAATGCGTGCATGTGTAGCAGTCGCAGCCCTCCTCAAGCGGTCGGAAGTCGCGCTTCAACGCCGCCCGCAGCACGTTCCACCGGCCGTCGCGCGTATAGATCGCGCCGTTGCGGGCCGTGCGTGCGGGCGCCACGCAGTCGAACGTGTCGCCGCCGTTCTCCACGCCGGCGAAGATGTCGTCCACCGCGGCGATGCCCAATACGTGTCGGGGCCGCAGCTCGGGCATCTCGTCGCAGATCCACGCGCAGATATTGCCGAGGATGTTCTTCTCGATGGCGCCGCCGATGCCCACGCCGTCGAAGTCGAGCGAGGCGATCTGCCGCGCGGCGTGACGGCGCAGGTCCTCATAGTTCGCGCCCTGTACGACGCCGAACAGCGCCTGATACGGTTTGCCGAGCCGTTCGGCGGTCAGACGACGATGCTCGGCGACGCATCGTTTCGCCCAGCGGAACGTGCGTTCGACCGACTGTTCCTGATACGATCGCGTGTTCATCAGCGTGGTCAGCTCGTCGAACGAGAACATGATGTCGGCGCCGATCTTGTGCTGGATGCCCATCGAGATCTCCGCGGAGAAGCGATGGACGTCGCCGTTGAGCGGCGATTTGAACGTGACGCCGTCCTCGTCGACGAAGGCGAGGCGTTCCTTGCCCTTGGCGATGATGTCGTCGGATTTCAGCCCGGTGACGTCCATGGCCAGCGTCTTCTTGAATCCGACGCCGAGCGACATGACCTGGAAGCCGCCGGAATCGGTGAACGTGGGGCCGTGCCAGTTCATGAATTTCCCAAGGCCGCCGGCCGCGTCGACGATGTCCTCGCCGGGGCGTTCGAACAGGTGGAACGCGTTGGCGAGCGTGCATTGCGCGCCGAGGTCCACGAGCTGCTCGGGCAGCATGGCCTTCATGGTGGCCTGGGTGGCGACCGGCACGAACGCGGGGGTCCTGATGTCGCCGTGCGGGGTGTGGATGACGCCGCTGCGGCCGTGCCGGAATCCGCCCCGTCCCAGACCGTCCGCGGTGGGATCGAGTCGGCGCGTGATCTCGAAGCCGAACGCGCCGCGGTCGCCGGGCTTGCCGGGGGCGGTGCCGCGCGGGTGCTCCACGAGGTCGCTTGCGGTGTTGATGGTGGGGTCTGTCACGTCAGTCATACGTATAACTCTAAGCGATGGGCGGGTTCCGGCGTCGTCTGGCCGTGGAATGGCAGTGGAATGGCATGTATAGTCGGGGTTCCGAAGGTTTGAGCAAGTCGAAAGAGGATTCGACATTATCTTTCAAGGAACATTCAGGAAACTTCCAGAGGGTGAGTCTTTACTCATAGATAGTTCAAACGAGCACGTTATACATGGGAAAGCGGTTCGAGCTCCATGTACCGACTAAGGAGTGACAATGGCTGAAAACAACAATGTCCCCCAGTGGGGGCGGCAGCCGGGCGAGGATCCGCGGCAGCCGGGCGATGGGGCGGATCGAAACGCCTCCGCCAACGAGGGTGCGCAGCAGCAGGGGCAGGGGCAGCCGAACCCGCAGTACGGCATCGCGCCGAACCAGACCTCTCCCAACGCCGCGCTGTACGACCCGGTGGCGGCGCAGAGCGAACAGCCGGCCCCCGGGCAGGAGACCGAACCCATCACGCCGGTGGCCCAGGCCAATGAGCAGCCCACGGAGGCCCTGCCTGTTCCCGATGCCCAGCCGACGCAGACCCTGCCGTTCCCGAACGCGCAGACGCAGCAGCCGGCCGCTCCGTCATCGGCCCCCGTTCCGGGACCGGCGCCCTCGGCCCCGCAGTATGGCGCCTACAATCAGCCGCCGTCGCAGCCGCAGTACCGCCCGGCCCCGCAGTTCGGCGCATACGGCCCCGTCCCTCCGCAGGTGCAGCAGGAGCAGAACGCCCAGAACGCCGCCGACGGCAATGGCAACGGCGAACCCCCGCAGGGCGGCTCCCCGTTCAACCCGTTCCATAATCCCGGACAGCCCAATGGCGGCAACGGCGGCAATCCCAACGATCCCCATGCGCCAGGCGTCTCCGCGCCGCGTCGTGGCGTCTCCCCGGTGCTCACCGCCGTGGTCGCGGCGGTCGTTGCCGTGGCCGTCAGCCTCGGTCTCGGCTTCGCCGCGCTGACCGGGGGATGGATCTCCCTGCCCACGTCGTCGTCCATGACCTCGCTGAACTCCGGCAGCGGCTCAGGCAGCGCCAAGGCCGAATCCGGCCAGTCGGTCGACTGGACGTCCGTGGCCAAGAAGGTCTCCGGCTCCGTCGTCGCCATCCAGACGCAGATCCAGTCCGGCGGCCAGACCGGCACCGCCAAGGGCTCGGGCGCCATCATCTCCAAGGACGGCGATATCGTGACCAACAACCACGTCGTCTCCGGCGCCACGCAGATTCAGGTCACGCTGTCCGACGGCTCGCTCTACACGGCCAAGCTCGTCGGCACCGACGTCACCACCGATCTGGCGGTCATCAGGCTGCAGAACCCGCCGAGCGACCTCACCGTCGCCGACTTCGCCGACTCCGACGAACTCGCCGTCGGCGAGAGCGTCATGGCCATCGGCAACCCGCTCGGCTACGAGAACACCGCGACCACGGGCATCGTCTCCGCGCTGAACCGCCCCGTCACCGTTATGGACGATGAGAACAACGAGATCGTCACCAACGCCGTGCAGCTCGACGCCGCCATCAACCCCGGCAACTCCGGAGGCCCGACGTTCAACGGTGCCGGCCAGATCATCGGCATCAACTCCTCGATCGCCACGTCGTCGTCCAGCTCCAGCTCGTCGTCGTCCAGCGGTTCGATCGGCATCGGATTCGCCATCCCGGCCAACCTCGTCAAGCGTGTGACCAACGAGATCATCAAGAACGGCAAGGTCAAGCACGTGGCGCTCGGCGTCACCGTCAAGACCGACACCGCCGAGGCGGACGGCATCACTCGCGCCGGCAGCGCCGTGCAGAGCGTCGTCTCCGGCGGACCGGCCGCCAAGGCCGGCGTGCAGAAGGGCGATGTGATCGTCGGATACAACGGCAAGACCGTCGGTTCCAACGCCTCGCTGCTCGGCTATGTCCGCGCCACCGCGCTCGGCGACACCGTCAAGCTCACCGTGGTCCGCAACGGCAAGACCGTCGAGCTCAATGTGACCATGGACAAGGAGGAAAGCGCCGTCAACGGCTCCAACCGCTCCGAATCCAACGGCTACAGCAACAACAACCAGAACAACAACGGCAACTCCGACAACAACGGTAATTCCGACAACGGCGGCAGCGACGATCCGTTCAACTTCGGATGGTGACGTGATTCCGCCGGGAATCCTCCTGTGACATCACAGGACGGGCCGTGGCATCATCGCAGCAGGTGATGCCACGGCCCGTTTTCGTCTCCGGTATGGGCGGAATCGTCCGTGAGCCCGCTATCCGGCCTCGACGAGGGTGCCGGCGTGTCCGTTTGCCGATCGCTGGTATGGTATCTAGCGAAATAAATGAACATCGAATCTTTACGCCGTGTATCACAGCGTCCGGAGGCTTGCACGCCATCTGACGCTGGGATGGGTTAACAAGGCGTGACCATTGCAGTGCCGGCAAGGCTTGCAGTGCCACGCGAAGACCCGCGGCGAATCTCCCGAGCTGGTCCAGCGGCATGCAGCGACGCCGATGTCGGCCCCTACAAACCAGCGTAAGGAGACATTCATGAAAACGGCATTCATGAAAACGGCATCGATGGAAACGGCATCGGCGAAAACACCGTTGAAAAGAGTCATCGATCGTTGCTGTGGAATCTGCCGTCGGGTTCCGTTGTTGCCGATAACCATCCTCTCCGCCCTCGTCGTGGCCGGACTGTGGGATTGGCGTCCGTGGGGGCGCCCGTTCTGGATGGTGGACCCGAGCGTGGGGCAGTGGGTCGTCATCGTGCTGGTGGCGTATACCGTGGTCGACACGCTGCGCGGCATGATCGACGACATCCGCCACGGCCATGTGGGAGTGGATGTGCTGGCCGTCGTGGCGATTCTTTCCACAGTGGCCGTGCAGGAATACTGGGCCAGCTGGGCCGTGGTTCTGATGATCAGCTCCGGCGAGGCCATTGAGGAGTATGCGCAGTCCAAGGCCGAGGGAAACCTGACCGCGCTGATGGAGGCGGCTCCGCAGATTGCACATGTGGTGAACCTGCCCGGCGTCGGGGGCGGTCCCCGCGGCGGCGACGCGGTGTCGGAGGCCTCATCCGATGGGGCAACGCATCTGCGCACGGTGCCGGTCGACCAGGTGCTGCCCGGCGACATATTGCAGGTGCTGCCCGGCGAGACCGTGCCCGTCGACGGCAAGTTGCTCAGCGGCACGGCCACGCTTGATCTTTCGAACATCAACGGCGAACCGCTTCCACGCGAGGTGTTCGCCGGCGCCCGCGTGATGTCCGGTGCGGTCAACGGCGCCACCATGCTTACCATGCGCGCCACCGAACTGCCGCGCGACTCGCAGTACCAGCGCATCCTCGAACTCGTGCGGTCGGCGCAGAACTCGCGCGCCGCGGTGGTCCGGACCGCCGACCTGCTCGCCGTGCCGTTCACCGTCGTCTCGTTCGTCATCGCAGGTGTGGCGTGGATCGTCTCGGGCACACCCACGCGTTTCGCCCAGGTGCTGGTGCTCGCCACGCCCTGTCCTCTGCTCATCGCCGCCCCCGTGGCCTACATGGCCGGCACTGGTAGGCTTGCCAAGGCCGGTATTCTCATCAAGGCGCAGGAGGTGTTGGAGAACCTCGGTCGCGTCTCGCACATCTTCTTCGACAAGACCGGCACCCTGACCGTCAAGAAACCTCAGGTGGTGCGCGTGGACATGCCGGTCGGCGTGGTCGCGCTGCCCGACGCCGCCGGCCCGGATGCGTCTCGGAAGCCGAACCATCCCGCCGCGCTCAACGAGGACCACATCCTCATGTTCGCCGGTGTGGTGGAGGGCTATTCGGTGCATATCCTCGCCAAGGGCATCGCCAAGGCCGGTGCCGCCGCGGTCGAAAGGATGCATGCGCGGTATGCCGAAGGTCAGCGCCGATGCCCCGAAAACGGCCGTCCGGGCCATGGTCGGGCGTATCCGGTCGTCAGGAACATCGAGGAGGATTCCGGCAACGGCGTGAGCGGCGAGGTCAATGGGCACACCGTTCGCGTGGGACGGTTCGGTTTCGTCACCAGAGGCATGCACGGCATGGGCGCGGTGGCTTCGCAGCTCGCCGCCCTGCCGGAAACGCACATACAGGGGCAGACGGTCCGTTCCCGAACGACGAACGACGGCTTCCGCAGGGTCGGGGCCGGTCCGCGGAAGCCGTCATGGCGTCGTGTGGACGGCCCCGACGGACATCGCCCGATGGGCGGCGGCATCAGCGGCATCAATGGCATCAATGGCAGCGGCGGCATCAGCAGCGCATCGTCCGCCGCCGTCCGCGCCCGTCGCCATGCCATGCGCGACGTGCTCTTCCCCGCCGACCATTTCGCCGACCTCGCCGCCGACGAAATGGCCGCCTACGTGGCTGTGGACGGTCGACTCGTCGCACGGATCGTCCTCAAGGACGTGCCGCGCGACAACGCACGGGAATCGTTGGAACGACTGCGTTCCTTGGGGGTGGATCGGCTGTCGATGCTGACCGGCGACAAGGCCGCCGCAGCCAACGCCATTGCCGCCGAAGTGGGCATCGACGACGTCAGATCCGAATTGTTCCCCGAAGACAAGGTGGCCGCGGTCCGGAAGGCCGCCGCGGAGCAGCCGCGCCGACAGTCATGGTGGGACCGCGCCCTGCAGCTGTTCCTGGGCGAATCCACCGCGAAATCGGTGACAATGATGGTCGGCGACGGTGTGAACGACGCACCCGTGCTGGCGGCCGCCGACCTCGGCATGGCCATCACCGACGGCACCAGCACTGCGGCGTCGCAATCCGCGCAGGTGGTCATCATGAACGACGACCTCGCCGCCGTGCCGAGCGCCATCGCCATCGCCCGACGCACCAAACGCGTGATGATGCAGGCGGTGCTGCTCGGCCTGGGATTGGCGCTGATGGGCATGGTCGCGGCCGCGTTCGACCTGATTCCGGTGGTCGTCGGGGCGTTCATGCAGGAGGCCATCGACGTGGTCAGCATCCTGTGGGCGCTCACCGCGCTCATCGACCGAAACTGACGCAACGGACAGGAACCACCGGACCCGTACGGTTCCTATTCCGTCATGCCGCCGTGATTTCGCCGGCGATGGGCCGTGGAATCCACGCGGCGAGTTCGCGGCCGCGCAAACCCTGCGACAGCAGGAACACGATCTTGGCGTATGCGGCCTCAAGCGTCATATCGCCCGTGCCGATAGCTCCCGCACGCGCGATTGCGTCGCCGGCCTCGTAATGGCCCAGCAGCACGCGCGCCTGCTGGCATTGCGAGGCCACGACCACGGGGATTCCCTCGTCGAGCAGCCGCGCGAACACGTCGGTCAGTCCGGGTTCGTCGGCCGGAACGTTGCCGACCCCGTACGCACGCACCAGAACGGCTTCCGGCCGGGGCGTGAACATGGCCTCCAGCCGCGCCGCCGTGATTCCCGGCGCCATGTCGACGACGGCTACATCATGCCTCGTATACGGCTTGGGGTCCGCCCATCCGCGGCCGTCGGCGGCGTACGGCTCCCAATGCCACGGCGCGCCCGTCTGCGCCAGCAGTCCGGCCGACGGCGCCGCGAATCCCTCGAACGCCCACGACGACACCTTGCTCACCCGATTACCGGCGATGAGATGATGTCCGAAGAACAACGACACGCCTTGTGCACGCCCGGATATCACGGCGTTGAGCGCGCCGGTCACGTTGGCCGTCGCATCGGTCTCGACCATGCCCAGCGGATACTGCGACCCGGTGAACACGACGGATTTGCCGAAATCCGTCAGCGCATATGAGACGGCGGCCGACGAATAGCTCATCGTATCGGTGCCGTGCAGGACGATGAACGCGTCGGCCTCGTCGCGATGCGAACGCAGGTCGTCCACGATCGCCTGCCAGTTCTCCGGCGTTGCGCACGACGAATCGATGAGCGGATCGAGCTGGGTGAACGATACCTGGTCGGCCGCGATCTGCGTGCCGTCGATCAGTCCATACAGCCAGCCGCGCATGTCGGCGCCGGGAACGAGGCCATGCGGCGAGTCGACCATGCCGATCGTGCCGCCGGTATAGGTGATATGAATGCGCATCGTCCGATTCCTTCCATGGGATGGGCATTACGTACGTGGATTACATATATATGTATATGGACAGTACCTATATATGGACAGAATAGGGTGCGTCTCGATGGGGGTGTTGCGCCCCGCCCGCGCATACGTCCGACGGCTCCCCGCCGTACGTGGCGGGGAGCCGGGGAGGGTCAGTCCTCGTCGGCGTCGAGCATCTCGTCCATGAGATTGCCGTCGATGCGTCCGCGCACGTAGTACCATCCGGCGACCATCGCGATGACGACCACCACGAACAGCGCCAGCGTCCATCGACCGGACGTACTCGTCAGATTCGAGATCACGACGATGGCGAAGAACAGCAGCGACACGTAGTTCGTGTACGGGGCGCCGGGCATGCGGTATTCGGGGCGCGTCTCCTCGCCGGCCTTGACCTTCTTCAGGAACGCGAGATGGGTGACGAGAATCGCGGCCCACGTTCCGGCGATACCGATGCCGGCCAGATTCATGATGATCTCGAACGCGTCGGCCGGCAGCACGGCGTTGAGCACCACGCCGATCAGGCCGAGAGCCGACGTGATGATGATGCCGCCATACGGGATGTGATGCCTGTTCATGCGTGCGGCGAACTTCGGGCCGGAGCCGGCCACGGCCATCGAACGCAGCGTACGGCCCGTGGCGTAGAGACCGGCGTTCAGCGACGACAGCGCGGCCGTGAGCACGACCACCTGGATGACGTCACCGGCGTGCGGGATGCCGATGCCGGAGAAGAACGTGACGAACGGCGACTCATTCGACGAGTAGGCGGTGTACGGCAGCACGAGCGCCATGAGGATGACGGAACCGACATAGAAGACAAAGATGCGGATGATCATCGAGTTGATGGCCTTCGGCAGTACCCGCTTGGCCTCCTTCGCCTCGCCGGCCGCGACGCCGACCATCTCGGTGCCGCCGAACGCGAACACGACGCCGAGCGTGAGCGCGAACACCGGGGCGATGCCCATCGGGAAGAATCCGCCGTGTTCGGTGATGTTGGCGACGCCGGCGTGCGTGTCGCCGACCGGGGCGCCGGTGACGATGGCCCAGATGGCGATGACCATGAACGCGATGATGGTGAACACCTTGATGGCGGCGAACCAGAATTCGGCCTCGCCGAACATCTTCACGCTCATCATGTTGAGCACGAACACGAGGGCCAGCGCGCCGAGCGCAAGCACCCACTGGGGGATCACCTCGAACGCCTTCCAGTAGTGGAAGTACACGGCGACGGCGGTGATGTCGGCCATCACCGTGGTGGACCAGTCGAGGAAGAACATCCAGCCGGTGACGTATGCGCCCTTCTCGCCGAGGAATTCGCGGGCGTAGGAGACGAACGCGCCGGAGGACGGGCGGCGGATGGCCAGTTCGCCGAGCGCGCGCACCATCAGGAACGCGAAGATGCCGCAGATCGCGTAGGCGATGGTCAGGCCGGCGCCGCCCTGGGAGAGGCGTCCGCCCGCGCCGAGGAACAGGCCCGTGCCGATCGAACCGCCGATGGCGATCATCTGGATGTGCCGGGGCTTGAGGTCCTTCGCGTAGCCGGCGTCGCTTTTGTCATGCATGACTACGCGGGCATCGCCATGCGGCTTCGCCGTCTCGTCCTTCTCCGTCTTCTCGGTCATGAGATTCCTTCTTTATATGGTTCTCTTCGTATGTGTCTTATGTGCGTATCGGCATTGCCGACGATATCGGCGCGGTCGGCGTCCGGGACGCCCGCCGTGCAATCGGTGAACATGATATGACGGCGAATGGTCAACAATATGAACGGATGATATGAACGGATGATATGAACGGGGCGGGAATCATGGGATGCAAGAAGACGGAGGGTGCGTCTCGCGCCGCCGCGCTCGCGCCGGCATGGCGGAACAACGTTGCGAATCCCTCTGTTCCGTAAGCGTCAAATGCGTTACGCTGTAATGCGTGACTGATACTAACGAACTTCGCATCGCCGTGATCGGTTCCGGACCGGCCGGCGTATACTCCTCCGACATCCTGCTCAAGCAGCTCGCCAAGCGCAGCGAGGAACTGGGCCTGCCCGCCACCGCGCGCATCGACCTGTTCGAGAAGCTGCCCGTGCCGTTCGGTCTGGTCCGCTACGGCGTGGCCCCCGACCATCCGTCGATCAAATTCATCGCCGGCGCCCTCGAAAAGACGCTCGACAACCCGAACATCCACCTGTACTGCGATGTGGAGTTCGGCAAGGACGTCACGCTCGACGAACTGCTCGCCCGCTACGACGCCGTGCTCTTCGCCACCGGCGCCGTGAAGGACAAGCCGCTCGGCCTGCCCGGCGCCGACCTCGACGGTGTGTATGGCGCCGCCAAGTTCGTCGAATGGTACGACGGATACCCCACGGGCGCTCGCGAATGGCCGTTGGAGGCCGAGAACGTGGCCGTGATCGGCGGCGGCAACGTGGCCATGGACGTGGCGCGCGAACTCATGCGCAACGCCGACGACCTCAAGGCCAAGACCGACATCCCCGACAACGTGTACGAAGGCATCAAGGCCAACAAGGCCAAGGTGCTGCACCTGTTCATCCGTCGCGGCGTGGCCCAGGCCAAGTTCAGCGTGCAGGAGCTGCGTGAGATGGAGAAGCTGCCCGGTGTGCAGCTCATCATCAACGAGGACGACTTCGACCTCGACGAGGAGACCATCGAGGTGGCGGGCAAGGACAAGCTCGCCCGTCAGATGGTCGAGGAGCTGTTCACCATCCGCGAGATGGCCGAGGACATGGAAGACGACGGCGACGTGGACTACGAAGGCAACCCCGCCGACCGCAAGTACTACATCCACTTCAACTCCGCCCCCACCGAAGTACTCGGCAGGGACGGCAAGGTGACGGGCATCCGCGTGGAGGTGACCGAGACCGGTGCCGACGGCAGGATGCATCGCACCGGTGAGTTCGTGGACTACCCGGTGGAGGCCGTGTACCACGCCATCGGCTACAAGCCGGCCGAGGCGCCGGGCATCGCCTACGACGAGAAGGGCGCGCATCTGGCCAACGCGAACGGCGACGGCCGCATCACCACCGAGGCCGACGGCGGCGAGGTGCGACCGCGCCTGTACGCCACCGGCTGGGCCAAGCGCGGGCCGGTGGGTCTGATCGGCTCCACCAAGTCCGACGCGCTGATGATTGTGAACCACATGCTGGAGGACTTCGCCGCAGCCCCGGAGCGCGGGCTGTTCGCCGAGGACCGCGATCCCGCGTCGATCGACGAGCTGCTTGCCGGCAAGGGCATCAGGCCCATCGACTTCGCCGGGTGGAAGCGCATCGACCGGTTCGAGCGTGCCGAGGGCGCGAAGGAGGGCCGCGAGCACAAGAAGGTCATCGAGCCCGAGCAGATGCGCGAGCTCGCCGCCGGTGAGTGAGACGCCGAGTAGCTGAGCCGCAGCCTCCTTATTTTCCGGTTCCCCTCCTGGCCAAGGAGGGGAACCGGCAGCCGATAGGCTGACTGAGGGGAGGGTACGGCTTTGCATGGCACCATCCGGCTACACTGGAGCCATGGTTGAACTCAATCCGCAGATGCTGGTGACCCTATGGCAGATCGAACGCTGTGGTTCGTTCTCCGCCGCCGCCAAAGCGCTTGGCTGGAGCCAGCCCGCGATAAGCCAGCAGATCAAGAAGCTCGAATCCCAATGCGCGATGCGGCTCGTCACCCGCACCGCCCGCGGCGTCGAACTCACGCCGGCTGGAGCGATGCTGGCCCGTCACGGAGGGGCCATGGCCGACGAACTTGCCCAGGCCCAACGCCAGCTTGAGGACTACCGTCGTGGAAGTTTCGCCCATCTGCGCATCGTGGCCCCTCCCTCGATCTGCTCGACCATCGTGGCGAAGACGGTCGTACGTCTCAGCATCGCCGACGAAAAGGCCCTGCATGGCGGCGGAGCCGATTCGCGCGACGCGTTTATCGCGGCCGCAGGGGCCGAGCACGGGACGAATGGTGAACACGCCACACCGCGCCTTGAGATCAGTCTCGCGCAGATGGAGCCGCCGGAAGCCATCGAACAGGTGTCCGCCGGCGAGGCCGACGCCGCGATCATCTTTCGTTATGACACGCTTCCGCACTTCCTGCGCATCGACGAAACCCTGCATTTCGAGCCGCTCGGCGCCGATCCGCTGCGGCTTCTGGTCCGCAGGTCGAGCGCCATAGGCAAGGCATACGAACGGAACCGCGAACCGGTCGACCTCACCGCGGCGCACGCCGAGACATGGATCGCGGGCTGCGCCACCTGCCGCGCCAATCTGCTCAAGCTCGCCTCCCGCGCCGGATTCCAGCCCGACATACGTCACTCCACCGACGACTACTGGGCCACGCAGAACCTGGTCGAAATGGGCATGGGCGTCTCCCTCGTCCCCACGCTCGATACGAAGATCCATGTGCAGGACGATCTCGTGGCCTGCGCCTTGCGTGATGCCGATGCCAGCCGCCAGGTCGGCATCCTCACCCGCGTCCACGACGCTCGCGAATCCCTCGGCCTGCTGCGCAACGAGCTCGCCGAAACCGCCCGCCACTATCTTCAGCCGATTCCGACCGTCGAATAGGCGGGCGGTACATCCCGAAATTTCCGGTTCTTTACAAGGCAAAGCCTCGCAACTCGTGTTTTTCGGCCTTGCGCACCGTTAACAACGGACATTCAGCAAATATCCAGTCTCGCTGGTTACGTTTGGTCCCATGGACCGAGAAATACGCGTGCGTGGCCACTTCAACGGCTTGAAGACCACCCTGTTGTTTGCGCTGATGTGGGCGATCATCATGCTCATATGGTGGCTGACCGGCGGCCGCCGGGGCACGCTCGGCATCTATATCTGCATTGGTCTGGGCACCACGTTCATCTCGTACTGGTTCTCCGACAAGCTCGCCATCGCATCGATGGGCGCACGGCAGGTCTCCGAGCAGGAGGCGCCGACGCTGTACCGCATCGTCCGCGAACTCTCCGCCCGCGCCGGCAAACCCATGCCGCGCATCTACATCGCGCCCACGCTGTCACCGAACGCCTTCGCCACCGGCCGCAACGAACGCCACGCGGCCGTATGCTGCACGCAGGGCATCCTCCAGCTGCTCAACGAACGCGAGATTCGCGGCGTGCTCGGCCACGAGCTCATGCACGTCTACAACCGTGACATCCTCACCGGCGCGATTGCGTCGGCCATGTCCACCGTCATCACCTATCTCGGCTATTCACTCATGTATTTCGGCGGCGGTAGCGGCAGCGACGACGAAGACAACCGCGGCGGCGGGATATTGGGTCTGCTGGTCACGATGATCCTCGCCCCGATCGGTGCCTCGCTCATCCAGATGGCCATCAGTCGCACGCGCGAATTCGATGCCGACGAGGACGGCAGCCGTCTGACCGGCGACCCCGAGGCGCTCGCCTCCGCGCTCAGCAAGATCGAGTCCGGCATACCGATGGCGCCGATGCGTCAGACCGCCGGCACGCAAAGCGTCTCCGCGCTGATGATCGCCAATCCGTTCTCCGCCGGCGGTCTCAGCCGGTTGTTCTCGACGCATCCGCCGACCGAGGAACGCATCCGCCGACTCATGCAGATGAGCTACGAACTGCGGCAGGCTGGCGCCGTCCCCGGACAGCGCATCTCGATGCGATAGGCGTCCTTCCGTTGCGCGAACCATGTGCGGTGCGTGGCTTTTTGCTTGTGCACGTGCATTGCGTCTGCCCGAACGGCCGGCGGGATTCGGATGATCGACCGATTGAAGACCTGCCCGGCTGGCGTTTCTCGTCCGTTATATGCTAGACTGATATTTCGTGCAAAAATGCACGCCTTTGCGGACGTAGTTCATCGGTAGAATGAAAGCTTCCCAAGCTTTAGAGGCGGGTTCGACTCCCGTCGTCCGCTCCACTGAGGACCGTTGGAATTCCAACGGTCCTTGATGTTTTTGGCGTGTTTTACGTTTTGGAAAAGGCATAAAAGGCACAAAAGGCACAAACGAAAGCGGACACATATTCTGGCCTATGATCCCATTCTGCCTATAAACCCACATTCTGCCTATACCCCACATTCTGGCCTATAGCCTCATTCTGGTCGTGTCATCGCCGGTTTCGCACTCCAATCCACCAGAAACGGGACATCGCCGGCGGACGACGTCGCATTTTGTCCGTTTTGCGTCTCTGTCCGTCGCGTATCGTCGTCGGCGTTCGATAGAGCATTGAAATTGCAACGTTTTGTGGATTCCCGGCTTGCGTCGGTGAAGGACATCGACGCGTTTTCGTCGGTTTCGTGCCGTCGTCCGTCACAATGGCGATGGTATTGGTGTGGGCGATGGTATTGGTGTGGGGGTCGTTCCGCCGTTATGACATACCGGTCCATGACCCGGGAATCCGTAGAGCGCAATACGATGATCCCCGCCGGGAAATCCTGGCGGGGATCATCTAGGAACCCGTACGGTAGGTACGGCAGCGCGTGGCCGTCCTACTTGTCGCTGGCCTTGGCGTCGGCCTCGTCGAGGAGCTTCTGGAACTCCGGGTCGGGCTTCGGGGCGCCGTTGGCCTTCCACTCGGCCAGATCGCTCATGACCTTCGGGAAGATCTTGTCGATGCGGTACATGGCCATGAGCACGATGCAGATGACGAAGAAGATGATCGGCAGCCACACGTAGATCATGTCGATGGCACCCATGGCGCCTGCGGACTGCACGGCCTTGGCGCCGTCGTAGCCGCCCGCGGCAAGCACCCAGCCGACCATGGCGGTTCCGATGCCCAGGCCGATCTTCTGGCCGAGCGAGCCGCCGGAGTAGAGCAGGCCTTCGACGCGGATCTTGGTCTTCCAGTAGCCGTATTCGATGGTGTCGGGGAAGAACGCCCAGATGGAGCCGAGGATCGGGCCGTAGACGATGCCCTTCACGATCTGGGTGAACACGATGAAGCCGTAGCTTTCCTTGGCGAACAGCGGCAGGAGGTAGGCGATGATCGAGACCACGAGGCAGACGATGACCACGCGGGTCTTGCCGAACTTCGGGAACAGCTTGGTGCAGGAGAGGATGCCGACCATGGCCGGCAGCAGGTAGGCGAGGGTGAGCACGCCGACCGCGTCGGGCTGGTGCAGGTAGTACTTGGCGTAGTAGACGAGCGAACCCTGGGTGAGGGAGTAGGCCACGTGGAAGAACGCGAGGAAGCCGAAGGCCATGAACCAGTACTTGTTCTTGAGCCAGGCCTTGATCTCCACCTTGAACGGGTACTGGCTCTTCTTCTTGGTGCCCTTGGCGATCTTCACGCGTTCCTTCTGCGTGCCGAACACGATCCAGAACAGGATGCAGGCGATGACGGAGAGCACGGCGTAGGCGAGCACCCAGCCCATCTGGCCGCCGCCGAAGGCGTTGACCAGCGGCATGGTGGCGTTGGTGATGATGAGGATGCCGCACTGTGCGAGGAACATGCGGGAGAGGTTGAGCTTCTCGCGCTGGCCCTGATCCTGCGTGACCAGCGAGTTCAGTGTGCCGTACGGGATGGCCATCGACGAGAACGCGATCATGAGGAGGTTGTAGGAGATGAAGATGTAGATGATCTTCACGGTGTCGGATGCGTTCTGCGGTACTGCGAACAGCGTGACGGTGAGGATGCCGAACGGGATGGCGCCGAACAGCAGCCACGGGCGGGCCTTGCCCCACTTGGAATGGGTCTTGTCGACGAGTGTGCCGACGCAGACGTCGATGATGCCGTCGAACGAACGCGAGATGAGCATCAGTGTGCCGACCGCGGCCGCCGAGATGCCGACGATGTCGGTGTAGAAGTAGACCACGAACATGCCCAGCGAGCCGAACGTGAAGTTGATGGCCATATCGCCGAAGCCGTAGGCGACATAGTCCTTGAGTCCCAGCTTCTCTTTGAAGCTGGTGGTAATGGCGCTGCTCATTACTCCCTCTTTCCCAATATGATGAAACCGCTTTCACGACAGGTCGGCAATACAAGGACGCAGGCGATGGATAACCGCAACCATATATACGCCGAACCCGTTGTGACCGCTAACGCAAAGCTGATGCTAGATGCGGGGGCAAATGATGTCAATAGTGAAAAATAACGGACGCATCATCTCGGACGAGGTGGTTTTCGATCGATCGGAGAAAAGTGAAGTGATCGAACGGAAACGACGAATCCCTTGTGATTGTTGGTTTTTAACGGTGGTTGACGACGATGGGCGGCCGGCGGGAATCGAGGGCGGGAATCGAGGGCGACGTCGATAACAACGGCGGAAACCGTTATGGATTCGCAACCGTTGTTATCGAATCGTTGCCGTATGGTCGCCGCGGGAAGAATCTTGCGCGGAATGTGTGGCGGTCGCGGCGACGACGTGGGCGGTGCGGTGGAACTGGCCTATAAATGGGGAAACGTCGAAGGAGCGATGATGGGAATGAATCCGCGGATTGTCCGGGCGCTGCATAATGCGGCGGTGATGTGCGTGGCCATCATGGTGCTGGTCGCGATGGCCGCATTGGGGGCGTGCGGTTCCGCGGACGCCGACGGGGTTGGTGCTGCATCGACCGGCGCGACGTCTACCGCCGGTGCGGCATCGGGTTCATCGGCCAATGGTTCCGCCCGTCCCTCGCAATCGCCGTCGTCTCCGGAGCCGTCGTCCGCGTCGTCGCAGTCGGCGGCTTCCCGTGATTGGGGAGATTCCGGCTGCTCCGGCCAGGACGTGCGCGTGGTCATGGCGCGTGGCACGAACGAAAGCGCCGACGACGGTCTGCTGAACCCGGTCTCCAAGCGGATTGCGGACGCGTTCTCCGGGCGGGTGCAGGTCACGTCGCTGAATTATCCGGCCACGTTCGACGTCGACAGCGTGGACGCCGGCGTGAAGCGTCTGGTGGCGATGCTCAACGGGCAGGCGTTGCAATGCCCGCGGCAGAGGACGGTGCTGCTCGGATTCTCGCAGGGCGCGGTCGTGGTCGGCGATGCGTTGTCCGCCCCGAAACAGCGTCTCGCCGTCGACGGCAACCGGGATGTGCTTACCGACGGGGCGGGGCGCAACGTCGTGGCCGTGGTGATGTACGGCGATCCGAGGTTCAACGGCAGGGCCGCGTACAATCGGGGCACGTTCGACGCGAAGACGAACGGCTCGTTGTCTCCGCGCGAACTGACGGCGTTGGCGTCGTATGCGGGCCGGATCGAGGATTATTGCGCCGGGGACGATCTCGTGTGCCAGACGAGCGGCGAGCAGGAGGGGCATCGCAGCTATTTCTCGGATGGATCGCAGACGCGGGGCGCCGATTTCGCTATCGCCAGGCTGAAGGCCGGGCGATAGCGCCTGCGGGGCGCCGATGGGCGGCTGATTGTCCAAACACATATGCCACGGGGTCTATCATGATGCGGAACGGCCTGTTGGGGGTGATGGGCGTACGTAACCCCTCAACCGTTCCGGCAGACGGGGCTGGAAAACCTGCCGACTTCTTGTCTTTGCGGATAAATGAAACGATTGACGTATACAGGAACGTAACAATTTTTGTCAAATGGGGGTAAACCCTTGGCAACGGGAGTACATTGATTGCAACAGGCTGTTGTGGTGGAAAACGGAAGGAATCGATGCGATGCTGCGGTGATGGTCGCATCGTTGAACAAATCGTATATAAAGGGCGGAAATGGCTTCAGTACCGGTGTTGAACGACGAACAGGTCGTCTACCTGCGATCGCTGCGCGCGGTGAAACGGGTCTCATGCAATCGGATCCGATACACCGAGGAATTCAAGGGGCACTGCATGGAACGGTATTTCAACGGTGACTCGCCGGCAGTGATCTTCCGTGAGGCCGGACTTGATTCGGCGATCATCGGATACAAGCGGATCGAACGCTGCATCGCACGATGGCGCAAGGAGGGATATGGCATCGCCGGGAAGGGCGGCACGATGACGGACGGCGAGGCCGATGACGGCATCTACAAATCTGAGTCCGCGCGGAAAACGACCAGCGGCGGGGACCTGCGTGATACGCTGATCGCCCAGCAGGTGCATCGCATCGACGAATTGGAGCGTGAGCTGAAGCGCATGCGCAAACGGTGCCATCTCCTTGAGGTGCGCCTCGAAGAAGAGAGGCATGTGACGGTTGGGAGGGATTCCGTCGAAACCCGACGGGCTTGACGGAGTAATCGCCGCCTAGGAGGTCATGACGCCCTCATGAGGGTCTTGGGGCGGGAAACGTCCCACGAGACGGTGTCATGAGCCTGACGGGATGATGCCAAAAACAGGTCGCCCAAGGACGGTCATGCTGTTGCGCATTGAATCCTTGGATGGTGGGTATGTGCAAAACCCCGACCTGGCGGCGTTTCAGGGCATCCTTTAGGGGGTTTGGATGTCCATGTTTATCGTTTTTCAGTGTATTTTTCGGACAAAACGATATGGTGTTACGGGGGCTGTATAACGGGTGTTATCCCAATGATTGCAATGGTTTTTACTGACCGAGGGTGTTACTATGACGAACCGTATGTAGAGGGTGGAGTATATTTCGATACCCTCTAGTAAGGGAATTTGGGAAAGGTTGCCATGTTGACTTGGAAGAAGATCAAGGGCTCGTTGAGTTCCTGGGTCGATGGACGGGGTTCGCGCCTCGATCGCGGCCGGGGCGCGCTGAACGACTCCCGCAGTGAACGTGAGAATCGTCGTGGGGGGGGGGCTTCAAGGTCGCGGTGGCGATCATCGCCTCCGTCGCCATGTTCGCGCCGACCGCCGCGGTTTCCGCGGACCCGGCCGAAACGCTGACCCCGCAGAGTACGCAGAGCGCGACCCCGAGCCCGACCGGCTCGCCGTCGCAGACCCCGTCTGCGTCGCCGTCCGCAACCGATGATACCGGCGACAAAAGCGCCCAGGACTCCGAGGCCGTCAAGCAGTCCGATTCCGATTCGACGAAGAACGACGACGCTGCCGCAAGCGACGTGAAGAAGGAATCCGCCGACGCGAAGACGCAGGATGCCGCCAAGCAACAACCCGCCAAGGCCAAGGTCGCCGCTGTGCAGACGCTCGACTACAACATCCTCGAACATTTCCGTGCCCGCGTGCAGTTGCAGGGTCTTTCGGTGAGCGGTCAGGCCGGACGATTCCAGTTCGCCCTGACCTGCGGCTTCGACACCGTGGCCACCGGCACCAACGGGGCCGACGGCATCGTCACGCTGACGCCGGCGGGATTCGGCAACCCGAACATCCTGCATTTCAGCTCGGATGATCTCTCCTCCCAGACGTGCACCCTCTCACAGGATCAGCCGACTCCGCCGTTCGCCTCGAACAGCGCACAGAAGCTGACCATGACCCTTACCCCGGAACTTGACGACAAGGGCAATCTCGTCGTCGACTTCTCCGCCGATCCCGACAACGTGAAGGACGGCGGCGAAATGGTGTTCGGCGATTGGGTGAACTACAACGGTCTGTTCACCCCGTCCGGCAGCAAGATCCTCGAAGGCGATGCCGTCAAGGCCGGCCAGTACACGTTCAAGCTGTACACCAGGAACTACCGCACCGGTCAGATCGTGAACGACGGTCCGGTCGTGCCCGGTGGCAACACCAGCGATGCCGCGGACGGCGAGCCCAGCAACGTCGGCTTCAACCAGATTCGCTACAACTTCGATCAGGCGTATCTCGACAAGGCGGTGGCGGCGCACTTCGCCACGGTGCGCGTGAACAAGGACGGAACCCGAACCTGGACGGTCTACTACACCGCCAAGGAGGACGCGCCCCAACAGCCGGGCGTGACCGCCGTCACCCAGCAGATCAACTTCACCGTCACCGCCAAGCTCGGCAACGACGGTAATCTCACCGTCAACCCGCACTATCCTCAGGGCGGACTGACGTTCAGGAACTTCAAGAGCATGGACAAGACCAAATTCGAGTTCTCCGGACAGAAGGTCGTGACCTCCGAGGAAGGCTTCGATCCGGGCAACACCGAAGGCAAGTTCAGTTTCACCGTGACCCCGCAGGACGGTGCGCCCGCCCCGGAGAAGACCAGCACGACGAACGACGCGAACAACAACGTGAACTTCGGCGCCGTGACCATCAACAAGGCCGACCTCGGCGCCAGCGGCGCCAAGGACTTCACCTACACGGTGAAGGAGACGAACATCCCCTCCGGCTACCAGGCCGTCGACGGCGACACCAAGACCGTGACGCTGCACGCCAAGTACGACGCCGTAGCCAACAAGGTGGTCGTGACGGCCGACAGCTCACCGCTGTTCACCATCACCAACAACTTCAAGCCCAACGCTGCCGAGCAGGACATCACCGTGCAGAAGACCGCCAAGGGCCGTGACATGGCCGCCGGCGAATTCACGTTCACGCTCGACGAACAGGGCTATGAGGAGCAGAACAAGAACGGCTACAGCCAGCCCGGCTTCGAGTTCACCAAGGCATCCGTGGCCTCGCCCGCCGTCAAGGACGGCCAGAGCGCCAAGAGCGACGCACTGCATGTCAAGTTCACCAAGCCCGGCGAATACACGTTCAACGTGCGTGAGAACCTCAACGGCAAGGCCGGCGTGACCGCCGACACCAACCCGAAGACCCTCGTGTTCACCGTGGTGCAGGACGAACAGGACCCCGGCAAGCTCGACGTGGCCTCCATCGTCAACACCGCGCAGACCGGTGCCGACAAGAGCATCGTGCCGTTCACCAACACCTTCACCCCGGCCCCCGGCTCATCCACACTCACCGTGAACAAGAGCCTGACCGGCAAGGGCAGCTTCAAGGGCACGTTCACGTTCAACGTGACCGGTGCGACCGACGGCATCACCGTGGAGAACCCCCAGCTGACCACCGGGCAGATCGCCACCAAGGCCGACGGCACCGCTGCAATCGGTAATGCCACGACCACCGTGAACTTCACCAAGGCCGGCACCTACACGCTTACCGTGACCGAGCCCGACTCCAACTTCGCCAACGGCGTCACCAGCGCCGACGACCAGAAGTCCAAGACCGTGACCTTCACCGTCAAGCCCGACTCCGCCTCCGGCAAGCTCGTGGCCGCCGCGCAGTCCGTGACGTTCAACAACAAGTACGCCAGCACTGCCGCCTCCGCCGTCATCCGCGGCACGAAGAAGCTGAACGGCACGGAACCGGGTTCGCGCCGGTTCACGTTCCAGCTGCTCGACAAGGACAACGGCAACAAGCAGATCGGCGCCGACGTGAAGAACGCCGACGACGGCTCGTTCGCGTTCCCGGCCATCAACTACACCGAGGCCGGAACCCACCACTACGTGGTCAAGGAAATCAACGACGGCCAGAAGGGCGTGACCTACGACGCCACCCCGAACCGCGACGTCACCGTGACCGTGACGGACAACGGCAAGGGACAGCTCGTCGCCGCCGTGACCGGCAACAACCCGACCTACGCCAACACCTACGGCACGACCGCCTCCGTGAACATCACGGCGAAGAAGGCGCTGAACGGCCGCGAGCTCAAGGCCGGTGACTTCACGTTCCAGCTGACCAAGACCGATAACACGTGGAACGGAACGGCCGCCAACGGCGCCGCCCCGAACACGGCCCCCGCCGACATCACGTTCCCGGAGACGTACACCGCGGCCGGCACCTACGAATACACGCTCAAGGAGCTCCAGCCCAGTGTGGCCACCATCGGCAACGCCGGAACCTGGGACCAGAATGTGTTCAAGGTCAAGGTGACCATCGCCGGCGACAACGGCCAGGGCGGATTCAACACCGCCACCGTGCAGTACGCCCCGAACGGCACCGAGAACTGGACGACCACCGCCCCGACGTTCACCAACACGTACAGGGTGAACCCCGCCACGGCGAACATCAACGTCAAGAAGGCGTTCACCGGACGTACTTGGAACGACGGTGACAGCTTCCTGTTCACGCTGCACAACACCGCCACCCCGCAAGGCGCCACGGCGATCGCCGATGCGACGACCACCATCGGCAAGCCCGCCAACGGAAACGCCAACACCGGCGCATTCCAGAACGTGAGCTTCTCCAAGGCCGGCACCTACACCTTCGATGTGACCGAAGCCGCATCCACGCTCGCCAACGTGAAGTCCGACACCCACACCGCCAAGGTGACGGTCGTCGTGACCGAGGCGGACGGCAAGCTGACCCCGGCCGTCTCCTACGACAATGGTCAGGGCGCCGCCGACAACTCGGCCGCCGTATTCGCCAACACGTACACGCCGACGCCGAAGACCGTCAACAACCTGTTCACGGTGCGTAAGACGCTCGAAGGACGTGCGTTCAAGGCCGGCGACACCTTCACCTTCAACCTCGCCGGCAACGGAGCGCCGCTGCCGCAGGTCGACGGCAAGGACCAGACCGTGGTCTCCGTGACCGACGGCACCGCCAAGGCGTTCGGCGGCGTGACCTTCACCAAGGCCGGCACCTACACCTACACGCTCACCGAAGCGAACACCGGCATCTCCGGCGTCAGCTACGCCACCGGCAGCGTCAAGGTGACGGTCTCCGTGACCGACGACGGCAAGGGCAACCTGACCGTCACGCCGAAGTATGAGGCCACCGGAACCGGTGCCGCTGTGGACGTTGCCACCGCCGTGTTCACCAACACGTACAGCGCCACCGCGGGCACTACAGCCATCTCCGGCACCAAGACCCTCGACAACCAGTCCGGTGACAACGCGAAGAACCTCGCCAACGGCGAATTCACCTTCACGTTGACGCCGAAGACCGCAAACGCCCCGGTCTCGGCCAACACCACCACGACGAACAACGCGGCGGGCGGCTTCGCCTTCCCGCTGAACTTCGACAAGGACCACATCGGCAGCTACACGTACGAGGTCAAGGAGCAGAACGGCGGCAAGGCCGGCTACACCTATGACGCCAGCGTGTACACCGTGACCGTCACCTCGAAGATCACGTCCGAAAACGGCAAGGACACCGTCACCGCATCCGTGACCAAGATTCAGAAGAACGGCACGGACGCGCAGGCCATCTCCTTCGCCAACGCCTACAAGCCCACGGCCGCGACGCTCGATGCCAACGCCTTCATCACGGGAACGAAGACGTTGAACGGCCGCGACTGGACCGACGCCGACAAGTTCGCCTTCACCCTCGCCGGCGACACCGCCAAGGACGGGGCCACGGTCGAGAAGACGGATGCCACCGCCACGAAGGCCGCCAAGACCTTCGACTTCGGCAAGGCCACGTTCCCCAAGGCCGGCACCTACACCTACACGGTGAAGGAGACCGTGCCCCAGGACGCCACCGGCAACGTCAAGGATGGCGTCACCTACGACGCCAGTGCCAAGACCGTCACCGTGAAGGTTGCCGTCGATGACGCCAACGTGGGCGCGCTCAAGGCCACGGTGGAGAACGGCAAGGTAAGCTTCACCAACACCTACGGCGCAGGCTCCACCACGCTGACCAGCATCACCGGCACCAAGACGCTCAACGATCCGAAGAACGCGAAGACCCTCAACCAGGGCGACTTCCACTTCTCCGTCGCACCGCAGGCAGGCGCCCCGACCGCAGCCGACGGCAGCAGCAGGACGCTTGACGTCTCCAACGACGCCCCGGCGAACGCCGCCGCCAAGACCGCGAACATCACGTTCCTGCAGAACGTGAAGTACGCCCAGGCCGGCAGCTACGCCTACCTCATCAAGGAGACCGGCACCGCCCCGGCCGGCTGGGCCTACGACCAGAGCCAGTACAAGGTGACCGTCCCCGTGACGGACAACGGCACCGGTTCCCTCGTCGTCGGCACGCCGACCACCGAGAAGAGCACCGACAACGGCGCCACCTTCAAGGCCGCGGACGCCATCGCCTTCACCAACACCTACACGCAGACCGACTCCGACAACGCGCCGGTGCCCGCCGTAAATACCACGCTCGACGGCAAGAACCTCGCCGCCGACGACTTCGGCTTCACCTTCAGGCTCACCGACGGCGACGCCAACGGCGTCTCCGGGGCCGCGGCCTCCCAGGTGCTGAACAATGACGCCAACGGCAACGTGACACTGCCCGGCTTCAAGTTCACCAAGGCCGGCGACTACACGTTCACCATCGCGCAGAACCGGACCTACAAAGGCCAGGACTTCTCCACGAACGCACAGGGGCTGACCTTCGCCGCCAACACCGCCACGCTGAAATACCACGTGGCCGACGTCAACGGCAAGCTCACCATCACCGCCGACAAGGCCAACCCGACCTCCGTGACCTTCGCCAACACGTACCGCGCATCCGGCACGTCCGCCGCCGTCACGGGCGTCAAGGCCATGACCGGCCGTGCGTTCCAGAACGGCGACAGCTTCGCCTTCACCATCAAGCCGCAGGGCAACGCCCCGCAGTTCAGCAAGGCGAACGGCGGCAAGGTGACCGTGACGCCGAAGGCCGGTGACAGCACCGTCGACATCAACCTCGGCACGGTCGGCATCGCCAACGCCTACGGCGACAAGACCTTCACCTACACCATCACCGAGGACGACATCCCGGCCTCCATCAAGGGTGTGACGAAGGACGAGTCCACGATCACCGTCACCGTCAACGCCAAGGACAACGGCAACGGCACGTACACGCTGACCCCGTCCTACGCGGGCGGCAAGGCCAACGGCGAACTCAAGTTCACGAACACCTACAGCAAGGGATCCACGAGCAAGGACATCAGCGTCAAGAAGACCTTCATCGGTCGTGACTGGCGAAACGACGACAACTTCACGTTCACCGTGACGCCCAAGTCGTTCAACGACGCCACCGACGCCGCGGCGCTCTCCAACGTGCCGGCCGTCGCCGACATCACCGTCGGCAAGCCGGCCACGGGCACGAGCAACACCGCCTCGAAGACCGTGACGTTCACCAAGGCCGGCACCTACGTGTACGAGATCGCGGAATCCGATCCGGGTCTCGGCGGCGTCAAGCCCGACACGCACAAGGCCACCGTGACCATCGTCGTCAGCGACAAGAACGCCGACGGCGCGTATGACGGCTCGCTGCACATCACCAGCACCACGTACGACAACTCCACGGCCACGACCGACGCCGACAAGGGCGCCAACACGGCCGCGGCGTTCACCAACGCCTACGCGTACAAGGGAACGGTGAAGCAGAAGATCGAGGGCGCGAAGACGCTCAACGGACGCGACATGAAGGCCGATGAATTCACCTTCACCATCGCCCCGAAGAACGACGCCGCCAAGACCGTGCTGCCGCAGGCGAAGGACGTGAAGAACGTCGCCGCAGCCGACGGCAAGGCCTCCGCACTCGACTTCGGTGAACTGACGTTCACGAAGACCGGCACCTACACGTTCGATCTGAACGAAAAGACCGGCCGGCTCGGCGGCGTGAGCTACGACACGCACACCGCCACGGCCACCGTGACCATCGTCGACACCGACGCCCAGACCGGCAAGCCCAACGGCACGCTGCGCCTCGGCTCCGTCGAGTACGACAACGCCGGCGCCACCGACAAGACCGCAGCCGCGGACACCGCCAAGGCCGCGTTCGTGAACTCCTACAAGCAGGGCAGCTCCGATCAGGCGCTCACCGTGACGAAGACCTTCACCGGCCGCCAGTGGAAGAACGCCGACACGTTCACGTTCGACGTGACCAGCCCGGCCGACGGCCCGCAGGCCCCGAAGACCATCACCATCGGCAAGCCCGCCAACGGTACCTCGAACAGCGCCTCCGAGAAGCTGACCTTCACCAAGGCCGGCGACTACGCCTACACCGTCAAGGAGCAGGCCGGCGCCGCCGACAAGGGCGTGACCTACGACAAGCACACCGCCACGGTGACGTTCCATGTGAAGGACACCAACGCCCAAGGCGACAAGGACGGGAACCTCTACGTGACCGTCGAAGGCAAGGCCGAGTTCGCCAACACGTACAAGGCGGCGGATTCCGCAGCCGTGGACGTACCCGCGAGCAAGACCCTCACCGGACGCGCGCTCAAGGCCGATGAGTTCACCTTCACCGTCACGCCGAAGGGTGTGGCCGACGCGAAGGCCGTGGCCACGGCCAGGAACGCCGCTGACGGCAAGGTCAACTTCACCCTGCCCGCATACAGCGAAGCCAGCCTGGCCCAGGCCATCACCGACGGCTACGCGACCGTGGCCACGAACGCCGCCGGCAACCGCGTGTGGACGGTCAACTACACCGCCAAGGAAGACACCACCAAGCTTCCCGCCGCAGTGACCGCCGACGCCGGCAAGGCGTCCTTCGACTTCACCGTCACCGTGACGGACGACGGCGAAGGGCACCTCACCGCAGTTAACAACGCCGGCAACAAGCTCGCGTTCGCCAACACCTACGCTCCTGACGACACCAAGGCCAAGGTGACGCCGACCGGCACGCTGACGGTCGCCAACCCCGACAACGGCACGGTGCCCGACTACGGCGGCAAGTATGCCTACACCATCAGCAGCGACGACAAGACCGCTCCGCTGCCGAAGGTCGTCACGGTCAACAACGGTGTCGACGATGCGAAGAACGCCATCGCCTTCGGTGACATCCAGTTCACCAAGGCCAGCCTCGGCGCCGACGCGGACGGCAAGCCGGTCATGAGCAAGACCTTCACCTACAAGGTCAGGCAGTCCGGCAGCATCGACCACGTCACCAACGACGCCAACGACACCAAGACGTTCACCGTCACCGTGACGGACGACGGCGAAGGGCATCTGACCGTGGCCTCCGACCCGGCCAAGGCGCCGCACTTCGCCTTCACCAACACGTACAACGTCAACGGCGTCACGTCGTCGCCCACCGGCGACGGCCAGCTCGCCGTGACCAAGGTGCTCACCGGACGCGCGCTCGCCGACGGACAGTTCCACTTCACCCTTAAGGGCGAAGCCCAGAACAACGGCGCGGCCAAGGTCGACCAGACCAAGACCAACGACGCCAAGGGCAACGTCGAATTCGACGCCATCGCGTTCACCAAGCCGGGCACCTACCAGTACGTGCTTGATGAAACCGACCGGTCCGGCAACGGCTACACCAACGACGACGACACCTACACGCTCGTCGCCGCCGTGACCGACCAGGCGGGCCAGTTGAACGTCGTCTGGTCCGTGCGCGACGCCAATGGCAACGCCAGCCAGTCCAAGACCATCACCTTCACCAACGCCTACAAGGCCACGGGAACCGTGAGCCTCAAGGCCTCGAAGAAGCTGACCGGCCATGCACTGGCCGAAGGACAGTTCGAGTTCCAGCTGTGGGCCGGCAAGACCAAGCCCACCGATCCCGACGCCACACCGTTGCAGACCAAGACCAACGACGCCAAGGGCAACGTCACGTTCGACCCGATCGCCTACACGCAGGACATCGATCATGACGACGCCGGCAAGACCTTCGACTACGTGATCACCGAAGTCGATCCGAACGCCGACGGCTACGAAGCCTACGACAAGACGGTCAAGACCGTTTCGGTCAAGGTCACGGACAACGGCGACGGCTCGCTCAGGACCGACGTCACCGGCAACGGCCAGCAGTTCGCCAACCAGTACAACGCCAACGGCGAGATCAGTCTCGACGCGGCGATGACGCTGGATGGCCGCGCCCTCGACGACGCCAGGACCCCGGACTTCGAGTTCACGCTCGCCGGTCAGGGCGCCGACGCCGCCGTCAAGCAGACGGTCAAGGCGGACAAGACCACCGGCAAGATCGGCTTCGACAAGCTCACCTACGACCAGACCAAGCTCGGCGACCACACGTACACCATCACCCCGGTGGTGCCCGCCGGCGCCGCGGACAACGGCGACGGCACGGCCACGCTGAAGGGCTACACCTACAGCACCAAGCCTGTCACCGTGACGGTCACGGTCAAGGACAACGGCAACGGCACGCTCGCCGTGACCGCCAAGCCCGCACAGGTCCGCTTCGCCTACGGCTATCAGGCCACCGGCACCTTCACGCCGAACGTGCGCAAGGTGCTCGACGGCCGTGAACTGAAGCCGAACGAATTCACCTTCGCCCTCAAGGGCGACGGCGCGCTCGGCACCGGTAACACGAACCAGACCGGCAAGCCCAACGTCGATGCCGACGGCACCGTGAACTTCGACCCGATCGCGTACACGCTGGACAAGAGCCATCTCATCGATGGCAAGTCGTTCACGTACACGGTCTCCGAGGAGGGCGCCGACGGCAAGCTGCCGCCCGCCGTCTCCGGAACCCTCGTCAGCAAGAACTTCACCGTGAAGGTCACCGATAACGGCGACGGCACGCTGACGTTCACGCCCGACAAGGTCGACGTCGAACTCACCAACACCTACGGGGCCGACCTCAAGGTGCCGGTGAACTTCAACGGCCAGGCCAAGCTCGACGTGCCGGACGGCTCCACCACCGACACGACCCACGTGGCAGGCAGGTTCAACTACACCATCACCGGCAAGGACGGCGCCCCACTGCCCGAGAGGACCACGGCCACCAACGACGCCGACGGCAACGTCGACTTCGGTGCCTACGTCTTCACCAAGAAGGATCTCGGCAAGGACGCGAACGGCAAGGACGTGATGGAGAAGACCTTCACCTACACCGTGAAGCAGACGGGCGAAGCCCCCGGCGTCACGCTAGACAAGGACGCCGCCAAGACCTTCACGGTCACGGTGACGGACGACGGCGAGGGCCACCTCACCGCCAAGGTCAGCGAAACCCCGGCCTTCACCTTCACCAACGTCTACGCTCTGACGCCGCTCAAGGAGACCCTCTCCAAGGAGAACGGCATCAGCGTGAAGACGCTCATCACTGGACGCGACCTCAACGAGGGCGAGTTCCAGGTGCAG
The DNA here is from genome assembly GCF_003129925.1 of Bifidobacterium catulorum. GTDB lineage: Bacteria > Actinomycetota > Actinomycetes > Actinomycetales > Bifidobacteriaceae > Galliscardovia > Galliscardovia catulorum. Next base: position 49,844 of record NZ_QFFN01000004.1, on the reverse strand, counting down.
CTCTCCACCAAGGCCCGTGACGCGGCCCGTGCCGACGGCATCGAAGGACTGCCGCAGACAAAGGCGAACGCGGCCGACGGCACCGTCACGTTCGATGACGTCACCTACACCAAGCCCACCCAGACCACGTTCACCTTGGACGAGGTCGACGGTGACCTTGGCGGCGTGACCTACGACCAGACCGTGTTCACGGTCCGTGCGGAAGTCGTCGACAACCACGACGGCACGATGGGCGTAACCTACACGCTCGTCAACCCGAAGGACGGATCGCAGCCCAATGAGGCCGTGTTCGACAACGTCTACGCGCCTGTCGCCACCGACGCGCAGATCATTGCGAACAAAACCTACAAGGGCGCCGAACTCAGGAACGGACAGTTCTCCTTCGTCCTCGCCGACGCCGACGGCAAGACCGTCGACGAGGCGAAGAACGACGCCGATGGCAAGGTCACGTTCGAGAAGCTCGACTTCACCAAGAGCGACCTCGGCACGATCGGCGCCGACGGCAAGACCGTGATGGAGAAGACCTTCACCTACACCGTCAGCGAGAAGAACGACAAGCAGGCCAACGTGACCTACGACGGCAAGACCCATAAGGTCACCGTCACGCTCACGGATGACGGCAAGGGCCAGCTGCATACCGCGATCTCGTACGACGACGGCGGCAAGGTGCCGGAGTTCGTGAACACGTACACCGAGCCCGCCAAGCCGGCCGCGCCGAATCTGCTCGGCAAGACCGGTGCCGCGATCTCCGGAGGAGCGGTGCTCATGCTGCTGCTGCTCGGAGCCGGACTGATGCTGCGGAAGGGTGCCGGAAGCACCCGCGGAGCGCATCGGGCCTGATGTCCTGCCACGTCGTATGACGCGGCAAGACGAGGAATGGCCGTCTGGGGGTCATGGGATACGCATGACCCCCAGACGCTGAGAAAGCCGATGGGATGCAAAACCCATCGGCTTTCTCGATGGCATCCATGCGGGAATGCGGAGGACGCCGATTGTGATTTTGGCCGGAGACGGCATTGTCGCCAATATTGCGTTAGGAGACAGAACATGGCTTCAGCACCGGAGTTGAGCGAGGAGCAGATCGTCTACCTGCGATCGCTTCGTGCGGTGAAGAAAGTGTCAAGCAACCGTATTCGATATACCGAGGAATTCAAGAAAAACTGCATGGAACGGTATTTCAACGGCGAATCGCCTGCCGTGATCTTCCGTGAGGCGGGTCTTGATTCCTCGATCATCGGATACAAGCGGATCGAACGCTGCATCGCACGATGGCGGCAGGAGGGGTACGGGCTGCCGGAGGATTCCGCCTCCGATGCGGATGGCGACCAGGCCGAGGACGTCGCGGTTCGCGGCGAGGCTCGTCGCGAGCGAGCACGCGAGGTGCGAACGCGCAGCATCTACAAGCCCGGAATGAAACTCCGTGCCAAACGCAATTCCGATTTGCGTGACATCCTCATAGCCCAGCAGGTGCGGCGCATCGACGAGCTGGAACACGAGATCGAGCGGTTACGCTACCACTGCCATGAACTGGAAAAGCATGGTCATGACGAGCATGATGCCGGCGTCGATGAGGGGAGCGATGCGCCGAACCGCACGATGCCGGGCACGGAGGCGGACGCCACGGCGAAGGCCGGAACGGGTGCGTCCGGCGACGCCGACCTCGCCCGGTGACGCGCACGGTGCGACGGCGTCCGCGCCGGAACCGCACGCGGGACGATGGGAGGGGGATTACCTGAGGCTAGACTGAGGGAAGCGAGGCCAAGCGAGGGAGAGGGGCCGTTATGTTCTGCGACAACTGTGGGGCGCAAACCGGCGAAGATGAACGGTTCTGCGGCAAATGCGGGCATCCGCTGGCGCAGACCGGGGAGAGTCGGCCCCAATCCTCCGACGTGCCCATGCCGACGTCAGTACCGCTGCCGGGAGGCGACGGACGGCCGGCAGCGGACCCCATAACGGGCGGGCGGCCTGAACAGGCGGCGTCCGCTGCGGCCACGGCATCCGTCCCCGCGGCACAGCAGACGCTCACCAGGAAGCAGATCGTCCTCACCATCGCCGCGGTCGTCGCCATCGCGCTCATCGCCGCTGCGGGCATGGTCATCACCCATCGCGCCGGCCTCTGGGGGGCAAAGACCATCCCCGACGTTAGCGCCATCAAACCCGCCGAAGGCAAAAAACTCACCGCCAACGTCGTAGCCCAACAACTCAACGACCAAGGCATCAAAACCGAGGTCAAGAAGGTCTACTCGGGCGAGGACGCCGGCTCGTTCGCCGGTCTCGACGGCGTGAAATCAGGTGACCGCGTCGGCTCCGGCCAGACCGTCACCGTCAACGAATCCATGGGTCCCGGCGTCCCCCAGGGCACCGTCGGCAAAACCGCCGTCGACATCGTCAACACGCTCAAGACCATGAACGTGCCGGTGCGCTACAAGCAGGTCATCGTCAACGATGACGCAAAAACCAAGCCCGGTTCCGTCGTGGCCACATATCCGAATGACGGCGCGGCCGTCGCCGACAAGAAGACCGGCATCGCGGTCGGCGTCGCCACCAAAGGCGACGGCATCGGATACGACATTATCGGAACCGACAAAAACCAAGCAAAATCAACGCTTGAATCCAAAGGATATTCGGTAACATTGAAACCGAAATTCTCCTCCAAACACTACATCGGCAAAATCTCCGGCTCCGACCCGGCCCCCGGAACCCCGCTCGAATCCGGCGACAGCGTCACGCTGTATTACGGCATCGACGCCAGCCAAACCAAAACCGTGTTCACCGGCGAGGAGGGCGGACAGAAGATCATGGCCAACCCCGGCGACTTCCTGACCGGTACCTACTGCAAGTCCGACAACACCACGTGTCTCACGCTCGGCATGGAGAAACTCAACAGTGCCGGCGACTACGAATACCTGTTCAACACCGCCGACGACGCCGATCAGAACCGTATGCTCATCTCGTCGCACGCTTACCAAAGCTACGGCGCACCGCCCGAGGACAGCTCCAACGCCGGTCTGCTCATCAACGGCGACACCGGCGCGTTCGAGCTCTTCCCGCTGGCCTCCGCCACGGGCGACGTATATTGCGGCGACGAACTCATGGCCGGGGAAGGCCCCGTGGGTTGCGTGAACGGGGAAAAGGTGACAGGCGACGGCTCCTCGTCCATGTCGTCCTCGGGCCTCACCCGGCGTATGGACACGTTCTACACGTACTTCCCGGTCGGCTCCGACCTGAACGCCGTGGAATCGGCCGGATATTTCGACGCCGACGCGCTCGCCAAAGCCAAGAAGCAGAAGGCCGCCGACACCAGCCGTCCGTTCATCGTGATGCGCGACAAGTCGCTCTACGGCAAGGCCGAAACCGAAATCGCCGATGCCAGCCGCTCCGACCCCAACCCGTTCATACCCGCCGTGCCGGGCAGCGGGAAAACCGTCAGGACCGTGAAGATGAAGCCGGCGCCGTCGAACGACAGCGTGTATTATCTCGTCGAAAACGGGGGAGCCTCGCTCGATTGGGATTCGCTGGCCGACGCCGACGTCAAGGGAGCCGGTGATTCGACGGCCTCCTCCGGCTCGACGGTATCCGGAGCCGACGCCGCGTCGAAGAAGATATTCGCCGAACTCGCCGGTTCGCAGTACGTGTTCTCGTCGACTGGCGACGGCAGTGAATACTCGATGATGGCGTTGAAATCAGACGGCACGTTCAGCGGCACCACCTACACCGCGGACCTCAGCGATCCCGGCTATTCCGTGGCGACCGCGCCGCGCAAGGAATCGAAGTTCAGCGGACGGTTCTCGTCGGCCAAGAAAGGCAGCGGCGGCACCTACACGCTGCAATGCGATGCCTCCGCGCTCAAGACCGTGGACGGCACCCATGCCATTTCGGCAGGATTCGACCCATGCGGCGAGTTCACCGCCTACCCGGCCGGCACGTCGTACGACACCTTCGGCACCGGTACCAAATCGGTGCTGCTCAGTCGTGGGGAATCCGAAAGTGGTCCGAAGGATTGGCTGATCGTCAACCGTGGCATCGCCGACGACTCCATCCCCGGCTCCTACGAGCGCATCAAGCGGTGAAACTCCGGGCTGTGAGGCCTGCCAACCCCCGTTTGCGCTTGGGCAAAGCCTCACAACCCGCCATTTCGGTGAGACCGGCCGGCAGGTCGCCGCATAGGGCGTTGTGGTGGGGAAACCAACCACAAGAATTGTGCTGTTGTTATGCCATTGTTATTGCATATTCATACGTTCGATGGGATTGCTGACTATAACTAATACCAGTGAGTTTTGCGAAAGGCATTGTAGCCAAATCATGGAGGACGCGATGACGGGTGCTGAACAAGTCGAAATGACCGTACTGACCGATATTGTCCGCGAGGCCGCCCGTCGATATATGTTCGACACCGTCGCGGCGCACCGCATCCAGGTCAAGGGCCTCGGCGACTTCGTCTCCGAGGTGGATTCCGATATCCAGAAATACATCCACAGGGAACTGGCGGAACGGTATCCGGGAATCCAGTTCCTCGGCGAGGAGGACGGCCAGCAGAACGTCGATTTCGACGGCACGTATTGGGTGCTCGACCCCGTCGACGGGACCAGCAACCTCATCCACGGCGTCAAGCACAGCGCGATCTCTCTGGCGCTGATGACCGGCACGACCGGCGAGAAGGCCGTGGTCTACCAGCCGTACCTCGACGAGATGTTCACCGCCGAACGTGGCAAGGGCGCGCACCTCAACAACAAGCCGATTCACGTGAGCATGACGGGAGACATGGGCATGGCGCTCATCGCCGTGGGAACGTCCCCGTACCACCGCGAGATGGCCGGTCCGAACTTCACCATCATCCGCGAGGTGTTCGAGCGTTGCGCCGACATTCGCCGCAGCGGATCGGCAGCGCTGGATATGGCGTGGGTGGCCGCCGGACGATACGACGCCTATTTCGAGGGGCGCGTCAAGCTTTGGGATTGCGCGGCCGGGCGACTGCTCGTGGAGGAGGCCGGCGGCAAGACCGTCAGCTGGGCTGGCGAGCCGCTCGGCAACGCCATGGAAAGCAGCATCGTCACAGGTACGCCGGAGATCGTGAACCAGCTGCAGCAGTACTTCCTCGACGAGGTGGATTCGGCGGATGCGTCGAGCGTCGAGTCTTTCCCGCGCGGCTGAAGACCGGCCCCGCGGCTGAAGCTCGGCGCACCTTCGCCGTCGGTGTCTACTTGGCGGGTTCGTTGTTCGCCACGTAATCCGGGAACGTGCCGTCGAGCTTGATCATCTCGGAGACGGTGACGAACGTGAATCCCTTGGCCTTGAGGCCGTCGATGATCTGCGGCAGCGCGGTCACGTCCTGCGAGCGGTCGCCGCCGCCGTCGTGCATGAGCACGATTGAGCCGTTCTCGGCCTGCTGGAGCACGGTGTCGCGGATCTTGTCGGGGCCGGGGCGCTTCCAGTCCTCGGTGTCGATGGTCCACAGCACGTTGGAGCTGATGATGTCGTAGGAGTCGAGCCACTGCTGGCGTTCGAACGCACCGTAGGGGGAGCGGAACATGCGACCGGTTTCGCCGCTGTTCTTCTCGATCACGCCGAACGATTTGCCGATCTCGTTGCGCAGGTCGCCGCGCGAAAGCTTGGGCAGGTACTTGTGGCTGACGGAGTGGCTGGCGATCTCATGCCCGTCGGCGGCCAGCGACTTCTCCTGGGCGCCGAAGTAGGCGGCCTCCTCGCTGAGGTTGAAGAACGTGGCGTGGACGCCCTTCTCCTTGAGGATCTTCTGGTATTGGGCGGTGTATTCGCTGGGGCCGTCGTCGAAGGTGAGGGCGATGTACTTCTTGCCGTCCTTCGGGCGAGGCGTCTTGGTGGTGACCTTGAAGTCCTCCGCCTTCTTGACGACGCCCTTGTCGACGGTCTCCTTGGAGATCGCGCCCGTCCACTGCTCCTTGTAGCCGTCCCGTCCGGGCGAGGCGACGTATTGGATGGCGCCGCCGCCCATGAGGTCCACGGCGTCGAGGCTCGGCCCCTTGTGGGGGATCGTCTCGCGTTTGACGGTGTACCGTTCGGTGACGTCCTTGCCGTTGTCGACGGTGATCTGCGCGTCTGGCTGGAGTCGGAGGGAGTCCCAGTCGGCGGCGTTCAGCTTCTGCCCGTTGACGGTGATGGTCTGCTTGTCGCCGCCCTTGCCGTCCAGCACCTTGTTCGATACGGACAGCAGGTTGCCGGGCTTGGTGCCGAAGTCGCCGTTGGCGTCCATGATGCTCTGCACGGTCGTGTTGATGCGCGTCTCGACCGGTGTGCCGTTGACGGTCACGTTGATGGGGCGGAGACGGTTCATGTAGTACCAGCCGCCAGCCACGCCGGCCGCGCCCACGAGCGCGAGGACGATCAGCGTGACGAGGATGATCTTTCCGACGCTGCGCTTCTTCCTTGGAGTGCCGCCATCGGGGCCGTTGTCGATGAAGTCGTCGAAGCTCGCGCCGCGCGCGCTGTCTCCGAAATGCAGCTCCTCGACGTTGTCGGGCTGCGTGCCGTCCTGTCTGTTGCTCACGAAATATGCCTTTCTTCGCTTCTCGTCGACGGTCGCGTCCGATGCGACGCCGATAAGCCCTATATAGGGGGCTACGAGGAAATAATCTACCCTTTGTATGGCACATTCGCGACCGATATGCCGCATATCGTGCAAACATCGGGTAATCATACGGGTGTGTTCATTCGTTGTTCATGTTCACTGTCTAATCGTGTCGTCGACAAGCCCTGGGGCGATCGTTTCGGCGGTTCAGGGCTTACGGTAGTCTGTTTGCGGCGTAAATATGCGGCTTCGGAGGACATCATGCCTGGAATTATTTTGATTGGTGCGCAGTGGGGCGACGAAGGTAAGGGCAAGGCGACCGACCTTATCGGAACCAAGGTCGACTACGTGGCCCGTTTCAACGGCGGCAACAACGCGGGCCACACGGTCGTCGTGGGCGACGAATCGTACGCCCTGCACCTGCTTCCCTCCGGCATCATCAGCCCGAACGTGACCCCGGTGATCGGCAACGGCGTCGTCGTGGACCCCGAGGTGTTGTTCCAGGAGATCGAAGGCCTCGAATCGCGTGGCGTCGACTGCTCGCGACTGCTGGTGAGCGAGTCCGCGCATGTCATCGCACCGTATCATCGCACGATCGACAAGGTGACCGAACGCTTCCTCGGCAAGCACAAGATCGGCACCACCGGCCGCGGCATCGGACCGACCTACGCCGACAAGATCAACCGCGTGGGCATCCGCGTGCATGACCTGTTCAACGCCGACCATCTGCGCGATAAGGTGGAGGCCAGCCTGCACCAGAAGAACCAGATGCTGGTGAAGCTGTACAACCGCCGCCCGATCGACGTGGACCAGACCACCGACGAACTGCTCGCGCTCGGCGAGAAGCTCAAGCCGTTCGTGGCCAATACGTCGCTCGTGCTGAACAAGGCGCTCGACGAGGGCAAGACCGTGCTGTTCGAAGGCGGCCAGGCCACCATGCTCGACGTGGACCACGGCACCTACCCGTTCGTGACGTCCTCCAACCCGACGGCCGGCGGCGCCTGCACCGGCACGGGCGTCGGCCCCACCAAGATTGACCGCGTGATCGCCGTGGCCAAGGCCTACACCACGCGCGTGGGCGAGGGCCCGTTCCCCACCGAGCTGTTCGACGAGCAGGGCGAGTGGCTGCGCGCCCAGGGTCATGAATACGGTGTGACCACCGGACGTCCGCGCCGCTGCGGCTGGTTCGACGCCGTGGTGACCCGCTACGCCTCGCAGGTCAACGGCCTGACCGATCTGGTGCTCACCAAGCTCGACGTGCTCACCGGCCTTGAGCGGATTCCGGTGTGCGTGGCCTACGACGTGGAGAACGCCGACGGCACGCACACGCGCTTCGAGGACATGCCCGTGGACCAGTCCGCGTTCGCGGCGGCGAAGCCCGTCTACGAGGAGCTTCCGGGCTGGACGGAGGACATCTCCAAGGTGCATCGCTTCGAGGATCTGCCGGCCACCTGCCAGGCGTATGTGAAGCGACTGGAGGAGATCTCCAACTGCCGCATCTCCGCCATCGGCACCGGTCCGCAGCGTGACCACATCATCTCCATCAATTCGCTGATCGATTAGTCGATAGTCGCGTCTGTCGCGTCTGTCGTGCTGTTTACGTCACGTGGGCCGGCCGGGCGGTCCGGCGGTCCACGTGACATCATTCGTTCCATCGTTTCCGGGGAACGACCGGATTTCCTTACGCGCCAGTCTGCATGTCACACGCCAGTCTGCATGATCGACAGGCCGTGCACGTTCGTCGACACGATGTATTTGCCCAGATAGGCGGGCCGGTCGTTGTGCAGGATCGTCTCCGTGAGGATGAGCACGGGGGCGTCGTCGGCCACATGCAGCAGCGGCGCCCGTGATTCGCCGGCCGTGCTGGCGGCCAGATGGCATTCCCCCTTGGAGAACGACGCGCCGGTGCGGTCGATGAGTTCTGCGAGCAGCGTCCGCCCGTCGTCGGGGAGTTGGCGCAATGTGGCGTCGATGTCCAGTCCGACCTCCGCGTCCCGGTGCGAGGGCAGGTGTTCCTGGACGATCGCGGCGGGCGCCCCGCCCACGCTGACCAATGATTCGCGGAACCAGGTGTCGTCGCCGACCGCGATTCGCAGCCGGTCGGAGACGAATTCCGTGGCCGAGTCGAACAGCGTCTTGATGGGGGAGACCTCGATGTCCGCGCCGCCCGTGGCCATGATGTCTTCGAACGGCTGGATCTTTTCGAGGCCGAGCGCCGGCAGGGAATCGGCGACGAATCGGCCCACGCCGCGTTTGGTGGTGAGCAGGCCGTCTTCCTCAAGGAGGATCAGCGCCTCGCGTACAGGGGTTCGGCTGACGCCGAGTCGTTCGGCGAGTTCGGATTCCCGGGGGAGCAGCGTTCCGGCGGGCAGGACGCCGGAACGGATGCCTGCGGCCAGTCGTGAATATACGGCGATTCGGATGGGCTGTCGATGCGTGATGACGACCGGACTGCTCAGGTATTCCTCGGCGGTGGTGCCCATGAGGCCCTCCTTTGGTGGTGATTACTGCCTAGTGTAACCGTGGCGGGAGGATTCCATCGATGATTGGTAGCACCAGCGTGTCATACCAATAAGTATGATATCTTACTTAATTATTAGGTATGATTTCATACCGGTCAGTATGTTCATACCGGTCAGTATGACTGATGGGTCAACGCGGTCGATCGGTCGGTCTGACGAACGAATCGAGTATGGCAAGAAGACGAAGGAGTCGAAGATGAATACTCAAACGTCCCCAACGCAAACACCCACGTCCGAGGAGTCGAACGGCCTGGGACTGTCCAAGGGCCGGGTCGTGGCGCTGGTCGCCGCGCTGATCATGACCGTGCTGTCGTTCCAGCTCAACGCCAGCATGATCACCCCCGCGCTGCCGAGCATCGCCGAGGATCTGAACGTCTCCATCAACGAGGTCTCGCAGGTGAGCACCATCTTCCTGCTATTCGGCTCCATCGGCGGCATCCTGCTGATCCGCTGGAGCGACTACGTGGGCCGGCGAAACGTGCTGTTCGTGATACTCGGCGCACTGCTGGTCGGTTCGCTGCTGGCGCTGTTCGCGCCGAACCTGCCGGTGCTGCTCGTCGGACGCGCCATGCAGGGCATCAGCTCCGCGGCCTTCCAGATCTCGTACCTCGTGCTCGATGAGGCCCTCTCGCCCAAGGCGTTCGGTGCCGCGCTCGGCCTGATCACCGCGCTCAACGGCGGCGTCGGCGGCGTGGACGGATACTTCGGCGGCCTGCTCGCCGAGAACTTCGGCTACCGTTCGCTGTTCGTCGTGATCCTCGGCTTCACCGCCATCGCGCTCGTCGCCGTCATCCTCACGTTCCCGAAGAACATGAAGACCACCTCCACCGGCAAGTTCGACTGGATCGGCGGCGTGCTGATCACCGCCGGATTCGTCTGCCTGAACAAGGGCATCTCCGCCGGATCGTCCGCCGACCACGGATGGACCTCGCCGAAGGCCATCATCCTGCTCGTCGTGGCCGTGACGTCCCTTGTGCTGTTCTGGATCCGCCAGCAGCGTGCCAGCAGCCCGCTCATCACCGTGGACGAGCTCAAGTCCCGTCAGGTGTGGCCGGTCATCGCCGGCGTGCTCTTCACCCTGGCCGGCGTGTACCCGGTCATCAACTTCACCATGGTGGTGCTGAGCCAGAACTCGCAGATCGGCTTCGGCATGAGCGCATCCATCTCCTCGCTGTTCTTCCTCGTGCCGCCGGCCGTCATCGGCATCGTCGCCGCACCCGTGGTCGGCTGGATCGCGCCGCGCATCGGCTGGATACTCACACTGCGTATCGGTCTGGTCATCTGCGTGGCCGCACTCGTCGTCATCATGCTGTTCCCCACGAACTTCGTCCTGTGCGTGGCCATGATCGCGGTGCTCGGTGTGGGCTACAACGGTCTGGCGCTCACCACGCTCAACGCGCTGGGTGTGTTGCTCTCGCCCGAGGACTCCAAGGGCGCGCTGCCGGCCATGAGCGGTGCATGCTTCGGCCTCGGCTCCAGCATCGGCATCGCGCTCATCTCGCCGTTCGCCTCCGCCGACGCGGTCAGCGGTGTGCGCATGGCCATGGCGATCTCCCTCGCCATCACCGTGGTCGCGCTGATTGCCGCCCTGCTGATGCGCGCCCCCGAAGGCAAGAAGGTCTGACCGCCACACCCGACACGGCGGCGGGCGCGATCCCGCCGCCACATGCAAGGAGCATCACATGACAACCACCACCGCACCCACCACCCCCCGTCCCGTATACTTCGACTGCGACACCGGCATCGACGACTCCCTGGCACTGGCCTACCTCATGGCCTCGCCGGCGGTGCGCCTCGTCGGAGTCGGCACCGTGGCCGGCAACACCAACGCCGACCAGGCCGCGCGCAACAGCCTCGAACTCATGGCCCTCGGCGGCCACGGCCACGTGCCGGTCGCCGTCGGCGCCCGTGAATACCGCGTCAACACGTTCTCCGGCGGCGTGCCGGCCGTGCACGGCGACAACGGCGTGGGCAACGTCGACATGCCGCCGGCAGGCCGCGCCGCGGAAGACCGGACCGCCGTCGACCTGCTGATCGCGCTCTCCCACGAACACGCCGGCGACCTGCACATCGTGGCCGTCGGACCGCTCACCAACCTCGCCGCCGCGCTGGAGGCCGACCCGACGCTTCCGCAACGCGTCGCGCACGTGTGGGTGATGGGCGGCGCCGCACTGGTGCCGGGCAACATCTCGCCCGTCACCGAGGCGAACATCGGCCACGACCCCGAAGCCGCACGCATCGCGCTCGCGGCCGACTGGGACGTGACCATCGCCCCGCTCGACGTGACCATGGCGCACACCTTCGAGGAGACCCACCGTCAGGCCCTGCTCGCCAGCGGGAACCCGGCCGCCGAAACCGTGGGCCGGATGCTCGACTTCTACTTCGACTTCCACGTGCCCGAATACGGCCGCCGCTGCAGCGCCCTGCACGATCCCACTGCCGCGGCCCTCTGCGCCGGCGGCGTCACCCCGTCGGTCGCGCCCGCCGTGCCCGTGGACGTGGACGACACGCACGGCCCCGGCCGTGGCCAGCTCATCTGCGACCTGCGCGGCCAGCGCCAGGCATGGCACGACCGGCCCGGCGCACGCACCCGCGTGGTGCTGTCCATCGACGATCCGGTCGCCGACCATCTGGTCGAGGTGCTTGCACGCTGATCCGCCGATTCCCGCCTCCCCGATTTCCCAGGGGCGAAACGCCGATTGCCGTTTGCGCGGCATCGGCGTATATTGTTTTCCGGTGATGGAACTCACCAGGGTGTTCGGCACCGGTCCGCAACAGGGCCGCGGCGCTTGATGTCGAACATCCGAACCGCATTTCCGCTGATGGTTCCTATAATTCGACAGACGATGCTCGGGTTCCGCCCGAGGTCGTGTGCAGAACTTTCATGCGATGGGCGCATACGTGTGCAGTCGCATGGATGCTGATGTGTGTGACACGCGTGGAGCGTGGGGTACAGGCATCGTGGATGGTCGAATTCCAGCGGATTGCGCATAATCGTTCGCCTTCCACGACGGAGAAGGAAGGCAGGTCATGGCAGAATCCCAACGGCATCCGGGCGGTCCCGGCCCCGCCGCACGGCCGTCGACGGCGGCAGGCGGCTCCGCGGCACGTTCGCCGCTCGCCGATTCGACGATCTACATCGTGGTGTTCCTCGGCGGCTGCCTCGGCACCGCCATGCGCTACGGCCTGTCGCTCGCCGCATCCGGGGAACAGGCCACCGTCGGCATCTGGTCGGCCGTCCATATCGGCACGTTCACCGCGAACATCATCGCCTGCTTCACATACGCCGCCATCGCCGCCTATACAGCGCAGGCGAGATGGATTCGCAAACGCAGCCGCGACCTCGTCTCGCGAGGCTTCGGCATGGGCATGTGCGGCGGTCTCTCCACCATGTCGACGCTCGCGTTCGAACAGTTCGGCGACCTGTCGCACGGCAACATCTTCGGCGTGCTCGTATACGTGATGCTCAGCTTCGGCATCGGCATCCTGGCCGCATATCTCGGCGTCCGGCTGGCACTCGCGCTCGCCGGCGGGCACAAGCACGATGCCGATGGTGACGGCGGCCACACCGGCGTCAAGAAGACCTCCACGAATCCGACGACGTCGGACCTGCCGCCGTCAATCGCCGCGAAGATGACCGACGAGCCGCCGGCCCCCGTCGCGGCGCCTTCGCGGACGTCGTCCGACTCCTACCGAACCCTGTGGACCGACGACGAGGAGGCCCGTCGATGAATTTCTTCCTTTCCCTTTTCGCGTTCATCGGCGTCTGCCTGTGCGGCGGCCTCGGCGCCGTCGCGCGTTTCGTCATCGACACCGCCATCAAGATCGTGTGGAAGAACGCGTTCCCGCTGTCCACGCTGGTCATCAACATCATCGCGTCGTTTCTGGCGGGCGCTGCTGCCTCGGCGCCGTGGCATCTCATGGTGGTGACGGGGTTCCTCGGCGGACTGTCGACGTTCTCGACGGCGATCAACGAGATCGTGTCGTTGGGGCGGGACAAGCGCCCGTCGATGGCCGGATACTATCTCATCGCATGCATCATCGTGCCCGTGCTGTGCGCCGCGTTGGGGTGGCAGCTCGTCCGCTGAGTTAGTAGTTCATGAATCGCGAGATAGGGGCATTTTTCGGTCGTTTTTGGGCTGTATCTTGCGATTCATGAATCGGCGTGCCGGTCGTGGGGGCTCTGGAACGGAGAGGCGTAGACTCGCTGTAGGAATAACGATGGCCGGCGGAAAAGGGAGGCGGCTTGAACACGCAATCGAGGGTGAACAGGCTGCTTTCCTCGTTCAATCGTCTCAAATGGAAGATGGCGGCGGCCGGTGTGCTGATCGGCCTTGTTTCCGGCGTGCTGGTGGTGGCCTACCGGCTGGGCATCGAATACGTCGTGGAATTCGCGAGATGGATGTATGGGCAGATCCGGCAGACGCCGTGGCTGATCGCGCCCTGGACCGTGGCTGCGGTGGCGGCCGGTCTGCTGATCGCGCGGATGATCCGCAGGGAGCCGATGGCGTCGGGCAGCGGCATCCCGCAGACCGAGGGCGTGGTGTTGTTCGGGCTGAAAATGCGATGGCAGACGATTCTTCCGGTCCGATTCATCGGGGGGCTTCTTGCCGGGGTGTTCGGCCTTTCGATGGGTCGTGAAGGCCCGTCGATCCAGATCGGTGCTTCCGGCGCGCAATTCGTGGCGCATCGTCTTCGGAGCGGGCGTCGTGAGGATATGCAGGAGCATTATCTGGTGACGGCGGGAGCGGCGGCCGGGCTTTCCGCAGCGTTCAGCGCCCCGCTTTCCGGCATGATGTTCGCGCTGGAAGGAGTGCACCGCAGTTTCTCGCCGGCGATACTGATGGGGGCCACCGCGGCGTCACTCACCGCCGACTTCGTATCCAAATACTGTTTTGGGCTTACGCCGGTACTGGATTTCGGCGAGTTGCCGAAGCTGCCGATCGGGCAATATGCCTGGATGTTGCCGCTGGGAGTGGTCGCCGGTCTTGTCGGCGTGCTGATGAACCGGGCGCTGCTTGGATTCCAGACGTTGTTCGGCAGGCTGCCGGCTGCGGTTCGTCCCGTGGTGGCGTTGGGCTTGGCGTTGCCCGTGGGATTGATGCTGCCGCAGGTGCTGGGCGGGGGATCGAATCTGATTGCGCTCGCTGAACACGTGGGCGGTGGCATGGATGGCGGCGCGTCCCGCGGATTGCAGACCGCGGCCGCCGGATTCGATTCGGTTCATGGCGTGACCGAAGTGGGTCTTGGCATGATGGCGCTGCTATTCGTGGTCAAGATGCTGTTCACCGCCACCAGCTTCGGCGCGGGTACGCCGGGCGGCATCTTCATGCCGATTCTCTCGGTTGGGGCATTGGGCGGCGGCATCTGCGGATTGGCGGCGAACCAGTTCGCCGGTCTTCCTGCGCAGAGCATACCGCTGTTCGCGGTGTGCGGCATGGCCGGTACGTTGTCCGCTTCGGTGAAGACCCCAATCACCTCGATTCTGCTCACCGTGGAGATGAGTGGTACGGTGACGCATATGCTGCCTGTGGCGTTGGCGGCGTTCATCGGACTGCTGGTCTCCGACATGCTGCGCACCAAGCCGATCTATGGGGCGTTGCTGGAACGGTATATGAAGCAGCATCCGAACGATCCCGCCGCGGGCACCGACGAGGCTCGGATGCCCAGCAAAGTCGGTCGCGGCATGATGGAGTTTCCTGTGGAGATGGGGGCGCCCGCGGATGCCCGACGGGTGCGTGACGTGGCATGGCCCTCGGGATGTCTGATTGTGGGACTGCGCCGGGGCGAAAGCGAAATCGTACCGCGCGGTGATACGCAGGTGCGCGCCGGCGACTATCTGATCGTATTGTTCAGCGGAGAGGATGCCCCCGTTGTGCGCAAGGCCATGGATGCGCTGTGCCGGCTGCAGCGATAGCCGTGTTCATGGCGATGGGCGTGACCGGGTACGGCCAGCCGGGTATAGGTTGCGTGACCGGGTATACCTGTGCCGAGTTACGCCTTGCAAAGACTGTTGAAATTGCAACGTTTTTCGAGCGGCGTGACTGGGCGCACCTATGCCCCGTCACGCACCTGTACCCCGTCACGCACCCAGTCACACCATTACGCCGTGGTACACGTACCCCATGCGTCATATGCCTCACGTATTTGGGGTATTTGAGCGCGTTATCGGATTTTGCTATCTCAAAAACGTTTGTTTCGCGCCGGTATGTGGGCAATGCACCTGAATGTAACGCAGTGTATTTAGCATTAATGTTTGTGTGTTTGCATTTGACGGCGTATTCGGCCGATCGGTGCGAACGGTAAACGGTACGACGAAACGAAAAAAGAGGAAACAGATGGCTGAGAACAGGTCCGAACTGAACAAGAACCTCGCCCAGATGCTCAAGGGCGGCGTCATCATGGACGTCACCACGCCGGAGCAGGCGAAGGTCGCCGAGGACGCCGGCGCTTGCGCCGTCATGGCCCTGGAGCGCATCCCCGCCGACATCCGCGCCGCCGGTGGCGTCTCCCGTATGTCCGACCCGGCGATGATCAAGGGCATCCAGGAGGCCGTCTCCATCCCGGTCATGGCCAAGGTCCGTATCGGTCACATCGCCGAGGCCCGCATCCTTCAGGCCATCCAGATCGACTACATCGACGAGTCCGAGGTGCTGAGCCCCGCCGACGACGTCTACCACATCGACAAGACCCAGTTCGACGTGCCGTTCGTCTGCGGTGCGAAGAACCTCGGCGAGGCCCTGCGCCGCATCGCCGAAGGCGCCGCGATGATCCGCACCAAGGGCGAGCCCGGCACCGGCGACGTGATCCAGGCCGTCCGCCACATGCGTACGATGAACAAGCAGATTCGCGAGCTCGTCGGTCTGCGTGACGACGAGATCTTCGAGGCCGCCAAGCAGCTGGCCGTTCCGTACGACCTCGCCAAGTACGTGCACGACAACGGCCGTCTGCCCGTCGTGAACTTCGCCGCCGGTGGCGTGGCCACCCCCGCCGACGCCGCCCTGATGATGGAGCTTGGCGCCGAAGGTGTGTTCGTCGGCTCCGGCATCTTCAAGTCCGGCAATCCGGCCAAGCGTGCCGCCGCCATCGTCCAGGCCACCGCCAACTGGCAGGACGCCGATCTGCTGGCCCGTCTCTCCGAGAACCTCGGCGAGGCCATGGTTGGCATCAACGAGGACGAGATCGAAACCATCATGGCCGCCCGCGGCGAGTGAGGCAACCGTGGTAGTAGCCGTTGAATACATTTCCAAGGAGGAGTCGGCCGAGGCCGAAAATGCCAAGCATGGCGTGACCGGCATCCTCGCCGTGCAGGGCGCATTCGCCGAGCACGCGGCCATGCTCGACCGTCTTGGCGCCCAGTGGAAGCTGTTGCGTGACGTCGAGGATTTCGACGATTCCATCGACCGCGTGATTCTGCCCGGCGGCGAATCGACGACGCAGGGCAAGCTGCTGCATTCCACGGGTCTGTTCGAGAAGATCGCCGCGCATATCGCCGCCGGCAAGCCGGTGTTCGGCACCTGCGCCGGCATGATTCTGCTCGCGAAGAAACTCGACAACGACGACAACGTGTACTTCGGTGCGCTTGACGCCGTTGTTCGCCGCAACGCCTACGGGCGTCAGCTCGGATCGTTCGCCGCGACCGCCGACTTCGGCGACATCAAGGACTTCCCGCTGGTGTTCATCCGCGGGCCGTTCGTCGTGTCCGTCGGCTCGCAGGCCACCATCGAGACCGAGGTGAACGGCAACGTGGTCGGTCTGCGTCAGGGCAATATCATCGCCACGGCGTTCCACCCCGAACTCACCGAAGACCCCCGGATTCATGAGTTGTTCTTGGGCCTGTGAAGGACAGATAGACACTGCCTGAGCAGTGCTTTTTGGCTCCCCTCTGTGAGGGGAGCTGTCGGCGATAGCCGACTGAGGGGAGCGAGAGTCTAAGGTGTCTCTCCCCTCAGACCGCCTGCGGCGGCCAGCTCCCCTCAGCGAGGGGAGCCAATTGGGAACGAGTGCGGCGTCACAGATACGACTTCTGCAAGCCGCAACGCCAATCAGAACGGACCGTTGATGTCGGCTACGGCGACGACCTTCTGGTTCACGAACTCCTTGAGTCCGAGATCGAGCAGTTCGTGGCCGTATCCGGAGTTCTTCACGCCGCCGAACGGGATGTCCGCGGCGACGACGGTCGGATGGTTGATGGCGACCATACCGGTGTCGAGACGGCGCGCCACCTGCTGGGCGCGGTGGATGTCCGAGCTAAATACGGAGCCGCCAAGTCCGAACGGGGAATCGTTGGCGATGCGGACCGCGTCGTCCTCGTCCTTGGCGCGGTACACCTGCGCCACCGGTCCGAAGAACTCGGTGTGGAAGGCGTCGTTGTCTTCGGTGATGTCGGTGACGATCGTCGGCGGGAAGAACGCTCCTTGTTCAGGCACTTCGGCCAGATATTCCACCTTGGCGCCCTGTTCCACGGCCGAAGCCACCTGGCGCTTCAGGGTTTCCACGGCTCCGGCGCTCGACAGCGGCGCGAGGGTGGTCTTCGGATCGGTCGGATCCCCGCCACCAGCTTCGCGGCGCCTTTACGGTAGCGTTCGAGGAACCGGTCGTATACGGACTCGTCGATGATGAGGCGCTTCGAGGAGACGCACACCTGCCCGGCGTTCCAGTTGCGGCCGAACACTGCCCAGTCGGCGGCCTTCTCCACATCGGCGTCGTCCAGCACGATGAACGCGTCGGCGCCGCCGAGCTCCAGTGTGCTCTTCTTCAGATGCTTCGCGGCGAGCGAGGCGACATGTCCTCCGGCCTTTTCCGAGCCGGTGAGCGCCACGCCGCGCACGTACGGGCTGGCGATCACATGCTCGGTGAGGTCATGCGGCAGATACAGATTGGTGAGCAGCCCCTTGGGCGCTCCCGCTTCGAGGAACAGCTGCTCCATACGGGCCGCGCTCTGCGGCACGTTCGACGCGTGCTTGAGCACCACGACGTTGCCGGCGGTCGCCTGCGGCGCGGTGATGCGTATGACCTGATAGTACGGGAAGTTCCACGGTTCCACGGCGAAGATTACGCCCATCGGGTCGTTGACCAACTGCACGTCGGTGTCGCCGTAGCCCTTCGCCGGCAACAGACGTGGGGACAGCAGCTCTTCGCCGTGCTCCACGTAGTAGCGCAGCATGGCCACGCACAGGTCGACTTCGGCCTCGGCCTCAGCGGTGATCTTACCCATTTCCAGAGTGAGTGTGGAGGCGTAGTCGCTGCGATTGTTCTTCAGAATCTCCGCGGCCTTGGCGAGCACGGCCACGCGCTCGGAGATCGGCTTCGCCTTCCATTCAAGGAACGTGGCGTGTGCGGTCTTCAGCGCGGCATCGACCTCGGCCTCGGTGGCATCGGGAAACGTCTTGATGGTTTGTTCGGTGTACGGATTGATGGTGGCGTATGCCATGGTATTCCCCTTTCGATCGTCAGCATTGACGGCAATGAAACCCAACGCCACCATTATGCGGATACACCGATGAGACATGTCAAGAAGTTGCCAACGTTTTTTGCGAAAGGTCGCGCCCGAACCACGGCGTCGGCTCGCCATCGTGGTTCGGGCGGAGACTGCGTCAGGCCTCAGCCGTTGATCACGACCTTCTGGTTGAGGAACTCCTTCAATCCCAGATCGATCAGCTCATGACCATATCCGGAGTTCTTCACGCCGCCGAACGGGATGTCCGGCCCCGAAGCGCTGGCGCGGTTGATTGTCACCATGCCGGTGTCGAGCTGCCGGGCGATCTCCTGCGCATGATGGATGTCTGTCGTGAATACCGAGCCGCCGAGACCATACGGGGAATCGTTGGCTATGCGTATGGCGTCGGCCTCGTCGGCGGCCCGATACAGCTGCGCGACCGGGCCGAAGATCTCGGTACGTGTGGCCTCTGAACCCTCGGGAATGTTCGTCAGCAACGTCGATGGGAAGAAATTGCCCTCGGCGGGCACGTCCACCAGATACTCCACCGTCGCACCCTGCGCCACGATGTCGGCCACCTGCCGTTCCACCTGCCGTTTCGCCGCGGCACTGGAAAGCGGCGCGAGCGTGGTCTTCGGGTCGGCCGGATCACCCGGCACCAGCTTCGCAGCCTCCGCACGGTACCGGCGTACGAACTCGTCGTACACCGCGTCGACCACAATGAACCGCTTCGACGAGACGCACACCTGACCGGCGTTGCGGTTACGCCCGCGCACCGCCCATTCGGCGGCCAGCTGGATGTCAGCGTCCTCCAGCACGATGAACGCATCCATGCCGCCGAGCTCCAGTGTGCTTTTCTTCAGATGCTTGCCGGCCAGCGAGGCGATGATGGCACCGGCCTTTTCGGATCCGGTGAGCGCCACGCCGCGCACATATGGGCTGGCGATCACGTGTTCGGTGAGGTCATGCGGCAGATACAGGTTCGTGAACACGCCTTCGGGGGCGCCGGCCTCGCGGAACAGGCGTTCCATCAGCGCCGCGCATTGCGGCACGTTCGACGCATGCTTGAGCATGACCACGTTGCCGGCGGCCAGCTGCGGCGCGGCCACGCGAATCACCTGATAATACGGGAAGTTCCATGGCTCCACGGCGAAGATGATGCCGGTCGGATCGTTGACCAGATGCACGTCGGTCTCGCCGAACCCTTGCGTGAGCAGCATTCGCGGGCGCAGCAGGTCCTTCGTGTGCTCGACGTAGTACCGCAGGATCGCCACGCAGACGCTGACCTCGGCCTGCGCCTCCGCCATGATCTTGCCCATTTCGGTCGTCAGCATGGCCGCGTACTCGTTGCGTTCGGTTTCGAGGATCGATGCGGCGTTGTCGAGGATCGCGGTGCGTTCCTCGATTGGCTTGCGTTTCCAGACGTCGAACGCGGCGTGCGCGGTGTCGAGTGCGGCATCCGTCTCCTCGATCGTCGCCGTGGGGAACGTCTTCAGGGTTTCGCCGGTGTAGGGATTGACTGTTGCGTATGCCATCGTTGCCTCCTCGCCGCGGCCGACATGACCGCATATCATCCATTTTCGCGCGGTCCCATACGTTTTTCCATTATCACGATGATGTGTTTCGACGCCGATAATCCGATGTTTATATATGTGTATATATGGCGTAGTCCGTTGATATCACGCGGCGATAAAAACGCCGACATTGATAAACAATGCGCGACGAAACAGGCGCGAAACGATACCATCCGGCGAATTCCGGGAATGCCGGCGATATTCTTTTCCGCGGCGTCGGATGCGTGCGCGGCCCGTTGCTGTTGATCGGGTGTTGGGGTTGGATATTGGGTGATGTCGACGTTGGCGTCATTGATACGTCAGATGATGCCGATGCCGCGGAAAGCGTTCATGGGGAGTACAGTGAGCGGCGTGACTGACGATATGACGAAGCATGGTTCGACGGCGGGCGACGCGGCGGACGGTTCCGCGGGAGGTGCCGCAAATGCGCGTACGGACGGTTCCGCGCGTGACGCGAACGGGCCATCATATAGTGGCGAAGGCTCGACGACCCTGGGGGAGGGGCGCTCCGCAAGCCAAGTGTGGATGATGCTGATCGGCGTCGGCGTCCTCTCCGGTTTTCTTTCCGGCCTGTTCGGCATCGGCGGCGGCACGGTGATCGTGCCCGCGCTGGTGTTTCTGGGCCTGTCGCAGCGTCATGCGGCGGCCACGTCGCTGGCCGCCATCATCCCGACGTCCATCACGGGTGTGATTTCCTACGCCACCGGCGGCGACGTCGATTGGATCGCCGCCGCATTGCTGGCCTGCGGGCTGATCGTCGGCTCGCAGATCGGCAGCTGGCTGTTGTCCCGCCTGCCGGAGGTCGTGCTGCGTTGGGTGTTCGTGGTGTTCCTGGTGTTCGTGATCCTTTCGCAGATCGTGTTCACGCCTTCGCGCGACCACGTGATTCATATGACCATCGCGACCGGCGCGCTGCTGGCGTTGCTGGGCGTGGGCATCGGCACGCTCGCCGGACTGCTGGGCATCGGCGGCGGCGCCGTGATGGTGCCGGCGCTTTCCGTGCTGTTCGGCGCGAGCGATTTGATGGCTCGCGGCACGTCGCTGCTGGCCATGTTCCCGAGTTCGATCGCCGGAACCGTGGCGAATACGCGGCGTAGGCTCGTGCATCTGCGCAACGGTCTGGCCATCGGCGTCACGGCGGCGGTCGTGGCCCCGTTGGGCACCGTCGTGGCCGGATGGGTGACGCCGCGCATGGGTGCGAACCTGTTCGCCGCGTATCTTGGCGTGCTGCTGGTGCGCAGCATCTGGACGGCCGTGAAGATCACGCCGGGATTGCGTGAAAGGTTCATGCGGGAGCGGTGACCGGCGACCCCGGCGGAGATCACGCAGGGGTCACTGTTTCTGATTCGTGCCGGTGCTGGGGGTCGGCGTGGTGGAGGAGCTGCCGCCGCCGGCGGTGTCGGTCGCGGTGTCACTGGGTTTCTGGTCGGTCTTGTTGCCGTTGCTGGTTCCGGTGCCGTTGCTGCCGTTACTGCTGGACGATCCGTTGCCGTTGTTGCCGTTGTTGCCGTTGGATGATTCGTTGCCGTACTGGTTGGAATACCCGTTGCCGCCGGTTCCGTTGCCATACTGGTTGTACGATCCGTTGCCGTAATACCCGTTGCCGTAGCCGTTGTAATAGCCATTGCCCGAGCCTGAACCGGAGCCCGACGACGAGCCCGAACCAGAGGACGATGTCATGGCGTTCTTCACCGCGGTCTGCGCCTGTTCCAGCGTGGTCTTCGCATTCTGCAGGTCCGTTGCCGTGGATTCGGGCGCGTTGGCCGCCGCTTGGGCCGCGCTGATCGCGTTGAGCAGCGTCGTGCGCGTGGCGTCGTCCACCACTCCGTTGCTGTTGTCGTACGTGGTCTGTGCCGAAGTGATGGCCGACTGGAGGCTCGCCTTCAACGTGCTGCGCTGATTGTCGTCCTTGCTGCCGGAGACGGCTTTGAGCGCGCTGTTGATGCTTTCGGTCGTTTTGACGATCGCATCGGCCATCGTCCGGTTGGCCTTCGCGTTCGCGTCCAACTGCGACGCCGCCATCGACGACGTGCATTCCCGGGACTTCGACACTTCCTTGGTGCCGTCCACGGCCTTCTGGAGATTCGTCAGTGTCGTTGGGTCGGAGACCTCTGACGATGCCGTCTGCAATGCGGATTGCGAGTCCTTTTTCGCCTTGGCCAACGCCGTGGTCGCGGTATCGTACGCCTTGACCGACGCCGTGCAGTCGGCCATCGCGGCCTCCTGCGATTTGCCGCCGAACTGACGCCATGCGAAGACGCCGCCCGCCACGAGCGCCGCGGCGATCACGATTGCGACGGCCGCCGTCGTCACATGACGCCGATTGAGACGGATCTTCCCCGACGTGGCCGTACCGGCCGGCTTCGAGGTTTCGGCGTCGGCATCGGCGGGCGGAATGCTCGCGGGCATGGCGGAGGCGTCGGGGCCGGCTTCGGCGTCGTTCGCGGACGCCGTGATCGGCGGTTCCACGATCGTCGTCTCGCCGGCCGGTTCATCGTCTGTCTCATCGTTCATGACGGGCATCACGCGGGTTTCGCCGGCGTCGGCGTGCACGTCCGCATCCTCGGCGGCTGTGATCGGTGGGATGTCGGCCGTGTCGGCCAACAGGTCCTGCATGATGTGGTCGGGCAATACGGCGGTGGGCATGACCGTGGTCCGTTCCCCGGTCGCCGCATCCTGTCCCGGCGTCTCCACCGTGTGGTCGCTACCGGAATCAGGAAGCGTATCGGCCGAGTCATCGCCCGGGGATGACGGACCGTCGTCGGCGTTGGCATCGGTGACGTCGTCGCCGGCCGCTTCATGATCCGATCCATCGAAATCGAACGTCAGCGTGGGGATGTCCCACGATGTATCCTCCGCATCGTCAAGGGAGGGGAAATCCAGGTCCTTGTCGGATTCGTCGGCCTGATTGGGGCCGTCGTGCCCGTCGTTCCTGTTCTTGTCGTCCTTCGCCGTCATATGCTCACTCTCCGCCAATCCATCATCGATCCGTATCATCGATTCGCATCGATTCGTATCGATTCGCGCGTCAAGCGCCGCGCGCCGCACTATCGGAACCATGGTATTCCATCCCTGTGTTCGTGAAAGCGGAAATATGTCACGATATTGTGCCGTTCCATAACAACAACGCGAGTTATGAGGCTTTGTCGTCGCAGAGGGCGGTTTCTTGGCAAAGCGTAACGCCAAGAAACGTTGAAAAACCGCGGTCGGGGGTTTCCTGCATGACCGTCCTGCGTCAGGTAAAGCCTCGCAACTCGCGATTTTTAAAATGCAAACAGGGGCTTGAACGGTAAAATTGGCGGAGACCGAGGCTCCAGGGCAATCAAGGAGGATGCATCATGACGACAGAGCAGCGCACGCCGCTTCCCGACTCCATCCACACCAACGGGGCGACGCCGAACCCGTGGTGGGCGAACGCGGTGGTGTACCAGATCTATCCGCGCAGCTTCCAGGACACGAACGGCGACGGATACGGCGACCTACCGGGCATCACATCGAGGCTCGACTATCTGGCCGATCTCGGCGTGGACGTGATCTGGCTGTCTCCGGTGTTCAAGTCGCCGCAGGACGACAACGGCTACGACATCAGCGATTATCAGGACATCGACCCCATGTTCGGCACCCTCGACGACATGGACGAACTGATCGAGGAGGCGCACGACAGGGGCATCAAAGTGGTGATGGACCTGGTGGTGAACCACACGTCCGACGAACACGCATGGTTCCAGGCCTCGCGCGACAAGAACGACCCGCACGCCGACTGGTACTGGTGGAGGCCGGCCCGGCCCGGACACGAGCCGGGGACGCCGGGCGCGGAGCCGAACCGGTGGGGATCGTACTTCGGCGGCTCGGCATGGGAATACGATCCGAAACGCGGCGAATACTATCTGCACCAGTTCTCGAAGAAGCAGCCGGACCTCAACTGGGAGAACCCCGAGGTGCGCGCGGCCGTGTACAGGATGATGAACTGGTGGCTCGACCGCGGAATCGACGGATTCCGCATGGACGTGATCACGCTGATCTCCAAGCACGTGGACGCCAACGGCGAACTGCCCGGCGTGGGCGCCAACACCGAATCCGACGGGCAGGTCGGGCCGGACGGCTACTCCAGCCCCAACCCGTTCTGCGCAGACGGACCGCGGCAGGACGAGTTCCTCGCCGAAATGCACCGCGAGGTGTTCGACGGGCGCGAAGGCACGATCACCGTGGGCGAGGCGCCCGGCATCACGCCGGAACGCAACCGGCACATCACCGATCCGGCGAACCGCGAGCTCGACATGCTGTTCCTCTTCGACCACGTGGAACCGGGCGGCGGACAATCCAAGTGGACGGCGGAACCGTGGAGGCTCGCGCACCTCAAGCATTGCCTCGCCGGCCACCAGGGCGCGGTGAGGGAATCCGGGTGGACCAGCCTGTTCTTCAACAACCACGACCAGCCGCGGGTGGTCTCCCGTTGGGGAGACGACTCCACCGACGAGGCGCGCGTGCGCTCGGCGAAGGCGATCGCGCTGCTGCTGCACATGCATCGCGGCACGCCCTACGTGTATCAGGGCGAGGAGCTTGGCATGACCAACGCCTACTTCGAATCGCTCGACCAGTACCGCGACCTCGAATCCATCAATATGTACCATCAGCTCACCGAAGCCGGCGTGATGACCCCGGACGAGATGATGGCGGCGTTGAAGGCCATCAGCCGCGACAACTCGCGCACCCCCATGCAGTGGGACGCCACCAAGTACGCGGGCTTCACCGCGCCGTATGCGCCAACCGCCCCATGGCTGGCCGTGAACGCGAACCACGACGTGGTGAACGCCAAAAAAGAGAAACGCGATCCGGACTCGGTGCTGTCGTTCTACAAGAGGCTCATCGCGCTACGGCATGAGAACCCGGTGGTGGCGGCCGGCGATTGGCGGATGCTCGACGGCGACGATCCGCACGTGTACGCGTTCGTGCGCTCGCTGCATGAGGACGGTGTGGGCGGCGGCATCGACGGTTCCGGCGAGAGGCGGATCGTCGTGGTGGTGAACATGTCGGGTTCGGGCGCGAAGATTCCCGCCGAAACCGCCGACATGCTGGGGCTGGGGCTTTCCGGCACCACGCTTGGCGGCGTGAGCGCCGACCGCATCCTCATCAGCACCTATCCGGCCGAGGAGACCGCCGCCGACCTGCTGTTCGGCAAGCTCTCCCCTTGGGAGGCCTTCGCCTACGAGCTGTAGGCCGCGCCGCCGGGACGACGCCTGCCGGCCACCGTCCGTGCGACGCCATCGGCTACGATGGGTGACGAATCGAACGGCCGCCCCGCGCGGCACGGTGGCACGGCAATATGTGAGGAGGCGGCGGATGGTTGGAATGCGGGACGTGGCGAAGCGGGCCGGGGTGTCGCTCAGCACCGTCTCGTTGACGGTGAACGGCAACGGCTATGTGGCCGACGAGACCCGCGCCCGCATCGAGGCGGCCATGGCCGAACTCCACTATGTGCCCAACGATCTGGCGCGCAGCCTCTCCCAGGGGCGCACGAACCTCATCGGCGTGACCGTGCCGACCGTGGCCCACCCGTTCTTCGCACAGCTCGTCGCCGCCCTCCAGCGGCGCCTGCACCGGTCCGGCCTGCGCATGATGCTGTGTTCCACCGCCGACCAGGACCGCGGCGAGACCGAATACATCGACATGCTCAAACGCCGCACCATGGACGGCATCATCATCGGCTCGCACACCAGCCAGCCGCCCGCCTACTGGGAGTCCATCGGCCGGCCCATCGTGGCGTTCGACCGGTTCCTCGGCGGGAACATCCCCAGCGTCTGCTCCGACCACGTGACCGGCGCGCATCTCGCTGCGCGACGGTTCATCGACACCGGCGTGCGCCACGTCGTCGAAGTCGGCGGACCGCGCTCGCAGTTCCACGACCTCGCCGGTTCGTCGGAGGCGGGCGGGCCTAACGGCGAGAGCTTCGCATCGGTGATGTCTGCCGTGACGGATCCCGACGACACCACATTCCCCACGGTCCGGTACCACCGCACCTTCGAGCGCGATCTGGCCGACGCCGGCATCCGCTGCGACTACGTGACTGTCGAACAGGTGAGCGACCTGTCGTTGTTCGAGCAGGCCGCCGAGGAGGCTGTGCGCCGGTTCCCGGATGCCGACGCGATCATCGCGCCGGATTTGGCCGCCGCGCATTGCGTGCGCATCGCCCTCGCCGATGGGCGAGACATTCCTCGGGATCTCCAGATCATCGCCTACGATGGCACGGCCGCCGCGGGATTGGCCGGCATGAGGCTCACCGTGATCCGTCAGAACCTCGATGCCATCGCCGACCATCTTGTCGAACGCATGCGGGATGCCATCGCCGCGGAGAACGACGCCGATGCGCACGGTGCGGGCTCGGTTCCTTCCGCCTCGCCGGTCGTCGCCGGCTCTTTGCCCGAGGCGTCGTCGCCGGTCGTCGCCGCCTCCTGCGATCTGATTCCCGTCACGCTGGTCCAAGGCGACACCACCCGCTGACGCTGTTTCCTCATCCCCCCATGCCCAATGCCGTGCGGCCTCGTGCCGGACCGCGACGGACCGCGTGGGCGTGTTCAACGTTTGACGATATCGAACCGGTTCGATATAGTGGATACCGTCGGTGAAACACGACGGAACAGGCAAGGAGGCCCCATGAAAAACAAAGTCCAGATGATCACCTACGCCGATCGTCTCGGCGACGGCACGCTCGCATCCATGACCGACATCCTCCGCACGCGCTTCAAGGGAGCCTACGAAGGTGTGCACATCCTCCCGTTCTTCACGCCGTTCGACGGCGCCGACGCCGGCTTCGACCCCGTCGACCACACCAAGGTCGACCCCCGCCTCGGCAGCTGGGACGACGTCACCGACCTCTCCCGCACGCACGACGTGATGGTCGACACCATCGTCAACCACATGAGCTGGGAATCCGAGCAGTTTCAGGACGTCATGAAGAACGGTGAAAACAGTCCGTACCACAAGATGTTCCTCACCATGAGCAGCGTCTTCCCCGACGGCGCCACCGAAGAGGAGCTCGCCGGCATCTACCGCCCGCGCCCGGGCCTGCCGTTCACCCACTACACGTGGGGTGGCAAGACCCGGCTCGTATGGACCACGTTCACGCCGCAGCAGGTCGACATCGACACCGACTCGGACGAAGGCTGGGCCTATCTGACGTCCATCCTCGACCGTCTTGCCGAATCCAACGTCAGCTTCATCCGCCTCGACGCCGTCGGATACGGCGCCAAGGAGCCCCACTCCAGCTGCTTCATGACCCCCAAGACGTTCGGACTCATCGAACGCATCAAGGAGGAGGGCGCCAAACGCGGCCTCGAAACGCTGATCGAAGTGCATTCGTATTACAAGAAGCAGGTCGAGATCGCGTCCAAGGTCGACCGCGTCTACGACTTCGCCCTGCCCCCGCTTCTGCTGCACGCCATCTTCACCGGCCGCACCGACGCCGTGGCCCACTGGGTCGACGTCCGCCCGAACAACGCATGCACCGTGCTTGACACCCACGACGGCATCGGCGTCATCGACATTGGCTCCGACCAGCTCGACCGCAGCCTCAAGGGCCTTGTGCCCGACGAGGACGTCGACAACCTCGTCAACACCATCCACGCGAACACGAACGGCGAATCACAGGCCGCCACCGGCGCCGCCGCCAGCAACCTCGACCTCTACCAGGTCAACTCCACGTATTATTCCGCGCTCGGCTGCAACGACCAGCACTACATCGCCGCCCGTGCCGTCCAGTTCTTCGTGCCCGGCGTGCCCCAGGTGTACTACGTCGGCGCGCTCGCCGGCGCGAACGACATGGAGCTTCTGCACCGCACCAACGTCGGTCGCGACATCAACCGCCACTACTATTCCACCGCGGAAGTCGACGAACAGCTCGAACGCCCGGTCGTGCAGGCGCTCAACGCCCTGTGCCGATTCCGCAACGAACTGCCGGCGTTCAACGGCGTGTTCTCATACAGGACCGAATCCGACGCCGCGATCACGTTCGTCTGGCGCGACGCGGCCACATCCGCCGAACTGCGGTTCGAGCCGGGCGTCGGCCTCGGCGTCGACAACGCCACGCCGATCGCCAGCCTCACGTGGACCGACGCCGCCGGCGAACACCACACCGACGACCTGCTCAACAACCCGCCCGTCGTGGCGTGACGATGCCCCTGAAATCGTCGAAATCCGCAATCGTACCCCTGAAATCGTCGCAAACAACCCCTGTTTTCGACAATTTGGGCGTCATGATTGCGGATTTCAACGATTCGGCGGTCATCTCTCCCTAAGTCGCGACACCAGACCGGCCGCCGTCAACATGAACCGCACGTAACACGAATATGGCATGTCCACATAGTGGCCGTCGATTGGCGTATGCCCCGGCCCGCGCCTATCTTCTCAAGTGGTTCGGGTCGAAAGGCCCGATGAGATATAAGACTTCGATACCGAAGGGAGGTTCGCCACGATGAACGGAATGACCGCAACCAAGCTGAACAACGCATTTGTTGCTGAGTCCCGCCGAATTATTATTCCGTCCTCGTTGGCGGACTGATTCGGCATTTTCGCTGTTCGATCCCGCCAACATGGCGGGGTCCGAAACAGACAAAATCCAGTTTTGAGCCCTGCCAAAAGCGGGGCTTTTTTCATGTCGCACGTCGTGATCCGATATACGGAATGACAAAACGAACGGCGGAAGATAACTCAAGAAACTGAGAAACCCGGGAATCGGACGGACGGCCGCTTGCAGAGAGAAACCGTTGGCCCCCGAACAGAAGATTCACGGACTACACAGGAGATTAGAGAAATGACAGCAGCAGTCGAGGCTACGACTGATAGCAAACTCAAAACGATGGCGCGTGACTCCGTCAAAACCGTCATCGCCGCCTCCATGGTCGGCACGGCCATCGAGTTCTACGACTTCTACGCCTACGGCACCGCCGCGGCGAACTACTTCCCGCACATCTTCTTCTCCGACAAGGCGAACCCGACCGTCGCCCTGCTGATGAGCCTGCTGACCTTCGCCATCGCCTTCATCGCCCGCCCGCTTGGCTCCCTGGTGTTCGGCCACTTCGGCGACCGCATGGGCCGCAAGACCACGCTGGTCGTCTCGCTGATGACGATGGGCGTCGGCACGTTCCTCATCGGCTGCCTGCCCACCTACAGCACGTGGGGCATCGCCGCCGTCGCGATCCTCTGCCTGCTGCGCTTCATCCAGGGCATCGGCCTGGGCGGTGAATGGTCCGGCGCCGCATTGGTCGCCACCGAGAACGCGCCCGAGAACAAGCGCGCCCTCTACGGCTCCTTCCCGGAGCTCGGCGCCCCGATCGGCTTCTTCCTCTCCAACGGCACCTACTTCGTGCTCGAATCCTTCAACGACTCCGCCGCCATGCTCGCCTGGGGCTGGCGTGTGCCGTTCCTGCTGAGCGCCATCCTCGTGATCATCGGCCTCGTCGTGCGAGTCCACATGGAGGAGACCCCGATCTTCCGCATGGCCCAGGAGCAGAAGAAGGTCGTCAAGTCCCCGCTCACCGAAGTGTTCAGGAAGAGCTGGCGTCAGGTCCTGCAGGCCACGTTCCTCGTCGCCGTCACCTACACGCTGTTCTACACGCTCGCCACGTGGTCGCTCGCCTGGGGCACCAAGGCCCAGGGCGAGGGCGGCGGCGGCCTCGGCTTCTCCAACCAGGAGTACCTGCTCATGCTGATGATCGCCATCTGCGTGTTCGCCGCCTTCATCGTGATCTCCTGCGTGAACGCCGACAAGTTCGGCCGCAAGCGCGTGATCGTCACCTCCTCCGTGCTGCTCGTCGTGTTCGCCGCCCTGTTCCCGTTCCTGCTCAACGGCCAGATCGTAGGCCAGCGTAACTTCTTCGCCAACATGGTGTTCCTGTGCGTCGGCTTCGCCCTGATGGGCACCGCCTTCGGCCCGATCGGCGCGTTCCTGCCCGAACTGTTCGACGCCAACGTGCGCTACTCCGGTTCCGGCATCGGCTACAACCTCGCCGCCATCGTCGGCGCCGCCTTCGTGCCGACCATCGCCACCTGGCTGTCCAGCCACTTCGGCGTGCATTCCGTGGGTCTGTACCTCGGCGTCATGGCCGTGTGCTGCCTCGTGGCCGTGCTGTCGTGCCATGAGACTAAGAACGTTGACTTCACCAAGTGAAGTCAAGTCCTAAGTCTCATCGTCGCGCTCGATGGATCGCGCTTCCTTCGGCTTCGGGAACAGTCCACTGGACTGTTCCTTGGTGAAGCCTCAGCACGAACGTTGACTTCACCAAGTGAAGTCAAGTTCCAAGTCTCATCGTCGCGCTCGATGGATCGCGCTCGCATTGGTGTATGTCTTGGCTCCCCTCGCTGAGGGGAGCTGGCCGCCGAAGGCGGTCTGAGGGGAGCAGTCGCCCCGCAGAGGTCTCGGCCTCTCACATCGGCGGAGTTCACTGATTTCTTCGGTGAAATTCAGCTTGCGTTCATCCGGCAATGGTCGAATGAACACGGCGCGGATGATGGACCACAACGCCGCCATCCGCGATACGAAAACTCAATATTCAATATTTGGACGCCGGCTTTTACGCCGGGCGTCGGGGGACTAGAAATAGTTCCCAGTGATCGATGACTTTCAACGTCTAGGACACAATCCTTCTCGCCGAAGGCCGTCAGCAATCTCAACCGATTGCCGGACGTCCAACGCTCGGTAATCACCAAACATAAAAGGAGTGCCAATCATGGCAGCAACTATCTGGTACGAGAAGGACGCCGATCTGTCCGTGCTCGAAGGCAAGAAGGTGGCCATCCTCGGCTACGGTTCCCAGGGTCACGCCCACGCGCTGAACCTGCGCGATTCCGGCGTCGACGTGGTCGTCGGCCTTCGCCCGACCTCCAAGTCCGTGGAGTTCGCCAAGGAGCAGGGCCTTGAGGTCAAGTCCGTGCCGGAGGCCGTCGCCGAGGCCGACATCGTCATGATCCTGCTGCCTGACCAGTACCAGGCCGCCGTGTACAAGAAGGACATTGAGCCGAACCTGAAGCCGGGTGCCGCTCTGGCCTTCGCCCACGGCTTCAACATCCACTACGGCTACATCAAGCCGTCCGAGGATCACCCCGTGTTCATGGTGGCGCCGAAGGGCCCGGGCCACATCGTGCGTCGTGAGTACGCCGCCGGCCGTGGCGTCCCGGTGGTCGTGGCCGTCGAGCAGGATCCTCGCGGTGACGGTTGGGCCATCACCCTGGCCTACGCCAAGGCCCTCGGCGCCCTGCGCGCCGGCGCCATCAAGACCACGTTCAAGGAGGAGACCGAGACCGATCTCTTCGGCGAGCAGGACGTGCTCATGGGCGGCATCAACCACCTGTGCGACCTCGGCTTCGACGTGCTGACCGAGGCCGGCTACCAGCCGGAGATCGCCTACTTCGAGGTGTTCCACGAGCTGAAGATGCTCGTCGACCTCGCCAACGAGGGTGGTCTGAACAAGGCCCGTTGGTCCTGCTCCGACACCGCCCAGTACGGCGACTACACCTCCACGGTCATCACCGAGGAGACCAAGAAGCGCATGCAGTACCAGCTCAAGCGCATTCAAGACGGCTCCTTCGCCAAGGAGTTCATGGACGATCAGGCCGCCGGCGCCCCGAAGTTCAAGAAGCTGCAGGAGGAGTTCTCCCACCCGCACCTGGAGACCGTCGGCCCGAAGCTTCGCGCCATGTTCTCCTGGAACAACGGCCCGGCCAAGGATCAGGACGAGGCCGAGTCCTTCAACGGCAAGATCGCTCGTACCCAGGTTCAGTGATTAATTATTAATAATATTTAAATCCCGATGTTCCGGCTTTGGCCGGAACATCGGGATTTTTGTATTCACGAATCGTCAGATACGCCAATGTCAAACGTTTGATGTCGCCGTATCTGACGATTCGTGAATTAGGTAGCCACCTAATCGCCCACGTTGTGGACGCGGATGTGACGCACGCGACATTATCGGTAGGATGGTGGCAGTCTGCGGGACACAATCCCGCCACGCTTGAGAATGTCTGGGCCGGTGCCCGGGCTCCCAAACGCGCAACATGCGTGCCGTACACAACGAATGCGATGCATAATGCGCAACCACACAACACCGTGTGCCGTTGCCGATCCGTCGACCATGACGGCCGGCATGGCACGCAAGTTAAAGGAGTGCTTAATGGCTGCACAGATCTGGTATGAAAACGACGGTGACCTCTCCGTTCTGCAGGGCAAGAAGGTCGCCATCATCGGCTATGGTTCCCAGGGTCACGCCCACGCGCTGAACCTGCGCGATTCCGGCGTCGACGTGGTCGTCGGCCTGCGCCCGACCTCCAAGTCGGTCCAGTTCGCCAAGGAGCAGGGCCTTGAGGTCAAGTCCGTGGCCGAAGCTTCCGCCGAGGCCGACGTCATCATGATTCTCGCCCCCGACCAGTACCAGCGCACGATCTGGGCCAACGACATCGAGCCCAACATCAAGGAGGGCGCGGCCGTCGCCTTCGCCCACGGCTTCAACATCCACTACGGCTACATCAAGCCCACCGAGGATCATCCGGTCTTCATGGTGGCGCCGAAGGGCCCGGGCCACATCGTGCGTCGTGAGTACGCCGCCGGCCGTGGCGTCCCGGTGGTCGTGGCCGTCGAGCAGGATCCGCGCGGTGACGGTTGGGCGCTGACCCTGGCCTATGCGAAGGCCCTCGGCGCCCTGCGCGCCGGTGCCATCAAGACCACGTTCAAGGAGGAGACCGAGACCGATCTCTTCGGCGAGCAGAACGTGCTCATGGGCGGCGTCAACAAGCTCGTCGAGATGGGCTTCGAGGTCCTCACCGACGCCGGCTACCAGCCGGAGATCGCCTACTTCGAGGTCTGCCACGAGCTGAAGATGCTCGTCGACCTGATGAACGAAGGTGGCCTCAACAAGGCCCGTTGGTCCTGCTCCGACACCGCCCAGTACGGTGACTACACGAACACGGTCATCAACGAGGACTGCCGCAAGCGCATGGAATACCACCTGGGCCGCATCCAGGATGGCTCCTTCGCCAAGGAGTTCATCGACGACCAGGACGCCGGCGCCCCGCACTTCAAGGAGCTGCAGGAGAAGTACTCCAACGAGCGCATCGAGACCGTTGGCCCGAAGCTGCGCGCCATGTTCTCCTGGAACAAGGACGGTGTGAAGGACGCCGACGAGGCCAACTCCTTCACCGGCAAGATCGCCCGCGCCCAGGTGCAGTGAGCGTTCACTCAGCGGTCTGATGGGCTGGAGGGCTGGTGGACTAGTGCCTTTGTCCAGTGAGCCCTTGCGTATGAGCCTATGTCGTTGATTATCCTCGCCGCTCCCGCTACTGGGGCGGTGAGGGTGTGTGACTGAGTGCGTCATTGTGTGACTGGGCGCGTCATTGTGTGACTGGGTGTACGTGCACCCAGTCACGTCATCTGAAAAACGTTGAAAAATAAGGGTTTTTGCAGATGCGTGACCCGGTATGCGTGCACCCGGTCACGTAGGTCGTGCACCCGGTCACGTGTCGCTATGCTCCTCCTCGACGTCGACGTCGATTCCGGCATCGTCGCTGTCGATCACGCTGCTCGGCCAAGCGCCTGTCATTCGATAACGCCGCATATTGCGGCAATGGCCGGCCGGTGACTGGCACACCCAACGCCTGCGCCACCCGCCGTGTCAACGACCGTCGTCCTGCCGCGGTCGCCACATCATCCGCAAACACCACGATTACCGTATATCCGTGCGCGCGGAATGCTTGCCGCTTCCTGTCGTCTCGTCGATACTGTTGTTTGTCAACACGATGCGCGTCACCGTCGTATTCGATGATTGTCCTCGCATCCGGATATGCCATATCGACCACTGCGACCGTCCGCAATTCGGGAAGATACATCGTCCACTGCGTCTCCGGTCTGGGCAGGCCGTCGCCCAACAGCGCCAACACCGTTCGCGCTTCCATCGGAGAATCGGTGACGTTGTCGAGAAACGGCAAGGTCGCGGAACATTTCGTTTTGCCGGGAAAATCCACTTGCCGAAGAAACCGTACGATGTCGTCTTTCGTGACTTGGATGTCGCTGGCGGTCCCGCGGATCATGGCGTCGGCGAGCACGATGACCTCCACTTGGCTGAGATACGGCGACATCATCGCCCACGTCGTCAACGGATGCGTGCATACTATGACGTCGCCGTTCCATGGAATCCGAATATTCGGCGCGCCGGGGATGGTCGTGACGATGCCGTCATGCCGTTGCGTTGACGGTCCGGCCGTAGGAGACCCCGTCGTATTCGTTGTATTCGTTGAGTTCGTCGCGATTGTGTTGGTTGCGTTGACTGTGCCGATTGTGCCTATTGTGCTGGTCGCGTTGGCCATCATACCCATGCCAGGCGTATTCCGTGCGTTGTCGATTTTGTTCGCGTCGCCTGTGTCGGAGGTCGCGCGAAAATTCCATCGCAGATGACCGGTGCGCTGCCGATGGGAACGGTTGTTGCGCCCGATATACGCGATACAGAACTCATTGTTGGTGAGACGCGACGTCAACGGCGTCTCCAATCGGCACAATTTCAGGGCGGTGACGCCGGCGTATACGATCTGCCGGCGTGCGATGGCGCGCGCATTGTATTCATGACAGCGTTGCAACGTGCGTAGCTGCGTTTCGACCAGCGAGCGGGCGAGGTAGTTGCGGGCGATTGTCGTGCCGGACGGTGGTTGATGGGTGTTCATGCCATGAGCGTACGGGTTTGCGCATGACTATGGTGCCGAAATCGAATAATCGCAAAAAATGTGGATGACAGGAACGTTATCCACAATGTTCGTTATGGCATGGGGGATTGACGATTTCATTGGTATTGCAGGCGTTTGCGGGCGTGATGGTATGCCGCGTACGTGCTGGCATCGGCGTGTTGCGAACGCAATCAGGGCGTGACTGGGTGCATCACATGTGTGACCAGGTGCATCACCCCCGCGACCGGGTGCATCACATGTGTGACTGGGGGTATTACGTGTGTGACCGGGTGCATCACATG
Organism: Bifidobacterium catulorum; assembly: GCF_003129925.1. Classification (GTDB taxonomy): domain Bacteria; phylum Actinomycetota; class Actinomycetes; order Actinomycetales; family Bifidobacteriaceae; genus Galliscardovia; species Galliscardovia catulorum. The sequence goes on along the minus strand of NZ_QFFN01000004.1, from coordinate 14,766 downwards.
CGTGACCGGGTGCAGGTATGCCGAGTCACGCACGTCCACAATCCCTTATTTTGCAACGTTTTGTAGATGGCGTGACTGGGTGCAGGTGTACCAAGTCACATATACGCGTGCCCGGTCACGCGCGAAACTCCCCGCCCCTACAGATCGCGGTCAAAGCGGTAGTACGTCTTGACGAACCCGTTCTCCTCATAGAACACATGACTGTCGGCGTGCGCCACCCGCGAGCACATCGTGATCTTGCCGCAGCCGGCGTCCCGGGCCACGTTCTCGGCCCATGTCAGCAACTGTTCGCGCACGTCGTGGTCGCGATGCGCCTTCGCCACGACCAGCTCCTTCGTCTCGGCCACGCGCTCGCCGATATGCAGCTGCCACGTGCATAGAATCCCGACGAATCCGATGACCTCGCCGTTCTCCTCGCATACGCCGAGCTTGCGTTCGATGGTCTCCAACTGACTGACGTATGTCTGCGCGAACATCTGGAAGTTCAAATCGTCGTCACTGGATTCATTGACGATTTCGTATACGGCCTTGAGATCCGCCGCAGTTGCAGGTCTGATCATTCTTGTCGTCCTTTCCGAATCGCGATGCATCCCCTGTGCCGTTTGCGCTCCGCCATCGGATGCGATATGCCACCAATGATGATGAAGGTGGCTGGGGGACGGTTCGGCATCGCCGTGTGCTCCCCATCGTAATGACGACAAAATTCGGTGACTATGTGCCATATACCAATTCTCCACCCTTCAACGATGTTCTTCGGGCCGTTGTGCCAACGTTTGCCTACGAGCATTCTGTAAGTAGAAAACGTGTGCATACCAGAATACGGATCGTGCCCCGATGACGGGACGACCGGTCCCGGCGACTATGGCGCCGCAGACGAACCGCACGATCCAAACCGATATCTGCTTGAAGGAGTATCACGTGAACATCTATCTCGCCATACTCGGCTTTGCGACGATGATCGTCATCACCGTCGTGTTGCTGAAGAAGAAGATGAGCATCCTGCTCGCCTTCACCATGATTCCATTGGTGGCGGGCCTGATCGCGTTGTTCATCAACACCGGTTCGCTGGCCGGCGTCGGCACGATAGGCGAATGGGTCGAGAAAGGCATCGGCAAGACATCGGACATCACCCTGATGATGATGTTCTCCCTGCCGTACTTCATGCTCATGGCCGACACGGGCCTGTTCGACGACATCGTCAAGGCCATCATGAAACGCGTGAAAATCTCGGCGCCGGTGATCTGCATACTGACCGTGATCGTGGCGTGCATCGTCGAACTCGACGGCTCCATCACGTCCGTGTTCCTCATCACCGTGCCGTTGATGCTGCCGCTGTACGAGAAGTTCGACATCGACCGTCGTGTGCTGCCGTTCCTCATCAGCGTGGCGATCCTCATCATGTGCAACACGCCGTGGAACCCGAAGATCCTGCGTGCCGCCACCCTGACCGATACGCCCGGCGCGTCGACGAACCTGTTCATCAAGCTTGTGCCGATCCAGGCGTTCATGATCGTGGTGCTCATCGCCGTGGCCGTGTATTTCGGACTGCGCGCCCGCAGGAAGCATCAGGGCGAGGTGGCGGTGAGCAACGAGGAGCTGCTCGCCCAGTTCAAGGACACCGAACTGACGCGCCACAACATGTTCTGGGTGAACCTGCTGCTCACCGCGTTCCTCATCTTCACGCTCATCGTGTTCCAAACGATCCCGCAGTACTACGTGTTCGCGTTCGGTCTGGTGACGGCGCTCGCGCTGAACTTCCGCGACCTAGGGCAGCAGACGAAGCTGCTGAAGAAGTACGCCGCATCGCTGTTCCCCGTGGCTCCGGCCGTGCTGCTGTCCGGCGTGGTCGTGGGCGTGATGCAGGAAAGCGGCATGCTTGAGGCCATGGTGCAGGCCATGATGGCGGTCGTCCCCTCGCAGATCGGACCCTACGTGTACATCATCATCGCGCTGTTCAGCACGCCGCTTATGCTGCTGTTCACCAACGACACGTGGTTCTATGCGCTGATGCCGCTCGTCATCTCGTTCTCCGCGAAGTACGGTGTGCCGGCCGAGGTCGTGATCGCCACGCTGTTCATGAACTTCGGCTCGATGATCTCCGTGATCGCGCAGCCGCAGCTGTACATCGCCACCGATCTGGCGGGCATCACCATCGACCAGCACATCAAGTTCTCGTGGCTCAAACTGTGGGCGATCAACGTCGTGGTGGTGGCGTTCGGTGTGGTGACCGGCGTGTTCCTGCCGTGATGTGGGCGCGTGAACGTGGCGCGTGAACGTGGCGCAGGGCTGTGTGATGCATGGCTGTGCGATGCGCAGGGCTGTGATGCATGGCTGTATGTGCAACCGTGATGTGCCCCGTGATGTGCCGCCTATAGGACTTACCTGACCATTTCCCTTCCTGCCGCCGACCGGGACTGCCACCCGGCCGGCGGTTTTCCTTATGCGGGGACGAATGCCATGATGCGCGGCGCTTACGGCGTCGCAGGCGTCGCAGGCGTTGCATGCGTCGCGTGTGCCGTCGCAGCCGTCGCATCACGGCATTCGTCAACATTCGTCAACATTCGTCATGCCTGCCTGAAGGCGAGGTAGTCGCGTAGTGTGAAGGCGGCGTCGAGCACCGAATAATCCTTGAGGACGCGCGGATTGTAACCGGTCTTGCGCGCGATCTTGTTGAGTCGGTTCTGCAGCGTGTTCTTGTGCAGGAACAGGTCCTCAGCCGCGTGGATGATGCTGCCGTTGTGCCGCGTGTATGCGTCGAACGTCGTATGGAAGTCGTCGATCTCATGGTCGTCGAGGCCTTCGAACACGTGCGCGACGAATCGTTCGGCGTCATCGCCGGGAATCGACGAGATGAACATGCCGTAGTCGAGGTCGTCGTAGCTGCTCACGTTTTTCTGATGGGAGAACAGCAGCCAGTCGACCGTGCGGCACGCCTCGCCGTAGCTGCGCCAGTACGAATCCGCCTGGTCGGTCGGCCTTCCGACGCCGAAGCTCATCTGCCGGTGGAACGTCTTGGAGACGTCCGCTTGGATGTCGCCGAGAAAGGCGATGGGGTCGGGCACGTCGGCGTCGTCGAGGAACAGGCAGGCCTCGCGCGCGGTGACGGAGAACATGCTGTGTTCGAGGCCGCCGCATCGCGTCTGGAATATGGCGTGCAGGCCGTCGCCGGTTGTGACGGCCGCGCCGGCACCGACGAACCGGCCGACGGCGGCCAGTCGTCGGCGGCCGAGGTCGATGTTCAACGCCGAGGCCAGATAGTTCACGAATCCGGCGTCGTATTGCCGCAGCGTCAGCATGTTGATGAGGTTGGCGGTCATCATGCGTTGGTCGAATCGGGTGATCTGTTCGAGATTCTCGCGGATCAATATCTCGGTCATCTTCTTGATGACGTTGCCGAACGGCTCGACCTCCTCGCGGCGGCCGGTGATGCCGATGACGGCCACGACCGAGCCGTTGAACAGCACGGGCACGTTGATGCCGTTGCGGGCGCCTTCGAACTGATGCTCGTCGTCGATGGACACGGTCTGCTTGGTCTCGACGGCCAGCCGGGCGCCGTCGTGCGAGGTGCCGACGCGGGATTTGTCGGTGCTGGCGATGATCGTGCCGCTCGTATCGAACAGGTTGATCTCGTGCCGTATCACGCCTTTGATGTTCGACACGATGGTTTCGGCGATCTGCGGATCGATGTCCATTGCCCCTCCTTATGCGTCCGGCCGTTGCTTATGTGTCCGGCTACTGCGTCGCCGGATCGTCGCGTCGCCGGGCCGTTGCATACCAATATAAACCATGGGTATGGTACGGAGAACATTTTCGGTTCGCGAACCCGCCGTGGTTTCGAGCATCTGGAATATGGCGTAGACGACGTGGAGTTCCCATAATTGAAGTACACAACGTTTTCTAAACCACACAATGAAGTCCGGAAAATCAAGGATTGGAGGGGATATGCTTCCCACTATCACGACTATGGAAGTCATTCCGGTCGCCGGATACGACAGCATGCTGTTGAATCTGGCGGGTGCGCATGAACCGTTCTTCACCCGTAACATCGTCGTTATGACGGACAGCGATGGTCTGACCGGCGTGGCGGAGGTTCCCGGAGGCGAGGTGATCACGAAGCGTTTGGAGGCGTGCATCCCGCTGGTCGAGGGACGTTCGGTGAGCGAATACAAGGACGTGGTGCAGCGGTGTCGCGCCATGCTCGAACGGCAGGTCGCCGGCGCGGCCGGAGGCACCGGTGCCGAGACCGCCCACGCGCAGATCTTCAAGAAGGTCACGAACGTGCTGACCGGTGTGGAGACCCCGATGCTCGACCTGCTGGGCAAGCATCTCGGCGTGCCGGTGGCCGCACTGCTCGGCGACGGTCAGGTGCGCGACCGCGTGCGCTTCCTCGCCTACCTGTTCTATGTGGGCGACTACCGCAGAACCGATATGCCGTACCTGCATGATGACGACGATTCCGATGCGTGGGGACGCATCCGCCGCGAACCGGCGCTCGACGCCGACGCTATCGTACGCCAGGCCGAGGCGGCCCAGGAGCGTTTCGGATTCCACGACTTCAAGCTCAAGGGCGGCGTGTTCGAGCCGGCCAAGGAGATCGAGGCGGTGAAGGCGCTGAAGGAACGCTTCCCCGAGGCGCGTATCACCATCGACCCGAACGCCGCATGGTCGCTTGACGAGGCCGTGGAGCTGTGCCGCGGGCTCGAAGGCACACTCACCTACGTGGAGGACCCGTGCGGCGCGGAGGGACGCTTCTCCTCGCGAGAGACCATGGCGGAGTTCCACCGGCGGACCGGCCTGGCCACGGCCACGAACATGTGCGACACCGACTGGCGCGAGATGAAGAACGCCATCCGGCTGGATTCCGTGACCATCCCGCTGGCCGACCCGCATTTCTGGACGATGACCGGCTGCGTGCGTGTGGCCCAGCTGTGCCACGACCTCGACATGACGTGGGGCGTGCACTCCAACAACCACTTCGACATCTCTCTGGCCATGGTGGCGCAGGCCGCGGCCGCCGCACCGGGGCGCATCAACGCCTGCGACACGCATTACATGTGGCAGGACGGCCAGTTCCTCGGCACCAAGGCCCCCGAATTCGAGGACGGCTGCGTGACCGTGCCGCGCGATGTCCCCGGACTCGGCGTCGAGATCGACCGCGCGAAGCTCGAAGCCGCGCACCGGCTGTACGTGGACAACAACTGCGGCACGCGCGACGACGCCCGCGGAATGCAGTGCTATATCCCCGGATGGCAGTACGATCCGCACCGTCCCGCGATGGCGCGCTGACCGGAACCGCAAACAATCAGCGATCACAAAGAACAACCACAACGACATAACCGCAACGACAAGAAAGCGAATACCATGACGGTCCCCACTATCGAAAAGATGGAAGTCTACCCGGTCGCCGGCTACGACAGCATGCTGCTCAACCTGTCCGGCGCCCACGCCCCGTTCTTCACCCGCAACATCGTGATCCTCACGGATTCCGAAGGCGTCGAAGGCGTGGGCGAGGTCCCCGGCTCGAAGAAGATCACCGAGGTGCTTGAGGAAGTCAAGCCGATGGTGATCGGCAAGTCCATCTTCGACTACAAGAACATCATTCGTTCCATTCACGACAAGTACGCGGCCCTCGACGCCGGCGGCCGCGGCAATCAGACCTTCGACCTGCGCACCACCGTGCACGTGCAGACCGCCGTCGAGGCCCCGCTGCTCGACATCGTCGGCAAGCATGTCGGCCTGCCGGTCGCCGCGCTGCTCGGCGAAGGCCAGGTGCGCGACAGCGTGCGCTTCCTCGGCTACCTGTTCTACATCGGCGACCGCAACAAGACCGACCTGCCGTACATCCACGACGATGACAACTCCGATGCATGGGGACGCATCCGCCGTGAGGAGGCGCTGACCCCGGAGGCCATCGTGGCCCAGGCCGAGGCCGCATACGAGCGCTACGGTTTCAAGGACTTCAAGCTCAAGGGCGGTGTGCTCGACGGCCACGAGGAGATCGAGGCCATCAAGGCGCTGAAGAAGCGTTTCCCGAACAGCCGCATGGACCTCGACCCGAACGGCGCCTGGTCGCTTGACGAGGCCGTGGACATCTGCAAGGACATGACCGGCATCCTCGCCTACTGCGAGGATCCGTGCGGCGCGGAGGGCCGCTTCTCCGCCCGCGAGGTGATGGCCGAATTCCACCGTATCACCGGCCTGGCCACGGCCACGAACATGTGCGACACCGACTGGCGCGAGATGAAGAACGCCATCCGGCTGGATTCCGTGACCATCCCGCTGGCCGACCCGCACTTCTGGACCATGCAGGGCTGCGTGCGTGTGGCCCAGCTGTGCCACGACTTCGACCTCACCTGGGGCGTGCACTCCAACAACCACTTCGACATCTCGCTGGCCATGGTGGCCCAGTGCGGCGCCGCGGTGCCGGGCAACTACAACGCCTGCGACACCCACTGGATCTGGCAGGACGGCCAGTTCCTCACCAAGAACCCGCCGAAGATTGAAAACGGCGAAATCGCCGTGCCTCGCGACGTGCCCGGACTCGGCGTCGAGGTGGACCGTGAGGCCGTGCTCAAGGCGCATCAGCTGTACGTGGACAACAACTGCGGCACGCGCGACGACTCCGTCGGCATGCAGTACCTCATCCCCGGCTGGAAGTTCGACGGCAAGCGCCCGGCCCTGGTCCGATAAGACAAAAAAGGAATTCCTCCCATGTCGCATCCCATCAACGTCAATGCATTCAAAGGCATCTTCGTGCCGATCCTCATGCCCGTGGAGAACGAGCGCGACGGTGCCATCGACATCCCCCGCCTGCGTGAACAGGTGAGCCACGTCATCGAACACGGCGTGGACGGCATCCTCGCCTTCGGCTCCAATTCGGAGTTCTACATGTTCTCCGACGACGAGATGCTCGAAGCCACCCAGGCCATCATCGACGAGGCAGCCGGTCGCGTGCCCGTCATGTTCGGCGTCGGTCACATCCGCACCAGCCAGTGCGTGGAACTGGCCCGCCGCGCCGCAGAACTCGACATCGACGCCATCTCGGTGCTCCAGCCGATGTTCATCACGCCCACGCAGCCGGCCCTCTACAACCACTTCAGTGCCATCGCCGAAGCGGTCCCCGACACGGCCGTGCTCATCTACAACAACCCCGGACTGGCCGGCTATCCGATTTCGCTCGACGTCATCGTCAGGCTCGCCCACGACGTGGAAAACATCGTCGGCATCAAGGACTCCTCCGGCAACATCACCAACCTGCAGGAGCTCGTCCGCCGCACCGCCGACATCGACTTCCAGGTGTTCGCCGGCAAGGACACCATCGTCTACGCCGGATTCTGCTGCGGTGCGGACGGCGCCGTATGCTCCACGGCGAACATCTATCCGGAACTCGTCTGCGGCATCTACGATAAATTCGTCGCCGGCGATCTGGAAGGCTCCCGCAAGGACCAGTTCGTCCTCAATCCGATTCGCCTCTCCCAGGACGCGGCCAGCTTCCCGGCCGCCACCAAGGACATGGCCAATCTGCTGGGCATGGACGTCGGTCCGTCGGTCCTGCCTACCGAGGCAACGACCGGTGCGGCGCTCGACGGCATGAAACAGGCCATGCGCGAAGCCGGATATCTCGACTGAACCATATCGGCCCACGTCATATCATCGTCACTATCATATGAAAGGAGGACGGCCATGAGTTCGCAACCAGGCCGGACGCCGTCGGTGCTGCTCGCCTCCGACTCCTTCAAAGGATCGGCGTCCAGCCGACGCATCGAGGACCTTCTCGAAGAAGGCGTCCGCCGCGTCGTCCCCGACTGCTCGGTGGTGAAATACCCCATCGCCGATGGCGGCGAAGGCACCGTCGACGCCGTGATCGATGCCTGCGGCGGCGAGATTCGCAAGGTCGTCGTCCGTGGTCCGCTCGGTGACGACGTGACCGCCGAATACGGGCTGCTGGCCGACGGATCGGCCATCATCGAAATGGCGCAGGCCAGCGGCATCACGCTCATCGAGCAGACGTGCAGGAACGCGCTCGACGCCTCCACGTACGGCGTCGGCCAGATCATCCTCGATGCCATCGACGCCGGTGCGCGCCGCATATATATAGGACTCGGCGGCAGCGCGACCAGTGACGGCGGCACCGGCATGGCCAAGGCGTTCGGCGTGCGGTTCCTTGATGCCGACGGCGCCGACGCGCCTTGCGGACTGGCGGGACTGCGGTCGATCGCATCGATCGACATGATCGGCATCGACCCACGTATCGCGCAAACGGAGTTCGTCGCATTGACCGACGTGTCGAATCCGTTGGTCGGGCCGTCCGGGGCCGTATGCATCTACGGTCCGCAGAAAGGACTGCCCTCCGGCAGGTTCGCCGAGCTCGACGGATGGATGCGACGATACGCCGACGTCGTCAACACGACGACCGGCGTGAACGTGGCCGATCTGCCGGGCGCCGGCGCGGCGGGCGGGCTCGGCGCCGGGCTCGCGGCGTTCTGCGACGCGGAGATCCGCAGCGGCATCGAAACGGTGCTCGACCTCATCGGGCTGGAAGACGTCATGGACACCGTCGATGTGGTCATCACCGGGGAGGGCCGTATGGACGCGCAGTCGGCCAACGGCAAGGCGCCGGTAGGCGTGGCGCGACGCGCCAAACGGCACGGCAAGCCGGTCGTCGCCGTCGTCGGCGGCCGTGCGGACAATCTCGGCGCGGTCTACGACATGGGCATCGATTTGGTGGTCCCCGCCATTCCCGCGCCGGCCTCGCTGGACGAATGCCTCGCCCGCACCGACGTCAACATTCCGATCGCCGGGGAGACCGCCATCCGTGCGTTCCTCCTCGGACGATGACATCCATCACCCCAACCACAAACCAATCAGCAAAGGAAACCATCATGAAGGTAGGATTCGTAGGACTCGGCATCATGGGTAAGCCGATGGCGCACAACGTGCTCAAGGCCGGCTACACCGTCATCGCATACGACCGCAACCAGGCCCCGGTCGACGAGCTCGTCGCCGCGGGCGCGGTCGCCGCCGCCAGCGGCAAGGAGGTCGCCGAACAGGCCGACGTCGTCATCACCATGCTGCCGAACTCGCCCCACGTGCGCAGCGCCCTGTTCGACGAGAACGGCATCGCCGAAGGCCTGTCCGAAGGCAAGGCCGTCATCGACATGAGTTCCATCGCGCCGCTCGCCAGCCGCGAATTCGCCGAAAAGCTGGCCGAGCAGGGCGTGGACTTCCTCGACGCACCGGTCTCCGGCGGCGAGCCCAAGGCCATCGACGGCACCATCGCCGTCATGGTCGGCGGCGAGCAGGCCGTGTTCGACAAGTACGAGGCGCTGCTCGGCGCCATGGCCTCCACCGTCACGCTGGTCGGCGGCGTCGGCGCCGGCAACATCACCAAGCTCGCCAACCAGATGATCGTGGCCGTGAACATCGCCGCCGTCTCCGAGGCCTACTCGCTGGCCAAGAAGGCCGGCGTCTCCCCGGAGAACGTGTACAAGGCCATCCGCTCCGGCCTGGCCGGCAGCGTCGTCATGGACCAGAAGTCGCAGAAGATCTTCGACGGCGACTTCACGCCCGGCTTCCGCATCGACCTGCACATCAAGGATCTGCAGAACGCTCTCGACACCTCGCACGGTGTGAACGTCTCCGCGCCGTTCACCTCGCTCGCCATGGAGATCCTCCAGTCGCTCAAAGTCAACGGACACGGTTCCGACGACCACAGCGGCATCGCCGAATGGTACGAGATGGTCAACAACTTCAAGCTGCAGGGCTGATCGTATCGTCGGCGTTGCATGCCGTATCGTCCTGAATCCGTCGTCCTGGTCGTCAGTCATGAGCGTCCGCGTTCATGACTGACGACTTTTGTCATATCAAGCAGGTGCATTGACCGTCATATCGACGGATATATCGAATGACAGTTGTATCGAAAGACCGTAATATCGAAAAAGGGGAGGCAATCATGACATTCATCGAAACCGTACGGCTGAACGACGGCACGTTGATGCCGCGGCTCGGCATGGGCACATGGTATCTGGGGGAGGGGCGGCGTTCCGCGCGCACGGAGATCGCGGCGCTCAGGGCTGGCCTCGACGCCGGCGTGAGACTTATCGACACCGCCGAGATGTACGGCGACGGACGCGCCGAATCGCTGGTCGGCGAGGCGATCGACGGCTACGACCGCGAACGGCTGTTCCTCGTATCCAAGGTGTATCCGCATAATGCCGGGCGTGGCAAACTCCGGCGCAGTCTTGAGGCGTCGCTGCGTCGTCTTGGCGTCGATTATCTCGACATGTACCTGTTGCATTGGCGCGGTTCTATTCCGCTCGCCGAGACCGTCGACTGCATGGAGGCGGCGAAGGCCGACGGACTGATCGCCAACTGGGGCGTCTCCAATTTCGACACGGTCGATATGAAGGAGCTGTTCCGCGTGCCGGGCGGCGACCGGTGCGCCGTGAACCAGGACCTGTATCATCTGGCGTCTCGCGGCGTGGAATACGATCTGCTGCCCTGGATGCATGATCACGGCGTCCCGATGATGGCATACTGCCCGCTTGCCCAGGCCGGCAGCCTGCGACGCGGTCTGGTCGGCAACGCAGCCGTACGCAAGGTGGCGGCCGCGCACGGGGCCACGCCCATGCAGATTCTGCTGGCGTTCGTGCTGCGGCGCGACGACATGATCGCCATCCCTCGCAGCGGCACCGCCGAGCACGTGCTCGCCAACTGGGCGGCGCGCGACATCACGCTGACCGACGACGATCTGGCGGCCCTCGACGACGCGTTCCCCGCGCCGACGAGCAAGGAGCCCCTCGATATGGAGTAGGGGGCGTGATGCGTTGCGTGACCAGGTGCGCGTATCACGTGACCGGGTGCTTGCGTGTGTGACCGGGTGCGGGTGTACCCGGTCACGCGCTTGATAAAACCCTTATTTTTCAACGTTTTTCAGATGGCGTGACTGGGTGTGGGTGTGCCCGGTCACGTTATACGTGTACCCGGTCACGTTATGCGTGTGCCCGGTCACGCAATAATGGTCATTCCCCATAACGACGGTGACTATCGCATAGTTGCCGAAGTTAGGGTATTGTGGTTGATTTGGATTTGTCGACCGGAGAGATGTAATGAACGGGGACAGACGGATTATGACACAACCCAATCAGTTCAATATCGATATCACCACCGATGCCGCCAACGAAACGGCAGGCTCTGCCGATATCGCGGCCGCGATCGCCGCATATCCGCGCGCGAAGGCCCGAACCCTGCGATTCTCGCTTGGCGCCCCACGTACGGCCACGGTTGTCGACGACGGTGCGCGCGCCCTGTTCCTGCGCTCGCGCGGCCCGCAGGACGACGTCACATGCCTGTGGATGAGCTGGTTCGACGGTGCCGGAACCCATCATGAGACATTGCTGGCCGACCCGCGCGAACTGCTTGCGGCGGTCGGGACGAACGCGACCGCCGCCGACGTTCCCGACGAGGAGAAGGCGCGGCGCGAACGCGCGCGCGAGTCCGCGGATGGCATCGTGGCATACAGCGTCAACGAATCCGGCAACCGCGTGGCGTTCACGGTCGGCGGCCGTCTATGGCTGACGACCATCGTCTTCGACGGAGACATCGAATTCATCAGTGATATCCAAGAATTCATCAGTGATATCCAGTCCGACGGCGATATTCAATCCGGTGGCGACGCTGATACGACGGCGTCGGGCCCCTGTCGCGTGACCATCGACGACGGCGAACTCCACGCCGTCACGCGTGAGCTCGGCGACACCTGGTACGTTTCCGCGATGGCCGTGCACGGCCATCCGGGACGTCTGTTCCGACCGGTCCTCAATCCACGCATCTCTCCGAACGGACGACTGGTGGCCTATACGACCGGCCGTATGATCAACCTCGTCGTCATCGGCGAAAACGGTGACCCGGACGACGAACGCTCCATCTGCGGCGTCTACGACGACCCGAACGTGACCGTCGGCCTGGCGGAATTCGCGGCCGGCGAGGAAATGGACCGATACGACGGATTCTGGTGGTCGCCCGATTCAAAAAGCCTGCTGATCGAACGCGCGGACGAATCACCGGAACCGGTCTGGCACATCAGCGACCCGGCGAACCCGACCGCGCCCGCCACGAGGCGCCACTATCCGCAGGCGCTCACCAGAAACGCCGACGTGCGGCTGTTCCGCTTCGACATCGGTTCGGCGGAGCACCGTGCCGGCAACATGGCGTATTCCAGCATCGTTGACCTGCCCGAGGTCTGGTGGGATCGTCACGGATACGAATACCTCGCCGATGTGCATTGGAGCCGCGGGGGAGACCCGCTGCTGCTCGTACAGAACCGCAGGCAGACCGCCGACCAGGTATTGATGGTAGGCAAGGAAGGCAGCAATCCCAGCGTCGGATACGCCTCTCAACAGGGCATCCTCGACGGATTCGCGCTCGAACAGGACGGCGGCGCGCTCGCCGCGGAGGAACGCCACCGCTGGCTGCCTACGACCACGCTGACCGTAAGCGGCAGCAGGTACTGGCTCGACCTGATCCACGGCTGCCCGTCGTGGACGCCGGACGGACGGCTCGTCACCGCCATGCCCGATGAGGAGACCGACACCATGCGTCTCGCCGTGGACGGGCATGCGTTCACGCCCGCCGGATGGCAGGTGCTGTCGGTGCTCGATGTGACCGACCACGACGTTCTGGCCCGCGCGACCCGCGACTCCCGTGGCGTGGACGTGGTGAGCTTCCCGTTGCCGTCGGCCGGGCAGGAGTTCGTCGGCTCGTATTGGCAGGAGGTGCGCGACGACTCCCGCGGCATCGAAACGCCCAAGGCCTCCAACACCGACGGGTTCGGCAACCGGTTCGCCGCCGATTCGAATGGCGACGGCGACTATGATGCGTCCGGCGAATCCGCGACGCCGGTCGTGCTGAATCCCGAACCGGGAGTATGGACTGCGTCGCGCGCCGGCGACGGCGTGGTGCTGTCCGGTCGTACGATGCACGACGCGAAGTCGGTCATGATCCATACGGTGGGTGATGCCGCATCGGCCACCATCGTGAACCATGCCGAAACACCGGGATTCACGCCGAACGTCCTGTTCACACAGCTCGGCAAGCGTGGTCTCCAGACGGCGATCACGCTGCCGTCCGCCGGTAGCCCATACGCCCACGCGGAATCGCTGCCCGTGCTGATGAAACCGTACGGCGGGCCGATGCATCGCGAGGTCATGCTCGCGCAGTCCATGTATTGGGACGCGCAATGGTGGGCCGATCAGGGCTTCATCGTCGTCGCGGCCGACGGACGCGGCACCGGCGCGCGTGGACTCGCCTGGGACCACGCCATGTTCGAACGGTTCGCCGACGTCGCATTGGAGGACCAGACCGACGCCGTGCGCGCGCTGCCCGAGGCGTTGGCGGCGATCGCAGCGGACGCCCCCCGGCCCGACCTCGATCGCGTGGCCATGATTGGCTGGTCGTTCGGCGGATTCCTTTCCGCGCTGGCCGTGCTGCGCGCCCCCGACGTGTTCGCGGCCGCCTGCGCCGGCGCCCCACCCACCGACTGGACGCTCTACGACACCCATTACACTGAACGCTATCTCGGTCTCAATCCGCGCGTATACGAGAAGAACAGCCTCATCAAGGACGCGCCGAACCTGCGTCGTCCGCTGTTGCTCATCCACGGATTCGCCGACGACAACGTGACCGTGGCGAATACGCTGCGGCTCAGTTCCGCGTTGCTGGCCGCCGGTCGTGAACACACCGTGCTGCCGCTCACCGGCATCACCCACATGACCAACGACGAGACCGTAGCCGAGAACCTGCTGCTGTTCCAGCGCGACTTTTTGCGCAAGGCATTGGCGCGGTAGTCCGGGCACGGAGCTGTTCCAGCGGCACAACGCGCACTGGCGCGGCATGTGCCGTGGCGGCCGACTGCGGTAAGTGCCGCGACGGTCGTGCACGTCGCGTTTTCGGCTGCGTCGCTCAGTCGTGTACGTACGTACGCATTCCCCGCCGTGCCGTGCTGCGTTGCGCTGCTTGCGTCGTGTTGCGTTGCGTCGTGCCGCGTTGCGTGTTGGCTCCGTGCCATATCGCTGCCTGAGTTGCATGTTGGTCCGTGCCCTGCCCCGTTGACGTGCCGTTGCCCGCTGGCGTTGCCGCGTGCTCTGCCCTGTGCCGTGTGCACCATGCCGTTTCCCGCCCCCGATACGTGCTGGACTTCGGCTTGCGTGTTGGACTTGCCGCTACGTGTTGGGACACAAAAAACACAAACGTTGGTATTCCAGCGGTGTTGTTCCCGTCACATAGCCAAAAGTCCAGCACGCAGCATCCAGTCCAGCACGTAGGCCAAAGTCCAGCACGGGCATATGGTGGCGTGTGGGACACGGCACGTACATACGGTGCCACGGTGCTAGGGCGGCATGTATACGGTGATATGGCGCTCGGGCCATACGGTCATGCTGCCAAGGCGGGACGGTGCGCCACAGCCCACGGCACTATGGTCCGCGTCCCGTACCGTAATCAGCTGATTCGGCCGGTTGCACCGCGCCCCACAGCGCCATGCCCCACGACCACGATTCCACGCTCACGACCCCGCGATTACGCCCCCCCCCGTGCGAATGAGCGGCGGCGGAACCTGCGCCGGCTGACTCACGACTACGTTCCCAAGCCCTGACAATGCTTGTATCTGCAAGACCAAGACCGTCCCACGCGCACGTCCACGATGTCACGCCCCCCCGCCCCTGCGAATGCGCGCGGCGGGGCCTGCTGTCGCTTATACACAGCGCCGCG
>NZ_QFFN01000039.1 GCF_003129925.1 Bifidobacterium catulorum | reverse complement strand
CAGAATGGATGGAACGACCCGCCCATCCGGCTCCCCTCCCGGAGGGGAGCTGTCGGCGAAGCCGACTGAGGGGAGATACCCCCACCAATCCAAGACCCCTCAACACCCAGCGCCCCCGCATCGGGAGAAACAAGCCATTGGGGACGACTCCCCTCAGACCGCCTACGACGGCCAGCTCCCCTCGATCCCGAGGGGAGCCGAATGGATGGAACAACCCAACCAGCCAGCTCCCCTCGACACCGGAGGCCGAATGGATGAACCGCCCAACCAATCGGCTCCCCTCCCTGAGGGGAGCTGTCGGCGAAGCCGACTGAGGGGAGATGCCCCCACCAATCCAAGACCCCTCAGACGGCCGCGCCACCCACCTTTGCGTGCTGGGCGATCCAAGCGTGCATGGAGACGGCGGCAGCCGCACCCGCGTTAATCGACCGCACCGAACCGAATTGGGAGATGTACACCACGTCGTCGGCGAGTTCGAGCGCCTTCTCGCTCAGTCCCGGCCCCTCGGCGCCGAACAGCAGCAGGCAACGCTCGGGGAACCGATAGGTCTCCATCGGCACCGCGCCGGGGATGATGTCCATGGCGACGATCTTCGCGCCGCGCAGCCCGTCGGCCTCGGCCTGGTGCCGCGCCGTGGCCACGTAGTCGTTGCGGCGTGCGGCCGAGTCGGCTGCGGCTTCGGCCGCGGCGATCTCGGCGGCGATGCGGCGTCGCCAGTCGGCCACAAGGTCGGCGATGGTCGGATGATGCGTGATGTGCTGGTACAGCTCGGTCATCAGCGCACCCTTGCGGTTCCACTTGTGCGGGCCGACGATGTGCACACGCGCGGCGGCGAACGCGTTGGCGGTGCGCACCATCGAGCCGATGTTGAAGTCGTGCGTCCAGTTCTCGATGGCCACTTCGAACGGGTGCCGTCCCTGCCGGTCGAGGTCGGCCTTGATGGCCGAGACCTTCCAATAGCGGTATTTGTCGAGTACGTTGCGGCGGTCGCCGTTGTCGAGCAGTTCGCGGTCGTAGCGGGCGTCGAAGTTGGCGGGGTCGCCGAAGTCGTCGGGGCGTGGCCTGCCGGGATGCGTTTCGGCCCACGGCCCCACGCCCACCTCGCGGAATGCCGGCTCGTCGGAGGCCAGTGCGGCCCGTGTGATCGGATTGGGTTCTCTCATGGGTTTCTTGCTACTCCCTGATTCTCGCTACGCATCATATGGCGACACCTATCTCTCTGTTCCGGAGTGTTGGATGCCGATATGCGAAATATGGCCGTTGGAATTACGGCACGCATACTTTCGATGCCATCGGTGCTCACTCCGGAAGCCGGAGTCAGGCCCGGGCCCAAAACGCAATGGCCCCGGAAATGAAGATTTGATCAGCCACGTAGCTCGGATTCCTTGAACACCTCGATGAACGGCAGCTCATGGATGTCGCCGTTTACGGGGTTGACTACCTTGATGACCGGTTCGGTCATGTCGACGCCGCCGATGAGCGACGCCACGGCGAGGATCTGCGCGCCCTCGTTCTTCACGACGCCGAAGTCGAGGCTCAGCTCGTTGCCGTTGCGCAACGTGACCAAGGATGACGTCTGCACGTAGGATTTCTCGCTCAGCCACGAGTCGAGCAGAATCACCCGCTTGCCGTTGATGCTCGGGCCCTTGATGCTCGGATAGACGAAGTCCATGACAAACGCGTCGAGGTCCTGACCGCGGGAGGCCGCCGCATGCACCATCGCGCAGGCGAGCGGCACGGCGGCGGCAGTCAACGCGCCGACCGCGTCGAAGTCGTCGAGGCCGTAGCCCTGCTCCTCGATGACGTCGAGCAGGGTATGGCCGATGAGTCCCGCGCCCTGATGATCGAAGGCCACGGAGGAAAGCTCGCTGAACGGCTTGCCGTCGACCTCCTTGACCAGCATGCGGCGCAGCAGGTCCCTGGCGTCGAAGAAGTCGTCGGAAAGGGAGTCGTCGGGGGATGGGGCGGTGCCCGCACCGGCGGGAGTGGCCGCGCCGTCGCGCAGGTCGGCAGGACCGGTCTTGCGGAATCCGGATGCGTTGTCTTGGGTCATGACTCCACTCTACCGCCGCCCCGGCCCTGTAGGGCCTCGACTCCCCTCAGTCGGCTCCGCCGCCCGCTCCCCGCCACGCGGGGCGCCGACGGCCAAGCCGCCAATCAGCAAAAGGCTCCCCCACGAATGGTGGGGGAGCTGTCAGGCGCAGCCTGACTGAGGGGGCCTGAGCGGCCCGGAGCGGCCCGGACCGCGCCAGTCCTACCGCAGACGGAGTCGGTTGGCGGCGTTGGTCAGCGTGGCCAGTGCATGGTTCACCTGAGCCTGCGTGGCATTAGCGTCGTCCAGCACGTTCTGGGCCTTGGTCCGAGCGGCGGCATATCCGCGCCAGGAGCCGACCGTGTATTTGCTCCGGTTCGTCGCGTCGGGCGTGGCGTCCACCTTGGCCTTCAGCGCCGTCTTGTCCACCGTCGGCGTCGTGGCCGGGTCGCTCACGGTGATGTCCAGCTTGCCGGAGACCGTCGGAACGGCCTTCGACGTGGCGGTGATCGTCGCCGTGCCGGCCTTCTTGGCGGTCACAAAACCCTTCTGGTCGACGGTCGCCACGTCCTCGTTGGAGGATTGCCATGTCACGGTGGCGTCGGTCGCGTCGGCCGGCTCCACCTTGGCTGTCAGCTGCGAGGTCTTACCGGTCTCGATCGTGGCGTCGCCAGACACCGTCACGGCGGTCACAGGCGCGGCCGCCGGCTTGACGACGAGCGTGTATTCGGCGGTGTCGTCGGGCTTGTTCCGGTTGGCGGCCTTCAGCGTGAACTTGAAGGTTCCGGCTTCGGTCGGGCGTCCCTTGATGTGGATGTACATCCTGTCGTCGGTGCCATTCGGGGTGCCGTTGGCGGCGCGGTCGGTGGGGTCGAGTTCCACACCTGCCGGCAGCTTGCCGTCGGCGAGCGTCACCGTGATGGGATTACCTTGGTTGGACTGGCCGGCCACACGGATGGTCTGGTCGTAGTCGCTGTACTGGGTGGCCTCACCCACGGTGCGTACGGTGAAGTACGGGGCGGGGTTTTCGGCGTCGCGGCTCATGCCGTTGAACATGGCCACGGCCCGGTTCATGTGGGTCTCGTAGTCGGCCGCGTTGAGTCCGTTCCATTCGGTTGCGTAGTTGTTGCCATAGGGCCACATGTGCACGCCGCCGCAGCTGAGCGTCTCGCCGGTGCCGAAGCTCTTGAGTGCGGCGATGCCGTTCGGCCCCTTCCAGACGCCGCCGACGCAGTAGTTGCCGTAGTTGTAGTATCCGGAGCCGAACAGGTGGCCGATCTCATGCAGCGCGGTGCCTTCGACCATGTATACACGGTTTCCGCCCCAGCCGATGCGTCCCGTGGTGCCCGGGCCCCAGCCGGCGTATCCGTGGCCGCCCAGGGCGTAGTCGGGGTTGGTCTGTGCGGTGGGGATGCCGGGGTTGTAGTACGCGGTGAAGTAGTGCGGGTCTGCGGCCTTGTCGGGGTTCTCGTTGCTCCATGTGTTCCAGCGGTCCACGGCGGCGTCGGCGGCGTTCACGATGCGCCAGTAGGCGTCGGCCTGGTCGTTGGTCGGCGTCTTGCTGTATTCGAGGCCGTAGGCGACGTACACCTTGGGCAGGTCGTACTGGTCGGAGACCGCCAGCCATGAGACGCGTCCGAGTCCTCCGACCGTGTATTCCACGGTGGAGTCCTTGTCGAGTGTGAAGTCGAGTTTGGCGGCACCGGCGTTGGCGTTGGCGCCCACGTATGTGGAGTTCGTCGCCAGCTGGGTGCCGTCGACGGAGACGGTCTGCGTGGCGTTACCGGCGTTGCCCCACCAGCCTTTGAACCCGGCGTCAAGCGAGTATTTGCCGGCCTTCAGCGGCAGCCGGTAGACGACGGGACCGTACAGACCGGTGTCGTATTTGTCGTTGGCGTTGGCGCCGCCCTTGACCTTCACCGCATCGGAGGCCGCGTATCCCCACGTGTTCGCGTCGGCGGAGACCTGATCGGTCTTGTCGTTGAGCAGATCGGGGTTCGAGGCTTTGACGGTCTTGAATTCATCGGTTTCCGCGCCGTTGGTGCCGGAGTCGATGAAGTATCGCACGTTGGCCGGCAGCACTTCGACCGGGATGGAGACGACGGTCTTGGCACCGGCGTCGTCGGTCGTGTATCCGCTGGCGGTCACGGTGGAGAACGGCGTCTTGTATTGGTTGCGGCTCCATGCGATGGCGCTCCAGGTCACGTTCTTGCCGCCGATCGTGCAGGGCAGTTCCGGCGACGTGTGATAGGCGGTGGTGATCATAGTGGGTTCGGTGGCGTACGTCTTGCAGATTCCCCGATTGTCCGGGGCCTGTCCGGCAGAGGCGGTCGGCACGTTCATCGTCCCGGCCGCGATGCCCATCGTCGCCAGCGTGAACAGCGAGGCAAGCAGCGCGACGGCGCGTGTGCCCGGCCTGCGGCGGGCGTTCCGTCCTACTGCATCTATGGTGAGGTTCACAATACCCTTCCAATCTTGTGGTGTTCTCTGGGTTTTCGAGCCATGAAGCCTGCGCCGGACCTTCACAAAAGACATTTTCTCGTTTTCGCAGAGTCCGGATGCACAGGCCATTTCACCTGCTCTTATTTATGAATTTATTACCGAATTCGAGGGTGCAAAACGTTCACACCCCCATATTTCCAACCTTTTGTAGGGGTTTGATTTCCTACAGCCGACTACGGGGCCATGACGGTTCGTTCAACACCCGAACGAACCGTCGCGAAACCCTTGCCCCCTATGACGTTTGACAAACGAAAACCTTTTCTCCGACAACGCCTTCCGATACCCTTGCATGCACATTTTCTTTACACCTGTTACCGTTTTGTTATATTTGACGGTGTTATTTGACGGCAAGGGAGTCGAGCCGGGCTTCCAGGGAGTCGATATGGCTGCGCAGACATTCGATCTTCCGTTCCAGGACGGCGATGCGTCGCAGCTGCGCGGATTGGACGTCCGCCGCGGGATCGGACCGGTCGTCGTTCGACGTCACGCCGAACGTTTCCCCCGTCGCCATGACCCCTTCCTTGTCCGCGGCGCGGACGGCATCGTTCGACCGCGTCATGGAAATCGGCAGGACGTCCGGTATGGGGATGACGTGGACATGGCCCCTCTCGTCCGTGCAGGCGACGGTCGGGCGGACGGACGCGCCCGACGGCCGCGGACGGCCGGGGCACCTCCCCCGGTCGTGTTCCGCCCTCGACCGTTCGGACTCCTTGACCATGTTGCGATGCCACCGGCTGATGGCGCGTTCGATGCGTTTGTAGCCGATGAGCCTGGAGTCGAGGCCCGCGTTGCGGAAGATCCGAGACGGAGACTCCCCCATGGCGTAGCGTCGCATGCAGTCTCGTTTGAACGCCTCGGTATATCGGATGCGGTTGTGGGAGACCCGTTCGACCGCGGGCAGCGACTCAAGGTATTCGATCTCCGATGGCGTGAACTCCTGTGTTCCGTCCGTCATTGCGTCGGTTCGCCTTCCTTTGGGGAGATGGATCGTGTGTGGTTGTTCGAAATGGGTGCGGGTTCGGCAATGGCCCACGACCGATGCGATCGTGGGCCATTGCCTTCATGCGCGTGATGGGATTCGGTTCCGTTTACGCGTGGAGCGCGCGGCTTGCGCGGCGGGACTTGAGGTAGATGGTGCCCGCGGCACCCGCCAGCAGCAGTCCGACCACCGTGAAGAACATGATGCCCGCGGCACCGGTCTTCGGCAGTTCGGTGATGTTGCGCACGTTCTTCACCTCATAATCGGTGATTTCGGTGCCGTTCTGCGTGTTGTCATCGCTGTTGGGGGCGAGACCCCACTTGTCGATGCCGTCGAAGTACACGGCCTTGCCGTTCTTGATGGTGACCTTGAACTTCACGTAGTAGGCATCGCCGAGGTAGCCGTTCGGGGCCTTGGTCTCGGTGACGGTGTACACGCCGTCGGCCAGACCGGTGAACGTCACGATGCCGTTCTTGGCGTCAACCACGCGGGAGTCGGATTCGTTGACGCCTGCGCCGGTCCACGGATCGTCCACGTGATTGAGCTCCTCGTCGGACACGGACTTGTCGCCGTCCTTGTCGTACTTGTTCACCAGATCGGCGTTCGTACGGTCGGGCTCGGCAGGGGTCACGGCCTTGTTGTCGGTGGTGTCGGCGTCCGCCTCGATGGTGAAGGTGGCGCCGTTGATGCTGGCGTCGGCGTTGCCCTGTGCGTCGGTCTTGGTGAAGGAGAAGCCGCCGAGCGTGAGCTTGGTGCCATGCTGGGCGACGGCGTTGTTGTCGTTCACCTCGACGGTGTTGGGAACGTCGCCTTGCACGCCGGTGATCTTGGCGGCGTAGGTGACGACCACGGTCTTGCCCCACAGCGGGGTCGTGTTGTAGTCCTTGGACTGGATGAGCTTGCTGAAGTTCAGCTTGAAGTTGGCGGCCTTGTTCTCCGCCCCGACGATCTCCTTGCCGTTGTTGGCGGCGGAGGTGGTGAGATCGAAGTCGGTGCCTTCGGCGAGGGTCTTCAGCGGCTGCACGCCGTCCGTGTTCGGGTCGTTGTCCTTCAGGGAGCCGTCGGCGTTGGTGTCGTACACCTTCACGTCGTAGGCGCCGGCGTCGGCGGCGCCGCCTTCCGCGTTGGCCCCATCAAAACCATCGAGGTTCACGGTCTGGCCCTTGCCCGGGTAATCGGTAAGGTCGAAGACGTAGGTCTTAGCATCATAGCCGGTGGTGAGCGGCAGCGTGGTCTTCAGCGTGTAGCGCACGGTCTCGCCGGTGGAGACGGTCTTGTCGGTGTCGTCCACGGTCTTGGTAACCGGGGTCACGTGGTTCTTGAAGGCCACCGTGGTGTCGGCGAGCGGGTACAGGTAGTTGACGCCACCGTCGGCGGTCAGGTCGCCGGATGCGAGCACGATCGGGGCGGAGTTGACGACGACCTTGCCTGACGTGGCGGCGTCGTTCTCGGTGCCGTCCTGGATGTGGTTCGGCGTGGGGTTCACGGCGTCGGCCTTGGTCACGTCGAGGAACAGGTAGATGCCGGCCGGCAGGGACGCGCTGGCAGACTTGCCGTCCTGGGCGATGGTCAGATTCTGGGCCGCAACGCTCAGCGTCGTCGGTGTTCCCAGATTCGCGCGGTTCGCGTCGGTGTTCAGCGCGTCGGCGAACTTGCGGGTGGTGCTGTCTGTGGCGGGGTTGGAGCCGTCGGTCTTGGTCCACGGCTTGGTGGCGGACTGGTCGAGGTAACCGTACTGCAGAGCCCAGGCCAGCAGATCGGTTGTATCGGTCGGAACGGCAATCTTGCCGTTCGCGTCCTTGTGGTGATCGTTGGCGTTGGCCGCGACGCCGTCCAGCGCGGTGGTTAGACCGGCCCTCACGCCGTCCTTGGCGGCGTCGACGGTCTGCACGCCGAACACGGCGCCCTTTGGGTCGTCGGGGGGGTGCCTGCGCCAGCGTCGACGTACTGGTAGTAGTCGGCCAGCTTGTACGCCTCGATGACGCGATTATTGTTCTTGCCCCACTGGCTGGCGTCGTCGGCGGTGAACGTGAACGTGGCGTTCGCGGTCACCTTGCCCTGATCGTCAACCTGCCCCTGGGCCTGGGCCAGCGACGCGAACGGCAGGGTACGCCCCGCATCGGCCGCATTCGCGGTGGCTCCTAGAGCGAGGCCGCTGAGCAGCGTTGCGGCTGCGGCGAGTCCGGCGAACAGTTTTCTCATCCTCATGAGAACCCTTCTTTCTTGTTCCTACTGTGTGTTGGGTTCGCGGAAGCCGGAGCCCGTCCGTCGTCGACGTCCGGCGTTCCGCGATCCGCAAGCGTGTTCGGTTACGTGTGTTCAGTTATGTTGGGTAAGTCGTGGTTTGCGATGAACGATTCGTTATGCGGACCGCTACATCATCGCGGCCCTGCGCCTGCGATACTCGTTGACGCCGAATCCCAGCGCCGCGGCCACCACCGCGATTCCGCCGCCCAGCATCAGCCAGTCCAGCGCGGACCCGCCGGTGAACGGCAGCATGGCGACAGGCGTCGGATAGTTCTTGATGGCCGCCGGCCCCGCATTCGCGCCGGTCGCCGTTCCCGGGACCACGTTGTTGCCGTTGACCTGGATCATCTTCTGCACGCCGTCTTTGTAGTCGGTATCCGTGATGGTGAACGTATATGCGTTGTCCTTGTTGTCGGGCAGCTTGTAGCCGAACGGCGCCTTGGTCTCGCGCAGCACGTAGGTGCCCAGACCGAGTTCGGCGATGGTAATCTGCCCGCCCGCGACGTCGCGGTCCGTGTAGACACCGCCCTTGCCATCGGCGCCGGGTTCGGTGTTCGACGTGTCCAGGCGGTCCTTGGTGCCGCACTTGCTATCGACGACCTTGTACGGGGCATTCGTCACCGGGTTTCCCGAGGCATCTTTGGTCTGCTGCACCGTCCATTCGGATCCGACGAGCGATTGCGCCGTGGCCGGGTCGGCGACGTCCGCCCCGGAGATCTTGCGCCACGACACCGAGCGGGGCGTGTTCTCCACACGGTTGTCGATGGGCTTGTTGTTGGCATCGTGCAGTTCGGTCTCCTGACCGTTCGCCGCGGCGTTCACGGTGAATGTGTAGAAGACCCTGGTGCTGTCGGGCAGCCAGTAGCCGTCGGGGGCCTTGGTCTCGATGAGCTTATAGGTGCCGACGTCGAGTTTGATCGACAGGTCGCCGATGCCGGCGTCGGTGTCCTGCCCCTTCAGCGCTGTATTGTCGCTCGGACAGTCCTTCGTACAGTCGGTGATGGCGTACGTCGTGCCGTTCGTCACCTCTTTGCCGCTGGCGTCCTTGGTGAGCGTGACCTTCCATTCCGACCCGCCGAGTGGCTTCTCCTGGTTGGTGCTGTCGCCGTTGGCCCATACGGAGAACTTGCCCCATGCGGCACGTCCCGTGGCCGGAACGTTGCCGATGGCGTACGGGTCGGCTTTGAGGCCGCCGATCATGTCGCCGTTGCCGTCGCTGCTGTCGGCGACGAGTTTGCCGTTCGCATCGAGATGGCCAATGAGCGTGATCTTCGGGTCGTCGGGCACCACGTTGGGTTTCGGCAGTTCGATGGTGAACTCGTAGACGTTGGTCGTGCCCTTGTATCCGTGGGGCGCGGAGACCTCGGTGAGTCGGTAAGTGCCGGGCGCGAGATTGTCGAGGTTGATGCGACCGGAGGTCGGATTCGTGTCGAGCGGCCCGTTGTCCGCCGCATACGGCAGCACCCAGGTCTTGCCGTCGGCGTCCAGCGTCCAGCAGGGTGAGGTGGTGCTTTCCTCACGCTCTTCGTCGGAGGCGCGGCATGCGGCCGGTCTCATGGATTCCATGAGCGGCCCGCCGTCCGTGGTGGTGAGCTTCCATGCCGAGTTCTTCAGCAGATAATTATTCGCGTCCTGATTATCCTTCTTGGCCTCGGCCTCGCCCTTGGCCTTGCTGACCTTCGACCATGAGACGCCGTACGGCGTGGAGAACATCACGACGCCGTTGCTGCCGAACGCGCCACCGGAGAGGCGGGCCTGATTGTTCTTCAGCGTCATCGACGCACTGTTCTCGGTCTTGGCGGTGTCGGCATCGGCAGTCCGTATGGCCTTGAAGCCGACGCCGGTGTACAGGGTCAACGTAGGGTTGCCCGTCTTGGCGTCAAGACCGTCGGCTTTCTCAGCGTTATTGCCTTTGCTGCTGTCGAGGAACAATTCCAGCGGCTTTGCACTACCGTCCGCAGAGAGCATCTCGCCTTCAGCTTTTGAGTAACGCTGAGGGAACGAAGCATCCCTCTTATTCGTCTTCAGTGCTTCGGCGCCTCGCTTCAGTGCACCCGAAAACGTGGATCCGGCCTTCACCTGATATTCATCCGCGAAGCCGTTGCTTTGGGTCTGCGGCGTTCCATCCCAATACCAGTCCACGGCTTTGGCGGCACGATCGCTGAACCACTGTCTCATCACCGTAAACTGGGTCTGCTTTGACATGGCCTTGCCGGAAGGGTTCATCATGGCGAAATCGTCGCCGGCCGTGGTACCGAACCCCGCCTTGGATTCCAGATTGGCACTGTTGGCATCGATGGTTTCATCGATTGCATTGCCGTAGATTGCGGCGTTACCTCCCTCGGACGCCTTGGCATTGCCGGAGGGGCATAGCCACAGACCACCACCGAAGTGGCCTGCGGAGTTATCCGTCATCAGCGCCTTGCCCACATAAGCGGTGGTGTGCTCCTCGGTATAGATGGAACCGCCGAGATATCCGGAGACGTTCTTCTCATAGTTGCCGCCCATGATGTAGGCGAGCGACGAGCCTGAGTCCTTCTCCTGCAGGAAGATGGCTCCTCCTGCACCGCCGTTGGGAACGGTCTTGCCGTCGGGCATATACGGGGAGTCGGCGCCGACGGTGGACCAGTTGCCGGTGAACTGCGGCTTGACGCTGTCGTCACTGTTGAGCACCCACAGCGTACCCCATGCGTAGATGGCGCCGCCGCCGACCATCCAGCCGGTCGCATTGCTTCGATTGCCGTCGAAGGTTACGCCGCCGACGATTTTCAGCGTGCCTCCGTCCGTATGAATGGCACCGCCACCGCCACCGGTACCGGTATTGGCATTGCATCCGGACTTGCCGTCCGCACTGTCGGTGCCGATGCCATCATCACCCAGACCGCAGTTGGGCAACATATGACGGTTGTTCACGAACTTCACCGCTCCTTCAGCGGCACCAGTGATCTCGGTCTCCGCAGAGCCAGTCCCCTCATTGCCGGATTGGAAAATCGCTCCGCCGCCATTGCCCTTGGCCACATTGTTCTCAAACGTACCGCCGGCGATCTTCAACGTGCCATTGTGGTTGATGACGCCGCCATCCGTGCCCGATACATTGCCGACGAATCTGGCGTCACCCTTGATCGTGATGGTCCCGCTGGCACTGCGCTGGAAGATCACACCGCCAGCGAAGTTGGTGGCGTTGTTCTCGAACGTACCGCCGTTGATGACGATGGAGGATGCTCCATTATCGCTGGAAATGACAGAACCTCGAATGCCGACGTTGTTTCTGAAGTCGCCGCCGTTGATGACGATGCTGCCGCCAGCGGTCTGATTGAACAGCCCGGTATAGAACGGGGACTGGTCGGTGTCTCCGTTCCTGGAACGATTGTTCTGGAACAGGCCACTCTCCACGGTGATTGTGCCGCCCGCGCTCACGGCGATCACTGCCGTGGCATCGTTGCTATTGATTTTCTGTGCCGCGTCGAACACTGTGATGTACTCGTATGTGCCGCCGTTGAGGTTGAGTCCGGCACCGTTCTCCACGGTCGCGAGACGACGGGTGGCCTTCGCGGTTTCGGTACCGCCGTAGGTGAATGAATCGTCGTCGTTCCTTGTACCGAACGTCAGCGTGGAACCATTCTTCACATCGAACAGCGATCCGGATTTATCGCCTGTGGCGGTGGTGAGCGACTTGCCGGCGGCCGGGGAGACCTTGGACGTGATAACGATGGTCTTGCCGTTGTCGATAGTGATGGTTTTACCGACGTCAGCCGTGACTGACGAGGTGATGACGACTGCGGTCGCGGCGTTGTCAGCGGCGTTGTCGATACACGCCGTCAGGTCGGCCCACGAGGTCACCGTGGCGCAGCCGCCGGCCGCCGCAGGCACTGCCGCGGCGCGACTTCTGGTGCCTGGCGTAGGGGTGGACGTCGGTGTGTCGGATGTCTCACTCTTCGGAGTCGTGGCGTCACCGGCGCTGGGCGACGGCTCGGCGGTCTTCGTGCCGGCGCCGTTCGGCGTCGTCGACGATGATGATGAAGACGATGACGGTGACGACGACGAAGACGGTGACGACGATGGTTCGGACGATGCGGACGTCGTCGGGCTGGGGGATGCGGCGTTCCCGGCGGCACCCGCCGCGGGGACGCCGATGCCGAGCATGGAGATGGCCGCGATCACGGCCGCCATCGACCTCAGTCCATGACGACGCGATGCCCCAAAGAGCTTGCTGATGACCCGTGGCACGCACGGCGAATATCCGTTCCGCCGGCCGGACCCGTTGTTCATGTTCTTCACTATCAATCCCGCAATCCCGTCTTCATTTCACGCTTCGGAGCGACGATGCTCGCTCTTCGGCCAGCTTCAGCAATGATATGGCCGCAAACACGACGACACCATCTAAACTACCCCCTTTTCATGACGTCGCGTTAGGGATAACACACAAACCAGGTCAGATGTCCGACAAGTCGATTAATTCACCCTCTTAACAAATACGTCCACCCCCCCCCCGATTTCTGAGCGTTCATAGGGAATTTCCTCCTACGTCGTCACCAATCACCCCGTCGACTTCGACGATTCCTGACATGTCGAGATTGTTATCATTTTGTTATAAAAATTTTCGCGCGTTTTTACGTAGTTTCGCATCGTCGCCGAACGATGGAGGACGTCATGCGTCACGTCGACTTCGAGGGTACGGACGTGCGCCCACGGTACGCCCCCAACTTCCGCACCGCACAAATCGCAAACCGGCAATCCTCGATTTGCCGTCATCGCATCAAATCCGAAGGATGCAAATCGGGGGTTCAGACAGGCGGTCGCAACAGCAAGGCGGATTCGTGAATCCGAACACCCGGACCCGCCAATCCGCCGCCGCTTCTCGGCTCACACCAACTCCCCTCAGTCGGCTCTGCCGACAGCTCCCCTCAGCCTTGAGGGGAGCCGATTGGATGGAGGGAGACTCAGCAATCGGCTCCCCTCGGGACCGAGGGGAGCTGGCCGCCGCAGGCGGACTGAGGGGAGCCGAATCGGCGAGCGGTTCGCCGGGTGCGTCAGTCGGCCTTGACGTCGGTCACGGTGACGTCCGGATCGTCGGCGGGATGGCCGGCGAGCGGGTCCTCGGGCATGTCGTTGAGCTCCAGATGCTCGCCGCCTGTCTGGTCGACGAGCACGGTGTCGCCGTCGTGAACGCGGCCGGACAACAGCATACGGGCCAGCTGGTCGCCGACCTCGGTCTGGACCAGACGACGCAGCGGACGGGCACCATACGCCGGGTCGTAGCCGGTATCCGCCAGCCATTCGCGCGCCGCGTCGGTCACGTCGAGCGTGATCCGGCGGTCGCTCAGACGGGCGGCGACCTGCTTGACCTGGATGTTCACGATGCCGCCCAACTCCTCGCGTGTGAGCGGGTGGAACATCACGATCTCGTCGAGACGGTTGAGGAACTCCGGCTTGAAGTTCATATGCACGGCGTCCATCACGGCCTTCTTCTTGGCGTCGGCGTCCATGTCCTCGTTCACGAGGAACTGGGAACCGAGGTTGGAGGTCATGATGAGGATCGTGTTCTTGAAGTCCACGGTCCGGCCCTGGCCATCGGTCAGACGACCGTCGTCAAGCACCTGCAGCAGCACGTCGAAGACCTCGGGGTTGGCCTTCTCGACCTCGTCGAACAGCACGACGGAGTACGGACGACGACGCACGGCCTCGGTGAGCTGACCGCCCTCCTCGTAGCCGACATAACCCGGCGCCGCGCCGATCAGACGCGAGACGCTGGCCTTCTCCATGTACTCGGACATGTCGATGCGCACCATGGCCTTCTCGTCGTCGAACAGGAAGTCGGCGAGCGCCTTGGCCAGCTCGGTCTTGCCCACGCCGGTGGGGCCGAGGAACAGGAACGAGCCGGTGGGGCGGTTCGGGTCGCTGATGCCGGCGCGCGAACGACGCACGGCGTCGGCCACGGCCGTGATGGCCTCCTTCTGGCCGATCACGCGCTTGCCGAGGTAGTCCTCCATGTGGAGGAGCTTCTCGTTCTCGCCCTGCATGAGGCGGCCGACGGGGATGCCGGTCCAGTCGGAGACGATTTCGGCGACGGAGTCGGCGTCCACATGGTCGGGGACCATGGGCTCGGGCTTCTTGCCGACGTCGGCGTTCGACTCGGCGTCGGCGCTTTCCGCGGCGGCGAGCTCCTTCTGGATGGCGGGAATCTCGCCGTACAGGATCTTCGACGCCTTGGCGAGGTCGCCTTCGCGGGTGGCCTTGTCGGCTTCGACGCGCAGGTCGTCGAGCTTGGCACGCAGGTCGCCGACCTTGTTGTGACCGGCCTTCTCGGCGTCCCAACGGGCCTTGAGTCCGCTGAGCTTCTCACGCGAGTCGGCGAGTTCGGTCTGGATCTTCTCCAGGCGCTCCTTGCTGGCGGGGTCCTCGGCCTTCTTCAGCTGCATCTCCTCCATTTCGAGACGCGTGACCCTGCGCTGCAGTTCGTCGATCTCCTCGGGCTGGGAGTCGAGTTCCATGCGCAGGTGCGCGGCCGCCTCGTCGACCAGATCGATGGCCTTGTCGGGCAGCTGACGGCCGGAGATGTACCGGTTGGACAGGGTGGCGGCGGCCACGAGCGCGTCGTCGCCGATGGTCACCTTGTGGTGGGCCTCGTAACGCTGCTTGAGGCCGCGCAGGATGGCGACGGTGTCTTCCACGGACGGCTCGCCCACGAACACCTGCTGGAAGCGGCGTTCAAGGGCCGGGTCCTTCTCGATGTTCTCGCGGTATTCGTCGAGCGTGGTCGCGCCGATCAGGCGGAGTTCGCCGCGGGCCAGCATGGGCTTGAGCATGTTGCCGGCGTCCATGGAGCCTTCGGCGGCGCCCGCTCCCACGATGGTGTGGATCTCATCGATGAACGTGATGATCTGGCCGTCGGCGTTCTTGATCTCGTCGAGCACGCTCTTCAGACGCTCCTCGAATTCGCCACGGTACTTGGAGCCGGCCACCATGGAACCCATGTCGAGGCTGATGAGCTTCTTGTTCTGCAGGGTGGTGGGCACGTCGCCGGCGACGATGCGCTGCGCGAGGCCTTCGACGACGGCGGTCTTGCCGACGCCGGGCTCGCCGATCAGCACCGGGTTGTTCTTGGTGCGGCGGCTGAGAATCTGAATCACGCGGCGGATCTCCTGATCGCGGCCGATGACCGGGTCGAGCTTGCCTTCCTTCGCGCGGGCGGTCAGGTCGGTGGAGTACTTCTCCAACGCCTTGTAGCTGCCTTCGGCGTCGGGGCTGTCGACCTTGCGGCCGCCGCGGATGCCGGGCACCGCCTTGCGCAGCGCCTCCGGCGTCACGCCGGCCTGCCTGAGGATGTCGGCGGATTCGTTCGGTCCGACGGCGATGCCGATGAGCAGATGTTCGGTGGAGACGTATTCGTCGCCCATCTGCTTCATCTCCTTCTCGGCCTCGGCGAGCGCGGCGGTGAGCTGGCGGCTGGCCTGCGGCTGCGATGTGCTAGATCCGCTGGCGCTCGGCAGGGCGACCAGCGCGTTGCGCACGGCGGCGCCGACCTGCTTGGGGTCGCCGCCCGCCGCCTGGATCAGGCCCGGCGTCACGCCGTTCTCCTGGCGCAGCAGCGCGTCGACCACATGCAGGGTCTCGACTTGCGCGTTGCCGGCCGCCGAAGCGCTTTGGATGGCGTCCCCCAGAGCCTCCTGGGTCATCCTTGTGAAGTTCTGTTCCATGATGTCCTCCAATGTCGTAAACGATGTATCTGTTACAAACAACCAAGCCATCAAGGTTTTTATTCCAAAAACTTGAGCGAATATGACTCAAGTTTTCACATAGGAAGCCGATCGGATGGGGCCTGAGCAACCGGATGGGGCCTGAGCAACCGGACGGGGCCTGCGCAACCGGCTCCCCATCCCCGCGGGGAGCCAACCGGACAGGGGCCTGAGCAACCGGCTCCCCTCCCGGCCTTTCGAGGGAACCCAATAGGACCGACTTCAGCAACCGGCTCCCCTCCCGACGGAGGGGAGCTGTCGAACGAAGTGAGACTGAGGGGAGCACCCAAGAACAACACCGCCAAACACAACGCGGCTCCACACACCAGACAAACCCCCTCAGTCCGCCTCACGGCGGCCAGCTCCCCCGCCCCGCGGGGGAGCCGATCGGATGGAGGCCTCAGCAACCGGCTCCCCATCCCCGCGGGGAGCCAACCGGACAGGGGACTCAGCAACCGGCTCCCCTCCCAACGGAGGGGAGCTGTCGAACGAAGTGAGACTGAGGGGAGCACCCCAGAGTGAACTGCGCCCGCCCCCCCCTGGC
>NZ_QFFN01000038.1 GCF_003129925.1 Bifidobacterium catulorum | reverse complement strand
GTTCCCCTGCCCGGTCCCGTCCCGCCGCCGAACCCCCAGGGCGGCCAGCCGGCCCAGCCTCATTTCCAGATCCCTCCGCAGGCGTCGCCCGTGGCACAGGCCGGACCGCAGGGGCCGGTCCCGCAGCAGACGGCACCGGTGCAGGCCGGCTCGTCCGGCGCATTCTTCGTCTGGCTGTGGGACTCGTTCAGGCATCCCTCCCGTCGGTACGCCACCCAGACGTGGTGGGCGATCATCCCCCTGGTGTTCAACGCGTTCCTCATGGCCCTGACCGTGTACATGTGGCAGAGCAAGGCGGTCAGCGCCACCGTCGACATGGGCAACGGCTTCCTGAACGGCCTGACCGGCGGCTCGGCCTACACCCCGCAGATCACATCGCCGGGCGTCTCCGTCTCCGAGCTGTTCAAATCGTGGATACTGTTCGCCGCGCTGCTGTACATCCTCGTCCTCATCTGCTTCATGGGACGCAGGATGTTCGGCGAGCGCGTCGCGTTCGCCGCGCTGCATACCGAGATCGCCCAGAAGACCATGCCCATGGTCGCGCTGAACCTCGCCTCGTTCCTGTTCGCGCTCATCGGGTCGGGGCTGGTCATACTCTCCGCGGCGCTGTTCATGACCGGGGGCTCGTTCCGGCTGACGATGCCGTCCGCCATCGTCGCCCAGGGCGTCAACTCGCGCAAGCTCGACAAGACGTGGATGTGGATCTTCGTCATGTTGATCGGCGGCCTGATCCTCGGCGTCTTCTTCGCCATCTTCGCGGTGGCGGGCGTCGTCGGCGCGGTATCGTCCGCGCTCTGACCCACGACGGCACGGCCGACGGCCACCGACCCGTACACTGAAGACGGCGCCGCCCGTGACCGCGATGCGCATGAGAGGGGCATGAGGGGGAGTATGCGATGATATTCTGCACCGGTTGCGGAGAACGCAACGACGACGGCACGAGATACTGCATCAACTGCGGCAGTCCGTTGCCGACGCCGGCAACAGGCCGGATGGGAGGGATTCCCCCGGTGCCCGTCGTGCCGGCGCCGGGTCCCCGCTCCCTTGCCGATGTGGCCGACCCAGTCGATGCAGGCGCCGCCGACGACGCGTCGGCATCGTCCGTCATGCCGGACCGTGGGCGGATGGTCGTGCTGTTCGCCGTCGCCGCGGCCGTCGTCATCCTCGCTGCGGTGGTCTTCACCCTCGCCAACACCGTGTTCTCGGCACGCCATGCGGTGAACGAATACGTGGACCTCATCGCCGACGGGGATTTCGAACACGCCTCGGCCATGGCCATGCCCGACGTCAAGGACGACGCCCGCGTCCTGTTCGTCAACCAGGCCGCGTCCAACGTGAACGACCGCATCACCGACGTGCAGGTCTCCTCCATGCGCAGGGACGATTCCACCGGGCGGTACGACGCCGACGTCACGTATTCGGCCGGCGGCGCACGCCGCTCCGGCCGCGTGTCGGTGGAGCCCGACGGACGCCGCCTGCTGCTGTTCAGAGCCTGGAGGATTGCCTCGCCGATGACCACGACGTTGAAGATAGCCGTCCCGAAGACCATGACGAACGTCTCGGTCAACGGCGTCGACATCGATCTGGACAAGGCGTCGACGGCCAAGGACAACGTCGCCGCGCCGTCCGATGCCGATCCGAACGTCGACTACGGCGACATGGCCCAGTACTCCGTTCCCGCATATCCGGGCGTCTACCATGTCGGCATCGCCGACTCGGCGTATGTGACCTCCGACGAGTCGACCATCTCCGACGCGCCGGCGACCGCCTATCTCATCCCCCGGGCCACCGACAAGCTCCGGGGCGCCCTCCTGGACAAGGTGCAACGGCATGTGGACGACTGCGTGGCGTCGAAGGCGCTGGCGGTCAGCGGCTGCGGGTTCTCCAACGGCGATTTCACCGGCTCGTCCATGGCATACGCCGACATCACACGCAACGTGTCTGGGACCCCGGAACTCGACGACGTGGACATCATGACCGGCACGTTCTCCACCGCCACCATCGAAACGACCATCACCTACCGGCAGCGGTACTATGCCGACATGCCATGGGAGAACGGATCCGCCACCGATTCCGGCACCATCAGGGGGACGTTCTCCCTGGAGAACGAGAACCTCACCGTCACCATTCCCAACGATGAGACGGCCGACGGGGAGTAAGCAGGGGATGGGTGCCGACGGTCGGCCCCGTGACGGCCGAGCGCCGACTACCGTGGTGTTCATCAGGGGACTACGATAGGAATGGCGCGTGCCGTCGCGGAGCGGATCGGCATGGGACGTCCTATAGAGGACCGAGTGGAACGTAAGGAAGAGAACGATGATGTGTTGCCCCCATTGCAAAGCGCAACTGCCCGATGACGCCGACTTCTGCACGCAGTGCGGAAAGCCTGTGAACGACTCCGCCGACATCGGATCGGAAGACACCATCCTCCGGGACGGCGGCCAGCGGCAGGTGCTGCCCTCGATCCAGATGCCGGTCCAGCCGGTGCCAGCCCCCACGCCCATGCAGGCGGTTTCCGGGCAGCAGCCCACGCAGTCGATACCGCCCGTATCCCCGAACGCGGCGCCGGCGGCGGGACAGGCCGCCGCTGCCGCATTGCCCCCGAACGGCGGCCGGGGCGGCGGGCTCAAGGGGTGGCTGTCCGACAAACGCAATCTGCCGATCATCATCGTCGGCGCGGCGCTCGTGGTCGCGTTGATGGTATGCGGCGGCGTGGTATACTCCTATTCGGGCGGTCCGAAGAGCGAGGCCTCGTCGTCAAGCACGTCGCAGTCGTCCGCCCCCACGCAGACGGAGACGACGACCGTCAGCCCCGCCCCCACGGAGACGAAGACCGTCACCGAATCGCCGTCATCCACGCCAACGGCCACGGTGACCCAGCAGGCCCCGGCGAAGACGGGTCTGAACTCCGCCAAGCTCGACTCCATAGTCAACAAGTATTCGGCGTCCGCCGTGTCGGTGGTGCCGTCCAGCGGCGACCCCTACAACTCGTCCCAGGCGAACAGCCGCTTCGTGGCGTCCGGCCTGTATCTGCCGGTGTATCTCGCCGCGCACAACGGCGGCGGGTCAAGCGCGATCAGCTATGCGGACGCCATGATGCGCGGCATGAACAACAGCTACGGCAACTCGGCCATCAGCGCCATGGGCGGCCGTTCGTCGCTGAACTCGTGGCTTTCGAGCGCCGGATACTCCAGCACCGACTTCGAACGCGCCTTCGGCGACGTGACCTCGTCGTCCTATGGCGCCGAGAACTACACGTCGCCGTCCGATGCGGCGAGGATGCTCATCGCCGTCGACCAGATGGGCGGCACCGGCCTGATGACCTACAGCCTCGCGTCCGAAGGCGTGGCCGCGCCATCCGGAGCCACGATCTACGGGCATCGTGGACGCGGCATCAAGAACGCGTACAACTACTTCATCACCATGAAGACGTCGTCCGGGGCCACGGCCGGCATCGCGGTGATGACGCAGAGCCAGGGCCAGGGCGCGGCGGCACAGCTCGCCAACGAGATCCTGGCCGAAGTGAACTCCGAACTGTGACCGGCACATGGGCATGAGAAACGACAACCCCCGTCATGCCGGCCACGCCGGCCGGGACGCGGATGGAGGCCGGGGATGGCCGGTCGTCGTCATCACGGTCGTTCTGGTGATGGCGTTGCTCGCCGCGGCATCCGTCGTCGTCGTCCGGCACCGTCGATCGGCGGCCCTTGAGGCCGCTGCCTCGTCGTCGGTCGCCTCCGCACAGGCCTCGCTGAACCGTGACGCCTCGTCGTCGCCGTCTTCGTCGACGTCAACGAAATCCGCAGCCCCGTCGGATACCGCACGGTCCGCCGCATCGGCGGCCAGACAGGCCAGACAGAAGCGGCTGGACGCATTGAAATCCGACATCGGCCAACGTATCGCCGGCTACGGCGGCACATGGTCGGTCTATGTGGAGGACATGAAGACCGGCGCCTCCATATCGGTGAACGATCATAGCCAACCCTCCGCCTCGATCATCAAACTGTACGTCATGCTCGCCGTATACACGCGAATCGCCGACGGCGCGCTGAAGGACGATGCCGGCATCGATGCGCTGCTCACCGAAATGATCACCGTCAGCTCGAACGACGCCACCAACACCCTCGTAACCACGCTCGGCAACGGCGACGCCAACCGGGGATTCGACATCGTCAACCGGACGGCCAAGGCCAACGGCTTCGACGAGACGGCCATGAACGACCTGCTCTATGATTCCGGAACCCACGACTCCAGCCTCAAACGGACGTCGGTCGACGACGCCGGACGATTCATGGCGAAGGTGTACCGGGGACAGCTGGTCTCGCAGGAGTACAGCCGGAAGATGCTGGCCCTGCTGCTCGGACAGCAGCGGCGTCTCAAGATCCCCGCGGGACTGCCAGACGGCACCAAGGTGGCCAACAAGACCGGCGAGATACCGGGCACGGAGAACGACGCCGCCATCGTCTACGGAACGGCCGCCGACCATGGCGGCGACTATGTGATGACCGTCATGACTCAGGACGTCGACAATGTCACCGCGCAGGCGCAGATCCGCGAGCTTTCCGGCGTCGTGTGGCGATCCCTCGAATAGGGGCGGGGCGCGCCCCCATCCACGCATTCGTCCGGTTATCCCTCATGAGGCCGCGGACCACGCGGTACAGTGAAGGGACGCGATACGGGAGGCGAACGATGGAATACGGTCACGACGAGGCGCTGCTGCTGGCGAAACGCCTGTACACCGGACTGCTCGCCCGCGACGACGGGCAGATCACACGCACGCTGCTGGTGGCGGGGGCGCCGCGGGCCGGCAAGACCCGGTTCGCGCTCGACGCCCTGATCGAGGCGGTCGACGAATTCGGGCAGGACGCCGCGGTGATGACCGTGTCCGGGCGTGTTTCCGCCGACCGTCTCGGCAACATGGCGATTGAGCGGATGGGCGTCACCTCGCAGGCGCGTCCCGTGACCACGCTGTCCGCATTGGCGTTCCGTCTCATCTCCGCCCAACGTTCGGGCAATGGAGAAACCCCTCCCAGGCTGCTCAACGGCGCCGAACAGGATTCCCTGCTGCGCGAGGTGCTGGCTGCGCACATCGCCCACGTAAACGCCGGAGACCCATGCGGTACCTGCCGTCTGCTGGCCTCGTATTTCGCCGACTCGAACTGGACCGGGCTGGTCGCCGGAGGGGGAGTGGCCCCGCAGGACGGTACACCCCGCGACGGGGCGTCACCCGGCCAGGCTTCCCAGGCCGGGGCGCCGCCGACGTCGGACGCGCTGCTGATCAGAGGCATCAGCGACGCCTTCGTCAACCAGCTGCGCGACATGATATCCCGTATGAACGAGCTCGGCGCCTCTCCGGATAAGGAGGACGCCATCATCGGCACGCTGGCCGCTGATGAAGGCGCGGCCGGCGCGACAGGCGAACGGCTCGCCGCACAATGGCGGCTCGCCTTCGCCCTGCGCGCCGAATACGATGCGGCGATTCACGAGGCGTATCCGGACGAACACCGTCTCGACGCCTCGCGGCTGCTCGTCGAAGGCGTGGCCGCCGCACGTGACGCCGACGCCGTGGCCGTTCCCCGGGCCGTCATCGTCGACGACGCCCAGGACATGACGCTCGCCGGCATGGCCTTCCTCCAGGAGCTGGAACGACGCGGCTGCATGCTGCTGCTCGTCGGCAACCCCGACGAGGCCGTGCAGGGATTCCGGGGATCCTATCCCGAAATGCTGTTCCATCGCATCGCCGAGCCGCCGTCGACCGCCGCGGCGGAGGACGGCCACGACGGTTCGATGCCGGTGAACGACCGGGGACTGGGACGGCTTGGCGCCCTCGCCATCACCCTGCGGCCATACGATGCGGCCGCCGAAAAGGCTGACGACGCTGCCGATGCCGTCGACGCTACCAGCGTCGATGTCGACACTGATTCCGGCACTGATGCCGGTACTGACGCGTGCCCCCGAACATACCGTGACCTCGTGGCGGCACGAACCTCCCTGGGCATCCGCTCCGTGGAGGAGGACCCGCTTCCCGTGCAGCGGCGTCCGGGGAAGATGCCCCGATACCCCGGTGCGCTTCCGGTGGCACGGACCCCCGGGACCGAAGCCATCGCACACGACGGCAGCGTCTCGGGCGCCTTGTACCGCAGTGTCGGAGAGGAACTCGACGACGTGGTCTGGCACGTGATGCATGCGCACATGGCCGAATCACGGCAATGGAACGACATGGCCGTCATCGCCCACGACAACGCCACCGTCCGCATCTACGGGGAACGCCTGCGGCGCGAGGGCGTGCCGGTGCGGTATTCGACGGTCACCCGCCCGTTGAAGGAGGAGCCCTTCGTCCAGGGACTGTTCGCCATGATCGAACTGGCACGGATGCGGATGCGCGGCCCGGAATCCTGGACGGGGGGAAGGCGTGCGCTCGCGAACGCCGTGCGGTCCCGTATGCGCACGCTGCTTTCCAGCCCCCTGGTCATGGCGGGACGGGGGAGCGGTGCGGAAGGGCGTCCGGTCCGGCAGGACGTCATCCGGTCGGCCTTCCGGGCGCTGGAATCCCTGGGCCGTGTCCTGGATGATGAGCACACGGCCGACGGGTACGCCGCCGACGGGCATGCGGGCGAAGACGCGGCGTCGGACGGGGTGGAAGCCTCGCTGCCGTCCATGATGAGGCAATGGTCGCGTCTGGCGTCGGCGTTGGAGAAGGGACGGCAGCCCGACGACGGGGTCATCGTCGATGACTCGCTGATTGACGGCACGGACCATGCCGGTGCCGATGGCAACGGTGCCGATGGTGACGATGGCGGCACGACGATGGCCTTCGGCGCGGACGCGATGCTGTTGCTGCTCGCCCAGGGCGGCGCCGGCGCCGAATCGGTCATTCGTGCGGTCCATGCCGTGCTTGGCACACGGGGCGCATACGTCGCCCCCGAGGCCGGGGCGTTCGACCATGCGTGGACCATGGTGGGGCGTCTCGCCGAATCGATGCGCGGCCTGCCGTCGGACGGGGCGGGATACGTGTTGTGGCAGGCGTGGAGAATCGCCGACGTGGCCGAACGGTGGCAGCGCGTCTCATTGGAGAACACAGCGGAGGGCCGTGCGGCGAACGACCGGCTCGACGCGGCCATGAGGCTGTTCCAGTTCAGCGAATCCGGCGGCGCCCGACGCGACGTAGGCTCGTTCATCGACCAGGTGCGCAATCTTGAGATCGAGGCGGACTCCCTCGCCCACGTGAAACCCGTGGAGCAGGCCGTCACCCTGACCACACCGGCCGGAGCCGCCGGCCGGGTCTGGTCGCTCGTGTGGATGCCGGCGCTGCAACAGGGCGTATGGCCGAACCTCGCCGCACGAAACACCATGTTCGGCACGGAGGACCTCGCCGACGTCATGCTGCACGGCCGTTCCGGGGCGGCGAGGCGCGCCGGGGCCGTCTCCGTCCGTTCCGAGCGCATGGCGGCGGTGCTGTACGGCGAGGAGAAGGGCTTCCTCGTCTCGCTCACCCGCGCCACGGAGCGGGTGAGCGTCAGCGCGGTGGCGGACGACGACCATACGCCGTCGGATTTCCTCTACGGGTTCATGCCGGAGCTGTTCCCCCGGCTCGACGATCCCGAATACACGGACGTCGGCGGGGATGGCGACCACGATGGACTGGAATACAGCGTGCGCGGAATCGTCGCCGCGGCACGCGGCATACTCGCTCGACGCCATCGCCGGGACGATGCTGTATCGGACGATGATGCTGTATCGGACGTCGATGATGCTGCATCGGATGTCGATGACGCCGTCGTGGCCGATGCGGCGAAAGCCCTTGCGTTCCTTGCCGACCATGGCGTGGACGAGGCGGATCCGGCGCATTGGCCGTTCCTTCACGCCTACGATGGCGATACCTCGGATGGCATGGATATCGTGGACGACGAATCCGCCGCCGTGTTCCCCATCACGGCACTGCCCACCGGCGTCTCCGCAGAGGAGCGGCGCGCCATGGAATCCGGGAGCGCCATGGAATCCGGGAGCACTGTCACCCTGTCGCCGTCCGCGGTGGACGGCATATGGAACTGTCCGGTCTGCTGGCTGATGGACAACCGGTTCTCCGGCCCACGGTCCTCAGGAGTCGCCTCAGGGTTCGGCACCGTCATCCACGCCGTGGCGGAACACGCCAGCGCGGAACGGCTCGACATGCCCGACCGGTGGGGTGGCATGATGCGCGATGACGCCGTCCGGATGATCCACGACCGGATGATGGAGATCTACCGGGACCTCAGACCAGACCCGGACGACGCCGCGACCGTCGCCGACCGGTATGCCGCCCTGCGCAAGGACCGGTCGGCCCCGGGACTGCTGCGGCACATCGCCGAATACTTCGTCGACGGCAACGACGACTCCTATGCCGCGTCGGGCAAGGCCGCCGTGGAGGTGGGCACGCTGGTCCGGGCGGAATGCGAGAAACCGTTCGTCGCACGGTTCGGACTCGACGACATCGTTGACGCTTACAATGCCATCCCCGGCTCCGAACCGGTGGGTCGCGACGACCTCTATTCTGTCCTGGGCATGCTCGTGGGCGGATGGCCCGAAGGCATGCGGCCGGACCTGATGATCCGCATCGCCGGACGCATGGACCGCATGGAGACCCGGCGGATGCCGGACGGCCGCCAACGGATACGTCTCATCGACTACAAGACCGGGCGCGGACGCACCGCCGCGCAGCAGTTCGACGACCTGCAGCTCGTCTGCTATCAGCTCGGCCTCGTCTTCGACGAGAACCGCGCGGACGGGCGGACGGGGAAGGACTCCATGCCCGACATCGCCCAATCCGGGCTGTTCTTCGTCGCCGACCATGCGGCCCCCGCCAACTACTACGGTCCGGAGGGATGCCATCAACCGGCGCTGATCCACGACGGGCATCTCAACGCCGAACCGTTCCAGGCGCGCAACCGCGTGTCGAGCCTGCACCGTCTGTTCTCCGACCCCGAACTGCCGGCCGAACGGCCAGCATCCATCGGGGAGACGGCCTGGCGTCGGTTGCTCGACGGGCGCGGCACGCAGACCATGTGGGCTCTGACCATGGTCGCCCGGGTGATGTACGCGGCCGGAGCCGTCGAATCCCGTCGCCTCATCGCCCATCCCGATCCGGCGCACATCGGCATATGCCGGCACAGGGACAGCTGCCCCGCATGCGCCGACGACATCACATCCGTATTGGAGGTCCGGTCATGACCACGTTCACCGACACCGCGGAACAGGCCGCGGTCATCAACGCACCCGAGGGGGAGGACGTCCTGGTGGTCGCCGGTGCGGGATCGGGCAAGACCTACACGATGACCCGTCGCGTCATCTCATTGATCGAACGAGGCGTCCCCGCGGAACGGATCCTCGGCCTGACGTTCACCCGCAAGGCCGCATCCGAACTGCTGTCACGCGTCTCCGCCGCGGTCATGGAGCATACCGCGGCCGACGGCGCCGAATCCGACGCGGAGGCCGGCGCCGATTCCGGTCGTGCGTTCCTCAAACCCGACATCCTCACCTATGACGCGTTCTTCCAGTCGATCGTGCGCCAATACGGTCTGCTGGTGGGCATGGACCAGAACACGCAGCCGTTGAGCGAGGCCGGCGCATACCAGCTCGCCGGCGACGTGGTGGGCAAGCACATGGCCATGCTGTTCGACGCCGGCCGGGACGCCGACCAGGCGTCCGACACCGCGCCATCCGTGGATGATGGGGACTCCGATCCGGGGGCGTTCTCCACGCTGACCGGACAGCTCATGGCCCTCTCCCACGCCATCGCCGACGCCATGATCGGCGACGACGCGATGACCTTCCACGACGCCGTCGAACGCGTGCGGCGATGGGACTCCTCCTTCATCGAACGGCTGTCCACGGTCATCGGGGACACGCCGGTGCCGCAGAAAGAACCGAAGGTCGGCAAACCGCCCCGTCGCCTCAAGAAGGACACCGACGACACCTATGCGAAAAAACTCGACGAATACCGCGGGGCGAGGCGCGAGGCCGAACACCTGGCCGCCGTATACCGGTGCGGCGTTCTGCTGTCATCCACCCGCCGGCGGGAACTGCTGCTCACCCTCGCCGAGGAATTCCAACAGGCCAAGAAGAGGGCGAACATGGCGGAATTCAGCGACTTCACCCTCGCCGCATTCCAGCTGGTGCGCCGGTTCCCCTCCATCGGCGAGGAATACCGGCGACGCTACTCGCACGTGTTCCTCGACGAATACCAGGACACGTCCACCACGCAGGCCACACTGCTCGCCGCACTGTTCCACGTGGAACACGACGGCGGTCCTCGAACCGCGGTCAACGCCGTGGGAGACCCATTCCAGTCCATCTACGCATGGCGTGGCGCCAGCCCCGGCGCGTTCCGCATGTTCCAGCAGGACTTCGGCATGGCCGCCGACCGTCGCCCATACGCGCTGTCGCAGACCCGTCGCAACTCGCGCATCGTGCTCGAAGCGGCCAACGACCTGACCATCCCCCTGCGACGTCCCCCGCTCCGACGCAGCAGCTCGCTCATGCACGAAGTGGACGTTGCCGCGCTGCACCCCATGGAGACCGCGCCCCTCGGCACGATCGGCGTGCAGGGATACACGAACCTCGGCCAGGAGATCGACGCAGTCGTGCGCTTCGCCCAACAGGCCATCGCATTGCACGGCACGGACGCCGAAACCGGCGAACGACGCCCCGGCACCCACGTCGCGGTGCTGTTCCGGTCCAAAGCCGCGTTGCCCGACTACCGCGACGCATTGGAGGCCGCCGGGCTCACCTGCGAGGTCGTCGGCTACTCGGCGCTGCTCGAACGCCCCGAAGTACGCGACCTCATGGCCCTGCTGCACGCCGTGGCCGATCACACCGACACCGCCGCGCTCATGCGGCTCATGGCCACGCCACGATTCGGCATCGGCGCGGACGACCTCAAAGCCGTCGCCGCGCTCGCGGACCGCCGGAACCTCGAATACCGGTACCGTGCGCTCGTGGAGGCCGGGCTGGCATCCGCCGCCGCGCCCCGCGGCGAATGGCCGTCGATCGTGGCCGCCCACCGCGACGACGTGCCCAACGGCGTGTTCCTCGCCGACCTGCTCATGGAGGAGGACGTCAGACGCATTTTGGAATCCTCCCGGTCGGTGTCCGGGCGGGGTGTGGAACTGCTCGTCGAGGTCTCGCGCATGCTGCGATGCGTGGAATCGTCCGTCCACCGTCCGCTCGCCGACATCCTGCACAGGGCGGTGGAGGCGCTCGGGCTCGACATCGACTGCATCGTGGCCCGGTCGATGTCCGCCGACGGCGTGGGCCGGAGCCCCGCCGACGTCAGGGCCTCCGTGGACGCCGTCGTCGATCTTGCGGCCACGTACCTGCAGGAGCTGCCGGACGGTCTCGCGCCGTCGCTGCGCGGATTCGTGTCATGGGTGGACGCCCTCGGCACGGTGCCGGAGATGTCGCGGGGCGTGAGCTCCGGCAAGGCCGACGTCACCCTGATGACCGTCCATCAGGCGAAGGGGCTCGAATGGGACGCCGTCGCCGTCGTCGGGCTGAAACAGCGTGGATTCCCCAGCTCACAGGGAGACAATCTCGCCATCGGCGCCGACGATGGGCGCATCGGAGGTGTGGAACCGACCGGCGACGTCGCCGCATGGAATCCGCCGGAATACCATGAGACCGCCCGCACCTGGCTGGAGGATCCCACCGCGGTGCCGGCCCCGATGCGTGTGGATGCGGCGATCCTGCCGCGGTTCCCTCACGATCTGGACGCCGAATCGGACCCCGTGGACGCGTTGGCTGGACTGGACTCCGCCGAACGCATCGCCGACGAGGCGTTCGCACCGGAGAACGGCGACGGCGACAGGGACGACATCGCCGATTCCGCACGGTTCCTCAGTCAGCAGGAGGAATACGGCCGGCGTCTGCATGCCGACGAGCGACGGCTCATGTATGTGGCGCTCACCCGCGCGCGCCATGACGCGCTGCTCACCTTCAGCGTCGATGGCAGAAGCATGTCGTGTGTACCCGACGAGGACGCCAAGCCGCTGAACATGGACAAGGCCTCGAACTTCTGGATGGAGGTGCACGAGGCGTTCGCCGCACGCGCCGACGCCGTCTCCGCGCCGACGAACGTCGACGCCGATGACGACGCCGTGCCGGAATCGCTGCCGCGGTCGGTCGCCGGACTGTTCGTCGGCGACCATGCCCGGGAATACGAGAACGCCGTAGTGGGCGAGGCCTGGCTGCGTCCGACGACCGGCGTCGACGCCGTCGACCGCATACCCTGGCCGAGGCCGTTGGACGCCGCGGTCTCGCGTGCGCGGAGGCTCAGCGCACGCGACGTGACGCGCCGGCGCCACATCGCCGACGATTCGGCGTCCCCGTCAGGAACCCTGCTCGCCCACGCCCGCCGTCTGGTGGAGGCGGGACTGACAGGGGATGAAGACCGCCGCGACAACCGTTCGGAACTGGAGCGCCTGCGCGCCGAAGGCGAGCGCATACTC
This sequence comes from Bifidobacterium catulorum, assembly GCF_003129925.1. Taxonomy (GTDB): domain Bacteria; phylum Actinomycetota; class Actinomycetes; order Actinomycetales; family Bifidobacteriaceae; genus Galliscardovia; species Galliscardovia catulorum. Next base: position 4,610 of record NZ_QFFN01000038.1, on the reverse strand, counting down.
GCCTCCGGGAGACAGAACGTCACCGCCATCCAGGCCCGTTCGTCGGCGCTGGGCCATACGGACGACCCGGAGGCCGAACGACGGCTGTGGGCCGGCATCGTGCGTCCCGTCCCCCGCATGTCCTCGCCGACCGCGGAGGCCGGCACGGTCTTCCATGACTGGGCGGCGCGGTTCATATGCCCTGACGGGGGAGACGCCATGACGACGTCGATGCGGGACGACATCGTCGCGTCGCGCTCGGCGATGATCGACGACGTCATGAGGGAGTCGTCGTCCATGACGTCGACGATGACGTCGGCCACGGAATCGCCCACGACGTCGTCCGCCGCCGACCCGGTCATGGGCCGTCGCCTGCTCGTCTGGAAGCGGCGTCTCATCGCATCGTCGTGGGCGCGGCGCCGCGCCGCATGGGCGGAACGGTCCATCGTCGCCGCCATCGAGGGGCGTGACGGCCGCCGCCGCATCGTCAACGGCAAGCTCGATGCCGTGTTCCACGGCGGTCTCGACCCCGACGACCCCTCCAAGCGGTTCACCGTCGTCGACTGGAAGACCGGTCGCCGGCCATACGACACGCAGGACATCGCCGACAGACTTGCCCAGCTCGACATGTATCGGCTACTGTTGTCGCGAATCGAGGGAGTGCCGCTGGCAGGCATCGATGCCACGCTGTACTACCTGAGCGTTGACGACGAGGCGGAACGCGAACTGCATGCCCTGCCGAAGGACGAGACCGAGATCATCGGCGAACTCGACGGCGGAATGCCCCCGCAATCGGACAACGACTGAGCGAGCGGAAGCCAGGCCGCCCCTCCGGACGAAGCGACGACGGTCATCGTCCATCGCCCGGACGGGAATCCCTGCCCATCGGATTGGACACGGAACGGCCGGTTCGATGGCGACTCATCCAATATGATCGAATCCAAGGAAACGATTATGCCGAATTCGCAGCCGAACGCATCGCGACAGACCATCCGCAGGACCACGTCCGACAGACGCCGGTCCCCATACGGGGTCATCTTCCGCCCCCCGGGCGCCAAGGCGTTCTCCGCCGCGGCCGCCGTGGCCAGACTCCCCATCTCGATGATGGGGCTGGGCATCGTGCTGGCCCTCAACCACATCTACGACAACTGGACCGTGGCCGGTGCCATGAGCGCCGTATACGTGCTGTCGGCCGCGGTGGTCACCCCGCTCTATGCGCGCCTGTTCGACCGTCTCGGACAACGTCGGGTCGGCCGCGTGGCCCTCGGCCTGCAGGTCGTGGCCATGCTGTCGTTCGCCATGGGCGCCCTGTTGCGCATACCCATCCCCGCGCTGTTCGTCCTGGCTGTGCTCATGGGCGTCACCCAGTTCGCGTTCGGCGCGCTCGTACGCACCCGATGGGCGTGGGCGCTGCGCGGAGAAAAGGACGACACGCTGCTCAACGCCGCCTACGCGTTCGAATCCGCCATCGACGAGACGGTGTTCGTGCTCGGCCCCATCCTCGCCGCGTTCCTCGCCACCTCCGTGCACCCGGTCTCGCAGCTGGTCGTGCCGGCGTTGTGCGCATTATGCGGCGGCACGGTGTTCTTCTCCCTGAAATCCACCCAGCCCCCGGTGGTCGTCTCCACGGCCACGGTGACGGACGACGGCTCCGGCGGCGCGGTCACCGGCGGCGGCAATGTGCGCGACGGGGCGTCCGGCCGCAGGATCGGCACGCGCGGCCACGTGAGAAGCGCCCTGCTGTACCCCGGCATCGGACTGCTCGTGGCCGTGTTCGTGGCGTTCAACATGAGCTTCTCCGCCTTCGATGTGTCGATGACCGCCATCACCAAATCCATGGGGCTGGAGAAGATCGTCGGACTGCAGCTGGCCCTGTTCGCCGTCGGCTCGCTCTTCGGCGCGCTGGTGTTCGGCTCCCTGAAGCTCAAAGGCTCGCATTGGAGCCATATGGTGATCCTCCTCGCCATCCTCTCGGCATGGTACGTGGGATTCCGGCTCAGCGCCGACAACCTCGTCGTGCTCGGCGTCCTTGAGGTGTTCGCAGGCATGTTCGTGGCCCCTGCATTCGCCACCGGCAATCTTCTCGTCAAGGACATCGTCCCCGACGAATCACTCACCGAGGGACTGTCCTGGCTCAACACCGGCAACTCGGTCGGCGTCTCGCTCGGCTCCTCGGTCACCGGTGTCGTGCTCGACGCATACGGCACCCACGCCGGCATGTGGATCCCCTTCCTCGCCACCGCCTGCTCCGTGCCCCTCGCCGCCCTGGCCTGGATGCTCGCCCGGCGACGACGCTAGCGGCACCGCCGTCCACCGGATCGCGAAACATCCGAAGCGGGAGGGGCGGCACCTGCGTACGATGGGCCACATGGAACGGAACATGGGGGAGCGGCACGACCGCACGGCCTCGACACGCAAAGGCGACGCCAAGGCATACGCCATATGGGGCACCGCCATGCTCGGCTACGTGTTCGCCGTCACCTGCCGCTCGTCGATGTCGGCGACCGGCATCACCGCCGCCGAACACTTCCACACCACCAGCACCGCGCTGTCCATGTTCCTCTACCTGCAGCTGTTCGTATACGCGATCATGCAGATACCGGCGGGCGTGCTGCTCGACCGGTTCGGCGCACGCAAGCTCATCGCCACCGGCGGATTCCTCATGGCGTTCGGACAGACGCTCATGGCCGTCGCACCCGTCACCGGGCTGGCGATCATCGGACGAGGCATCGTCGGCATGGGCGACGCCATGACCTTCATCTCCGTCATACGGCTCGTCTCCGCATGGTTCCCCCTCATCCGGGTGCCGCTCATGAACCAGCTGACCTCCATGCTCGGCGGCATAGGCCAGATCATCTCCATCTACCCGTTCGTCTGGCTGCTCGACCTCACCGGCTGGACCGCGGCCTTCCTCTCCCTGACCGGCGTGGGCGTATGCATCGCATCCTGCGTGCTGCTCGGCGTCCGCGACGATCCACGCCAGCACGGCCGCCGCCACGAACCTCCCCAAGGCGGCATGAAAGCCGCCCTCGGCGGACTCAGGGCCGCGGTGAGGACACCCGGCACGTTCTGCGGATTCTGGGCGCACGCCACCACATGGTTCTCCATCAACATGATGAACCAACTATGGGGATTCCCGTTCCTCCTCGCCGTCGAACACTGGTCCAGAAACCAGGCCAGCGCCTACCTCGCCATCGGCATGGTCATCAACGTGGCATGGGCGCTCATCATGGGCCGTGTCGCCGGACTCCACCCCATCCACGGCCGCGCCGCCATCATCTACACCACCGTCGGCGCGCAGATCATCTGCTGGACCATCCTCCTCCTCACCCCCGGACCGCATCCCACATGGTTCATGTGGGTGCTGCTCCTCGCCATCTCCAGCGGCGGACCCGCCTCCAACATCGCCTTCGACTTCGCCCGCGACACCAACAGGCCCGAAAACCTCGGCGCCGCCACCGGCTTCGCCAACACCGGAGGGTTCCTCTCCTCCGCCATCGTGTTCCTCGGCGTCGGCCTCATGCTCGACGCCCAGGGCGCCACCGACCCCAGCCTCTACACCGACCACGCCATGCGTGTGGCCGTGCTCATCCAATACCCGCTATGGGCCCTGGGCCTCACCGCCTTCACCATCATGCTGCCGCGCACCATGAAGGCCCTGCGTGAACGCCTCCACCGCTGATCGCGGTCTGCGTCCATACTGATTACAAGAAACGAACACCAACGAACCCATCCCGAAAAGGAGCATCCATGATCAAGGTTTCCGTAGTCGGCGCCAAAGGCCGCATGGGCGGCAACGTCGTCAACGCCGTCAACGACGCGTCCGACACCGAACTCGCCCTCGCCCTCGACGCCGGCGACGACCTCACCCGCATCACTCCCGACAACACCGACGTCGCCGTCGAATTCACCGTTCCATCCGTCTCCCTCGGCAACGTGCTCACCCTCATCGGCCAAGGCGTCGACGTCGTCGTCGGCACCACCGGCTGGACCGACGAGAAACTCGACCAGGTACGCGCGGCCCTCGCCCAGGCCCCGCGTCCGAACCAGTCCGTGTTCATCGCCCCCAACTTCGCCATCTCCGCCGTCCTCACCGACCACTTCGCCGGCCTCGCCGCCAAATACTTCGAATCCGCCGAAGTCGTCGAAATGCACCACCCCGACAAGGTCGACGCCCCCAGCGGCACCGCCATCCACACCGCGCACACCATCGCCGACGCCCGCAAGGCAGCCGGCCTCGCCCCCGTCCCCGACGCCACCGAAACCGACGGCGGCTCCCGCGGCCAGACCGTCGACGGCATACACGTCCACGCCGTCCGCCTCCGCGGCCTCAACGCCCACGAGGAGGTCCTCCTCGGCAACCCCGGCGAACAGCTCGTCATCCGCTCCGACTGCTTCGACCGCGGCTCCTTCATGCCCGGCGTCCTCCTCGCCGTACGCAAGGTGAGCGCGCATCCGGGGGTTACTATCGGCCTGAACAACCTTCTCGACCTGTAGTCGGGGTAGGACGGCGCCGGGCGGGGGGATGCGTCGGCCAAGCGTAAGCAGCGGAGGGGTCGGCTAGACGCTGCCAAGCAGACATCGAAGTGAGGCCGAACGGCCTTGAGTGTCGTGGGCGACGCATACCACAT
>NZ_QFFN01000037.1 GCF_003129925.1 Bifidobacterium catulorum | reverse complement strand
CCATGGCCCGGGGGAGACGCCCGGTCCCATTCCGAACCCGGAAGCTAAGACCCGGCACGGCGATGGTACTGCACCCGGCAGGGTGTGGGAGAGTAGCACGCCGCCGCAATACACTCTTTGGAAAAATAAGGGACCGCCCCAGCCGGGACGGCCCCTTTCCCGTTTTCCGGGCTGTCGACGACGTACACCGGCAACGGCTCCTTCAGCACCACCCACAACACACACAACACTCATTTCCTTTTCCTGGTTCCTGTCCGATGGCGGATGGGAAGACTGCGGCAAACGGCATCACGCCCCGCGAAATCAGCGTTAAAGACCCCAGACCCTAACACAATCAACAGCTAGGGGGCGACGTGTTCATAGCGTGATTCAGGATACGACGTTCGAAAGCCCTTATAAAGGGGGTATGAAGAGGGTATGTGTCGACATATTATGGCGAGGAGTCGGGCTAGCATTGGCATGTAGACCGGGTATCACATCGGCGGGAGAGAACGGAGGATGCCATCCTCGTGACGGTTACGAATCCATCGGGCCCCCGTATATATCCGCAAGACAATGCAATACGACAATATCGGAGGATATCCATGCTTTCCTCACCACTACGTCGCCTGACCGGTCTGGTCACGGTGCTCGCCGCGGTCGCCGTCATGGTTACGGTTCCCGCGCAGGCGGCGCCGTCACTGCCAGACGCGACGCAGCCGGTCACCATCACACTACCGACAGACGGGTCCAAGGACGCGGACCAGCAGCGTACCCAGCAGGGATATACGTTCGAGAACGGTGAATGGACCGGCCTTTACATCCGTCCCGGCATCACCGCACACTTCACCATCACCGTGGACTCGAAGGCATCGAACCCCAACGTGGTCTGGGCATACCGCGAGGCGGGCCGCGTCGATGACCGCGGATATTCGGCCATGCGCGCCGACGACGGCGGACGGCTGAACAACGGCGCCAATGCAATCACCTTCGACACGTCCCAGCGCAAAGTCGGTCAGACATTGCTGATCCGTAACGACACGACCGACCCCGGCACCGTCACCATCACGAACGGCAACGCCTCCGACGGACGGCCCTCCCTCGGCGCCTATCCCACGTATACGCATGATCCGCAGCATCCGGAACTATTCTGGACGTTCGTACAGCAGCTTCGCGAATATGTGGCGTCCGGCGTCGACGTCAACGTCGGCGATCTTGTCGATAATCCCGATCTGCACATGGACGCTTCGGCATTGATCCTGGGTCGCCAGGTATATGAGCTGCGCGCCGCCAAACTCGCCGACTCCCTGAAGGACATCCAATCGGAGGCGGATGCGACCGCATGGGCCGCCAACGCCTACAAGGTGACCACCGACCGTCTCGCGTTCTTCGACCGATTGCAAGGCTTCGACGAGTCCGATGCGGATACGAAGCAAAAGCCGACGCGCATGAAGATCGTGCTGGAGATGACCTCGAACCTAACCGTCCCCTCCACCATGTTCGCCTGGTTCACCATGTATCACCTGCCGGAATCGGTATGGCCGGACGTGGCCACCACGGTGGATGCCGCGCATGGGTGGGCCAACGACCACGAGCAGGGACACATGATGGATGTGAACCCTCTGATCCGTGGCGAGGAGACCAACAACCTGTACGCCCTCTGGGGACGGCGTGTGGCCGGCATCGACGCCATGAAAGCGGGCGGAGGCCAATTCACCACCAACACGTACCACGGCAACGCGATCAGCTCCCAGAAGACGATCACCGACTGGCTTGACGAACGGCTCAAGAACCCGTCCGCAGCCTCGCAATGGGGAGACATCTGGCTGGACGTGGTCGCCCGGTTCGACGTGCTCCACTGGTTCGACGACTACGACTACAAGGACTACAACTTCGACGGATCCACATACACGCGTGAGCTCGCCGACCAGGTCCGCGAATACGGCGGATTCGGCGCTGTACTGCGACAGGTCCGCCGTGATCCGGCACGCTACCGCAACGTCGGCACCGTGTACGATGGTGCGGCCCGCGCCTATTCGGACGCACTCGGATACGATATGAGCGAAGTGATGGGACGGTTCGGCATGCCCGTCACCGACGCCACGAAGGAATACACGGCCAAATATCCGAAGCTCGCACAGCAGATCCAGTATTTCACGCTGGATGCGGACGCGAAGGCGATCAACGGCGCCAAACCGTTCGACTCCGATGTCACTCCGTCCCTCAAGGTCTCGCGCAACGCGGACGGAACATTGCGCATCAACGCCTCCGTGTCCGGCGACGCGGCCGTCGGCTTCGAACTCCATGCCGACGGCACGCCGGTCGCGTATTCCACCACCGGCGTGTTCGATGTGACCACCGGCGACCATGATCCCGTATGGACGGTCGTCGCCTACGATGTGCGTGCGAACGTCTCCAAGCCCGCGACCGTCCGATCCGTCACGACGGCCAAAGTCGACGTCGCCGCATCCGACGGTTCGGACGTGTCGGCGGCGACTGTGACATTGACGCCGCGCGACACCGCGGCGCAGCCGACCGTCTCCCATCCGGTGGACGGGACGGCCACATTGAACGACGTTCCGTCCGGCGACGTGACCGTCACCCTGAAGGGATACGATGCGATTCCCGCGAAGCGCACGGTGGACGGGTACGACCAGTCGCCGGCGACGCTGAAGTTCACGCTGGTCCCGAAGGATGCAGCCGTCACGGCGACCCCGCGGCCCGGTATCGCCGGAACCGCATTGGACGATGGAAGCCTCGCGTTCACCATCCGGCCGGCAGACCCGGATGACGACGTCATGTTCACGACCGACGGTTCGGAGCCCACGCCCACACATGGCACACGTTGGACGGGAGACCCGGTGAGAATCACGTCGTCGCCGTTGACCGTGAAGGCGATCGCGTTCCGGTCCGGTCACGGGCCCAGCGAAGTCGCCGCGACCACGTTCACCGACAACCGGACCGTCGATTTGTACGATGCGATCTACGGTCCCAGCCACGGTGTCGGCAACAAGGTGACGCTCGGCGTCGGCGAATACCGGGGAGCCGGCCAGCTGGGCGAAGTGTACGAGGACCTGCGCAGCCTGAAGGTCCCAGACGGATTGAAGGTCACCGGCTTCGAGGGCGAGAACCTGGACGGCACGTCATACACGTGGACCGGTACGGTTCTTTTCGTGAACGGCTACAATGCACGGCCCATCCGTTCGCTGCGCATCGAGACGACCGGCGCGCCCAAGGCAGCGAAGACCGGAACGATCACGTTCGATGCGGGTGCGAAGGACGCCTCCGGCACCATGGCCGACCTCGACCTGTATGAAGGCATTCCCGCATCCATTCCGGACGTGGCCTTCACCCGTGCCGGATGGACGGCGACCGGATGGAAGGACGCCGCCGGCAATGCCGTCTCGCCCGGTGACACAACCACGTCGTCGACGGCGTTGACCGCGGTATGGCGGCGCAACACGTACACGCTCGTGGCCGACCCGAACGGCGGCGACTCGACGGTCGCGCCGCGGCAATTGGAGGCCGGTGCCGATGTGACCCTTCCGGACGCGGGCGTGCGCCGCGGATACACGCAGACCGGCTGGAAGCTGCCCGATGGGAGCGAGGTGAAACCAGGAGCCACCGTGCCATCGTTGACGGACAGGGATGGCGCTACCGTGACGATCGTCGCCGTCTGGTCGCCCAACGCGGCAACGCTCCGCTTCGACAAGGGCGCGTCCGATGCGGCCGGCGACACCGCCGACATCGGCATCGTGTTCGACAAGGAGACCGCGCTACCCGAGAGCGGGTTCACGCGTACCGGATACACGTTCGCCGGCTGGCGTATGCCGGACGATTCGGTATCGCAGCCGGGGGCCAAGGTGAAGAACCTCACCGACGCCGCCGGCACGGTCGTCACCGTCACCGCCGTGTGGCGGGCGAACACGTATACTCTCCGCTTCGACAAGGGCGCGTCCGATGCGGCCGGCACAATGGCCGACGTCCATGCCGCATATGATGCGGATACACCTCTGCCCGTCAACGCGTTCACGCGTACCGGGTACACGTTCGACGGATGGCTGCTGCCGGACGGTCGGATCGCCGATGACGCGGCCACCGTGCGCAACCTGACCACCGCCGATGGCGCGACGGTCACGCTCACCGCACGATGGAAGGCGAATGCCACAACCGACCCGGATAAGCCGACGAATCCGGACAAGCCGACGAATCCGGATAAGCCGGTTGGGCCGAATCAGCCGTCGAATCCGAATCGACCGTCCGACCCCGCCTCCGGCGGCAACGATGTGGTGGCGCCTCCGTCCGGAGGAACCGTCCACAAGGCGGACGGCAAGACCATCGCCGGCACCGACGATACGAAGCCGGGCATCTCCGTGCTCGCGCGGACCGGCGTCGCCGCGACCGGGGCGGTGGCGATGCTTGTGCTCGCCGCGGTCGGTCTTGGATTGGCGCGATCGGCACGCAGGAAGCGTGAATAGCCGGTACGATGCCAGTGGCCGGCACAGCAGCCGCGGATAGAAGCGGATAGAAGCGGATAGAAAACGGGGGCCGCCCACGTCCTGGCACGTGTGCGGCCCCCGTTGCGTTTCGGGCTTAGGGAATCAATCAGGCGAGTCCGGAAAGCTTATTGATGAGCTCCGGATCTCTCGTAGCACCCTTGTCCGCGGAGCGGGCGAAGGCGGCGTAGGCCTTGAGTGCCTGGCTCACCTTGCGGTCGCGGTGGGCCACGTAACCGTCTCCGGCCTCAAGTTCGCGACGGCGCTCCGCCAGCTGCTCGTCGGTCAGCTCCACGTTCACGGAACGTGCCTCGATGTCGATGTTGATGATGTCGCCGTTCTTGATCAGCGCGACCGGGCCCTTGTTCGCGGCCTCCGGTGCCATATGGCCGATGGCCAGACCGGAGGAGCCGCCGGAGTAGCGGCCGTCGGTGAGCATGGCCACCTGCTTGCCGATGCCCTTGCCCTTGACGAAGGAGGTCGGGTAGAGCATCTCCTGCATGCCCGGGCCGCCCTTCGGTCCCTCGTAGCGGATGACCAGCGCCATGCCGGGCTTCAGCGTGTCGTTGAGGATGACCTCGATGGCCTGCTCCTGCGATTCGACCACCAGTGCCGGTCCGCGGAACTTCCAGATCTCCTGCGGCACGCCGGCGGTCTTCACCACGCAGCCGTCGGGCGCGAGGTTGCCGCGCAGCACGGCCAGGCCGCCCTCGTGGATCTCCGGGTGGTCGATGTCATGGATCGCGCCGTTGACGCGGTCGGTGTCGAGGGAGTCGAACAGGGTCTCGTGCGTCCACGGCTCGGGGGAGATGATGTGGCCCGGCGCCGCGTGGTACATGGTCTTGGCCTCTTCGGTGCAGGTGTCGCGCATGATGTCCCAGTCGGCGAGCTTGTCCTCGAGCGTCGGGTAGTCGATGGAGTGAACGTTTTTGTGCAGCTTGCCGGCGCGGTCGAGCTCGCCGAGGATGCCGCAGATGCCGCCGGCGCGGTGCACGTCGGAGATCTCCCACTTGCCGGAGGGCGCGGCCTTGCAGATGCACGGCACGGTGTGCGAGATGCGCTCGATGTCGTCGAGCGTGAAGTCCACGTCGGCGGATTGCGCCATGGCGAGGATGTGCAGCACGGTGTTGGTGGAGCCGCCCATGGCCACGTCCATCGTCATCGCGTTCTCGAACGCCTCCTTGGTGGCGATGGAGCGCGGCAGCACGGAATCGTCGTCGTCCTTGTAGTACTGGTTGGCGATCTTGACGACCTGGCGCGCGGCCTTGCGGAACAGCTCCTTGCGGAAGCCGTGGGAGGCGAGGATCGTGCCGTTGCCGGGCAGCGCGAGACCGATGGCCTCGGTCAGGCAGTTCATCGAGTTGGCGGTGAACATGCCGGCGCAGGAGCCGCAGGTCGGGCAGACGGTCTTCTCGTAGTTGAGCAGGTCCTCCTCGGAGACGTTGTCGTCGGCGGAGGCGTACATCACCGAAATCAGATCGGTGTTCTTCTTGACGGTGCCGTCGGCGAGGACGGTGGTGCCGGCCTCCATCGGGCCGCCGGAGACGAACACGGTGGGGATGTTGAGGCGCAGGGCAGCCATCAGCATGCCGGGGACGACCTTGTCGCAGTTCGGGATGCAGATCAGGGCGTCGGCGCAGTGCGCGTTGCACTGGTATTCGACGGTGTCGGCGATGATGTCTCGGGAGGGCAGGGAGTACAGCATGCCGGTGTGGCCCATGGCGATTCCGTCGTCGACTGCCATGGTGTTGAACTCGCGCGGGATGCCGCCGGCCTCCTTGATGGCCTCGGAGACGATGCGCCCCACCTTGTTCAGATGCACATGGCCCGGGAGGAACTCGTCGAAGGAGTTGGCGATGGCGATGATGGGCTTCCTGCCCATGTCGTCACCATTGACCCCGGCGGCGCGGTAAAGGGCGCGAGCGCCCGCGAATACACGTCCAGTCATTAGTTTTGCAGATCGCATTTCTGTCATGCCTCCATTCAACCATCGGGGCAAGGCGTCCGTTCATGCTAGTGTCGATATATGGAAGGATTTTCACATTAGGTCTTCACAAAACGGCCGTTATGGGGTAAAATCCATTCGATTATCGAAGTACTTTCATCCAATACAAGTTTGGAGCACCAATGACACTTGGCACCAATCCGGAGCCTCAGGGACTTGCGAATCCCCCCATCGACGATCTGATGCAGCACGCGGATTCCAAGTACGCGCTCGCCATCTTCGCCGCGAAGCGCGCCCGTCAGATCAATTCCTACTTCACCCAGCTCAACGAAGGACTGCTGCAGAACGTGGGTCCTCTGGTCGAGTACCAGAACCAGGAGAAGCCGCTGTCCATCGCGTTCCGCGAGATCAACAACGGCCTGCTTGAGGAGACGCTCGGCGAGGACGACGTCAACGAAGGCAACTGATTCCACGGAGTGACCGGCGTTCTTCGTCATGCATGGAGGTCCATCGTTTGACGGTGTCCTCCGTGCGGGGAATATCGGCGACACGCTTGCCGACCGCACGCATGTCGAGTACAACTGAACGTCAGGAGCGAACGCATCGAGGCCCGCGCCGACCATGGGAATGGTCCGGCACGGGCCTTTTCCATAACCGGCGCGACATCCGCACGTCGGCGTGGCTCCCCAAAACAGAACAACAAACCGTATCATTGTGCCTCGCGACGTCATGCGGGGCGATAAGTCCGAAAGAGGGATGATATGACCAATCAGGAGCGCAAGCTCATCTCGGCCGAATCCGTGACCGAAGGCCACCCCGACAAGGTCTGCGACCAGATATCCGATGAAATCCTCGACGAACTGCTCAGGCAGGACCCGCAGTCCCATGTGGCCGTCGAGACCTCCGCGGCGACCGGCGTGTTCCTCGTGTTCGGCGAGGTGACGTCCAAGGGCTACGTCGATGTGCAGTCCAAGGTGCGTGAGACGCTGCGTCGCATCGGATACACCTCCTCCGAGGTCGGTCTCGACGCCGACTCCTGCGGCGTGATCGTGGCCATAACAGAACAGAGCTCCGAGATCAACCAGGGCGTGGCGCGCCTGACCGGGGAGAAGGAGACCGAGGCGAGTCGCGAGGAACGCTATGAGGCGCAGGGTGCCGGCGATCAGGGCGTCATGTTCGGATACGCCACAGACGAGACCGACGTGCTCATGCCGCTGCCCGTCTATCTGGCGCATCGCCTCGCCTACCGTCTCGCCGAGGTGCGCAAGAACGGTGAAGTCGCGCATCTGCGTCCGGACGGCAAGACCCAGGTGACCATCGAATATGACGAGGACGACCGTCCGAAGCGCGTGGACACCGTGCTCATCTCCACCCAGCACGATCCCGAGGCCACGCAGGAATGGCTGCGCGGCGAGCTCAAGGACCACGTCATCGACCCCGTGCTCGACGAGGTGCTCGGTGACGGCGTCAGGCACGACGACTACCGCCAGCTCGTCAATCCGACCGGCTCATTCGTGCTTGGCGGACCGGCTGCCGACGCCGGCCTGACCGGCCGCAAGATCATCGTCGACACCTATGGCGGAGCCGCCCATCACGGCGGTGGCGCCTTCAGCGGCAAGGATCCGTCGAAGGTGGACCGTTCCGCCGCGTACGCGACCCGCTGGGTGGCGAAGAACATCGTGGCGGCCGGCCTCGCCCATCGCGTGGAGGTCCAGGTGGCGTACGCCATCGGTGTGGCCGACCCCGTGTCCGTCAACGTGGAGACCTTCGGCCCCGAGGAGGGCGTCACGCGCGCCCAGATCGCGGCCGCCGTGCGCAAGGTGTTCGATCTGCGTCCCGCCGCCATCATCGACGAGCTCGACCTCAAGCGTCCGATTTACGCGAAGACCGCCGCATACGGGCACTTCGGCCGTGTGGATGTGGAGTTCCCGTGGGAGAGGACCGACAAGGTCGACGAATTGAAGGCCGCCATCGCGGAATAGAGGACATCGGTCGCTGACCGGGAGGGAATCCGGCACATCGTTCTCGACACACTCAAGGCCGTTCGGCCTCGCTCCGGTATTTGCTTGGCAAGCCTAGCAAATACCTGCGCTGCTTACGGTCGGGAACGATATGCCGGATTCCTTTGTCGTAATGGGCATCGATGATTCACGGTCGAGAATGACATACCGGCTTCCTGCGTTGTGGGGTGCCGCTGCTTACGGTCGTGCAGAGTGTGCTGGTCTGCGTATTGGGACAGGGTTGCGTCGATCTTGGGGCGGCGGAAGCGTGGATGATAGGGTGAGGGGATGAGTGGGATGCATGCGGAGCAGCTGGCGCTGGACGGGCTCGCGCCCCGGCGCCGGCGCAGACGCGCGCCCGCCGAGAAGACACCGGCGGCGGAGCATCCCATAGCCCGTGTGGTCATCGATGTACAGGCCACGCATCTGGGAAGGACCTTCGACTATCTCGTCGACGAGAAGCAGTCGGACGCCGCCCGGCCCGGCGTGCGGGTGCGCGTGCGGTTCGGGAGGCGATTGCTCGATGGATTCATCTGGCAGAGGGCCGATTCCAGCGACACCCCGTCGTCGTCCCTGCGCTTCCTCGAACGCGTGGTCTCCCCGCGCGTCGTCCTTTCCGAACGGATGCGTGACGACGTCGCCCTCATCGCCGACGCGTTCGGCGGCACCCGAGCCAACATCCTGCGCGTGGCCGTGCCGCCCCGCAGCGCCAAGGTGGACGGGGAGTGGAGACCGGGGGGCAAGGCCGTGTCCGCCCGGGCCGACGAACTGGCCGTCACCCTGGACGAGCCCACCGTCAAGGCGTTCTCCCGCATCGAATCAAGCTATGCCTCGGCGGCGCTGCTGAAACAGGCATTGGAGGCGCGCTCCTACGGGCATGTCGTATGGGACAGCCTGCCCGGGCCAAGACTGTGGGCCAAGGACCTCGCCTGGGCCGTGGCCACCATGATTATGCACGGGCGCTCCGCGGTCGTGGTGCTTCCGGACATGCGACACGTGTCCGACATGGCGCGTTCGCTCGCCGCCTACGGGCTGCGGCCGTTCGCGCCGTCACCCACCGGCAACGGCGTATGGGGCGGGGACGTGGCCACGCTCGGCGCGTCCATGGCACCCGAACTGCGCTACCGGTCCTACATGGCGGTGGCGGACGGCACCGTGCGATGCGTCATCGGCCTGCGCGCCGCCATGTACGCGCCGGTCGAAGGTCCCGCCCTGTTCGCCATCGTCGACGACGTGGCCTACCAGAACGCCGACGGACTCATGCCCTACGCTCAGGCGCGCGACGTGCTGAGACTGCGGGCGCAGGCCCATGGCGGCGTGTTCCTCGCCGCGGGGCATGCCAGAAGCCCCATCAGCCAATGGGAGGCGACCCATGATCCGCGTGTGGTGGATGTGCACGCGTTGCCGGCCGCGGCGAAGGACCTGACTCCGTGGGGACGGTGGCTCAACCATGAGGAGCTGGCGCGGCTCGCCGACCCGGCCATCGGGGCCCGTGTGCCGCACACCGCCGTCGCCGCCATGCATCGTGCATTGGGGAAGGGGCCCGTGCTGCTGTCCGTGCCCCACCGGGGCGAAGGCACCGTGCTGGCGTGCACGCACTGCCATGCGCGTGCACGATGCCCCCGATGCACCGGACCGTTGCGGCAGATGCCCGCAGCGGCGCCGCAATGCGCCTGGTGCGGGGCCGCTGCCGTGGACTGGCATTGTTCCTCCTGCTCCTGCCCGCGCATGCGTGGCGTGCGCGTGGGCGCCGAAGGCACCATGCGTGAACTGCAGGGGCTGGTCCGTGGCGTGCCCATCATGATCTCCACGCCGAACCAGCCGCGGGGCATCATCGAGGACGTGGCGGACAAGCCCCAGCTGGTGATAGCCACACCCGGCGCCGAACCACGTGTGGTGTCCGCGTCGCGGCCGTCGGGCACGGCCGGATATCAGGCCGTGGTCATCCTCGACGCATGGACCAGCCTGTATGCGCCCGGCCTCGACGCCCGCGTCGACGCGCTGACCGCGTGGATGCGGGCCGCCTCGCTCTGCGTGCCGCGTACCCGAGGCGGGCAGGTGCTGCTCGTAGGGGAGTCCGATCCGGCGCTGGCGCAGTCGCTGGTCATGTGGGACCCCCGCATACTCGCCTCCAAGGAGGTCGAGGAGCGCGCCGCCACCGTGTTCCCGCCCAGCGTGTCCGCGGCGGCCGTATGGGGCGAGCGTGCCGCCGTCACGACCCTTCTCGACCGCATCGGCGCATTGGACGGCGATCTGGGCATCGTACGGGTCGGAGACGCCGAATGGCCCGCCGTGCTCGGCCCCGTGCCCATCGCTCCGGAACGGCGCATGGGGCGGCAGCTGGAGGAGACCTCCGACCGGGTGCGTGCGCTCGTGCGTGTGCCGAACGACCGCGTGAACGAGCTGGCAGCCCGGCTGCGTGCCGCCGTCGCCCGGCATGTCGCCTCGCGGTCGCCCGGCGAACTGCGCTTCGCCATCGACCCGAAGGACGTCATCTGACGGCGTTCCTCGTCCTTGTGACGTGTTTCGATGGATATGAATCGACGCGCTCTGAGGAAAGGACGGCATCATGAAGGGTTGGCCAGGGGAGCCGGACATGGAATACGACGTGCTTGTCGGCGAGGGGGCGGCTGCGTCCGCCATGGGCAAGCCGATCGAGAACGTGGTCTTCGACTTCGGCAACGTGCTAATCTACTGGAATCCCGAGGCGGCGATGCTGCCGCGCTACAGCCGCCACGCCATCGACGAGTTCCTCGACAACGACATCTCCGGATTCTACGACGCGAACGATCGCATGGACGGCGGGGCCACCCTGGAGGAGGGCATCGCCTGGATGCGCGAGACGCACGGCGACAAGTGGGCGGATATGCTGCGCTATTATCTCGACAACTTCCGCGACTCCCTGACCGGCGTGGTCCCCGGGGCGCGCGTGCTGGTCAACGACCTCAAGGCCGCCGGCATCGGCGTATGGGGACTGTCGAACTGGCAGGCCGACCTGTTCCACGTGGCCGAGGAGCAGTGCGACATCATCCGGCAGCTGGACGGCAAGGTGGTCTCGGGCTTCGTCAGGCTCCGCAAACCCCACAGGGACATCTACGAACGGGCCCTGCATGATTTCGGCATCGACGCCGAAGGCACCCTGTTCGTCGACGACAAGTCGATGAACGTCGTCGGCGCCAACGCCGCCGGCATCCGCGGCGTGCGGTTCTCCGATCCGCAGAAGCTGCGGGCGCTGCTCATCGCAGAAGGCGTCGACATCCCCGCCGTGCGGGACGTCTGACCTTCGCCGGCGACCTCTCATACCGAACCATGACGTCACCCTCCCAGGAAAGGAACCGTGATTGAGAATTCTGTTCTGCGGCACGCCTGATGTGGCCGTGCCATCCCTCAAGGCGCTCGCCGAAGCCGAAGACATCGACGTGGCCTGCGTGCTGACACGTCCGGACGCGCCGAAGGGCCGTGGACGCCGGCTCATGCCCAGCCCCGTCAAACAGGCGGCGAACGAGCTCGGCATCCCCGTCATCGACGGCGATCCCCGCGATCCGGGATTCGCGGACGGGCTGGCGCGATGGGACGTCGAGGCGGCCGCCGTGGTGGCGTACGGACGCATCCTGCCCCAGTCGGCGCTCGATGCGCTGCCCAAGGGCTGGTACAACCTGCATTTCTCGCTGCTGCCGCAGTGGCGCGGCGCGGCCCCGGCGCAGAGGGCGGTCTGGTCCGGTCAGCCCGCAACCGGATCCACCGTGTTCCGCATCACCCTCGGTATGGACGAAGGTCCCATCCTCATGCAGAACCGCATCGAGATCGGCGCACGCGAGACCTCCGGCGGGCTTCTGGACGCCATGGCGGCCAGCGGGGCGTCCCTGCTGGTCCGTGCCATGCAGGCGGTGGCCGCAGGCGTCGCCACCGAGACCGAACAGCCCGAGGAAGGCGTGACCGTGGCGGACAAGATCCGCAGCGGGGACGCTCACGTGTTGTTCGATGCGCCGGCAGCCGACATCGACCGCCAGATCCGCGCATGCACGCCGGAACCCGGCGCATGGTGCGAGTTCCGTTCCGGAGCCGACTCCGAACCCATCACCCTGCACATCCTCTCCGCCATCCCCGCGGACGCCGACCGTCCCGGCGTGCCCGCCGATCTCGCCGCGGGCGCGGTACGGGCCGGCAAGCGCAATGTCTGGGTCGGAACGGCCGACGGTCCGCTGGAGCTGCTTGAGGTCAAGGCGCAGGGCAAAAAGGCCATGAGGGCCGCCGACTGGGCCCGCGGGGCGCGACTGGAAGCGGGGGCCCGCTGTGACTGACGATGGCCGAATATCCTCCAGTCCCCGGGGAGGCCATGATTCCCGTCGCCCGGGCGGCAACCGCGGTGGCGTATCGCGACGTCCCGGCAACAAACCGTCCGGCGACCCCAGACTGGTCGCCTACGACGTGACCGCACGTATCGGCTCCACCGACAGCTTCAGCAATCTGCTGCTGCCCGGGGCGCTCGCCGCGGCCGGCATGGACCCGCGCGGCAACGCGTTCGCCACGCAACTCGTCTACGGTACGCAGCGGTGGCGAGGCCTGATCGACGCCGTCATAGAGGCCGCGGCGAAGCGTGCGTCGTCCGCCATCGACGCGCACAGTCTCGACGTGCTGCGCATCGGCGTCTACCAGGCGCTGTTCATGAACGTGGCCGACCACGCCGTCGTCTCACAGACCGTGGATCTGGCCAGACGCCGGGCTGGCTCGCGCTCCGCGGGATTCGTCAACGCGGTGATGCGCCGCATCGTGACCCGCGATCTCAAGGAATGGCAGTCGGTGGTCGTCTCCCGCATAGCGAAGGACGACCATCCGCAACGCCTCGCCGTACGCTATTCGCATCCGCGGTGGATCGTCGAGGAGCTGTCCCGCGCATGGGACGCCGCCGGATACCCGGGGGAGGAGGACTCCGAGACCTCGGTCGCGGCAATGCTCGCCAGGGACAACGACGAGCCCGACGTCACCCTGGTGGCGCGTCCCGGACTCATCGACCGCGACGAGCTGGCGGACCGACTGCCGAGGACGGCGCGTCTCGCGCCCGGCCGGTGGAGCCCCTATGCGCTGCGCGTGCATGGCGTGAACCCCGAACGCGTGGACGCCGTAAGACGCGGCGTCGCCGGTGTGGAGGACGAAGGAAGCCAGCTCGCCGCACTCGCCCTGGCCAACGCGGAGACATCGGGCGGCGACGGCGCGGGCGAGGCCTGGCTCGACCTGTGCGCGGGACCCGGCGGGAAGACCGCGCTGCTCGGCGCCATCGCCGCCGGCCGCGGCGCCACGCTCACCGCCAACGAACCCAGCCATCATCGCGCACAGCTCGTGCGAGACAACACCAGGGCCCTGCCCCCGGCCGTGATGACCGGCGTCCTGGAGCATGACGGACGGGACATTGGCACGATGCATCCCGATTGTTTCGACCGCATCCTCGTGGATGCTCCCTGCTCGGGGCTCGGATCCCTGCGACGGCGGCCCGAAGCGCGGTGGCGCAAGCGCCCCGAGGACCTGACCGCTCTCGCCGACGTGCAGCGCGGCCTGCTTGAATCCGCCCTGCGGGCGGTGCGCGTGGGAGGCATGGTGGCGTACGTGACCTGTTCGCCGGCGCTTGCCGAGACGCGGGACATCGTCGACGCCGTGCTCGACGGCACCGACGCCGTCGAAAGGCTCGACGCGACGGCGGTGCTGAGACGCATCAGCCCGGACATGCCCCTGCCGGGACGCGAAGGCGACGTGCAGCTGTTCGAGCATCTGCACGACACGGACCAGATGTTCATCAGCCTGATGCGAAGGACCCGCTGACCGGCGTCAGGATTCGATGAAGCGGTCGATCTGCTTCTGGCTGCCGAGGATGATGATCTCGCCGTTGTGCTTCATCACGATGTCGTTGGAACCGTACTGGAACTCCTCGCCGGGGTTCTTCACGCCGATGACGCTGACCCCGTAGCGACCGTGCACATCCGCCTCGGCGATGGTCCTGCCGCATACGGCATACGGGGTGAGCACCTTCACGACGGAATACGGTCCCTCGATCTCGATGTAGTCGAGGTATCGGCTGGCGAGCAGATGGCCGACGCGTTTGCCTCCATCGGTCTCCGGACGGAACACGTGGCTGGCCCCGATGCGCTGCAGTATGCGCGTATGCTGATGCGAGATGGACTTGGCCCACACGTCGGGGATGCCGGCGTCAAGCAGATTGCCAGTCGTCAGGATCGACGCCTCGACGCTGTCGCCGATGGCGACCAGTGCGGCGTCGAAATTCGAGGCGTTGATCTGCTCCACGGCCAGCGGGTCGGTCAGGTCGGCCTCCATCACCGGCACCTTGCCCGACCATCGTGCGATGATCGCCGGGTCCCGGTCCACGCCGAGCACGTCCTCGCCCAGCTCTCCCAGCGTGCGTGCGGCGGCCGTGCCGAAACGCCCCAGTCCGACGACCAGGATCGAACGGTTCTCGATATGCGTGGATCCCATCTGGCTGTTCCTCCTGCCCAGCATGTCCTGCAACAACGAAATCATGGCTGTACGTCCTTCGTCGATCGGTTATCGGCCATCATCCGACGATGATGCTCTCGGCCGGATACCGCACCGCCTGCGGCGGCTGTGGTTTGGAAATGGCGTAGGCCACGGTCATCGGTCCGAGCCGTCCGACGAACATGAGCGCGGCCAGCACATACAGCGTCGCCGGATTCGACGGATCCGCTATGCCCAGCGTATATCCTCCCAGTCCGAACGCCGAACAGCATTCGAACAGGATGTCGGTGAGCGAGCGCTGCGTGATCGTCAGCAGGATCAGCGAGGCCACGTAGATGAGCGTGCCGCATGTGGCGGTGATGGCGATCGCCATGATCGCGGTCTGCGTGTGCAGGCGCTTGCCGAACACCGCGTCGTCCTTGCGGCGCATGAACGACGCCCGGCAGACCAGGATCAGCGTGGCGAACGTGGTGACGCGGATGCCGCCCGCCGTCGACGCCGAACCGCCGCCGATGAACATGATCATCGACATGAACAGCTTGGTCTGCTCGGTCACGTGCGGCATCCACGAGATGTCGAACCCGGCCGAGCGGGGCATCACCGCGGCGACGAGCGCATGCCAGAGCTTCGACGATATGTCCGAGTTCCAGAACAGCGTGCGGTTGTTCCATTCGACCAGCAGGAACCAGACCAGCGAGGAGGTGACCAGGCCGAGCGTCGTCACCACGGTGATCTTCGTGTGCAGATTCCAATGACGCGGCCCGTCATGACGGCGTGTGGCGCGGACGATGTTGAGGATCACGGGGAAGCCGAGCGTGCCGACGAACGCGCTGAGCAGGATCGGCAGTCCCACGCCCCAGCTGTTCACATACAGTCCGGCGGAATCCGGCGTGAATCCAGCGTTGTTGTACGATGCGACCGAGAAGAACACCGCCTCCCACAGGGAGTTGATGATGTTGCCCTCGTTGAGCCGGAGCAGTGCGGGCAACAGCATGAAGAACGCGATGGCCTCCACGCTGAACGTGCATACCAGCACCACGGTGATCACCGACTGCACCTCGCTGAGCTTGGAGGCCCCCAGCTCGTCCGCGGCGAGCAGCTTCTGCGAGATCCGTATGCGGCGGCTGATGGTCATGGTGATCAGCGACGCGAACGTCATCACGCCCAGGCCGCCCATCTGGATGGAGACCAGGATCACGGCCTGCCCGAAATAGGTCCAGAAGTCGGCGGTGTTGACGATGGCGATGCCGCACGTCGACAGGGCCGAAACCGCGGTGAAGAACGCGGTGTTGAAATCCGTGAACGTGTGGGAGCGCGACGATGCCGGCAGCATCAGCAGGGCGGTGGACAGGCAGATGAGGACGAGGAAATAGGCGATGGACAGACGTCCCGGATGGGCGATCAGACGTTCCAGCCATGTTCCATGGACGTTGCCCGGCCTGTTACGGAAGGCCCTTCGGATGCCGTGGAACGGCCGGAATATGCGATTCACCACTACGAAACGCTAACTCGTAATCCAGACAACGAAAACGTCGGAGTCCGCGGTTCAGATGGTCCGCGTCACGTCGGAATGGGAGACGTCCGTGGTGTCGGTGGAGTCGATGATGTCGAACGCCTTCATCAGGTCTCGTTCGTCGATGGCGTATGGGGCGGCGTCGCGCGTCTTCGGCTTGGCGCAGAACGCGATGCCGACGCCGGCTGCCTGGATCATCGGGATGTCGTTGGCACCGTCGCCGATGGCCACGGTGTTTCCCATCGGGATGCCCATGTCGCCGGCCCATCGACGCAGCGAGGCCAGTTTGGTCTCCTTGGTGACGATGTCGCCGCGCAGTCCGCCGGTCAATACGCCGTCGACGACCTCCAGTCCGTTCGCGGTGCAGAAATCGATGCCGGCGTCGGTCGCGAGACGGTCGGCGATCTCATGGAATCCCCCGGAGACCACGCCGACCTTCCATCCGCGCCCATGCGCGGTGCGCACCAGCTCGGCGGCACCGTTGGTGAGATGGCAGCGATGATAGACCTTGTCCAGCACCGCTGCGGGCATGCCCCTGAGCAGGGCGACGCGTTCGCGCAGCGCCGCTTTGAAATCCAATTCGCCGCTCATGGCGCGTTCGGTGATCGCGGCCACGCGTTCGCCGATGCCGGCCTCCTCGCCGAGCATGTCAATGACCTCCTCGTCGATGAGCGTGGAATCCACGTCCATGACGATGAGCCGCATGGGGTTGCCGGCATCGGAACGATTCATTGGGGAAGTAAATGCGCGCATTCTCCTTATTGTCGGTCCGCATGGGGACAAAATCAAGGGGAAGGCGCGAATCCCGTGCAAGGCTGGGAAAGATTCACCGGGATTCGTGATCCGAGGGCGTGGCCGATGGTTCAATCGTCAACCATGACGTTTACGAACACCATCATATCGTCCGCATCGTCCGCCGTCTGCCCACGACGTGACTCATGTTTTTTGAGCGCGTAATGGTTAGTGGTGCCTCATCGGAAATGAGCGCGAACGGTACCGGTCCT
>NZ_QFFN01000036.1 GCF_003129925.1 Bifidobacterium catulorum | reverse complement strand
ATGTATCGGAAGTCCAACGTCGAGACCAGCTCCTCCGGCTCCATCTCCGCCAGCAGACGCCACAACGGCTTTCCCGCCCGCTTGGCCTTGATGTCCCACAAGGCCGACAGCACGGCACCGATCGCCATATGCTCCACACCCTTCTCCGGACCAAGCCAACGCAGCTGCGAATCATGCACGAACAGATCCCACGCCCGCTTCATGTCGTCCAGCAGCGGCTCGACCTCCATGCCCGCCAGACGACCGCCCATCGACTCGATCGCCCTGCACACCACGTCGTTGCCACGGCCGATCGTGAACACGAAACCCACACCCCTGATACCGTCATCCGCATCCGTACGCACCTCCACATACGCCGACGAATAATCCGGATCCGGATTCATCGCATCCGAACCCGACAACGTCGACGACGTCGGAAAACGAAAATCAAACACCTTCACACCAGTAAAACGACTCATTGTGGCTCCTTCGCCATATAGAATTCCGCGGAACCGCAACGCGTGTTCTTGGCGTTTATGGTCCGCCTTACAAACTGAAATATTCGTGATTGAAGTCCCCGAGACGGTCATAGCTCGCACGGGAACGCCGCAGATGATCCTGCAACTCGTCGATGGCGCCATCAAGATCGCCGTCGATGACCTTGTCGAGTATCGCCACGTGTTCATGACGTGATTCCAGCACCCGATCACCGTTCAGAGACGAGGTAATGGCGCGCATACGCTGGTTCTGCGTCATGAGGCGGCGCATGGTGTCGGCCAGATAATCATTGCTCCCGGCACCGGTGAGATACAGGTGCAACGAGGTGTCGGAATCCTCGACGGACCGTTCCACACGCGTATCCCCGGCCATGAGTTTCGTCTTCTCCTGAGCACGGAACTCGGCCAATCGTCCGGAATCCAGCTGTCGGAATCCCTTGCGCAGCAGAAACGGCTCGATCAGATATCTGGCCTCCATCATGTCGTTGATGGTTTTCAGGGAAATCTGACTGACCAACACTCCCCGCCGAGGCAACACCTGCACCAGTCCCTCCTCCACGAGACGACGCAACGCCTCCCGCACCGGGGTGCGGCTCACTCCGTTCTCGTCGGCGAGCGTCTGCTCGTCCAACAGATCGCCGGGACGATACCGTCCCATAACGATCCGTTCCCGGATGAACTCATATACCGCGTCCCTTTTGCTCTGGCTCATAGTTGCACTATAGGTTATGCACGCTCCTTTCCCATCGATTGTTGCCGTGGCATCCGAACGACAGGAGCTTTGGCAAGGAACAATGATGCCGACGCCTTCATGGCGAGACTGCCATCTCATCCTTCGGGCATCGGCATCACGGTCGGGCGGGCGGAAGGGAAACCCGGCCGACCGGGAACACTACGCGAGCTGGCTACAGTGCGTAGAAGTTGGTCTTGAACCCCTTGACGCCCGCGTCGACAATGAACACATTGCCGGCGCCCGGGCCTTCTGCGATCTCCTCATCGGAGAGGCCGTGCGACGCCGTGGTCACGATCATCTTGGAGTAGTCCTTGCCGGCGAACACGGGGCATGTCACGCGTTTGGCGGGGAACATGATCTCGCGCATCTTCTCACCGGTCTCGCCATCCCATTGGGAGACCTTGAAGCCGCCCCAGTTGGCGATCCACAGATTGCCGTCGGCGTCGACGGTCATGCCGTCCGGATTGGCGTGCTGGTCCTTGAAGTCGATGAGGACGCGCTTGTTGGAGATCTCGCCGGAATCAAGATCGAAGTCGAACTTGTAGACCGCGTACTTGCCGGAGTCGATGTAGAAGAGATGCTTGTTGTCGGGGCTCCAGCCGAGTCCGTTGGAGACGTTCACGCCGGAGAGCATCGGCGTGAACCGGCCGTTCTCCACCCGGTAGAAGGATGCGTCGAACCGTTCCTCGAACCATGAGGCCGTTCCCGCCCAGATACGGCCCTTCGCATCGCACTTGCCGTCGTTGAAGCGGTAGGTCAGCGGATCGTGGCCGACGGGGCCGCCGACGAAGGTCAGCGTGGCGTCGCTGTAGTCGTACAGGTAGGCGCCGTCCTGAAGGCCGACGAGCACGACGCCCTTCTTCTCGGTCGGCACGATGTATCCGACGTATTTGGGCAGGGTGCGCTTCTCCACTTCGCCGGTGGCGAAGTCGTAGCGGAAGATCTCCTTTTCGAAGATGTTCACCCAGTAGAGCAGGTCGTTGACGTCGTCGTAGGAAGGTCCTTCGCCGAGTCGGTTATGGCATTCCACCAGGGTCTGTACTTCGGTCATGATTATTGCCTTTCGAGTGGTTAATTGATGGTTGATGATTGTCTATCGTCGTTGTGTTGCGTGGATTCGGTCTTGTATGGA
Source organism: Bifidobacterium catulorum (assembly GCF_003129925.1). Taxonomy (GTDB): domain Bacteria; phylum Actinomycetota; class Actinomycetes; order Actinomycetales; family Bifidobacteriaceae; genus Galliscardovia; species Galliscardovia catulorum. The sequence continues at coordinate 15,547 of NZ_QFFN01000036.1, read as the reverse complement.
TTCAGTCCTGGGCCTGGCGCTCCTTGAGCTTGCGTCCGGCGGTCTCCTTGGCCATGAGCAGCGGGATGAACACCAGCAGGCAGGAGATGGCGAGGATGACGTAGCTGGTGGAGTAGCCCCACTGGTCGATGACCCAGCCGATGACCGGGGAGACCAAGGTGCCGGAGAGGCCGTATCCGATGCCGACGAGGAAGCCGAGCGAGGAGGCCGCCTCCTTCGGGGCGGAGTCGACGGTCAGCGAGTTGATGACGGCGAACGGCGCGTTGCGGAACAGGCCCCAGATGATGAGCATGGCCCAGGCGGTCGGAACGCTGTTGATGAAGGTGAGGCAGAACACGGTGGCGGCGAAGCCCACGGTGACGATGCCAAGGGCAGGACGACGGCCGATGTGGTCGGAGACGGTGCCCCACAGGATCAGTCCGAACCAGCCGGTGATGCCGGAGGCGCCGGAGATCAGCGCGGCCTGTGCCAGACCGATGCCGAGATGGTCCATCAGGTACAGGGTGAGGAAGGTCGCGACGCCCATCTCCGTCCACAGGAACAGGAAGTCCATGGTGATGGCGAGACGGATGTTGCGGTTCTTCAGTGAGTTCACGGCGTTCATGAACGACTGCTTGACGCCGAGCTTGTTCTCCACGTCGGCCTTGGAATACGGCTGGGTCATGTCGTGTTCGTCGATCCAACCGCGGACCTTCATCTCGTTCTTCTTGCTACCGACGAGCCACTGCGCGAGGATCAGCAGGAGACCGATGGCGGGGATCCACAGGAAGGCGTCCCTCCATCCGCCGTAGAGCAGTACGACGGATAGCAGCGCCGGACCGATGAACTGTCCGAGCGGCATACCGGTGTGGTTCACGCCGAGCGCGAATCCTCGGTTCTCCTTCTGCCAGAAGTCACTGACCAATGCGACGTTCGCGGGCTCCATCGCGCCGGTGCCGAGACCCATGACCACTCGCCACAGCTGGAGGTTGAACACGCCCTTGGTGAAGAACGTGGCCAGACCGGAGATGATGGCGAGGAAGCAGCTGCCCCACCATGCCCACGTGCGCTTGTATCCTCGGCCGATGCTGTCGGCGACGACGCCGATGATCGCGGCGCCGAGAAGGGTGCCGATGAAGTTCAGCGAGCTGATGAAACCGCCCTGCGTGGAGTTCATGCCGAACTCCTCCATGATGGCGGGAAGCACGGTGGGAAGAATCTGCCGGTCGATGGAAATCAGCAGCATGGAGCTGGTACCGATTGCCAGCATGCCCCAGGAGACCGGGTGCGCCTTGGGCAGCCAAGACCTCTTGGCTTGCACGTCCTGACTATTGCTCATAGTTGTTCCTTTTCTCTGCATCATTGGGGATAAGACCCGTTCCGACACGAATCGGACCGATTCGAAGGCGTCCGGAATCGGAACGGGGATGTTTCATGTGGAACATGAAGAAAACGGGAACCATCGTGGATTCCCCGGCCCGGCCCGGAACGCCTCGCCGATATGGCATCAACGTCGGAGCCAGATCGTATTGGGACTAGTCCTCGAACGTAAGGACCAGCTTCTTGACCTGCTCGGGATGCTCGTGCATCAGATTGATGCCCTCCTGCACCTTCTCGAACGGGATCACGTGGGTAACCAACCCGTCGTCGCCGATGACACCCTGTTCGAGAAGCCGGATGATGGGATCGAACTGGAACGCCTGCAGACGGGAACCCACCACGGTGAGCTGCTTCGCCATGAACGGCTTCTGCGCGATGGGCACCGGGGTCTCGTTCATGCCGAGCACGACGATGGTGCCGGCCACCGACACCAGATCGAAGCTCTTCTGGAACGTCTGCGGCAGGCAGGCGGCGTCGATGACGATGTTCGCCATCTCACCGTCGGTCCATTCGGAGACGGCCTGCACGATGTCGTCCTTCGCGGGGTTCACCACCACGTCGGCGCCGCTGGCCTTGGCGAACTCCAGCTTGTCATCGACCACGTCGGAAACCATGACCGTGGCGCCCTTGACCTTGCAGATGCGGGTCAACGCGATGCCGATGGGTCCCGCGCCATGGATGAACACGCGGTCGGCGGCGCCGACCTGTCCGCGTGTGGACGACTGACCGGCAATGGTGTACGGTTCGGCGAGCACGGCGGTGGTCCACGGAATGTCCTTGCGGATCTTGTGGGCCTGGATGTTCTTGATGACCAGATACTCCTGCTGTCCGCCATCGACGTGCACGCCGTTGACCTTGAGGTCCTCGCTCACGTTCGGCATACCGCGGCGCACCGCGTAGCTCTTGCCGGAGTAGGTGATCGGCTCGATGACGATGTGATCGCCCGGCTCAAGATCGTGGACGCCTTCGCCGAACTCCACCACCTCACCGACCATCTCATGTCCCATGACCCTGGGGAATTTCGCGAACGGGTTCTCGCCCGCCAGCATATGGATGTCGGAGCCGCACACGCCTACAGCGCGAATCTTCACGAGGACGTCATCCGCCGCCGTTATCTGCGGCATCGGCCGCTCCTCAATCCTCAGATCGTTGGGACCATAGACTACTGCTGCTTTCATTTGTCTCTTTCCTTACACTTGACTTGATTGACCATCCGATCGGATTCGTCCCCGAATCCGCATGCATGGTCATCCAAGACAGGCGGCGGAAAGCTGGTAATCAGGCATGTTGCGCCTGATCTCGGCTTCGCTGTCGATCATGCGCACTCCTTTCACTTCTTCATTGAAGTCACACGCATACGGCATACGGCCGTTGCATGCTACGGAAACTGACTGTGATGATGATGCGCGAAGTCGTCGGCACAAGCCCCCCCCCCCGAAGAACTTCGTTCGGAAGGCCTCGCCAGCGTTTCCCCACGCCTTGCGTACAGCCTGCATATTCGATGCATTTTTTGGATACATCTTGTATACAAGTTGTGTAATTACGATATCATGGAGATTGCAAGGCACCAAGCGCGCACCTCATCGCAATCGTCAATGCCAATGTTTTCAACGATGACAACGGCGTGTCGACCCTATCGGAGTCGACGGGAGCAACCGATTCGATGCAGGCCCATCCCACCGACGGACCACACGCCGTCATTAAGGAGCACATCATGGCCACACAATCCACTTCTCGATTCAGGGGAATATACTGCCCCTCCATCACCATCACCGACGAAGATGGAGACCTCGACCTCGACCTTTGGGGACGGCACCTCGACCATCTTGTCGAAGCCGGTGTCGATGGCGTGCTGATCTTCGGCAGCATCGGCGAATTCTTCGCCTTCCCATTGGAGACGAAGAAACGCGCAGTCGAATTCGTGGTGGAGCATATCGCCGGACGCATGGACGTGCTCGTCGGCATCGGCGACACGAACATCGACGACGTTGTCGATTTCGCACGGTTCTGTAAGCGGACGGGCGTCGACGCGCTGGTGGCGGTCAGCCCGTACTACTTCGGTCCAAGCGACGACGCGGCGGAACGGTATTTCTCCGCGGTATGCGATGCGACCGACCTTCCCGTCGTACTGTATAACTTCCCCGCGCGCACCGGCAACGACCTCAGCCCGGAACTGGTGGCACGGCTGCGGAAACGACACCCGAACATCGTCGGCATCAAGGATACGGTCGACACCATCAGCCATACGCGCAAGGTCATAGCCTCCGTCAGACCCATCGACCCCGGTTTCTCCGTACTCTCCGGATACGACGAATACTATCTGGTCAACCGCGTCTCGGGAGGCGATGGGGTGTTATGCGGATTGACCAACGTGGAACCGGAGACGTTCGTCGCCATGCACCGGGCGTATGAAACCGGCGACTATGCCACGGCCATCGAGGCGGCCCGTCGAATCAGCCGGCTCATGGCCGTCTACGACCAGGCCGACCTGTTCATCTCCGCCATCAAGGGCGCGGTGAAGGCCAAGGGCCTGCCGATATCGACGCTGGTGCGGGAGCCGGCCGTTCAGCTCACCGACGAACAGTACGACACCATCGAAGAGTTGTGCCGCGGGGATGCCTGACGGACCCCTCCATGAAATACGAATTTGGTCGATTCGTTCATGAGGACGAGGTTTTCGACGTCCTTATGAACGAATCGACCAAATTTCCGGATACGGTGACCGGTTTGACCAAATTTTTCGGGGAACCTGCCGTCACACGGGGACTTTGACGACGACCTTGCGCACGTGTTCGCGGTGGCCGGGTTCGGCGGAGCAGCGCGGCTTATGCGCGTCCTCGGGCGCCACCACGACGAGGGAACCGGCCTCCAGCAGCAGCCCGCCGTCAAGCGCCGGATTGTCGTACAGCGACAGGTCGGTGTCGTCGTCGCGCTCGTATAGCACGAGTCCGTCGCGCTTGCACAGATACACGCGCTCACGGCCTTCGATGACGTAATGGACGTCGAAGAAATGGTCGTGGGTCTCGAAACGACCCTCGTCGGCCTCGCGCGTATCGTACTCCTGCACGTAGGCCACGCTGTGCGAGCCCTCGATGGGATACGTGCCCGGTTCGAACGATGCGAGCGCCGGGTCACGCAGCCATGCGTAGACGGTCCTGAATTCATCGTCACGGTAGTCGTAGCGTTCCGCGGCATCGATGCCGGCAGCGAACATATCGGATCCTTTCGTCTGGTGATTTCATTTTGAGAACATCCGATATTCACCATACTCGGGAATGGAACCGATTTCAGGGGATGAAGGGATGAGATGGCGATTGAGACCGGCGCGGTTCCCATTCGCCATCTGAGGACAACCGACGGGAACCTGACAGTCAGATTGCTTCCTGTTTATCTTGCCGACGGCAACCAATGGGAGTCGGCGCGACGATACGGTTCCTGTTCATCATATGAGTACGACTAACGGGAATCGGAAGGGATGGCACGGTTCCTTTTGGTCGCCGATACGTGACACAGGAACGAGAGGGAGTGAAATGGGTGGAAAACGCCCAATGGCGTCCCCGTTGGGTGGAAAACGCCGCGTGGGATGGCAGCTAGGCCAGACAACAATATCTGCCCCATATTAAAAAAGGCCGGCCCTCAGCGGACCGGCCTCATCAAGCCATTACTCAAGCCTTACGCACGGGCTCCGAGGAAGACCGAACACTCAGTCCTCGAATGCCGAGCCGTTAAGCGGAGAGCCCAGTGGGCTCTCCGTAGGCGAAGGGCGCGACCACCAAGGTCACGCACGGATCCGTGAGAGGAGATCAGTCCTCGAACGGATCGAAGTCGCGGCGCACGCGACGGCGCGGACGCTCGGAACGCTCCTCGCGGTCGGCGCGGTACTCGTCGTAGGAGTCGTCGACGGCGTAACGCGGGTTACGGTCGTCACGACGGCCGCCACGACGATCATCGCGGTAGTCGCGGTCACGACGATCATCACGGTCACGACGTCCGCCGCCCCGACGGCCGCCACGACGGTCGCGGTCATCGCGGTCACGACGATCATCACGGTAGTCACGGTCGTCACGGTCGAAATCACGATCGGAATGACGATCGTCGTCATCGTAGCGGTCGTTGTCGTAACGGTCATCGTCGTAACGACGACGGCCTCGACGGTCGTCACGGTCACGACGGTCATCGCGGTCGCGTCGGTCGTCACGACGTCCACGGCCACGGTATCCGCGATCGTCACGGTCACGGTCGCGTCCGCCACGACGGTCGTCACGGTCGCCGCGTCCACGGCCACCGCGGTCGCCACGGTCGGAACCGCGTCCGGCACCGGACTCCTGGTCCTCGAAACCGGGGATGGCCAGCGAGATCTTGCCGCGGTCGTCCACGCCCTGCACGACCACCTCGACGGTGTCGCCTTCCTTGAGCACGTCCTCGACGGCGTCGATGCGCTCGCCGTCGGCGAGGTTGCGGATCTGCGAGATGTGCAGCAGGCCGTCGGTGCCAGGGGTCAGGTTGACGAACGCGCCGAACGACGTGGTCTTGACGACCTTGCCGTTGTACTGCTCACCGGCCTCCGGCACATGCGGGTTGGCGATCTGGTCGATGATCTGCTTGGCCTTCTCGGCGGCCTCGCCGCCTTCGGAGGAGATGAACACGGTACCGTCGTCCTCGATGGCGATCTCGGCGCCGGTGTCCTCCTGGATCTGGTTGATCATCTTGCCCTTCGGGCCGATGACCTCGCCGATCTTCTCGACCGGAACGGTGGTGGTGATGATGCGCGGGGCGTACTCGCTCATCTCGGCCGGGCCGTCGATGCACTCGTTGATGAGGTCGAGGATGGTGGCGCGGGCCTCGTGGGCCTGCTGCAGGGCGGCGGCCAGGATGTCGGCGGGGATGCCGTCGAGCTTGGTGTCGAGCTGCAGGGCGGTGATGAACTCGCTGGTGCCGGCCACCTTGAAGTCCATGTCGCCGAACGCGTCCTCGGCGCCCAGGATGTCGGTGAGGGTCTTGTAGACGTGCTGGCCGTCCACATCGCCGGAGACGAGACCCATGGCGATGCCCGCGACCGGGGCCTTCAGCGGCACGCCGGCTGCGAGCAGCGACAGCGTGGATGCGCACACGGAACCCATGGAGGTGGAGCCGTTGGAGCCGATGGCCTCGGAGACCTGACGGATGGCGTAGGGGAACTCCTCGCGGCTGGGCAGCACCGGCACGATGGCCTTCTCGGCGAGGGCGCCGTGGCCGATCTCGCGGCGCTTCGGGGAGCCGACGCGGCCGGTCTCGCCGGTGGAGTACGGCGGCATCTCGTAGTTGTGCATGTAGCGCTTGGTGTTCGGGCCGGAAAGCGCGTCGATCTGCTGCTCCATCTTGAGCATGTTCAGCGTGGTGACGCCCAGGATCTGGGTCTCGCCGCGCTGGAACAGGGCGGAGCCGTGCACGCGCGGCACGATGTCGACCTCGGCGGAGAGGGTGCGGATGTCGCGCAGGCCACGGCCATCGATGCGGTAGTCCTGCGTGAGGATGCGGCGGCGCACGATCTGGCGCTGCAGCTCCTTGAACGCGTTGCCGATCTCCTTGTCCTTCTCGGCGTCGTCCATGTCGGTGAACTCGCCGGCGAGGGTGTCCTTCACCTGCTGCTTGATCTCGGCGATACGGTCCTGACGCGGCAGCTTCTCCGCGATGGACAGGGCCTCGTCAAGCTGGCCGTGGGCGATCTCGTCGATGCGGTTGTACAGGTCGTCGGTGTACTCCGGGAACAGCTGGAATTCGCGGGTCTCCTTGGCGGCCTTGGCCTTGAGCTCGTTCTGAGCCTCGCAGATCACCTTGATGAACGGCTTGGCGGCCTCAAGACCACCGGCCACGACGGTCTCGTCGGGCTTGATCTGGCCGTCCTCGTAGATGAGCTTCCACGCGTTCTTGCCGGCACCGGCCTCAATCATGGCGATGGCGACGTCGCCGTTCTCGATCACACGGCCGGCGACCACGATCTCGAACACGGCGCGCTCGCGCTCGCTCCAACGCGGGAAGGCGACCCACTGGCCGTCGATGAGCGCCAGACGCACGCCGGAGACCGGGCCCTCGAACGGCAGGCCGGAGATCAGCGTGGAGGCGGAGGCGGCGTTCAGCGCGATGACGTCATAGGCGTCCTCGGGGTTGATGGAAAGAATGGTCTCGACGACCTGCACCTCATTGCGCAGCGTGTGCGGGAAGAGCGGGCGGAGCGGGCGGTCGATGATGCGGCAGGCCAGGATGGCCTCGGAGCTCGGACGGCCCTCGCGGCGGAAGAAGGAGCCGGGAATCTTGCCCGCGGCGTACATCTTCTCCTCCACGTCGACGGTCAGCGGGAAGAAATCGTAGTTCTCCTTCGGGCTGGAGCCGGCGGTGGTGGTGCTCAGCACCATGGAATCATCATCAAGATAGGCGGCTACTGCCCCATCCGCCTGCTGGGCGAGACGACCCGTCTCGAAGCGCAGCGTACGCTTGCCAAATGAACCATTGTCGATTACGGCCTCAACGGCCTTGATTTCGGGACCCTCCAAGGGTTCCTCCTTCTGTTGTTCCGTTATCTGTCTATTCAGCCTCTTCATTTTCCCGGCCGACCAGCTGGGGCCGCCGGGGGAAGGACGGTGCTCCGCCCTCCCTGCGCATGGTTCCTTGAACGTGGCCCATACGTCTTTCGCATGTCGGGTTCATGGCCGGACGCGGCGTACCTGACCGCGCATGTCCTCTGCTTCATTCCCCGGATTCCTTCACCGGCCATGGATTCCATGATCCTCGCCGACATGCAAAAGCGCCCGAGCAGGTTGTGCCCGGGCGGAAGAATTCAATTATCGGCGCAGACCGAGGCGTTCGATCAGGGAACGGTAGCGTTCGATGTCGTTACGCTTGAGGTAGTCCAGCAGACGACGACGATCACCGATCATCAGCTGCATACCACGACGGGAGTGGTGATCGTGGTTGTGCATCTTGAGATGCTCGGTCAGGTCGGAGATACGCTTGGACAGCAGCGCCACCTGAACCTCGGGCGAGCCGGTGTCGCCCTCGTGCGTCGCGTACTCGGAAATGATTGCCTGCTTTTCAGCGTTGCTAAGAGCCACAGCTCCTCCTTATATTCAGTGTCATTGCGCGGTGCCATGGCCATAGCGACCACAGCGCTCTCTATCCGCGGGCGAAACACGCCAAAATTTAAGTATACACGCCGGTGGGACCGGAGTGTTGGGGGCGTGGAGAGACGCATGGGCGGACGCCCTGATGCCTGCCGCGCCACTCCCCCGCAGCCGCACGATGGCGTAATCGCACAATGGCGCGGTCACACAATGGTGGAGAGTCCGCTGAGCAGCACCACCACGAGCGTGACCACCTCAAGGATGAAGAACATCGCGAGCGCCGACCAGCTGCGCGTGAGCACGTTGAGCCGCGAATCCTTGCGGATCACGACCAGAAGCCCCACGTAGAGCACGGCGAACACGGCCAGTCCGAGCGCGGCGGCGATGATGCCGAGGTTCGACGCATTGATGGGCGACGCCGAATCGCCGTACACCACATATGTGGAATACCAGAAGTTCAGCCGCAGCATACCCACACCGGCGAGCAGCTGCTCCAACGCCAGCCCGATGATGAACAGCACGCGCCACAGCACACGCCTCGTCTCCATGACCGCCATGCCCAACGACGCGAACATGCCCACGGTGATGGCCCACGAGACCAGCGCCATGCCGTTGGGATCGAACGGCTCCACGATGTCGACGACGGCCTGGGTGTCGTTTATGGCCAGCATTCGGCCGGCACCGTACGGCACGATGATCGCCACGATCAGTGCGATGATGAACACGGCCCAACGCCCCTTGTGCCACTGGCGGCGCTCCACCTCGGCCATCGACGGCACACGGGGATGCGACTCGCTCGGGTCGGTCTGCCGCTTCGGGCGCGTGGGAGCGGACGTTGCCGTAGATGCCGCCGGGACCGGAGCCGTCGTCTGTGCGGCGTCCGTGGACGATTCTTGATGCTCGGTCGTCATGGTCCTCCCGTCAAAGTCCGGCCCCGCTTCGCCCGGCCGCTCGGCATCCCGTAATATCCTCCCCGACTATACCGCACGGGGAATAAAGCGAAACGGGAGGGTCTTTGCAGAATCCGGCCACCCCATTTTGCGCAACGATCTTCGTTCCAATCGGCTCCCCTCCCCGAGGGGAGCTGGCCGCCGAAGGCGGACTGAGGGGAGATGGGGGCACGAGGAGTCACTCCCCTCAGTCGGCTGCGCCGACAGCTCCCCTCTCAGAGGGGAGCCGATTGGAATGACAGTTGAAACAACTCGACCACCTCCCCGCCGGGAAGGGAGTCCATTGGAGATAGACCATCCAACATCCGGCTCCCCTCCCCCGCCGGGGAGGGGAGCTGTCCGGCGAAAGCCGGACTGAGGGGAGGGAGAGGAATGGGAGGCCACGGTATCACTCCCCTCAGTCGGCTGCGCCGACAGCTCCCCTCAAAGAGGGGAGCCAATCGGCATTACGGTTGAAGCAGAGGGGAGCTGGCCACACCACAGCCGGCAGCGGCGTGCCGTATGAAATGAGAAGAGGCCGGAGCCCTTGCTGCCGCCTGGGTTCCGACCTCTCGTCCGTGGAGCGGATGACGGGAATCGAACCCGCGTAATCAGTTTGGAAGACTGAGGCTCTACCATTGAGCTACATCCGCAGTGGAAGCGCAAAACTTCCGAGTCACGATTATTACATACGTTCTCGATTTTGCAAAATCGAACGCAGCGAATGGTTCCGACGCGGCACACGGTATGACCCCGGCAAGACGCATGGCGGAACTTGGCGTCGCATCGAACGATGCATACGGCTAGATTGGAAGAGTGACTCATGACTTGGTTTCGTTGTCCATCATCATGCTGATTGCGGTGATCTGCCCCATCATCACGCAGCTTATTCCCAGCCGACCGATTCCGCAGACCGTGCTGCTGCTGGCCTTCGGCGCCGTCTTCGGCCCCTTCGTGCTCAACAGAATCTGGATGACCGACGCCGTCGACCTGCTGAGTGAGCTGGGACTGGCGTTCCTGTTTCTGCTGGCCGGGTACGAAATCGACCCGAAGAAGCTGGGCGGGCATCAGGGACGCATCGGATTGGCCACATGGGTGGCGACGCTGGCGATCGCATGGGCGGTCATAGCGTTGGTACCGTTCTTCGCCGCGCACGACCTCAACGGCATCGCGGCGATCATCACGCTATCGACCACCGCGCTCGGCACCCTCATGCCGATTCTCAAGGAGCGTGCCCTCACAGGCACACCGGTCGGCAATGCGGTGGTCGCCTACGGCACATGGGGTGAACTCTGCCCGGTTCTGGCGATGGCGGTGCTGCTCTCCACAAGAGCAAAATGGCAGACCTTCCTCGTACTCGGCGCGTTCATTCTCATCTGCGTGGGGGCGGCGCTCATCCCATCGCGCATCGAGAAGGCCGCCAGCTGGATATACCGCTTCTTCATCGAGAACGCGAACACGGCATCGCAGACCATGATGCGCATCACCGTGTTCCTGCTGGTGCTGCTCATCACCATCTCACGCCTGTTCCAGCTCGACGTGGTGCTTGGCGCGTTCGCCGCCGGATTCATCCTACGGTTCGTTACACCGAACGGCAACCACTCCCTGGAACGCAAGCTCGAAGGCGTGGGATACGGTTTTCTGATCCCTGTGTTCTTCGTGGTCTCCGGTGCTTCGATCGATGTGAAGGCCGTTGCGGAGAATCCCGCACTGCTGGCCATGTTCATCGGCATGCTGCTGCTCATACGCGCGGTTCCGGTGTTCGTGGCGATGACGCTCGACACCAAGGCGAACCCGCTGCAGCCCCGGGACCGGCTGACCGTATCGCTCTACTGCACGACCGCACTGCCGCTAATCGTGGCCGTGACCTCGCTGGCGGTCAAAAGCGGCACGATGCATCAGACGACGGCCTCGACGCTGGTGGCGGCCGGCGCCGTGACCGTGTTCCTCATGCCATTGCTCGGCGGTTTGACGTTCAGGCTCATAAAAGGCAAAGCGGCAGAGGAAACCCCCGCACCGACGTCGGCATCCTGAGCCTTCGTCCGGCATATCGTCTATCGTCCGGCCGCAGACATCCGGCCACCACCTCGATACCGCCCGCCAACCAACCACAATCATTGATATTCGATATTGGCACAAGCCCATAAGCAGCGTTATATCTCCGTTCGGCGCGTACCGCGAAACCGCCCGATACCGTACTTATTATGCCCTACGATTTCACTTCGATCATCGACCGCCACGGCAAGGACGCGATCGCCGTGGACGGCATCGGCGCCATGCCCGGTTTCGCGCCCGACAAGCCCAAGCCCGGATTCGACGAGATCCCCATGTGGATCGCCGACATGAATTTCCCCACAGCGCCGTCCATCACACGACGGATCGTACAGCGCACGATGCATCCGCTGTTCGGATACTTCAACCCGTCCGACGAATACTATGACGCCATCATCGACTGGCAGAACAGGCGCAACGGCGTCACCGGCCTCGAACCCCGGCACATCGGCCACGAGAACGGCGTGCTCGGCGGCGTGGTCAGCGCCATGAAGGCGTTCGCCACGCCCGGCGACGCCGTGCTGCTGCACTCCCCCACATACGTCGGGTTCACGATGTCGATCGGCGGCAACGGATACCGCATCGTGCACAGTCCGCTCAAACGTGACGAGGCGGGCGTGTGGCGCATGGACTTCGACGACATGGACCGCAAGATCAAGGAGAACAACATCCACGTGGCCGTGTTCTGCTCGCCGCATAATCCATGCGGGCGAGTCTGGGAACGATGGGAGATCGAACGCGCGATGGAGGTGTATGCGGCCAACGACTGCGTGGTCATCTCCGACGAGATCTGGTCCGACCTCATCCTGCGCGGCAATCACCACATCCCCACGCAGTCGGTGAGCGACGACGCCCGGCGGCGGACCATCGCGTTCTACGCGCCAAGCAAGACGTTCTCGCTGGCCGGACTCGTCGGCAGCTACCACATCGTATACGACGACTATCTGCGCGACCGGCTCGTGGCCGTGAGCGAGAAGACGCACTACAACGCCATGAACGTACTGTCGATGCACGCGCTCATCGGCGCATACGGGCCCGAGGGGCGGCAGTGGCTGAACGCGCTGCTCGGCGTACTTTCCGACAACGTGGACTACGCGGTCGACGTGATCGACCGGGAGTTCGACGGCGTATCGGTGTCGCGGCCGCAGGGCACGTACATGCTGTTCCTCGACTGCTCCGAATGGTGCGAGCGGCACGGGCTTGGCATCTCCGACCTGGAGAAGCGCGGCTGGGACGTGGGCGTGGGATGGCAGGACGGCCGGCAGTTCCAGCATCCGTGCGCCATCCGCATGAACCTGGCGCTGCCGAAGTCGCGCATCGAAGAGGCGATGCGGCGGCTGCGCGAATACGTGTTCACGGACTAGGAGACAAGGAGCCAGTCGGCATCGGAATCGGACTTGGACTCGGCGACACGGCGGCTCGACTCCCCTCAGTCGGCTACGCCGACAGCTCCCCTCAAAGAGGGGAGCCGATTGGATGGGGCGTCTCAGCAAACGGCTCCCCTCCCCCGCCGGGGAGGGGAGCCGATTGGAGATAAACGACACAACGCCCCATGCACACAGAAGCAAAAAGCCGAATATCTCCGACACATACGACATACGACACATACGACCGTGGGACCTGCCGAAGTCAAAACCTCGACAGGCCCCACGGTCTATCAGTATGGTCTATCAGCAACCACCGGTGCGCAGGCACCGGACTCGGCTATCAGGCGGCCGGTCAGTCAGGCGGCCGGTCAGTCAGTCAGTCAGTCAGACAGACAGACAGACAGTCAGACAGTCAGACGGCCAGCCAGCCAGTCAAACGACCAGTCAAACGGCCAGACAGTCAGACGACCAGCCAGTCAAAAACGACCAGCCAGACGACCAGCCAGCCAGTCAGCCGGTCAGTCCTTGCGGCCCTCGTGCTGAATCTGCGCCTTGGCCGCGGACGCCTCGGCGGAGGCGATGATGTCCTCGGCGGCGAGCGGACGGACGAAGTTCCAGACGAGGAACAGCACGCCGACGATCAGCATGCCGGCACCGGTCCACAGGTTGATGGCGATGCCTCCGGTCTTGGCGACGTCGGCGGCCGGGTCGACGATGCCGACGATGGTCACGATGACGCCGTAGATCACGAACAGCACGCCGATCAGCAGCCGCAGGTCGTTGCGGCGGGCGGCCTTGACGGCCTGGTCCTTTTCGGCCTGAGTCAACAGGCCCTTGCCGGAAGTACCGGCCTTGGTATCTTCTGCCATTGCAAACTCCTTAGAAAATCAACCCAAACCGATGTTTAGAAGAACGGGATGTAGAACACGAGGCCGAGGATGAAGATGACGGTGCCGAGCACGGCCGGCTTCTTGAACCACGGAACCCTGACCAGCGCGGTGTCCTTGACGCCCTTGGCGGCGCGCTTGGCGTCCTCAAGCTCCTCGTTCTTGGCGGCCTTGAAGTACTTCATGCCACCGGTGACGAAGGTGAGGCCCTCAAGCTCCTCGTCGGTCTTGGACTTGGTGAACGGCGTGAGCACGGCCGCCACGATCCAGGTGGCGAACAGGGAGATGATGGCGCCGTACCAGGTCTCGGCGGTCGCGGAGCCGAAGATCGGGTTGCCCTCGGCCACGGAACGCAGGTAGAGGATGTATGTGACGAGCGGGGCGATGATGCCGGCCACGTAGGCGACCGTGCCGGCCACGTTGCTCACGCGCTTCCACACAAGGCCGAGGATGAACACGGCGAACAGCGGGGCGTTGAAGAAGCTGAACAGCGTTTGCAGGTACGTCATGATGTTGCCGAACTGGCTGGCGATCCATGCGGTGCCGACGGAGATGACGATGCCGGCGAAGGTGATCCAGCGTCCCAGCTTGAGGTAGTAGGAGTCCTTCTCACCGGGCTTGATGTAGTCCTGCACCAGATCGTAGACGACGACGGTGTTGAACGAGGAGACGTTCGCGGCCATGCCGGCCATGAACGAGGCCATCATGCCGGTGATGGCGACGCCGAGCACGCCGTTCGGCAGATACATCTTGAACAGGTACGGAATGGCTTCGTTGTACTGGAGCACCGGGTGGTCGCCGGCGAACAGGTTGCCGACGGTGGCTGCGGCCACGAGGCCCGGGATGATGATGATGAGCCAGATGAGCATCTTCGGGATGGCGCCGATGATCGGGGTCATACGGGCGGCGGTCATGCTCTTCGCGGCGAATGCGCGTTGCACCTCGGTGAAGTTGGTGGTCCAGTAGCCGAAGCCGAGCACGAAGCCGAGGCCCATGAGGATGGAGAACCAGTCGCCGCCGACCGGGTTGGTCACGTTGCCGAAGCCGGTGCCGGCCCAGGCGTGGATGGAGCCGGACCAGTCCTGCATGGAGCCGAGCTTGGCGGTCAGGCCGCTCCAGCCGCCGACCTGGTGCAGACCGACGATGGTGACGGGGATCAGGGCCGCGACGATGACGAAGAACTGCATGACCTCGTTGTAGATGGCGGAGGTCAGGCCGCCCAGCGTGATGTAGGCGAGCACGAAGAGCGCGGAGAGGATGATGGCGGTCCACTGGCTCCAGCCGAGCATGGCCTGCAGAATCAGTGCCATGGCGTACAGGTTGATGCCGGCCTGCAGAATCGTGGAGACGGCGAAGCAGAGCGACACGATGAGCTGCGCGCCCTTGCCGAAGCGCTTGCGCATGAACTCAGGGACCGAGCGGACGCCGGAGCCGTAGTAGAACGGCATCATGAAGATGCCGAGGAACACCATGCCTGGGATGGCGCCAATCAGGTAGTAGTGGATGGTCGGCATACCGATCTGGGCGCCGTTCGCGGCCATGCCCAAGATTTCGGTGGCGCCGAGGTTGGCGGCGCAGAACGCAAGTCCGGCGATCCATGCCGGCATCGAACGTCCTGCCAGCAGGAAGTCCTCACTGGACTTCTGCTGCTTGTGGATGGTGTAGCCGATCCACACGATCATTGCGAAATAAATAAGGCTCTTCGGGTGTTTGTGTGGGTGTGGATCACTGGTCCGGCCTGCTGGTTATTGGCGTCCGGGGAGTTGTAGGTCGAGTCCTCCGCATTTGAGCATGACGAGGCTGATGAGGTTGTCGAGGTTGCGGTAGCCGTAGCCGATCTTGATGGTGGTCTTGAT
>NZ_QFFN01000035.1 GCF_003129925.1 Bifidobacterium catulorum | reverse complement strand
TTCCATACCCGCACACACAAAAGCCCCGGCCACGACGCCGAGGCTCAACACCCCACCACACAAACTGGCGAAGGCTCAAAAATAACTGAATTAGGCTCATACCCGCCCATTTCAGAGGAGAATCATGGGGAACTGGAAGAAAGTGGTGGCAGCGATAGCCGCCATACCGATGCTGGCGGCCATCGTGCCGGCGGCAAGCGCGGCGACGCCGTCGACGTCGGCCGCCGCGGATTCAGGCAGTGTCAATCTGCTGGATAACGCCGACTTCGAAAGCGCGCAAGGCGGCTGGTCGGGCTGGATGTCGCAGGACACGTCCGGCAGCGGCAGCGTCACGGCCGATCTCGGCACCGCCGGCGCGCATTCCGGCAAGGTCGCGCCGGTATTGTCATCCGACGCCAACAGCAAACTGGACGTCAAGTTCCGTCAGGGCGCCACGCAGAACGCGAACCTGAAGAGCGTCCCCGCCGGCACGTACGAGCTGTCGATGTGGGCGCTCGGCGACGGTGCCAAGAACGAGAAGCTCACGCTTTCCGCCTACAAGTCCGACGCCAACACCTTCAGCCAGGTGCTGAAGGCCGACGTCGCGGGCAAGACGGACGCGGTATTCGCCGACAAAACCACGTGGAAGCAGTCCACAGTCAAGTTCACGACCACCGAGGCCGGCCCGCTGAACATCGTGGTCGCGGCGACCGGCGACGCCGGATCATGGGCCGCGGTCGACGACATCGCGCTGACCAAGGTCACGACGCCGTCCGTCGATACGACGCCGCTTGAGGAGAACGGCGGCATCACGGTGGCCGACGGCGACGCGAACGCGACGATAACCAAGGACGCCGATTTCGGCAACGTCGTGAACATCAAGGGAGCATGGGTCAACGGCAGCGCCACCGACGGCGTGCCCACCACCGACGTCGCCAACTTCAAGGATCCGGGCGTCTTCAACGGTTCCGCATGGACGCTCAACGCCGACGTGAAGATCACCGACGCCGACACGAACGCCGCCAACCTCGACAAGAAGGCCGCGTTCACCATCGGCACCAAGGACCAGGCGGTGAACCTGCTCCTTGGAGCCGGCAAGCTCGGTTACGGCACCACCAACGGCGGCGTCTCCGGCAAGACGGCGGCGCTGTCCGCGACGCCGAAGACCGGCGAGTGGGCGGCGCTGTCCGTCGTATACTCCGAAGATGCCGACACGGGCATCGTCACCGTATACATGGACGGCGAGCAGGTGCTCGCGCCGACGAAGCTCGGCTTCAAGCTCAGCGAACAGCAGGATACGAAGGCATATCTCGGCCACGGATTCAACACGAGCTTCGCGCTCGTCGGCACGTATGACGCCATCACCGTAAGCTCCACCGCGGCGACGTCCGACGCCGCCAAGAAGGACACCGCCGACCGTCTCGCCGCCAAGAAGGCCGCCTCCGTGCTGCCCGACGCCGGCAAGCACGGCAACAACGGCTATCTGTGGCTCAACTTCAAGGCCACGGACTATGAGAAGGTGAACCTCGGCTACAGCGAGAACGGCTACGACTGGACCGCACTCAACAAGGGCAACGCCGTCATCACCTCCAACGTCGGCACCAAGGGTCTGCGCGACCCGCACCTGCTCAAGCTGGAGAAGGCCGACGCCGACGGCTACAAATACGTGATGCTCGGCACCGACCTGCACGCCGAAGGCTCCGCCGCAGGCGGCAGCTGGAACCAGATCACCGCCAGCAAGTATCTCGTGATCTCCAAGTCGAAGGACCTGGTCACGTGGACCACGCCGAAGCTCGTGCCCACGGGCCTCACCGACCAGCAGGCCGGCAACGCCTGGGCCCCCGAGGCCATCTGGGATCCCCAGACCAACGACTATCTCGTGTACTGGTCCACGCGCGATCTCTCCACCGGCAACACCACCGCCACCACGAACCTGAAGGTCTACAAGGCCCACACCACGGACTTCGAGTCGTTCAAGAACCCGACCGTGTGGATCGACCAGAGCAAGCTCGGTCTGGGCGACGCCGGCAACATCATCGACACGACCATCGTGAAGGGCGACGACGGCGACTACTACCGCTTCTCCACCTCCGACTGGTACACGGTCGTCGACTACGCCAAGACCCTGGACGGGGATTGGACGCGCATCGTCGAACGCAACTCCGGTGTGAACGCCGACGGCACCTCCAAGGTCACCGGCGACAAGGTGGTCTCCACCACGGCGGCCGGATTCAGCAACCATGTCGAAGGCCTGACCGTATTCCAGCTCAACAGCGGCGCCTGGATGATCATGGCCGACAACGGCGGATACCGTGGCTACACCATCAACCGTCTCTCCGATCTGAAGAACGGCGGCACGGTCGCTGCGGCGAAGACCTCCTTCAGTGAGCGCTTCCGTCACGGCACCGTGGTTGAGCTCACCGCCGACGAGCAGAAGGCCGTGCTCGACGCCTACGGCGAGAACGCCGGCGAGGTCAAGCCGGTCGAACCGGACACCGCCGGCTCCAAGCCGATCGCCACGTACGATTTCGAGGACGCCGCCAAGCCCGGCAAGGATACGACCGGCAACGGCAACGACCTGACGCTGGAAGGCAAGGCCGCGCGGGCGAACGACGACGTGAAGAACAGCAACGTGCTCAGGCTCGACGGCTCCGACGGCGCCTATGCGGCGTTCCCGCAGGGTCTGTTCGACGGCCGCAACAAGCTGACCGTCTCGATGGACGTCAAGACCGAGATCAACGCGAACCACTTCACGTTCACGTTCGGTCAGGACAAAACCAAGTACTACTTCCTCAAGTACAACAACTCCGGCGAGCTGGCCAGCCGCATCACCACGAATTCGTATGGCGCGGAGGACGCCGCCAACGCCACGATCTCCGGGGCGGGATGGCACAAGGTCACCGTCACGCTGGACGACAACGTGATGACCGTGTATGCGGACGGCGAGCAGGTGGCCCAGAACAAGACGACCAAGAACAAGGTCACCGATCTGGGCAGGAACCTGCTGGCCTACCTCGGCAAGTCGTTCTACGACGACGCCTACTTCAAGGGTTCGTTCGACAACGTGAACGTGTGGAACCGCGTGCTCACGCCGAGCGAGGTCGCACAGATGAGCCCCGAGGCGCTTACCAAGCTGAGCGTGGAAAAGACCGAGCCGAACAACCAGGTGCTGTCGCAGACCATCACCGACGGCAAGGACGGCGAGAAGGAACTCAACCTGACGCTCGACTACTGGACTCCGGACGGCGGCACCACGAACGCCAGGACCGACAAGTCCAAGCTTGCCCTGAAGTTCAAGGTCGCCGACGGATCCACGGTCACCATGGCCGACGGTTCCGCGCTGCCCGCCACGCAGGACCTGACCAAGGACTTCAAGGTCAAGGTCACCACCGCCGACGGCAAGACGTCGCAGGTGTACAACGTCACCGCGCAGGTGCTGGTCACGCCGATCCGCGTGGCCGGCGAGAAGGACGGCACCGGCGTGATGGGCATGAAGTTCTTCGCCGACCCGCAGGTGTTCGCCGACGGCGGCAAGTACTACATCTTCCCGACCACCGACGGCAAGTCCGACTGGAACGGATACCAGGTGCGCTGCTTCGAGTCCTCCGACATGGTCAACTGGGTGGACAAGGGCGTGATGGTCGATCTGAAGGACCAGAACCTTGACGGCACGCCGGATTCCGACATCCTGCCGAGCCGCACCCGCGCCGCCTGGGCCCCGGCCTTCGCCAAGCGTGACGGCAAGTACTACCTGTACATCTCCGGCAACTCGCAGACCAACGTGGCCGTCTCCGACCGCATCGACGGCGGCTACGTGCTGCAGAACGCCAAGGTGACGGACGGCATCGACCCGGCCGTCTTCGAGGACCCGCAGACCGGCAAGTGGTACATCGCCTGGGGCCAGGGCAAGGGCCGGTACGCCGAGCTCAACGACGACATGAAGTCCATCAAGGCCGACACCAAGAAGGAATACGCCGGAGAGAACGCCGACAAGTGCGCAGCGCTTGTGGGCAAGCAGGATATTCCGATGTGCGGTCTGCGCGAGGCCTCGTACATCACCGCGCGCCAGGATGCCAACGGCAAGTGGTGGTACTACTACAGCTACTCGGTGGACGACACCAACAGCGAGAACTACCGTGTGGCCTACGCCACCGCCGAATCGATGGACGGTCCGTGGACGTACCGCGGCGAGATTCTCAACAAGGACACCGCCAAGGGCATCCTCGGCACCGCGCACCACTCGCTGATGCAGGTGCCCGGCACCGATGACTGGTACATCGTGTACCACGCCTTCCTCACCGATGAGATGCGTCCGCGACTGGTCGATCCCGAGACCGGCAAGCAGCTGGCCAACGGCAACAAGCGCGAGACCCGCATCGCCCGACTGACCTACACCAACCCGACCGACGGCTCCGTGCCGCTGCTCGAACGCGTGCCGGTCACGTATGAGGGCGTGCTGCCGGAGACGACGCCGGCCGTGTCGGTCGCGGGCGGGGCCGCCGATGGCGCCGCCACGAAGGTCGGCACCAAGCTGACGGCTTCGTTCAACTCCGGTTGGAAGCTCGCCTCCGTGCAGTGGTACCGCGCCGACAAGGCCGATGGCACCGGCGAGACGAAGATCGACGGTGCGACCAACGCCGAGTACACGTTGACCAACGACGACGCAGGCAAGGTCGTGTACGCCAAGGCCATTGGCGAGAACACCACCGGCGTGCTGCAGAACGCCCAGCCCGGCACCGCGGGTGCGAAGGCCTCCAAGACCAATGAGCTCACGACCACGGCCGTGACCGTTGACAAGGCGCAGAAGCCGAGCACCGTGCCGGTCACCGGCGTGAAGGTCACCGGAGACAACGAGCTCAAGGTGGGCGAGTCCACGACGCTGAAGGCCGAGGTCACCCCGACCGACGCCAGCGACAAGGCCGTGACGTGGTCGAGTTCCGACCCGTCGGTCGCCACGGTGAACGCGGACGGCAAGGTCACGGCCGTGAAGGCCGGCGCCACCACCATCACCGCAACGTCGGTGTCTGATCCGTCGGTCAAGGGCGAGTTCACCATCACCGTGACCAAGGACTCCGAGGCGACCAAGCCGACGCTGACCATCAACGGCAAGAACGTCAAGGACGGCAAGCTGTCGATGAAGGTGAAGGCCGAGGAGGTGCTCACCGCCACCTACACCGCCGATGGAGACGTCGACGGCAAGCAGATCGAGTGGAAGTCCTCCGATGAGTCGGTCGCGGCATTCAAGGTCGCCAAGGCTCGTTCCACCGGCACGAACCAGCAGACGCTGGTCGCGCTGAAGAAGGGCAAGACCACCGTGACCGCGAAGGTCGGCGATCTGACCGCCACCGTCGAGGTCACTGTGACCGAGGCAGAGGGCGGCCAGCAGCCCGGTGGCAACAACAACGGTGGAAACAACGCCGGCGGCAACACTGGCAATGGTTCCGGTTCCAACACTGGCAATGGTTCCGGTTCCACTGGTGCGGACGGTGGCCAGTATGGCGGCGACGAGCAGAAGCCGTCCAAGGGTTCCGCGCTGAGCCGGACCGGTGTGGCCGTGGGTGTGGTGGCCCTGGCCGCGGCCGCGTTCGCGGGTGCTGGCGTGGTGCTCACGCTGCGCAGGCGCCGCGCCTGACCGTGCGGGCCCCGGGGTCCGGCCGTGTCGGATCCCGGGGCCTCGCGCTGTGCCGCGTGTTGGATTTGCCTCCGTGTGTTGGATTGGATGCTGCGTGTTGGACTTTTGCTTATGTGATGGGAACAAAAACGTTGGAATTCCAATGTTGGTGTTTTTCGTGTCCCAGCACGTAACGCCAAGTCCAACACGTAACGCCAAGTCCGGCACGTTCGGCACGTTGGGGTGGTGTCACGTGGGCCGTCTGAGGGGAGCAGTTCACAATCCGGGGTTCTCCCCTCAGTCAGGCTGTCGCCTGACGGCTCCCCTCGGGGAGGGGAGCCTATTGGTGAGTCGTTTCGTCTTGCGGGCTTCCCTCGGGGAGAGGGCCTGCTGGCTGGGATGCTCCATGTAATCGGCTCCCCTCGGGTTTGAGGGGAGCTGGCGGCCGTGGGCCGTCTGAGGGGAGTCGTGGTCGGGGTTCTCCCCTCAGTCAGGCTGTCGCCTGACGGCTCCCCTCGGGGAGGGGAGCCTATTGGTGAGTCGTTTCGTCTTGAACTGCGCCCTGCGTGCTGGACTGGCCGCCACATGCCCGGCCCATATGACGCCGCAGCGGCATTACGCAAAGGCGTCACGGCATGAGTACGGCGGCGCCGGTGAACGCGCCCGCCTTGAGATCCTTCAGCGCCTGTTGCGCCTGATCCAGCGCATAAGGATGCGCGTCGATCGTGATATGGTGCGCGGCGGCGAACGCCAGGAACTCCCGTCCGTCCCGCCGCGTATTCGATTCCACGGAGCGAATCTCCTTCTCGTGGAACAAATGCTTCTCGTAGTTCAACGTCGGCACGTCGCTCATATGGATACCCGCCAGAGACAGCACGCCGCCCGGCCGCAACGCCTCCAACGCCGGCAGCACGATGGCGCCCACCGGTGCGAAGATGATCGCGGCGTCCAACGGTTCCGGCGGCATCTCATACGCATCGTCGGCGAACGCGCAGCCGAGTTTCAGCGCCAGTTTCTGCGCATTCCTTCCGCGTGTAAGCACGTGGACGCGCATCCCCAGCGCCAACGCCACCTGCGCGGTGATATGCGCCGAACCGCCGAACCCGTACAGACCGAGCACCGGTTTGTGTCCCAGCCGTTCGGCGATCGCGTCGCGCGCCGCATCCAGATCGAGGTCCTCGAACGAGACCCCGTCCAGCAGTCCGGTGCGTTTGAGTGAACGGAACCCGATGATTCCGGCGCACAGCAGCGGCGCCACGGTCTCCAACGAATACGGGGTTCCGTCCTTGCCTCCGCCCAGCAGTGGCTCCAGCGAATACAGGTAGTCGATCGGCGCGACCATGTATTGCGCGTACCCGCCGTTCGCATCCCAGCCGTTGTATAGCGAATGCTGGCAGAGGTTCTCCTTGCCGCCGTGGCAGAATTCGCATTCGTTGCATGTATGCCGCAGCCACGCGGCCCCCACGCGCTCGCCGATCCGTGTCTCGAACCGGTTGCCGAACACGTCGACGCCGGCGTCCGGCCCCAACGCCACGACCTCGCCGACCACCTCATGACCGGGCGTCACCTGTTCGCGATGGACCGGCAGATCGCCTTCGGTGACGTGCAGGTCCGTGCGGCACACCCCGCAGGCCATCACGCGCAGCAGTGCATCGCCGGGACCGGGCCGCGGCACGGGTTTCTCCACCCATTCGAGCGGATCGTCGTCGATATTCCCGGGCTGTTCGCGCACCCGCCATGCGTGCATGGTTTCGGGGATCTGCGCCGTCCCAGCTGTTGGGGCTGTCGCGGCTGTCGCGGCGGGTCCGCTGCCCGCCGGTGCGTCCGGTGCGTCCGGTGCGTCCGGCGTGGAATCAAAAGCGGCATTGGCATTGGCGTTGGTATCGTGTTCGTTGTTCATTGCGGCATTGCGAATGTCATCATGTAAAACACTCATACAACCCTATGGTAGACGCCGTTGGTTGCGAATATGTGGAGCTTTCAGGGCCGCGCGCGTCCGTTCCGCGCGTCCGTTCCGTACGTCCGTTCCGTACGTCCGTTCCGTGCGTTCATGCCGTACGTTCATGCCGTGCGCCCATGCCGTGTGCGTTCGCTATGCCGATTCCGCGAGTGGTGAGCTTTGTCCGCCGAAAAAAATCCGGCCGCTGCAATTGCAACGGCCGGAAGCGGATTGGAACCCGAGTCCGCGGACCAAGGCCTCACCACTCAGGTTTTCCCTGAGATGCGGCCTTGCTCCCGGAAGGGTCTTTTTATTTCCTTATTTCCCCGCCTGGGTGAGCTGGTACATCACCAGCAGCACGGCCAGCCAGATCACGCCGGCGATCACGGCCACGCGGTAGCTGGGGGAGAAGAGCATGAGCACCACGACGAGCGCGAGGAACGCAAGCACCACCCACGGTGTGACGCGCGCGAACGGCAGCTTGAAGTGGATGGCGTCGATCGCCTTCTGCCCGGAGAGCCCGGCCAGCGCGGAGTCCGCAGGCGCCTTGCCGGCGGCGGCCACTCGGCGGAACTTCATTTCGGTGAACATGATCATCGTCCAGTTGATGATGCCGGCGATCGTGGCGATGGACATCAGGTAGTTGAATGCGAACTCGGGCCACAGGAACACCACGACCACGGCGATGGCGGTGATCACCGCGGAGGTGAGCACGCCGGCGACGGGCACGCCGTGCTTGTTGAGCTTGCCGAGGTAGGCGGGCGCGTTGCCCTGCTTGGCCAGCGAGTAGAGCATACGCGAGTTGGCGTACAGTCCGGAGTTGTAGACGCTCATCACCGCGGTGAGGCAGACGAAGTTGAGGATGCCGGCGGCCGCGTGCACGCCAACGGAGTCGAAGATCTGCACGAACGGGCTGGATTTGCCGTCGATCATGTTCCACGGCACGACGGCCATGATGACGCCGAGCGCGCCGATGTAGAACACGAGGATTCGCCAGATGATGTCGTTGGTGGCGCGAGGGATCGTACGGCGCGGGTCTTCGGTCTCGCCGGCGGTGATGCCGATGAGTTCGGTGCCGCCGAAGCTGAACATCACCACGACGAGCGCCATGAGCAGTCCGGTCCATCCGTCGGGTGTGTGGGACATCAGTCCGTTGGGGAAGAAGCCTCCGCCGACGGTGAACCAGTTGGCGAAGCTGGCCTTGACGCCGGAGTCGGTCGGCAGGGCGAAGACGATGACTGCGAGTCCGCCGAGGATCATGGCCACGACGGCCACGATCTTGATGATGGCGAACCAGAATTCGAATTCGCCGAACTGGCTGACGCCGAGCAGGTTGGCCGCCGCGATGACGGCGAGGAACACGGCCGCCGAGACCCATGTGGGAATCGCCGGGAACCAGTAGTTGACGAATGTGCCCACGACGGACAGCTCGACCATGGAGACGAGGATGTAGTTGAACCAGTAGTTCCATCCGGAGACGAATCCGGCCCGC
This sequence comes from Bifidobacterium catulorum, assembly GCF_003129925.1. Lineage (GTDB taxonomy): Bacteria > Actinomycetota > Actinomycetes > Actinomycetales > Bifidobacteriaceae > Galliscardovia > Galliscardovia catulorum. The sequence continues at coordinate 9,920 of NZ_QFFN01000035.1, read as the reverse complement.
TTGGACCAGTACTGGGTGGCGTAGTAGCTGAACGCGCCGGCCTTGGGGTCCTCGACCGACATCTCGCTCAGCGCGCGCACAATCATGAAGATCGCGAGTCCGCCGATCAGGTAGGCCAGCAGAATCGCGGGGCCGGCCAGCGCGATGGATTCCGCGGAGCCGTAGAACAGGCCGGTTCCGATGGCGCCGCCGAGCGCGATGAGCTGGATGTGACGGTTCTTCAGTGATTTACGAAGCGATGCGGGCACCGGCACGTCGTCGGTCTCGCGGGGTTTGGTCGATTGTTCGGCCATGGCGTTCCCTTCCTCTCTGTTGGCTGGGCGAATGTCGCAGATGGACGTCGGGCGGGCGTTCCACGTGAAACATTCGGTATGGGCGCCTTTGCCGATGACTCGGTTCGGGCGTCGTTCGAGCAACGTGTAACGAGGGTAGTCGCACGGCACGTCACCGTCGGTGATGCGCCCATAACGCGGAAGGTGCCACGCGTGTGCGATCTGGCGGCGCAGACGTGTCGCGCGCTCCGTGTCGCGCGCCCCGCGACCCGTCCGTAACGTGGAAGGCGCCAAGTGCGGGGCGGGGTGTGAGGTGTGTTTTGACGTGATGTGCCGCCGAGTACGGCGAAGCCGTCGCGGGTCGGGATTCTCGTGGGAATCGCCGAATAGTTGACACTATGAAATATTGATGATAAAAAATATCGCGGAAGCCGCCGTATGGCGGAATCGAGAAAGGAACGATCATGGGATTCGCCGAGGAGGCGGTATCGGAGATGTTCTCACTCACGATGAACGATCGTGGCAAGTCCTTTGACAAGATGAACCGCGGGTCTCGCGGCGAACGCCCGGCGTTGCATATACTGGCCGCGTCGAGCGTGCCGTTGACGCCGGGGCGCATATCCGACGATCTGGGTGTCAGTCCGGGTCGTGTGTCCGCGATTCTGGATCGGCTGGAGAAGAAGGGGATGGTCGTACGCGAAACCGACCCATCCAATCGCCGAAACGTGCTGGTGAGCGTCACCAAGCTTGGTCGTGAAACGGACGAGTCGATGTTCCGCGAGATTCATGATCGTTTTGTCCGTGTGTTCGAACGAATGGGGGAGGACCATACCCGGCAGTTCCTTGACCGATGCAAGGAATTCGTCGACTGCATGCATGATGAAGGGTTCCCCGGCCCGCCCGCCGGTCCGCCGTGCAAGATCTGAATCATGCTCCGCTGGTCGCGTGCCGCGAGGCCGCGCCGAATCGAACGACCGCACGCCCGGCGTCAAGCCGGGTTTTATATTGCATAATATTGAACACTATAAATAATGACTACTGAAAATAAATACGAACACAGCGTGAACCATAACAAAACGCAACGGAACACGAGGGGAGTGTAATCGTGCTGAAAATCAGTAAATATCTGTCCAGATCCGAATGGGGGCAGCTATTCGTCGGATTCCTACTCATCATCGCGCAGATCTGGTTCAATCTGGAACTTCCGGACTACATGGCCGACATCACCCGGCTCGTTGAGACGCCCGGCAGTGAAATGAGCGACGTATGGGTCGCCGGTGCCAAGATGCTCGCCGTATCGCTGGGCGCCGTCGTATGCATGGCGCTCACCGGCCTGATCACCGCACGCGTCGGCGCCTCGTTCAGCCGTCGATTGCGGTCCCTGGAATTCTCGCGAGTCGAATCGTTCGGTCCCGCCGAGATGAACCGCTTCTCCACGGCCAGCCTCATCACCCGTTCGACCAACGACATCACGCAGATCCAGATGTTCATGACCATGGGCCTGATGCTGCTCGTGCAGTCGCCGATCATGGCCGTATGGGCCGTGCTCAAGATCGCCGGCAAGGGATTCGAATGGACGATCGCCACCGGCGTGGCCGTCGTCATCCTACTCGTGGCCGTGGCCGTGCTCATGGCGTTGGTCATGCCGAAATTCAAGGCAATGCAGGCGTTGACCGACAACATCAACCGCGTGGCCCGCGAGAACCTCACCGGCCTGCGCGTGGTGCGCGCCTACAACGCCGAGGACTATCAGGAACGCAAGTTCGACAAAGCCAACGACGAACTGACCGAAACGCAGCTGTTCACCAACCGCGCGATGAGCGTGATGATGCCGCTTATGAACACCGTGATGAACGGGCTCATGCTCGCCGTCTACTGGATCGGCGCCTACCTCATCGACGCCGCCGCCATGACGGACAAGCTCACCCTGTTCTCCAACATGGTGGTGTTCTCCAGCTACTCGGTGCAGGTGATCATGAGCTTCCTCATGATGAGCATGGTGTTCGTACTGTGGCCGCGCGCCGACGTCTCAGCCAAACGCATCCTCGAAGTGCTCGACACCGAGCCGGCCGTCACCGACGGCACGGCGGACTCCGGGGCGAATGACGCCTCCGGCCGGGAGCTGCGCGGCGAGGTCGAGTTCCGCGACGTGAGCTTCACCTACCCCGATTCGCGCGAGCCGATGCTCGAACACGTGAGCTTCAAGGCCGAACCCGGCCAGACCGTCGCGTTCATCGGCTCGACCGGCTCCGGCAAATCCACGCTCGTCAACCTCGTGCCGCGATTCTACGACGCCACCGAGGGGAAGGTGCTCGTCGACGGCGTCGACGTGCGTGACTACCGGCTCAAAGCCCTGCGCGACAAGATCGGCTACGTGCCGCAGCGATCCGTGATGTTCAAGGGAACCGTGGCAAGCAACGTGGCGTACGGCGACAAGGATGCGCGAAACGTGTCCGCATCCACCACCGTTTCCGTGCCCGCTTCCGATAAGGCCGTCACAGTCACCCCCGCCGATGCCGATGCCGTCGCCGACTCCGTGCACGCCGCCATCGATGTGGCGCAGGCCAGCGAATTCGTCGATAAGATGCCGCGCGGCATCGATTCCGACATCGCCCAGGGCGGTTCCAACGTGTCCGGCGGGCAGAAGCAGCGTCTCTCCATCGCGCGCGCGGTATGGCGTCACCCCGAGATCCTCGTGTTCAACGACTCGTTCTCCGCGCTCGACTTCCGCACCGACCGCGAAGTGCGCGAGGCGCTCGCCCGCGAATGCGCCGACTCCACCAAACTGATCGTCGCCCAGCGCATCGGCACGATCATGCACGCCGACCAGATTATCGTGCTCGACGACGGCCGCGTGGTCGGCCACGGAACGCACAGGGAGCTGCTCGACAACTGCGATGTCTACCGCGAAATCGCCGAAAGCCAGCTCAGCCAGTCGGAACTCGCCGCCTGACCGGCCATGCAAGCCGCCTCGCTCGGGATGGCGGTTGCGGCCGGCTCCATCTCTTAATAACACCGCTTACAACACCTCGAATGGGTGCTGCTGAACACTTCCGGGAGATCGATATTCGTTTCTCGACCGTAGGCTCGGCCGAACGGCCTTGAGTGCGTTGAGGAATGAATATCGACCGACCCGCGCAGCACGCCAGCCAATGAAAGGACTTCGCAACCATGCCAGGACCAATGAGGCCGAACCGGACACAGGAGAAACCGCAGGACTTCGGCAAGATCATGGGCAAGCTCATCCGCTTCTGCAAGCGGTATCTGCCCGCCATGGCCATCGCGCTGATACTCGGCGCGGCCGGCACCATCTTCCAGATCATCGGACCGGACAAACTCAAGGACATCACCAACGAGATCACCAAAGGCCTTCCCGCCATCGTGCATGGGCGGCCTGTCGTCGGCAGCATCGACCTCGACGTCGTGACGACGATGTGCGTCACGCTGGTCATGCTGTACGTCGGCTATGCGCTGCTCACCTATGTGCAAAGCTGGATCATGGCCACCGTCACCCAACGCACCGCACAACGCCTGCGCGACGAAATATCGAAGAAAATCAACCGTCTTCCGCTCAAATACTTCGACAAGACCAGCTACGGCGACGTGCTCAGCCGCATCACCAACGATGTGGACGCCATCGGCCAGACGCTCGGCCAGTCATTGGGCGCGCTCATCACGTCTATTACGCTGTTCGTCGGCTCGTTGGTGATGATGTTCACCACCAACGTGACGATGACGCTCACCGCGATCGGCGTCAGCGTCATCGGACTGGTCATCATGCTCGCCATCATGAAGGCCACGCAGAAATACTTCACGCTCCAGCAGCTCGCGCTCGGCGAGGTCAACGGCCATGTGGAGGAGATGTACGCCGGCCACACCATCGTCAAGGCGTATTCCGGCGAAGACGACTCCATCGCGCAGTTCGAGCAATATAACGACCGCCTGTACGTGTCCGGATGGAAATCGCAGTTCCTGTCCGGACTCATGATGCCGATCATGCAGTTCGTCGGCAATCTCGGCTACGTGGCCGTATGCGTGGTGGGTGCCGCGCTTGCCATGAACGGCAGCATCGAATTCGGCGTGATTGTGGCGTTCATGATGTACATCCGCCTGTACACACAGCCGCTGTCGCAGTTCGCTCAGGCGTTCCAGAACCTGCAGCGGTGCGCCGCCGCGTCCGAACGCGTGTTCGGCTTCCTGGAGGAGCCGGAGATGAGCGACGAACGCGCGCTCGAAGGCCGTCGCATCTCCGACGAGGCCGGCGACGCCAACGGATTGCGCGGCGACGTGGAATTCGACCACGTGAGCTTCGGCTACAAGCCCGGCGAACTCGTGATCCACGACTTCAGCGCCAGCGTGAAGGCCGGGCAGAAGGTCGCGATCGTGGGACCGACCGGTGCCGGCAAGACCACCATGGTGAATCTGCTCATGCGCTTCTACGACCTCAACGGGGGCGACATCCGCATCGACGGCGTATCGACGTCCTCGGTGCCGCGGTCCGAAGTGCACGACCAGTTCGCCATGGTGCTGCAGGACACGTGGACGTTCGAGGGCACCATTCGCGAGAACATCGTGTATGCCAAGCGGGATGTGACCGACGAACAGGTGCGGGAGGCGTGCCGGGCCGTGGGGCTCGACCGGTTCATCCGCTCCCTGCCCGACGGCTACGACACCGTGCTCAACGACAACACGAGCCTGTCCGCCGGCCAGAAGCAGCTGCTCACCATCGCGCGAGCCATGATCCAGGACGCGCCGATTCTGATTCTCGACGAAGCGACGTCGTCGGTCGACACCCGTACCGAGGAACTCATCCAGAAGGCCATGGACCAGCTGACCGTGGGACGCACGAGCTTCGTGATCGCGCACCGACTGTCCACGATTAAGAACGCCGACATGATCCTCGTGATGAAGGACGGCGACATCATCGAACGCGGCACGCATGACGAGCTGCTCGCCAAAGGCGGGTTCTACGCCGACCTGTACAACAGCCAGTTCGCCACCCTCGCCGCGTGAGGTTGGGGTGCCGTGTGGTGGGGTGTTGCGCGTTGCGGTGCCGTGCGTTGCGGTGTACGTCGTGTGACGGGCGGCGGATTGGCGCGCCGGCGTATCGCGATATCCGGCTGAGCGTCGCCTATGCCTATGCTGGGCGTTACGACACTCGCCCGCCCGTGCCCGGCATGACCATCGTCTCCTATGCTGGGCGATATCAACGTCAGCGGAAAACCGGCGAAAACCTCGGAAAGGAGCCGATATGACCCACGATACGGATGATATGGCCCACGATGCAGTCCCCATGCCCCGCGATATGCGTGATACGCACGATATGCGCGATATGGCCCGGCTCGCGGGATTCGAGACGCCGCGACTCGGCATGGGTACCATGGCGCTCGCCATCGAGGGTCGTCCCGCCGACCGGCGCGTCGCCATCGATACGATCCATGCCGCGCTCGACACCGGCGTGCGCTATCTCGACACCGCATGGTCGTATTATCTGCCCAGCAGGCCAGGAACCGGCGAACCCGACGACCTCGGCTACGGCGAAAAACTCGTGTACGAGGCGCTGTCCACCTGGAACGGCCCGCAGGACGACGTGCTCGTCGCCACCAAGACCGGCTGGCTGCGCACGCTCTCCGCCGCTCCCTCCTCTTCTCGGCTCCCTCTTCCGGGGAGAGCAGTCGAGCCCAAATCCGCCATCGCCGACCGGACCGGCGCCGTCGTTGGCAATAGCTTCGGCGAATACGGCTGGCGGGCCGACGCCCGTCCCGAAACCATCATCCGCCAGGCCAAGGAATCCGCACGACGACTGCACGTCGATTCGCTGAGCCTGTTGTATTCGCATTGCAACGACCCGCAACTGCCCTACGAGGACCAGATGGGTGCGTTCAGGCGGCTCGTCGATGAGGGCGTCGTCCGGCACGTCGGCATCTCGCGCGTCGACGCGCATGACATCGACGTCGCCAGATCCATCCTCGGCGACAGTCTCGTCGCCGTGCAGAACCAGTTCTCCCCGTCGTATCCCGACCCCGACCATACGTTGGAATATTGCATGAAGCTTGGCCTCGCATTCGTCTGCTGGTCGCCGCTCGGAGGCTTCCTCGATGACGTCGACCAGCGTCGATACGACCCGTTCCGTACGGTGGCCGATGCGCACGACTGCTCGTATCAGCGGGTCACGTTGGCGTGGGAATTGGCGCAATACGACCGTTTGTTCACCATTCCCAGCGCGCGAAATCCGCATGAAATCAAGGATTCGTTTGCGGCAACCTCCTTGGAGATGACTTCCGACGAGCTCGACTATCTCAATGCCGCGGTCGGCCGATGAAATATCGATGCGGCATCCGGTATGCGCGGCGAATGCAACGAATGCAACAAACGAACAGTAATCGTGGTGCTTCCCCCGGTTCCTGTTCGTTGCGTATATGACGTCGCGCATTCGTTCTTAGATTGCTCTAAGAATTCGTAAAGGTTCGGTGTCGGTAAACGTTTGAAGGGGTGATAGGGGGAATCGTTGAATGCGTGGCATACGGTATCCTGAATCATAGGTCCGGCATATGCCGGCCGACCTCTCGACAATGCCGGTGGGGTTTTGTGGCATATGTCGTTGAGGTTCAACGATCGTTCGCAGCAGTGATGATGCGGATGACCATATGAAGGGAAAACCATGCGTATGCAGACCGTCTCCAACCGTCGAGTCACGTTGTTCTTCGCCGTTCTCGCGGCGGTATTGATGCTGTTCGGCCTGTCCGCGTGCGGCAACGTCGGCGGGGGCGGGAACGCGCCCGCCAATTCGCCGTCGCAGTCGAGCAACACCGGCAATACCGGCACGTCCGATGACGATGCGGATGACAACGACGATGCGGATGATCAGAACGATGACGCCGATGACAATGCCGATGACCAGAACGACGACGCCGACGATCAAAACGATGATAATGATGACCAGAATGACGACAACGACGATGCCGACGACGGCAACGATGATAACTACGGCAACGATGATAACGACGACGGCAACGATGATGCCGACGATGATGCCGACGATCGTAACGACGACTAATTGCAGCATCGATTTGATTGCGGCACTGCCTGATTGCGGCGCTGCCTGATTGCAAACGCCGTCTGATTGCAGCGTCGGCTTGCTACAACATTGCCTGATCGTCCGTGACACGATCGAGCCAAGCGGCTCCGTCTCGCTGTCTTTCGACGGCTCCCCTCCATCGGGATGGGAGCCGTTTTGCATATGGTCGCCCCTCGTGAACGAGTGGAAGATGGGTTTCGGAAAGTTTTATAGGCCGTGTGCCAAGGGGTTCCTGTTCCTGGGGGGCTGAACCTGTGCCATTGGTGGATGGCATTGTCCAAGGGGCTCCCCTCGGAACCGAGGGGAGCTGGCCGCCGTAGGCGGTCTGAGGGGAGTTGTGTGGTTGGGGCTGTGCGGCCCCCTCAGTCAGGCTTCGCCTGACAGCTCCCCCACCGTTCGTGGGGGAGCCTGTTGGGTGGCCCGTCTCGCTGGTTGGCTCCCCTCATGAATGAGGGGAGCTGGCCGCCGCAGGCGGTCTGAGGGGAGTCGTTACGAAGAAGACGCCGTGCGGCACGTTCACACGGTGAACAATCGTCCGGGGAAATGCGCGGATGCGCCGGCGTTGCGTCCGGCGTCGAGCATCGCGCATTCGAACGCCGGTGTTCCGTCCTGCGTGGAGAATTCGTGCGCCAGATCGCCGGCTTCGGCTACAAACAATGCGGTGGCAAGGCCGTCGGCCAGCATCGTGGGGTAGTGCAGACGCAGGTCGTCGATATCGTCCGTCGTACATGGATACGGATGGCCGTCAGGTGATGATTTCGTCGATGATTCTGGTGATTTCACCGGTGATTCCACTGGTGATTTCGTCGGGATGAGGACCTTGCCTCGTGGTACGAACACCCATGTGGCCTTGACGTCGTTCGCCGGCGTTCCGTCGACGGCGTTCAACAGATGATGCACTTCGCGCAACACGTCCCCTGCCCGGATACGCCAGTGGCGACGACTCGGCGCCGAGGCGCAGAGGGCGCCGTCGGTGATTGCCGCAGTGCCGATGGCACGGGATTCGTCATCCGGATCCTCCATGGCGACGGTCAGCGGTCTGGCCGGGGCGTGCAGATGGACCCGCAGGTCGCCGCCCGCGTCGATGACGTAATCGGCGCCCGGCAGTTCGTATTCAATCATGTTCGCCAGCAGATCGACCGTCATGCCTTTGCCGGCCGCCCCGAAATCCAATCGCATAGAACGGTCGACGGTGAGGAAACGGCTGTGATGTGAAACGTCGTCCTGCCATGTCGGTCTGCGTTGCAGGACATCCGCATACCGATCGGCGTGGAAGGAGGGTGCGGCGGACGATGTTCGGCCGTCATATGTGACGGCGATGGATTGGTTGCGATTGTGGTTGTTGCGGCTGCCGGCCGCGGCGTTGTCGTGGATGTTGGCTGCGGCATTGTCGAGGACGCTGCCGTCGGTATGTATGTTGGCGTCGTGCATGGCGGTTTCTGGCGTATCGTCGCCGCGCATCCGGAATGCCATATCCTCGTTGTATCCGAGTTCGGTGAGCTCCGCGCCGACCAAGGGGTCCATGGTGCCGCGTGATGCCGTGAACAGCCGATCATACAGTGCGAACAACGATTCCGCGCCGAGGCCGGACGGGAACTCGAACGTGCCGCCATCGGACGACGTGGCGATGCGACCGACCAGCGAATCGCGGCGGAATCGCGAGAACGAGGCTTCGAACTCCTCGATGAGCCTGGCTATGCGCCGTCGCATCGTGTGGGGCAGGGGTTGTGAGCATGTGACGATGATGCCCGTGCCCAGCGCCTGAGGGAACGCGGCGAGATGCGGCAGGCGTGGGGAACGATGCGCATCGGCCGCGGCCATGCTGTTGCTGTTGCGGTTTCCAGTGCTGGCGTTTGCGTCACTGCCTGTGCCTGTGTCTGTGTCTGTGTCTGGGCCCGTGCTGTTGAGGGCGTTCGTGCGGTTTCCAGTGCTGGTGTGTTTGACGGTGTTAGGGTTTGTGCCACTGCCTGTGCCACTGCTGCTGTTCGTACCTGTGCCGGTGCTGACGGTCATGGCTGCCATCGTAGTTGCGTGTTGGACTTGCCCTTGTGTGTTGGGTGTTGCGTTGCGTGTTGGACTTTGGCGTATGTGTCGGGAACGGAATCGTTGCAATTGCGGCGTTCGTGGTTTTGGCGTCCCATCACGTAGCTGGGAGTCCAACACGTAGCGCGAAGTCCAGCACGCGGTGGTGCGGTGTGGGGCGCATGGGGGTCGTGCATGGGGTCCCTACGCGGGTCATATGGTCCACATAGTGGTTGCGTCGCGGGAGGATTCCTGCGGGCCGTGGTTGAGGCATGATTCGGCATGGCGGGCGTGTTCCCGCCTCGGTTCCGTGGGCGCGGTTCTGCGTGGTTCCTCGCACCACATGTCCGTCGTACAGGCGCAATATCACATGTATGCAGAAAAATCAGGCTCTTCGGGTGTTTGTGTGGGTGTGGATCACTGGTCCGGCCTGCTGGTTATTGGCGTCCGGGGAGTTGTAGGTCGAGTCCTCCGCATTTGAGCATGACGAGGCTGATGAGGTTGTCGAGGTTGCGGTAGCCGTAGCCGATCTTGATGGTGGTCTTGAT
>NZ_QFFN01000034.1 GCF_003129925.1 Bifidobacterium catulorum | reverse complement strand
CGCGCGGCCGAAACGATCAGGCCACCGGAATATTTGCCCAGAAGCCGGGCAGCAGCACCGCCGACAGCACGAATCCGAGGATGATGTTCACCACGGCGCCCACGCTGAACGCGGCGATGGGCTTCCAGCCGAGCGACGACAGCTGCCGGAACCGCGTGGTCAGACCGATGGAGAGGAACGTGAACGTGAACGCCCACGTGCGCAGCTCCTTGACCGGTGTGATGAGGTCGCTGGTGATGCCAGCCGAGGCCGAGGCGCCGGCCGAGGCGATCACGACGGTCAGGAAGATGGAGGCCACGAAGAAGCCGATGACGAACTTCGGGAAGCGGTGCCAGATCTGCGCCACGTCAAGCTTCTGCTTCGGCAGCTGGGAGACGTCCCTGCCGGACGCCTTGGCTTCGGCCACGCGGTCCTGACGGTCCCAGTAGGTGATGGCCACGAAGGCGAGGATGAGGCACCAGACGCCGATGAAGATGTCACGTCCCACGACCTTCATGAGGGTGAACGCCGCGATGCCCTGCTCGCCGAAGCTCGCGGCCGCGGTGACGCCGGCCGCATCGGCGAATTCCGAGGTGCCGACCCAAGCGCCGGCCACGCCGTCGGGCAGGTTCAGCGCCTTGCCGAGGCCGGTGAGCAGGAAGATGGAGATGATGGCCCACACCACCACGATGGAGATCACCGCGGAGACGTGCTCCTTGCGGGACTTGACGGCGCTGCCCACGGCGATGCCCGCGGACACGCCGCAGATGGAGCCGCCTGCGCCGAGCGTAGCCGAGAACCGCTTGTCGAGTCCGAACAGCTTGGTGCCGGCGAAGTAGATCACCAGGAACGTGGAGACGGCGATGAACGTGGCCTGCAGGAACGCCACCGGACCGGCGGAGACGATTGTGGTGAACGGCAGCGTGGCGCCGAGCAGCACGATGCCGACCTTCACATACAGTTCCGTGCGCAGGCTACCGCCGAAGAACCCTTCGAGATTGAACAGGTTACCTAGCAGCAGGCCGACGACGAGCGCCACCAGCGGCGCTTCAAGATTGTAGGAGTTGGCGAACTTCGAGGTGCTGAACACGTTGATGACGAAGCTCAGCACGAACAGCGCGAGGAATCCGCCGAGGAACGCCTGCACCTTGAGCCTTAGGAAGTACGCGGCCACGCCGAACACGACGGCGAACAGCGCGAACAGCGCCAGGATGTTCGGCCAGCGCTGGGCGAGGCCGGCGGCGTGCGTGGTGGCGCCGTTCTTGACGACGTCGCCGCCCTCGAACAGGAACGACCATGAGCCCCAGCTGGGAATCTTGGCTGCGAAGATGTTCAGCGAACTGCCGGCGGCCCACAGCACGAACGCGAGCACGACGATGCCGAGGCCGATGAACACGGCCCACCAGTCCTCACTGCCGAGGATCTTGTTGCCCTCGGCGGCCGCCGGCACGGCCTCCTTGGCCTTCGCCGCCTTGGATGCCTTCGCCGCGGATGCTTCCGCGGAAGGCGTTACGGATGTTGTCATTTTCCTTCTCCCCTTTTCTCAGGTTTCCCGTGTTGCGTCGGGACATATCGGTGTTGTGGTCCGAATCCCCCACGCATCGCACGCATCGGATTCGCATCGCATCGGACGGTCATGCCCGGCATCCCCCGATACCGGCCGAATGGTTTGTCATCCGATGTTCGCTTTTGATGCTAACGGCATGAATTCGCCATGCGCAAGCGCTGGATTACCGTAAAAATCAGCGTGCCGCTATCGAAAAATCCGATAGCGGCACTTTGTTATGGGAAGCGATAAATTCGCATTATTACGTAGTCTGCATAATTCACGAATCGTCAGATAGGGCCCGAAAACCAGCGTTTTGGACCGGTAATCGACGATTCATGAATTGGTATCGCGCTCGAAAAACTCCCGGTATATCAAATCTTTCGCCCGGTTGAACCGTTCTCCCACGCGGGAACGCGGCGTCCCCAGGTCCACGTGTTCCACGCGTTTGATCTCACCGGGATGAGGCTTCATCACCACGACCGTCTGCCCCAGATACACGGCCTCGTCGATGTCGTGCGTCACGATCACCATCGTGATGCCTTCGGACTGCCAGATGCGCAGCAGCTGGTCCTGCAACTTGATCTTGGTGATGGCGTCGAGCGCGCCGAACGGTTCGTCGAGCAGCAGGATCTTCGGCCGGTTGGCGAGCGCCCTTGCGATGGCCACGCGCTGCGACATGCCGCCGGAGAGTTGTTTGGGCAACGCGTCCTCGAATCCGTTCAGACCCACGAGGTCGATGTTCTCCTGGATGAGGTCGTCGTCGTGTTTGCGCGAGTCGGGCAACGCGAAGCGTATGTTCTCGCGCACGGAGAACCATGGCAGCAGACGATGGTCCTGGAACACGAATCCCTTGTCCCGCCCGGGGCCGTCGATGGGCCGCCCGTCCATGAGCGCCGTGCCGTCGTATTCGGTGTCGAGTCCGCCGATGATGCGCAGCAGCGTGGATTTTCCGCAGCCGGACGGCCCGATGATGGAGGTGAATCCGCCGCGCGGCAACGTTATGGAGACGTCGTGCAGGGCTTCGACCGGTCCATGCTCGGAGGGGAACACCTTGGTCAGGTGCCGGATGTCGATGATGTCGTCGGATGCGTCGCCGTGAATGCCGTCGTTCATTGCCCCGACCGCCTCACAGCCAGTTGACGATGCGGCGACGCTGCCATTCGACGACGTCGTCCATGAGTTTGCCGACGATGCCGATGATGAGCATGGCGAGGATGACCACGTCGGGGCGCGACATCGACCGGCCGTCGGACAGCATGAATCCGACGCCGCTGGTCGCGCCGATCATTTCGGCGGCGACCACGCAGATCCATGCGCCGGAGAGTCCGAGACGGATGCCGGTGAGCATCTGCGGCAGGGCTGCGGGCACGACGACCTGACGGATGAACCGCCACTTGGGGATCTCGTATACGCGGCCGAGTTCGAAGTATCGTTTGTCGATGCCTTTGATGCCATCGACGAAGTTGACGAACATCGGGAAGAACGCGCCGATGAAGATGATGTAGACCTTGGAGTTCTCGCCGATGCCGAACCATAGGATGGCGAGCGGGATCCATGCGATGCCGGGGATGGGCCGCAGCACCTGCATAACCAGGTCGATGAAGCGCTCGAATCGGCGGGAGACGCCGGCCGCGACGCCGAGCACGGCGGCCGCGACGAACGCCACAAGGAATCCTTCGAGCACGCGCGCGATGCTGACCGCGATGTTGAGCCACAGTTCGCCGTTGCCGGCGTATTCGACGGTGGCCTGCACGATCTGCTGCGGCGTGGCCATGGCATATGAGGAGCTGCGCGCGCCGACGATGGCCCATACGGCCACGACGATGACGGGCAGCGCGAGGTACAGCGCCCATTTGCCTGCCGCCGCCGCGATGCCGCCGCCGCGCCTTGCCGGAGACGCGGCCCTGGACTGCGCCGAGGCGGCCGAAGCCGACTCATCCGCGGTCTTGTTCGGCTTGACCACGGTCGCCGACGACGATGCCGCTCCGACCGTCGCCGATCGCAATGCCGTTATTCCCGTCAGCACTTTTTCCACCATATGAAATCATCGCCCCTTGGTCGTGTTCGTAGTCGTGTTCGTATAACTGGTGTCGACGAGTTTGTCGACGTCGACTTCGGATTTGAGGATGCCGTTCCTCCACGCGAAGTCGGCGACCTCGCGAATGGCCGCGATGTCTTCCGGCTTGAGTTCGGTGGTGAACGTGAAGTGCTTCCAGATCTTCCTGAGCATGCCGGCGCTGACGCCGAAGTCCTTGGCCACCGCGTCCGCGGCCTTGTCCGGGTCCTTGGCGATGGCGTCGGCGCCGCGTTGCACGGCCCGGTTGTATGCTCGGACGATGTTCGGATGCGCTTTGGCGTAGCTTGTCGTGAAGTAGGAGACCATGTTGCCGCGTTTGACGCCGGTGCCGTCGGCAAGCACGCGTGCCGTGCCTTCGGTTTCGAGCTTGGTGACGTACTGTTCCCAGATGACGATGGCGTCGACGTTGTGCGCCTGGATGGCGGCGACCTGGTCTTCGGCGGAGAGGTTCGCGGTGTCCACGTCGTTGAGCGTCATGCCTTGTTTGGCGAGCAGCAGCGCGAGCAGATGCTGGGCGTATGAGCCGGTCGCGTAGCCGACTTTCTTGCCTCGTAGGTCGGATACGGAACGGATGGTCGAATCCTTGGGCACCATGATGGCGAGCGCTTTTTCGCCGTAGGCGACGTTGGAGACGATGGTGACGTCCTGGCCGGTCGATTTTGCGATGACGGCGGGCAGATCGGCGGCGTATCCTACATCGTCGTTGCCGGCGGCCATGGCCTCGTTCACGAGAGGTCCGCTTTTGAAGGAGTCCCAGGTGTAGGAGGCGTGCTCCTTGGCGAGTTCATCCTTGAGGTAGCCGAGTTCGTGGGCCACCCAGACGTCCGAGTAGAGCGGGTATGGCTGGGCTGCGATGCGAAGGGTGGTGGTGTCGCCGTTGCCGCCGCGCAATGCCTTGCTGCCGGCGTCGGCGATGTATTCGCTGGGCCACGCGCATCCGGCCAACGCCACCGACATCACACCGGCCAATATGACCGCGATAATGCGTGTGATCGACGCCGCGAACCGTGACCGCATGTTCCTCCCCTTGGATTTCGACGCCGGGCGATCGATGTGAGAACCCCGGAGCTTCCCCGCTTGCCTTTCGGCTTGATGTTCATTATTCCCGCGCAATATGTCGCCGGTCCCGGAAAACGGCATATTGGGGTAGTCCAAAAATCTTGAGCGGTTTATCAATCGCCGAAATTTCAGCATTTACACCCGTGCGCAAGGTTCCATTGCGACGCCCGGACAACGCCTCTAACCAACAGGCTCCCCTCATGAATGAGGGGAGCTGTCGCACATAGCGCGACTGAGGGGTCCCACACAGCCGCAAGAAAAAGGCCCGGCGAATGAAAAACAACCGTTCGATAGCGGGCAATCACTGAAAACTGTGACTGCTTCCTCTTATACCGTCTTCCCATACCCTTGATTTTCAAGGTTTTCTTGATTTCCAAGATGATGGTGCGCAAGGGAAAAACATGATTACATCAAAATCATGTCAAATAATAATCATAAAAATCAACGGCAACAATCACCTTTCATCAACGAATTGAGCTTCACGCAGTTCGATGAGGCCCGTCGGCGAACCGATCTGGTCATCGTTCCGACGGGATCGGTCGAAGTCTATGGACCTCATCTCCCCCTTGGATCGGATTTTCTGGTCGCCAAGGCCATTGCGGGCCGGGTGGCCCGGCAGACCGACTCCCTGGTGGCTCCGACATTGGAGGTCGGCGAGGCGTCCAATCTGCTCGGGGCCTCCGGAACGTTCACCATTTCACGGCAGGTATTGGAGAATTTCCTGGATGAGATACTTGCACAGCTTGTCGATTACGGATTCCGCAGATTCCTGTTCATCACAGGACATGCCGGCAACGTCGACACCGTCGCCTACCTTTCCCGCAAAATCGAACGTCTGCATCCTGTACGCTGCGCCCAGGTCGATTGGTGGCGTTTCATCCAGCACATCGATGACGGCATCTTCGATACCAGCGGATACCACTGCCATGGTCATGCCGCGGAAGCCGGCACCTCCGTAGTGTCATACCTGTATCCGCCCCTTGCCGATCTTTCCGATCTTCCGCATTACGAACTGGCGAAGAAAGCCGAGGATTTCCCTGAAATCATCCAATACCAGCTTTTCGTCGACAAGACGGACAAGGGCATGACCGGCGACGCCAGAGCCGCAAGCCCGGAGAAGGGGCGTCTGCTGGTCGAACGGGCGGTCGACCGCATCGTCGACTTCATCAACACCGATTTCAACAACGACGAACGATAATCCGACCATACTCATCATGTGCGTGAATCGATTGGGGGAACCGAACACATGCACCAACAATATATTGCCGCGGTAATCCAGCCTTATACATCGGACGACATCGATGCCAACCTCAACAGTCTTTCGTCCCAGATACGATACGCGGCCCAGACGGGCGCCAAGCTCGCGGCACTGCCGGAGACATCCAACGTCATCTATCCGAGGACACGACAAATCGATTCCGATGTCATCCGGGAGAACGCGGACCGCACCATACGATTCCTCTCCGACCTGGCAAGGGAATTCCATATCGTGATTCATGGCGGCAGCATACATCGTCCGATACCGGGGGAACGTCGGAACAGGAACTCCTCGCTGCTGTTTGACGACCAGGGCGCGCTTGTCGCATCCTATGACAAAATCCATACGTTCGACATCACGCTGCCCAACGGCAAGCAGGTTCGGGAATCGGACAACGTCAGACCCGGGAATTCCGTCACCGTGACAGACACTCCCTTGGGACGGTTCGGCTTCGCCATCTGCTATGACGTGAGGTTCCCGGAACTGTATCGGACGATGGCGCTGCAGGGTGCCGACATCATCTTCAATCCCGCGAATTTCGCGGTCTCCACCGGCCGTGACCATTGGGAGCCGCTACTCCGGGCAAGAGCCATCGAAAACAGCTGCTACGTTGTCGCCGCCGCGCAATGCGGCGACAACGCGAGGATGAACAGCAATGGCAACAGCATGATCGTCGACCCGTGGGGCACCGTGCTCGCCCGGTGCGGCAATGAACCATCGGTGGCGTTCGCCACCATCGATCTGAATCATCTTCAGACGATCCGCGACCGCATGCAGACGCTTGAAAACAGAAGAACGGACATCTACCGACTGCCGGTGGATGCCGAGACTTCACATAAAGGGGAACACCATGACGAACGATAACATATCCAGACTGCTTGATCTGGATCCGGCCACCATCGGTCATTTTCTCAATGGCGGCTATATGCTGCCCTACATCAAACCACTCAACGACACGGTGAAAGTGGCCGGGCCCGCCTATACGGTCCGCGTGATAGGCAAGGATTCCGCATCGCTGTATCATGCGTTACAACATGCCAAGGAGGGAAGCGTCATCGTCATCGACAAGGGCGGCGACAACGTCTATGCCCCTGTCGGAGAGGTGGTCTCGCTTGTGGCCCGGCAGAGGAATATCGCGGGCATCGTCATTGACGGACCGGCAACGGATTCCGTGGCCATTCGCCGGTCGGGATATCCCGTCTTCTGCAGTGGCGTCTCGGTCGCCACCACCAACGTACTCGGCATAACGGGTGACTGGGAACAGCCGATCTCCTGCGGAGGCACGGCGGTTCACCCGGGAGACATCATTTTCGGCGATGCCGACGGCGTCGTCGTCATTCCGCCGGAGAGGCTTGATGACGTGCTAGTCAAGGCGGAGGAGGCGTTGGAGCGGGAACGTCGCAACCGCAATGCCATTGCCGAGGGGAAGCCGTTGCCCATTGATGCGGACGCGTTGTTCAATGCCGATGTGGCAGGGCTCATCAAGAATCTGAGACAAAGGCATTGACCCTATTCCCTATTCGGCAGAACAAGAAGAGCCGCCGCCCCTTACGGGCGGCGGCTCTTCTATCGGCGAGGATGCGACGCTACCGGGATATCCATGCGTCGGTGAAGTCCGCGGTGGCTTCGGCACCGAAACGAACGCCATGCAATTGCTTGGACGTGGCGAGGTCCTGGGTGCGTTCGCTCAGCGGGATCGCGGCGTAGTTGTCCGCGATGAAATGCTGGAACACCTCGTACTGCTGAAGACGGGCCTCTTTGGACGTTCCCTCATCGCCCTTTTCGAGAATCGCCTGCGCCTCCTTGTATTTCTCCGGGGTCAGGGAGTGTATGCCGCTGTAGTATCCCGGCTTCTTGGTGTTGTAGATGAGGTCGAAGACGTTCGCGTCGTTCTTCGCGTTGTATGGCGTCGTTACGAAGTCATAGTTTCCCTGCTTGATTCGTGCCAGAACCTCGCTGGTTGATGGATTGACCTCCACCTGCAGGTCGATGCCCACCTTACGTAGCTGGTCGATCAGCAGCTCCTGCCCGACCTTCTTGGAATAGTCGAACCAGACGATAGTGAGTTTCCTGCCGTCCTTGTAACGGTATCCGTCCTGCCCTTTCTGCCAGCCCGCCTTGTCAAGCAACGCATTGGCCTGTTCTGGGTCGTAGGTGGTGTTCTCCGGCGTCTTGACCAATCCTTCGCTGGTGCTGTCGTAGATGCTGGAGATCACCGGATAGTCCTTGCGAAACACGGTCGAGGCGTATGTCGCCCGATCGATGGCATATGACAACGCCTTCCTGACATTAATATCGGAAAGAGGCTTGTCCGCGGCCACGTTGGGGTAGATGTTCGTAGCCTGGCCCGGAATCGAAATGGATTGGATGGAGCCGCCAGCCGCCTTGATCTGCGTTACGTCGTTTTGCGTGAACTGCGCCGCGGTGGAGGCGTAGATGGCGTCGACCTGACCACTGGTGAAGCTGCCCACGCGAACGGCCAGTTCCTTGGTGTAGGAGACTTCGATGGTGTCGAGGTATGCGGGTCCCTGATGCTTGGCGAGCTCACTGGTCGGCTTGTAGTCGGCACGACGCTTGAGGATGGTCTTGGTGTTCGGATCGTACTGTTCCAAAGTGAACGGGCCCGTGCCATAGACGCCTTTGCCGGAGCAGCGCTGCTGGGCGGGGATATCAAGAGACTTCGGTGCGATGATGCCGAATTTCGTCGACGCCGTCGTATTCAAGAACGGCAGATTTGGTGCGGAGAACGTCACCTTCACTGTGTTGGCGTCCACGGTTTCCGCCTTGTTCAGTGTTGTTAGAGATAACACCTTGGCAATGGATGGGGTGTTCGCATAGGTCTCGATGTTCTTCACCACGGCGGCGGCGTCGAGCTTCTCGCCGTCCGAGAACGTGATGCCCTGCCGGATGTGGAACGTGTACGTCTTCGCGTCCTTGCTCACCTGCCAGTCGGACGCCAGACGCGGCACCAGCTTGCCCGTGTCGGGATCCTGATCGGTGAGCGATTCCACATAGTTACGCACCACCGATCGCGGGCCGGAGTCGTTGACGGCCTGAGAGGGGTCGATGCATTCGCCGTTGTCGTTGAAGAACACGCGTAGCGTGCCTCCCTGTTGGGGCGTCCCCTCGGTTGATGCCGTATCGGCGGTGCCGGAGCTCCCGCACGCCGACAGTGTCGCGACGACGATGACCGATGCCACCGCCGAAAAGATTCTCCCGTATCTACGTCCTCGTCGGTCGTTGGTTTTGGAAATGAATGTCATGGTACTTCCTCTGCTTACGTGTGAATGTGAGTGGAATATATGAGAAAAAGGCCCGGCGGGCGGGGATTGCCCACCGGGTCTTGCGGGACGACTCCGACGACGTCGGCGACGGCGGTCTTCCCGGGGAGACCGTCAACGCCCGGGGATGGCGTCGAGGAGCTTTTTGGTGTAGGCGTCGTGCGGATGGCCGAATACGTCATCCACATTGCCGTGTTCCACGATGTTGCCGTGTTCGAGCACGGCGATGTCGTCGGCAAGGCCGGCGACGACGGCCAGATCGTGGGAGACGAACACGTAGGTGACGCCCAGCGATTCCTGCAGTTCCTTGAGCAGGTCGAGGATCTGCGACTGCACGGAGACGTCGAGCGCGGAGACGGGCTCGTCGAGGAACAAAATCTTCGGGCTGATGGCGAGCGCCCTGGCGATGGCCACGCGCTGGCATTGGCCACCGGAGAGTTCGGAACCCTTGGCATCGAGCAGCCGTGCGGGCAGGGAGACGCGGTCGAGCAGTTCGGCGATGCGTTGGTTGCGACGACGGCGGTTGCCGTAGCCGAACGCCCGCAACGGTTCGTCGATCACCTTGCGCACGGTGTAGTTCGGGTCGAGGGAGTCGAACGGGTTCTGCTGCACGAGCTGGAAGTTGCGGCGTTCGGCGCGTAGTGCGCGGCCGTGCAGCTCGTGGATGTTGCGGCCGTCGACGAGCACGGTGCCGGAGGTGGGCGCGGATAGCGCGAGCGCGAGCCGCAGCAGCGTGGATTTGCCTGAGCCGGATTCTCCGACGATGGCGAGCGTGCGTCCGGTGCGGGCGGTGAGTGAAACGTGGTTGAGTGCGTTGAATGCGGCGCCTCGTCCGCCGCGTTCGTGATACACCTTGGAGACATCGTTCCAGTTCACGGCGATGTCGTCGTCGGGAACGGCATCCGCCTCAATGCCTTGAGCGCCTTCTCCTTGTTCGCCGTCCTGTACGTTGTCGTTCACCTGGAATGCAGGCGCGCAGGCGATCAGATGCCGTGTGTATGCCTCGTGGGGATGGTCGAGCACCTGTCGTGTGCCGCCGTGTTCGACCAGTCGCCCGTTGTGGATGACGAGCAGACGTTGCGTACGGTCGGAGGCGACGGCCAGATCGTGGGTGATCATCACAAGGGTGATGCCGCGTTTGCGTACCAGGGATTCCAGCACGTCGAGGATGCGCTTCTGCACGGTGACGTCGAGTGCGCTGGTGGGTTCGTCGGCGACGATGACCTCCGGTTCGCTGGCCAATGCCTGGGCGATGAGCACGCGCTGTTGCAGACCACCGGAGAGTTCGTGCGGATATTGGCGGTACCGCAGGCCGGGGCGATCGATGCCGACTTCGGTGAACAATTCCACGACGCGCTTGCTCGCCTCGTCGCGTGATTGCTTGGGATGCCGCAGCCGTACGATCTGTTCGGTCTGTTTCCCGACGGTCATGGTCGGGTCGAGATTGGTCCGCGGATCCTGCGGAACGAATCCGAGTACGCGACCGCGGACCCGACGCCATTCCTGTTCGCCGGCGTGGGTGTAGTCCTCACCGAACAGGGAGAATGTGCCGGTGACGTCGGCGTTGTCGGGCAGTATGCCGAGGAACGTGTCGACGAGGGTTGATTTTCCGGAGCCGGATTCTCCGACGATGCCGACGGTTTCGCCGCGTCGGACGGTGAAGGTCACGTCGTCGACGGCGGTGACCGTGCGTCGCGCCGAACGGTAGGTCACGCTCAGATGCGAGACCTCGATGACCGGTTCGTCGTTCGTTACGGTTGTGTTGACGGTGTCGGCAGTATTGGGAGTGTTGTCGATGTCGCTCATCGTTCGCCTCGTTTCAGGTTGTTCGCCAGCACGGTGGCGGCGAGCACGGTCAGGACCACCACGAATCCGGGGATGAGTGAAATCCACGGGCTGGTGATGAGGTAGTTGCGGCCGTCGTTGATCAGCGAGCCCCATTCGGCGGCCGGCGGTTTGGCGCCGAAGCCGAGGAAGCTCAATGTGGCCACCGACATGATGACGGCGCCGAATTCGAGCATGGCGAGCACGGAGACGGGGCCGAGCACGTTGCGCAGGATGTGCGAGAACACGATGCGCAATGGCGAGACGCCGGAGACGATGGCCGCCTCCACGTAGGCGTGGTTCTTGATTTTCAGCGTCTGCGCGCGTGTGGTGCGTGCGAAGCCGGGCAGGCTGGCCACGCCGATGGCGATGGCGACGGGCGTGGTGCCGAATCCGATGGCCGTGACGATGGTGATGGACAGCAGCAGTCCGGGGATGGACAGCAGCACGTCGACGGACCGCATGAGCAGGGTGTCGACGATGCCGCCGACGTATGCGGATGCGATGCCGATGACGAGACCGCCGATCACGGCGATGGCGAGTGACAGCAGGGCGGCGGTCACGGTGGCGTGGGCGCCGTAGATGGTCCGCGAGAACAGGTCGCGGCCGAGCTGGTCGGTGCCGAACCAATGCTCGGCGCTTGGCGCCTGGAACATGTGCACCGGGTCGGTGGCGTACGGGTCCTTGTGGGTCACCGCCCATGGGAAGAACGATGCGACCAGTATCACTATGGTGAAGAGTCCCGCCAGTGTGGTCGAGACGCCGCTGTGCGCGCGCAGGCCGCTCCCCGCGCGGCGCAATGCCGAGACCACAGAGGTTCTGATGCGTGAGGGGATGTTGTCCTCTGACGCCTTTGTCGTCTTGTCGATGGCGGATTCGAGTTGTATTGCGCTGCTCATCTCACACCTCCTTGGATGTCTGGGAGATTCGCGGATCAAGTAACGGATAGATCAGGTCGACCACCAGATTGACGACGACGAACGCGGCGGCGGCGAGCAGCACCACGCCTTGCACGACGGGGAAGTCCTGGTTCTGCACGGCCTGTTGGATCAGGAGGCCGACGCCTTGGCGGGAGAACACGGTCTCCGCCACGATCGCGCCGTTCACGGTGCCGCCCACGATCAGGCCGAGCATGGTCAGGGCCGGCAACGAACCGTTCTTGATCACGTGGCTGACGATGATCGAACGGCGGCTGAAGCCGTGCGCCTTGGCCGCCACGATGAACGGCTCGCGCAGCACGTTGTCGAATCCGTCCATGAGCAGCCTCGACAGCATGGCGCTCACGGGGATGGCCATGGTGATGACCGGCAGCACCATCGTCTTCCAGCCGCTTTGCCCGATGGATGGCAGCAATCCCAGCCAGAAGGAGAACACCTGCATGAGCAGCAGACCGATCCAGAAGGTGGGAACCGAGACTGACAGCGTGGGCAACGCCTGCAGCACCGCGCGGATGGTCTTCTGGCGGAAGTACGAGGCGGCGAACGCCAGAACGAACGCCACTGCCACCGCCAGCAGCACGGCGAGCAGGCTTACGGAAATCGTCATGCCGAGTCGTGTGGCGATCAGCGAGGCCACGTTGGATCCGTATTGGTAGGAGGTGCCGAGGTCACCGTGCAACGCGGCGAACAGTACCGTGAAATAGTGCCGCACAGGCGATTCGTCGAGTCCGAATTCGGCCCGGACCTGGGCGATGGCGTTCGGGTCGCCCACAGCCTCCTGCATGCCTCGGGCCACGAGAATCGACTGTTCGACGTTCTTGGGCAGCAGGTTAAGAATCACATACGTCACCGTGTAGGCGGCCCAGAGCACCAGGGCCGCCTGCCCGATACGCTTGGCGATATACACCGCATATCCTTTGGGGTTCATGGTTGCGCTTCCCGTCCGTTTACTTCGACAGCCACGTGTCGGTGAAGTCGACGGTGGTCTCCACGCCGAACCGGGTGCCGTGCACCTTGCTGGACACGGCGAGGTCTTGGACGCGCTCGCTCAGCGGGATGACCGCGTAATTCTCCTCGATGAACTTCTGCAACTTCGCGTACTGTTCCAGTCGCGCCTCCTTGGTGGTGCCCTCGTCGGCCTGCTTGATGATGCTTCGGGCCTGCTTGAATTTGTCAGGAGTCAGCGAGTGCACGCCGCTGTAGAAGGCCGGCTGGTCGCTGTAGATGAGGTCGAACACGTTCGGATCGTTCTTCGCGTTGTAGGGCTCGATAACAAAATCGTAATCGCCAGCCTTCTCCCTGTTGAGGTTCTCTCCGCGGGATGCGCTGATGTCCACCTGCAGGTCGATGCCCACCTTGCGCAGTTCGTCGATCAGCAGCTCCTGGCCGGTGCGTTTGGTCGAGTCGAACCAGACGAGGGTCAGCTTCTTGCCGTCCTTGTGCCGGTATCCGTCGGCGCCCGTCTTCCATCCGGCCTCGTCGAGCAGCGCGTTGGCCTTGTTCACATCGTAGGTGGTGGTGGCGGGCGATTTTACCAGTCCGACACTGGTGGCGTCATAGATTCCACCAACCACCGGGTATCCTTCGCGATACACCGTACTGGCGTAGGTGGCACGGTCGATGGCGTAGGCGAGCGCCTGACGTACCTTGATGTCGCTCAACGGCTTGCCGTCCGCCACGTTCGGATAGATGTTGAATGCCTGGCCGGGGATGGAGTGCGATTGGATGGTACCGCCGGCGGCCTTGATCTGCGCCACGGCGTTGCGTGTGAATTGCTCGGTGGTGGCGGCGTGGATGGCGTCGGCCTGGCCGCTGGAGAAGCTGCCGAGCCTTACGGATTCCTCGGGAACGTACGAGATCTCGATGGTGTCGAGGTAGGCGGGGCCCTGATGCTTGGCGAGTTCGCTCGTCGGCTTGTAGTCGGCGCGACGCTTGAGGATGGTCTTGGTGTTCGGATCGTATTTCTCCAACGTGAACGGGCCGGTGCCGTACACGCCTTGGCCGGAGCAGCGCTGGGCGGTCGGGATGTCGAGCGACTTCGGCGCGATGATGCCGAACTTCGTCGACGCGGTGGAGTTGAGGAACGGACGATTAGGCACCGAGAACGTCACCTTCACCGTGTTGGCATCCACGGCTTCCGCCTTGTTCAGTGTCGTCAGCGACAGCACCTTGGAGATGGCCGCCTGCTTGGACAGCGACGTGATGTTCTTCACCACGGCTGCGGCGTCGAGCTTCTCGCCATCCGAGAACGTGATGCCCTGCCTGATGTGGAACGTGTACGTCTTCGCGTCCTTGCTCACCTGCCAGTCGGACGCGAGGCGAGGCACCAGCTTGCCCGTGTCGGGATCCTGATCGGTGAGCGACTCCACGTAGTTGCGCACCACCGTGCGCGGACCGGAGTCGGAGATGGCCTGTGACGGGTCGATGCACTGGCCGGTGTCCGGGAACTGGATGAGGCGCAGCGTGCCGCCCTGCTGGGGCGTGCCCGCGTCGGCCGCGCTGCTCGCACCGGCGTTGCCGCATGCCGCGAGCGCCGCGATGGCGGCCACGGATGCAATCGCCGCGAACGTTTTGCCGATGCGCCCGGCCGATGGGCGATGTTTCCGATTGTTCATGATGGTTTTTCCCCTTCTTCTGCGGCTCCCCAAAGCCGCATGGTGATTGTTTGGTTATGGTTTTCGGTTATGCGTCAGGTCTTGTGGTTTTTCGACGGCAGGCGGTCCCGGTGCGGTCGCACACCTCTCAGTCGCGCTCCCACACCGTCCTGCCGTTCTTGATGGTCTCCAGCACTTTGAGGGTGCGCAGGCTGTCGTCCGGCGCGCCGGTCTCGTCGAGCGGCACCGACAGCGGGTCCTTCTCCAGAATCACGAGGTCGGCGAGCTTGCCTGCCTCCAACGTGCCTTTGCCGCCGTCTTCGCCATACTGGTATGCGGCGTTGGCGGTGATGGCCCGCAGGCCGTCGGCGACGCTCACCCGCTGGTCGAGGTCGAGTTGGCGTCCGCTTTTGGTGCGTCGTGTGGCTCCCGCCCAGACGGTGTCGAGCAGGTTCGGCCGGATGATCGGCGAATCGTTGTGGAACGTGTAGCGCAGTCCCAGTCGTTTGGCGTCACCTGCGGCGGAGATTCGTCCACCTCGCCGGGCACCGAAGTTCCGCACGTGCACGTCTCCCCAATACCAGGTGTGCGCCACGAAGAACGACGGGATGCCGCCGAGCTTCCCCAACCGTTCCAGCTGGTCCCTGCGGGCGAGCTGGCTGTGAATCATCACCGGGTGCAGGTGGTGTTTGCCGGGGTTCGGCGAGTCATGCAGCGCCCGGTCGTAGGCGTCGAGGAACCGGTCGGATGCCGCGTCTCCGTTGGTGTGTGCAAGTAGTTGCAGGGTGTTGTCGATGGTTTTGCGTGCGGCCTGATAGATTTCTTCTTCGCTGGCCAACGGAACGCCTCGGTATCCTTCGCCTTCCGGGCCGGGTGTGTAGGGTTCGGTCACCCAGGCGGTGCGTGCCTGCGGTGAGCCGTCCAATACGACCTTGAGGCCGCCGATGCGCAGCCCGTTGTGGTAGTCCTTGCCCACGTAAGTGGCGTAGTCGTCGAGCACGCCGTCCGAGTCACTGCTGTTGACGGGGTACACGACCACGTCGAGCCGTAGACCGTGCGTGCCGGCGAACCGGGCGAAGTCGGCGACTGCCTGACGTCCTGAGGCGCCGTCCTGCGCCGTGGTGATGCCGTTGGAAAGGTACACGTCCTGTGTGGCGTCACCGAGTTCGTCGAAGTCGACGACGCTGCGTTTCATGGCGGTGTCGCGAATGCTCCATGCCGCCCCTTCCGCCGCATAGCCGTTGATGAGGCCGTCCTCGTCACGTCCGAACGTGCCATCAGATGGGTCGGGATCGTCGAGATGGACGCCGCTGATCTCCAAGGCCTTCGTATTGGCGGCGAGCACGTGGCCTGAGACGTGAATCGCCACGACCGGAATGGTGGTGGATACGCGGTCCAGATCATGACGGGTCGGATGCCGGCCTTCAGCAAGCGTATTTTGATCGTAGAATTTGCCAAGAACGATGCCGCTGGCGTCAATGTGCCGCCGCTGCGCGAAGTCGCGCAGCCGGTTCACGATGTCATCGATATCCGTTGCGTCACGAAGGTCGGCAGTGGTGAAGTAGTGGGCAATTTCTGAAAGATGGCCGTGCGCATCGATGAATCCGGGCAGCAATGCCGCACCGTCGAGATCGCGTTCCTCCACGTCGGCGAAATCCCTGGCACGGGCGCGCGCCTCGTCCTCGTCGCCGACGTAGGCGATGCGGCCTTCGTCGTCCGTAAGCAGCGCCTGCGGTTTCGGTGTGTGCTCGAAGTCCGGCGTGGCGGTCAGTATGTCGCCTCCGAAGAACAGTCTGGGTCTGGCCGCCGCGGCCTTGGAATTCGTATCGTCAGACATGCTTCCCCCTTATGTGATATGTGATTGATTGCGGATTCATAGGGACGGACTTCATAGGGACGGACGATGTCGACGACATCCCCTGAAGCCGTCGATATTCGTTGTCGCTTTGATATTCGTTGTCGGTTTTGCCGATTGTTTGCGGTGTCCCCGATGATTCCGAACGATGCACGGACCCCCATCCGCGTCGTCGTTGGTTGCCATAGTAGCGGCGAAAACGACGGCGACCGGCCGAAATCGGCGGATTGACTATAGCGACTGGTTATAGCCATCAAACATTCGCGTTGTTTCTCCCGTTCTTGCGATCGGCATAGATGACGGTTATGACGGCGGCGGCCCGTCGGCGCAACGGCGGCTGTACGGTGGGCGGCATACATAAGGGGAACGGCCGTCGATTACGGCCGAATGATGATGAACGTATGACGATTGGGGAACCCATGATGGGGAATCGTCATATGTTCCTGACGAAAGGACGTCATATGACGTCGATTGCACAATCCACCAAGGCCGTCGCCGCGGCGCGGCCGACATCACGATCGGAATCCGCCACGAGATTCCTGGTTTTCCCGGTCGTCACGCTGATTCTCGCGCAGATGGGCACGTCGGGCGACAACGGCGCCCTGGCCATCGCCACGTCGGCGCTGACGACGCAGCTGCACGCCAATATGGCCAGCATCCAACTGTCCAACATGATGTATCCGCTGATCGCCGGCTCGTTCATGGTGGCGGGCGGCTTCATCGGCACGTTGTTCGGCTGGAAGCGCACGTTCCGTACGGGAGCCGTGCTGTGCGCGATCGGCGAGCTGATTTCGGCGCTGTCGCCCAATATCGACGTGTTCAATTGGGGTGGACGCACGTTCGTCGGCCTTGGCGCGAGTCTGCTGATTCCCTCCGTGCTGGGTCTGATTCCGAAGATCTACCGCGGTTCGCAGCGCACGCTGGCGTTCGGCTGCGTGGGTGCGGCGGCGGGAGGCTTCTCGTCGTTCCTGCCGCTCGCGCTCGGCATCGTCATGGGGCTGAGCGGGTTCCGCGTGGTGTATGGCGTGCTTGCCGCATACTTCGTCATGCTGCTGTTGTTGTCGTTCCGTCTGCCGAAGATCACGAAGACGGAGGTCAACCATAAGTTCGATGTGCTGGGCGTCACCTTGGCCGCCATCGGCTTCTTCCTCGTGCTGTTCGGATTGTCGCGCATCTCGGCTTGGGGCCTGGCGAAGGCGTTCCCGCAGGCGCCGTTCACGGTGTTCGGCATGTCTCCGGCGATTCCGCTGGTCGTGATCGGCACCGTCGTGCTGGTCGTGCTCGGCATCGTGGAGAAGGGCGTGGAGGAGCGCAATGGCGTGGCGTTGCTGCCGCAGTCGTTCCTGAAGACGCCGCAGGTGCTGGCCGGCCTGTACGCATGGCTCATCACGTTCCTGTTCCTCGGCGTGCAGGGCATTCTGATGGGACCGTATCTGCAATTGGTGGCGGGATGGTCGCCCGCCAAGGTCGGCGTTATCTCGGTGCTGTCGGGGCTGCCGACGATCATCGTGGCGATCGGATTGCCGAAACTGCTGCCGAAGGCGAATCCGAAACGTGTGATCCAATTGGGATACGTCGTCATGATCGCGGCGTTGTTCATCCGCTCGTTCTCCATCACGCTGCACAGCGCCATTGACTGGCTGGTGTTCGTCGGCACGATCGTCACCGGCATCGGCGTCGGTCTCATCAATTCGCAGGCGTCGAACGTCGTGGCGTTGGCAGTGAACGAGCGCGACGCCTCGCAGTCGGGCGGCGTGCAAGGCGTGGCCCGCAACATCGGCCAGGCTTTGGGCGTGGGCATCCTTGGCGCGGTGCTGCTGTTCGGCATCACGGCGAACGTGGGCAATGCGGTGAGGCAGTCCACCGTGATCTCCCCCGAGGTCGCGAACGCGGTGACGAGCAAAAGCATCACGCTGGTCGGTGACCGGCAGTTCGAGCAGGAGATCGCCGACGTGAACGCCACGCCCGCGGAGAAGGCCGAACTGGTCAGGATCAACGCGCAGGAACGGTATGACGTCACACGGTCGGCGTATATCGTGGCCGCCGCGATCGTGGCGTTCGGCCTGTTCACAACGCGGGGTATCACCAAGACCGGCATCACCCAGACCGGCAACGATCCGGAAGACGCCGGAAAATCATCCTGACCCATTCCTCTCCCCGAAGAGGAATCTCCCATCCAATCCAGAAAGCCCAGATGCCCATGCCCGCCGCCATCCCCTGTCTCTTCCATAACGGCGCCATCCTCACGATGGAGCCCGGATTCGACCGTCGGCCACGTCCCGAGGCCCTGCTTACCGACACCGACGGACGCATCGCGTTCGTCGGATCGCTCGACGCCGCCCGGATGCGTGCCGACCATATGGAGACGCGTGTTCGGGAGCACGACCTGCGGGGCGCCGCGCTATTGCCCGGATTCATCGACCCGCACAGCCACTTCTCCGGAATATCGCAGTATTTCACGGCCGCCGACCTGACAGACGCGCAATCCATCGACGACATCATCGTCCGGCTGCAGGATTTCGCCACGCACAGCGACATTCCGCTCGACAACGGCGTGATCCTCGGCGTCGGATACGACAACACGGCGCTTGCCGAGCATCGCCATCCGACACGGCATGACCTGGACCAGGTGACGACGGACGTGCCCGTATTGGCCGTGCACGTGTCCAGCCACATGCTCGTCGCCAATTCAAAGGCCCTCGATATCGCCGGCATAACCCGCGATACGCCGGATCCGTCTGGCGCCCGCTTCGGACGCGAACCCGACGGCACGCCGGACGGCCTGTGCCAGGAACCGTCAGCCATGTTCGCGGTCTATCGCGCACTCGACTCCCGCATGAAGATCAATCCGCTGGTATTGGCCGATGCCATGCAGGACGAATATCTCTCGCATGGCATCACGACCGTCCAGGATGGCGCCACGACGGCGGGATGGGCCGACAATCTCGTCCTGCTGGCCTCCGAGCACCGGCTGCGGTTGGACGTGGTCTCCTATCCGATGCAAGGCCAGGACGTGGACGCCATACTCGACCGACATCGCGCCTACGTGGGGTCGCATTACGTGAATCATCTGCGCATCGGCGGCGTCAAGATGATTCTCGACGGTTCGCCGCAGGGCCGGACGGCCTGGGTGGACGAACCGTATGCGCCCGGCCCGGAAGGCAGGGATTTCCACGGAAACCGGGCGCTCGACGACGACGCCGTCCACGATTTCACACGTCACGCCATCGACAATGGATTGCAGCTGCTCGCGCACTGCAACGGCGATGCCGCATCGGAGCAGTTCCTTGACATATACGGTCGTGCGTTCGCCGAATCCACGAACGCCCGCAAGGATGAGCTCCGCCCGGTGATGGTGCATTGCCAGCTCGCGAGAACGGACCAGTTCGCCCGTATGCCGGCCCTGCATATGATTCCCTCGTTCTTCGTGTCGCACTGCTGGTATTGGGGCGACGTGCATCTGAGGAATTTCGGCGAGCGGCGCGGACGGCGCATCTCCGCGGTCCGTGACGCGGCCGACCTTCATCTGCCGTACACGTTCCATACGGATTCGCCGATCATCCGGCCGAATCTGTTGGAAGCCGTCTGGTGTGCGGCCGCCCGGCGAACGAAGTCGGGCGTGGAGCTGGACCCCGCACAGCGGGTCGGCGTGGCGGACGGCCTGCGCGCCATCACCGCGAACGCCGCGTACCAGTATGGCGAGGAGCACGACAAGGGCACGTTGAAGGTCGGCAAACTCGCCGACCTGTGCGTGCTGGAGCACGATCCGCTCGCCGTGCCGATCGGCGTGGACGGCGCGCCCGACGAATCGCTGCGTTCCATCCGTGTGCTCCGCACATTCAAGGCCGGCACCCAAATCTGGCCCCGATGACGAATCCCAATGATTCCAACGATTTATGAGGAATCATAACCAACTCCTATACGGCATTCGGCATAATTCGGCCAGTTCGTCGAAACAACGACATTACGCTGAAATCATTGCCGTATCCGCAGGGATGTTCGGATACGGCGTCGGATAACGGATACATGATGGGAGACCAAAAACCGATGACCGCAGCCGTACTTTCTCCGCAGGAGACGCGCATCAAAGAACAGATCGAAAACAAGCCGGTCAAGCTGGCGCATCATACGCGCGCGAACGATATCCTCGCCCGCGTGCGCGCCGAAAAACCGCATGTCGACGTCGAGCGCGGCCTGCTGTTCACTGAGAGCTTCCGCCAGACCGAAGGCGAGCCGCTTGTGCTGCGCTGGGCCAAGGCGCTGTACCACTACGCCGAGAAGGCCACCGTCTACGTGGACAAGGACCAGCTGATCGTCGGCCGAGGCGGCGGTGAAGGCCGTTACGGCCTGCTGTATCCGGAACTGGACGGCGACACGCTCGATTTGGCCATCAAGAAGCTGCCTACGCGTGAAAGCTCGCCGTTCGACATCGACCCCGAAGATGCGAAGACCATCATCGAGGACATCGCCCCGTATTGGAAGGGCAAGACGTTCCACGAGGACCTGGCCAAGGCGCTCGGGCCCGAGACGATGAAGCTCACCTACAATCCCGACGAGGCGCTCACCTCCCGCTACGTGGTGAACGAGACCGCGTCGTTCCGTTCCAGTCTGCAGTGGGTGCACGACTACGAGATCGTGCTGCAGAAGGGCTTCGGCGGCCTGAAGGCCGAAGCACAGGCGCGACTGGCCGAACTGGACGAGTTCTCTCCGATCGACAACTGCGAGAAGCGCCCGTTCCTTGAGGCGGAGATCCTCACCGCCGACGCCATCATCCTGTGGGCGAACCGCCACGCCGACCTCGCCGAGCGGCAGGCCGCCGAGGAGACCGATCCGAAGCGCGTCGCCGAACTGCGCCGCATCGCCGAAACCTGCCGCTGGGTGCCCGAGCATCCGGCACGCACGTTCTACGAGGCCATGCAGAGCCAGTGGTTCACCCAGCTGTTCAGCCGCATCGAGCAGAAGACCGGCACGATCATCTCCAACGGCCGCATGGACCAGTACCTCTACCCGTTCTACAAGGCCGACAAGGAGGCGGGACGCATCACCGCCGACGAGGCGCAGGAGCTGTTCGAATGCATGTGGGTCGACATGGCCCAGTACATCGACCTGTACCTGTCCGACGCGGGCGGCGCCTTCAACGAGGGCTACGCCCACTGGGAGGCCGTGACCATCGGAGGCCAGACCCCGGAGGGCTACGACGCCACCAACGAGCTGACGTACATCCTGCTGAAATCCAAGCGCGAGTTCCCGCTGAACTACCCGGATCTGGCGGCGCGCATCCACACGCGTTCCCCGAAGCGCTACCTGCGTGAGGTGGCGTTGACCATCAAGAGCGGAGAGGGATTCCCGAAGCTGCTCAACGACGAGGACGTGGTGCCGCTGCTGCTGAGCAAGGGCGCGAAGTTCGACGAGGCGCTCGACTACTCGGTCTCCGGCTGCGCCGAATGCCGTATGCCGAACCGCGACACCTACACCAGCCCGAACGCGTACATCAACTTCGCCGCGGCGCTGGAGATGGTGATGTACAACGGCCGTATGCTCAAGTACGGCGACGAGGTGCTGGGTCTGGAAACCGGCGAATTCGAGGACTTCACGAGCTTCGACGACCTGTTCGCCGCGTTCCTCAAGCAGCAGAACAACCTGCTCAAGCACGCGTTCATCCAGCAGCATGAGATCATTCGCCTGCGCGCCGAACACTTCGCCACGCCGCTGGGCTCCATGCTGCAGAAGCTGTGCCGTGATTCGTGCATCGACCCGCACCAGCCGAAGATCCCGGGAGGCATCGACCTCGGATACCTCGAATACATGGGCTACGCGACCGTGATCGATTCGCTGGCCGCCATCAAGAAGCTGGTGTTCGAGGAGCACGTGCTCAGCCTGCATGAGCTCAAGGAGGCGTGCGAGCACAACTTCGAAGGCTACGAGGTGATCCGCCAGCTGCTGAGGAACGCTCCGGCCTACGGCAACGACGACCCGTACGCGGACGAGATCGGCAAGATCCTCGACCGCACGGCGCAGGAGTTCACCGCCAAGTACTCCGAGCAGATCGGCGTGCACATGGATATCCGTCTGGTGCCGTTCACCAGCCATGTGCCGTTCGGCAAGGTCGTCTCGGCCACGCCCGACGGACGCCAGGCGTTCACGCCGCTGTCCGACGGCTCGTCCGCCGCGCAGGGCGCCGACCACGAGGGTCCGACCGCCATCCTGCTGTCGAACTACCTGACCAAGAACTTCGACCACAACGAGCACGCAGGCCGTCTGCTGAACATCAAGCTCTCCCCGGGCTGCGTGGCCGGCAAGGAAGGCACCGAGAAGCTCGTGGAGTTCATCGAGACCTGGCGCGACCTCAAGCTGTGGCACGTGCAGTTCAACGTGATGAACAACGATACGCTGCGCGAGGCCCAGAAGCATCCGGATCTGTACCGCAACCTCATCGTGCGCATTGCAGGATACTCCGCGTTCTTCACCGAGCTGTCGAAGGACCTGCAGGACGAGCTCATCTCCCGCAACGAACAGGAAGCCTTCTAACCCCCTCTCTTCCTGTTGGCTCCCCCTGGGAGGGGGAGCCAACAGGCAAATCTCTCCCATTCGGCTCCCCCTCCCAGGGGGAGCTGTCAGCCAACAGGCTGACTGAGGGGGTCAACACTTTCCACCAGCCACCCCCTCTCTTCCAACCGGCTCCCCCTCTTAGGGGGAGCCAACAGGCAGATCTCTTCCAATGGGCTCCCCCTCCCAGGGGGAGCTGTCAGCCGACAGGCTGACTGAGGGGGTCCCAACCCACACAGCAATCACCCACCTCTCCATCGGAAAACCCCATCTCATGCAGCAATCACTCACCACCCGAATCCTTGCGGACCGCGAGCAGTCGTCACGCCCCACCGGCGAGTGGCGTCGTCTCATGCCCAAGGACTCGGCACTGGTGTTCAACATCCAGCATTATTCGCTGCATGACGGTCCAGGAATCCGCACCATCGTGTTTCTGAAGGGCTGTCCGTTGCGCTGCCCATGGTGCAGCAATCCGGAATCCCAGCGTTTCGGCCCCGAAGTCAGCTATGTGGCCGACAAGTGCATCGCCGCCATGGGCTGCGACCGCTGCGCCCTCGCCTGCCCCGCAGCCGTGCGCCCCGCCCCCGCTCCAATCGGCCTGTCGCGTAGACCCATCTCCGCGCCCCCGAGCCC
>NZ_QFFN01000033.1 GCF_003129925.1 Bifidobacterium catulorum | reverse complement strand
GGCGGCGGTACAGGTGAACCGGAGCTGAAATCCTCCCCTGTTTACACGAATTTCCTGTAGGTTCTGTACTCTAGTGCAATTGCCGCATACAAGCGGCGTTCCGTCGTGCATCGTCGCGTCTGTTCGCCGAAACGGGAATGCATCAGCGAACAGACGCGGCGGGAACGAGGATATATGCAGGACGTCGAGGAACTTGACGCGGAAAACCACATGAACCGCGGCCTGAAAAACCGCCACGTGCAGTTCATCGCCATCGGAGGCACCATAGGAACGGGCCTGTTCCTCGGCTCGGGCAAATCGATCTCGCTCACCGGCCCGAGCATCGTATTCGTATACATCGCCGTCGGCATCATCATGTTCCTGCTAATGCGCGCCATCGGCGAGATGATGTACCGCGACCCAAGCCAGCACACGTTCATCAACTTCATCACCCGGTATCTCGGCCGCGGCTGGGGGCATTTCGCCGGCTGGACGTACTGGATCGTGCTGATACTGATCGGCATGAGCGAAATCACCGCCGTATCCACATATTTCGTCACGTTCTTCAACACGTTCGGCATGGACCTCAGCCATTGGAAATGGCTGATCGAACTGTGCTTCCTCGTCGCGCTCGCCGGCATCAACCTCATCGCTGTCAAGGTGTTCGGCGAGGCCGAATTCTGGTTCTCGATGATCAAGATCACGCTGATCTGCGGCATGATCGCCACCGCCGTCGTCATGCTCGTCATCGGATACCATTACCCGGCCGTGCAGATCACCGGCTCCGACCACATCAGCCCCGCCGGCCAGGTGAGCCTCGCCAACATCACCGACGGGTTTTCGTTGGCACCGAACGGCTGGCTCGCGCTGCTCATGAGCTTCCAGATGGTGTTCTTCGCCTACCAGATGATCGAATTCATCGGCGTGACCGTCTCCGAGACCGAGAATCCGCGCAAGGTGCTGCCCAAGGCCATCAACGAGATCATTCTGCGCGTGCTGATCTTCTACGTCGGCGCGCTCGTGGCGATCATGGTGATCGTGCCGTGGCGTAATTTCCAGCCGAATTCCGACGGATCGTTCGCCTCGCCGTTCATCATGGTGTTCAAATACGCCGGTCTTGACTGGGCCGCCGCGCTCGTGTTCTTCGTCGTCATCACGGCCGCGTCGTCGGCGTTGAATTCGCTGCTGTATTCCGCCGGACGTCATCTTTACCAGCTGGCGCAGGATTCGCCGTCGCCTGCGATGCAACGTCTTGGTGAGGTCTCCGACCGTCAGGTCCCGGCCCGCGCGATCCTCGTCTCGGCCGCGATGATTCTGCTGTCCCCGATCATCAACGCCATTCCATCGATGTCGAGCGCGTTCGTGCTGTTCTCGTCGGCGTCGTCGGCGGTCATCATATTCATTTATGTGCTGACGATGATTGCGCATCGTCGTTATCGCGTTTCCGGCGATTTCATCGCCGACGGATACGTCATGCCCGCGTGGAAGATCACGAATACGTTGGCCATAATATTCTTCGTTTTCGTATATTGCACGTTGTTCATTTCCTCCGATACGCGCGGGCCCGCAATCGCCGGCCTCGTATGGCTGGCCGTGTTCGGCGGGTTCTGCCTGTGGCGGCAGCGGATGGAGGACCGTGACCTTAAGCGTGCCATCAATTCATGAATCGTTAGATATCGACGTTGTTAGCGCTAAAAACAGACGTATCTCGCGATTCGTGAATTAAAAAATCACCGCCGAGATCGCCGTCAACGAAATCAGCGAGAACAACGTCGATACCAATACCATTCCCACCGCGTATTCCGGCATATTCTTGCTGCGCCCGGAGAACATCGCGATCGTCGTCATCGTGGGCAGGCCCGAAATCAGCGCCATCATCTGAATCATCTCATGCGTCAGCGGCAGCCCCGTCACACCGGCGAACCAATCCATCAATACGGCGAAACCAACCGGGAACAGCAGCATTTTAATGACCATGCCGACGTATAATTCGTATTTTTTGAAAATGCCCCACCATTTCGTCAACGCGAACAACCCGCCCAAATAAAACAGCGACAGCGGCGTCGACATCTGGCCAATCGTATGCAGCGGCGCCAATATCATGGCCGGAATCCGCACGCCGGCGCCGATGATCGCCAACGCGATGATAATGCCGATGAACGCCGGATTGGCGAACCGACGAAGAAAACCGATGATACGGCGTGAGGGCGGGACGGCGGGGACGCTCCCGGTACCCGTTTTCGCGTCGCGCACCGGTTCGCACAGCCACACGCCGTACGACCACAGCAGCGCCTGATCCACCAACGACATCAGCACGATGAAAATCGCGCCGTCCTTGGGGAATAATGCCATAACGAGCGGTATGCCGATGAATCCCGCGTTGCCGAACATGAACCCGGCCTGGAACAAATGGCTGCGACTGCCGTGCAGCCGCAATACCCACGCCGCGACCGCGACCGTCGCGGCCAGTAGCGCGTACATAATCCCCGTTAAGAGGATGATTCCCCAATTGCGAACGATGTCGGCGCGTGTGGTGCCGGCCACCGCGTTGCTGAACACCAGCACGGGAATCAGTATTTTCGTGAGCAGCATGCACATGCCATCGAGTGTCTTCATGCCATAAAACCGCAGGCGTACGCAACCGTACCCAACCATCATCATGATGAAAAACCCGACGATTTGGCCGACGACGATTTCGAACTGTGACATTGCGCTCCCTTCGCCCATCGGGGATGATACTCAGGGGCGTTGAATTCACGAATCGCGAGATATCCCCATTGTGAGCGCTAAATTCGAGGGTATCTTGCGATTCATGAATCAGGTCGGCATATTTTCCTCCGTCGATCCGCCAATTTTTCCAGCGGCGTATACGAAATCCGTTTCCCCATCGCCTCCGAAATCCTCGCCATCAGATTCGCGGTATGCGCATTATCGGATAGATCCAGCTGCGTAATACTGAAGAAATGCCAACGCCGCGCCGTTACGGCCTCGCGTTTCCATTCGTCGCGCCGCCACTGAAACATATCGGTGCGATGATGGTCGCCGTTGTATTCCAACCCGACGCGATGTTCGGGCCAGGCCATATCCAACGTGACCGGCGCCCCATTCGGAAACGTCAGGTCAGGGAATACGTAATTGATTTTCGGCTGGTCCAGGCCGTATTGCAGCGTTTTCAGCCGCAATTCGCATTCTTTCGCGGAATCGGCGCCCGGACGGGCCAATAACAGCGCCCGCCGGCATTGCCGTTTTCCGGGGAATTTGCCGATGCCGGTGATATAAACCGCAAGATCGTCGAGTGTGAGATATGTGTTCCGTAATATCGCTTCCGCCAGTATTATCGACGTTTCCAGATTGGCGTATTTCGCTAGTTGGGCCCATGCCACCTCGGGGCGTACGGCGGTTATTTGCGGTGTTATATATACGATGTCGGCGTCGTTCAACGCCGACCACGTATGCACGTGCACGCCGGCGAATTTCGAGCGGCGCATATGGCTTTTGGGAACGGAGGCGTGCAGCGGTGCCGGTTGCAGCGACGTTTTCGACGGCAGTTCGATGCGTTCGAGCGCCAGGGCGGTGGTGTGGCTGTAGGGTATGTCCAGATTGTGGTTCAGGCACAACCGTGCCGTGGCGGCGTATGTTTCGCTCAGCGAGCGTGCGGTGATTGGCGCGATGCTCATTTCGGTCCTTTCTGGTGGTGTGCATCGAACGATATCGGAGGTGCGCGGCGCAAGGTGAGGGAAAATGAAAATGTTGACGGATGTGGATTTGTGGTTTTCGCGTGGTACGAATTCACGAATTGCGAGATATACCCATTGTGAGCGCTAAAATCGAGGGTATTTTGCGATTCGTGAATGGAAAATATGCTAAAATATCCACGGACAGCGCTGTTCGCGCTCACAGGGAATCGAGGAGGATTAATGAGTCTTATCCGTAAAATAGCGGCGGCCGGCGCCACGGCGGCGTCGCTGCTCGCGTTGTGCGTGGGCGCATCGCCGGCAATGGCTGCCGAACCGGCGTCGCCGACGCTGCTGGCCAGCTGGGATTTCACCGGCAAGAACGGTGATGCCGGCAAGATCGCCGATTCGACCGGAAAATACGATATGACGCTTAATGGCGGCGCCAAGGTCGAACAGTACGGCGACCGCAACAACAACGAGTCCCTGTCGCTGCGAGGCAACGGCCAATACGCGCAGATCGACGACCAGCTGTTCAAGGACGCCGGCGACTCGTTCACCATGGAATTCGCGACGAAGACCCGCCACGACGACAGCGGCAAGTTCTTCTCGTTCATCGTCGGCAAGGACGGCTCGAACGATACGAATACGAACGATCAGGCGAACGCCAACAAGTACCTGATGTTCTACAACAGCAAGACCGCGGTCAAAGGCGTCATCTCCGACAACAACTGGGGTAACGAGCAAGGCGCCAAAGTCAACGTCGCCAACAACGACAATGCGTGGCATGAGTTCAAGATCGTCGTCGACGGCACGAAACTGGCCGTGTTCCGCGACGGCGCGTTGATCATCTTCAAGGCGGATACCGGCATCACGATGAGCGATCTCGGCGCGACCACCACGTACATCGGCAAGTCGTTCTATAACGGCGACGAATATTGGAACGGCGCGATCGACGACATCAAGGTGTACAAGGGCGCCGAACTGACCGAGCCGGAATCCGTCGCGATCTCCGGCACCGGCGTGGCCGACGGCAAGCTCACGTTGATCGAGAAGGCGACGGCCAAGCTCACCGCCACCGTCAAGCCCGACGATGCCGTAAGCAAGGACGTCAAGTGGGAATCTTCCAATGACAAGGTCGCCAAGGTGTCCGACGACGGCACCGTGACCGCCGTCGCCAAGGGCGAGGCCGTGATCACCGCCACGACCGATCTGGGTGCCAAGCGCGATTCGATCACCGTGACCGTGAACCCGATGAACGCGAAGGACGCGGCGACGGCCGACGTCGATGCCGCCATCGCCGCGCTGAAGAAGACCACGGCCGAGAACCTGCCGCTCGTGGCCGAAGGCACGCAGAACGGTTCGGCGATTACGTGGGAGTCCTCCGACCCGAAGCTCGTCACCGGCACCGACGCCGCATACAAGGCGCCGGCGAACGGCATGGCCGACCCGTACAAGGGCGCCGGCATCGTGACCCGCCCGGCCTACGGCGACGGCGACTCCAAGCCCGTGAAGCTCACCGCCACCGCCAGCTACAAAGGCGGCGAGAAGGTGACGAAGACCGTGGACGTCGTGGTGAAGGAGAAGACGCGTTCCGTGCCCGACGGCGCATACGCGGCCGTGACGTTCCTTTCCGATGATGCCACCACCGACGGCAAGGTCGGCGAGGCGTTGTACGAATCCGCCACCGACGGCAATAATTTCTTCTCGTTCAAGGAGATCAACAAGTCCAATCCGGTGATCGTGTCGAACACCGACACGAAGGGCCTGCGCGACCCGTATGTGCTCAAGTCCAAGGACGGCGACAAGTTCTACATGATCGCCACCGACCTCAAGGTTTCCTCGCAGGGCTGGGGGCAGAACCAGCAGTACGGCTCCCTCAAGCTTGAGGCATGGGAGTCCACCGACATGGTGAACTGGACCCGCACCAACGCCGAGGACGGCGACACCGGCATCAAGGTCAACGCCGACAACATGGGCATGACCTGGGCGCCGGAGGCCTTCTGGAGCGATGAGCTCAACTCCTACGTGGTGTTCTGGTCGTCCCGTGAATACACCGACGCCACCCGTAAGACCGCGGTGAAGAGCTCGAAGACCAACGGTGCGTACAACATCCTCGTGATGGCCACCACCCGCGACTTCAAGACCTTCACCCCGGCGCAGAAGTGGCAGGACACCCAGTACTCGCGCATCGACTCCACCGTGTTCAAGATCGGCGACACCTACTACCGTCTGACCAAGAACGAGGAAAGCGGCAAGGCCGGCGACTACATCACCACCGGCAAGTCCACGTTCCTGGAGCGTTCGAAGTGCCTCACCTGCACCACCACCTCGGCCGATCCGAACGCCGACATCACCAAGACGTGGCAGCTCGTGGACCAGAACATCCTGCCGTTCGAGGGGCCTGAATCCATCAAGCTCAACGCCGGCGACCCGAACCAGAACGACAAGGGTGACGCCATGATCATCATGGCCGATTCCGGCGGCTACAAGCCGTACATGACCTCGGAATCCGCGCTCGCCGCATCCAGCTGGACGAACCGTCTTTCGGCCACCAGCGGTTGGGGGACCGAGAAGCAGTGGGGGCCGAACGTCACCGGCAAGGTGACCCCGACCAACATGCCGACCCCGACCCGACACGGCGCGTTCGTGAACGTGTCCGCCGCCATCGCGGAGAACATGCACAAGTGGACCACCGACAACCCGACCACGCTGCCGGCGGTGGACTCCACCACGACCGCCTCCGCATGGGACGTCAAGACCCGTGAGATCACCGCCACCGTGGCCGCCGCCGACAAGGGCACGGTCGCCGGCAACGTGACATTCTCGGCCGGCGACTGGAAGCAGACCGTGAAGCTCTCCGCCGACGGCAAGGCCTCCGTGAAGGTTCCGGGCAATGTCTCCGGCACCGTGAAGGTGGCCTACGACGGCTACACCGACAAGCTCGTCAACCCCTCCGAGACCGAGGTCAAGGATGTGACGGCCAGCCCGTACGGCATCAAGGACCTCGCCAAGGTGACCGCGGTGTACGCCGACAACGGCGCGACCGTGAAGGGCTTCGACTACGCGACCGACAAGGCCGTGGAGATCGAGAAGGGCAGGACCGTGAAGCTGCAGGGCGTGCCGGCCGACGGTTGGGACGTCAAGGAGGCCAAGACCGACGCCGGCCAGGTGTTCACCGTGACCAGCCCCGATGGCGCGTTCCAGAAGGTCTACACCTTCCAGTTCAAGACCACCGGCGGCGGCAACCCCGGTGGAGAAGGCGGCAACACCGGCACAAGCGTGAAGTACGACGCGCTCAACACCCAGATTGCCCGTGCCGATAAGCTCAACCACGCCGATTACACGCCAGCATCCTGGGACAACGTGCAGAAGGCGCTGGCTGCGGCCCGAAACGCATTGGGCTCGAAGGACCAGAACGAGGTCAACAAGGCCGCGCAGGATCTGAAGACCGCAATCGACGGCCTTAAGCCGGCGACGACCTCCACGCCGAAGCCGGGCGCTGGTTCCGGCGCTGGCAACGGCGCTGGCAACGGTGCAGGCGCGAGCACGCCGAGCGGCGACAAGACCAGCGCGGACCAGTACGGCGGCAACGAGCAGAAGCCGACCAAGCTGAGCCGTACGGGCGCCGCGGTCGGTGCCGTGGCCTTCGTGGCGCTCGCGCTCGCCGGCGCGGGTGCCGTGGCGCTGCTGCGTCGTCGCCGCGCGTGATGCGCGTGCGGCGCTACGCATGAAGCGCAGCGTACGGCAGACGTCCGTGTTCATGTGAAGCATGCGGCCTTCCTCCTTGTTGGGGAAGGCCGCATCATGTTTCTTCGGCTGGAGTCGTGCTCTCGCATCTTGCCGGTGGAAGAGATGCGAGGCGCGCCCCTGGTCGAGGGGAGATTCCCCGGATGTCCTGATATTTTCTGGTTCCCTATCTTTTCTTTCTTGGTTTCCTTCTTTCCCCTTCTCTTCTTCCTTTTTCTTCTTTCCTGGTTTTCTTCTTTCCTGGTTCCCCTCCTTCTTGGTTCCCTTCCTGGTTTCTTGGTTCCCTCCCCGCGCCATTCGGGTATTCCCCTATTCTCCCGGTGCCGCCCCACGTAGATTCCGTATTTTTTGCGACACGGCTTGTGGGAGCCTTAACATCTGGTACACTGAAAACGTGCTTGTTAACCTTCACAAAGCAGTGTTCACAAAGCAGTATCCACAAAGCGGTGTGGAAGCCGTTTTGTGAAGTACGACGAGTGCGATAAGCAATGAATCGTCAACGGATGGTGCCGCCGGCAAGATCTGCCGGAGGCGTCGCCCGTAACGGTAACGAAGGCTATCGACGGCGGAGGCAGTGATGCATCCGGTCGGACCGAAGAGAGCCGAATCATTGCTTGAAGCCGATAGGACATTGTTGCGGGCAAGAGTGTTCTTCCCGCCCGATCATCGAAGGAGCTGCGACCGCCTCTCTTTTTCATTTCCCCTTTAGAAACCCCAGCTACGCGGCCAGAGAACCATATTCAAGCCTCTTTTCAGGTTCTCTCGGTCGCGTAGTTTGGTTTTGGGACTATGAGATAAAACTGATTGTTGCCGATAACCGCAAACGGGTACGCATTCTGGCCTGTAACCCTATGAATCCCTCTTTCTGTGGTGGAAAGCCGACCGTGGATTCCCGCCAGACCGCGACGCCGCCATAATCCCTCTTTCCATGGCGGAAAGACGCCATGGAATCGTGCGCAAGTGAGTCGGTCCATCCCGTGACGGAAAACGTTGACATGGGGGCGTCATGTGGCCGACCTGCCGCATCCGTGGTAGATGCCGCCGTGGCAGAGGCGATGGAATCCGCTATTTTTCAATGTTCGGCGATATGCCTGATGGTGAGGGTCTGGTACGGGGTGGAATGGTTGTTATTCATGATGCACGGTGACGCAATTTCGTGGTGTGGAATGACGAAAGCTTGTCTTGACGGTTTCCGTACCACGGAATGTGGCAGGGGCTTGCGATGTTGTGGATTCCCGTATTCGGTGCCAGATTCTTTGCGTTGGTCATGGCCGAATTCCTATCGTGCAATGGCCATCGGGCCCGATGATGAGGAGGGCCGCGCCCGTCCAACGTGCCTTTGACGGCATCCGCGCTCCACGGTGCAGCCGTGAGGAGGTTGCTCGGCTGCGGTCGGGTCAGGGGTGCGGCGTGCGGTGGATTGTGGCAGGTGGTTTTGGTGCGGTCTCGTGGAATCCTGATGCGGGGTAGGGATTGCACCGGGGTGAGCGGTCACAGTATACTTGTGAGAGTTCACATCATGAATGGGTGTCAGATACCGAAAACGTGGGACTACGTAGTCCGGCGATGACGGTGGCAGAACGCGTGAGCGACGTGAACACAGCCAACAACAACGAGGTAGGGCAAGCCAATCGGCTGCTGTGAGGAGCTACGTCAATCCGATTCGTCGTCGAATATCCTGCGTTTTCATAACGAATCGTCGGATTTATATAACAAAACGATAACGAATCGATAACGACGTAGAGCGGCGGAGTGGTGCCATATTTCTGGGAGGAAGGATTCTCGGTGAGGAGAGCCAGACAACTTGCGGCGTGGTTCGTCGCATTATCGACGCTGGGCGTGGGGCTTACGTTGCCACCCGTAGCGTCGGCCGAGGACGGGGATTCGTCGGCGTCCGTCATCAATACGGCCGAAACGACGTCGTCGAACATTGCGGCGATGAACACGACGAAGGCGGCCGCGGATCCGATAGCCAGCTTCGATTTCAACGACGAACCCGTTGACGGTGCATTCGTCGCCGCGAAGAGCGGGGCCAAGGCCGCGGTCAACGGCACCGCGAAACTTGTTGCCGGCAAGGATGCCGCCAGCGGCCAGGCCGCGCAATTGGGCAGCGGATTCTGGATGCACGTGACGAAGGCCGACGGCAGTGCATTGCTCGCCGGACTGAACGACATCACCATCTCCTACGATTCCAAGGCAGCCAAGGCGGCCGGCGAATGGACGGTATTCGCGGCACCGAACGCGAACCAGGTGAACGGCAACGCGCCGACCTATCTCGGCGTGCTCGACCGCACCGACAAGACCCGTGTCGAACGCTATCTCAACGGACGTGACTCCGACGCCGCCACCATCGACCAGAACGTCGGCACGAAGGACGCGTGGAAGCACGTGGACATCGCGATCTCCGGAAAGACGGCGAAACTCTACGTCGATAAGAAATTCGTGGCGAGCAACGTGAACGGCAAGGAACTCGCCGAAATCCTCGGCGGTTCCGGCGGCGTGCTGCAGATCGGCAAAGGCAACTGGGGCAACGGTGAATACTTCACCGGTTTGCTCGACAATCTGAAGATTTATGGCTCCGCGCTTTCCGCCGCCGATCTCGGCGTCGCCACGCCGACCAAGCTGCATATCGGCGGCAACGGCGTGACGGACGACGGCACGCTCAGCCTCAAGGAAGGCTCCTCCGTCGCATTGTCGACGACCGTGGAACCCAGCAGCGCCGACCCCACGGTGACTTGGGAATCGAACAATCCCGCCGTGGCGACGGTCTCCGCCACCGGCAAAGTGACCGGCGTGAAGGCCGGCACCGTCACCATCACCGCCACCAGCGAGGCCGCGCCGAATGTGAAGACCGAACTGAAGGTCACGGTCACACAGGTCAAGGCCGATGACGCCTACGGTTACGTGATGGTCCACTTCATGGAAAACCGCGGTGGATATTCCGAGAAAATCTATCTTGACATCTCCCGTGGCGACGACGCCACGCAATGGGACCAGCTCAACGGCGGCGAACCGATTCTGACGAACAACGAATCCACGACCGGCGTACGCGATCCGTTCATCGCCTACAATCCCGAGTCGAAGACCTATTACGTTCTCGCCACCGATCTGCGTGTATTTGGCGGCGACAACGCCGGATGGGGAACCTGGTCCACGAACTACAGCACCAAGCTGCACGTATGGTCCTCGAAGGATCTCATCCACTTCAGCGACATGAACGAGCTGGAGACCGCTACCGCCGACAAGTACACCGACAAGCCGGTCAAAACACAGACGCTCAACGACTCGGTGACCGGCAAGAAGATCACCGAC
Organism: Bifidobacterium catulorum; assembly: GCF_003129925.1. Lineage (GTDB taxonomy): Bacteria > Actinomycetota > Actinomycetes > Actinomycetales > Bifidobacteriaceae > Galliscardovia > Galliscardovia catulorum. The sequence goes on along the minus strand of NZ_QFFN01000033.1, from coordinate 14,198 downwards.
ATCGGTATGGCGTGGGCGCCCGAAGCCACATGGGTGCCGAACTTCTACGATCTGAACGACGACGGCATCGCCAACGGTTCCGATGCCGACAAGCCGGCCAACGAAAAGGGCGGCGCATTCGTCATGTACTGGTCCGTCTCGGCCAAATACGAGGGCGAGAACAATCGTCCCGGCGAAAAGGTGACGCACGTGCTGTGGGCCGCGACCAAGGACTTCACCAACGCCACCTACATGTTCGGCGGCGTGTACGTGCCCAACAGCAAGTACAACACCGGCAACACCATCGACACCACGATGCTGCAGAACGATGGCCGCACCTACCGCACCACCGGCTCGGGCGTCATCTTCATGGAATACACCGACCGTGCCGACTGGTGGCGCGCCAACGACAAGGGCCAGTACGCCACCGACCCGGCCGAAGGCTGGGTGCTGCGTCAGACCAACATCGGCCACACGCTCGGTTCCTCTCAGGAGGGCGCCAACGGCTTCAAGGTCAACGGGCAGAACAAGTGGTACATGTTCGTCGACAACTACGGTTCCGTCGCCGCCGGCGCACGCTACGGCTACAACCTGTTGGAATCCGACGACCTCGACGCAGCCGACGGGAACGCGTGGAGCGTGCTCAAGGCCGACGACTACTTCCTCACCGCCAACACCAAGCACGGCGGCGTCGTCTCCCTGACCAAGGCCCAGTATGACGCCATCCGCGCCGCCGACGCCAAGGCCACTGACAACAAGGGCCTCAAGGCCGCCGACGTCAGCGTGAAGAAGAACGCCTCCGACGACGACGTGCAGGCGGCCCTGCCGGCCACCCAGAATGTCACGCTCGCCAACGGCCACGGCACCGCGGAACGCGACGTCACGTGGGATGTCTCCGGCGTGGACACCGCCAAGCCCGGCGAATACACCGTCACCGGCACGGTCGACACCATCGGTGCGAACAAGAACCACTGGAAGTGGACGAACGCCGCCGGCGAGGCCAAGACCGACATGGACGATCTCGGCAACGCCGCCGGTGCCAACAACAGCTGGAAGCAGACCGGCGGATTCGTCGACAACGCCACCGCGGCCAAGAACCGCCCGCTGTACAGTTCCACCGCCATCACCGTCACCGCCAAGGTGAAGGTCTCTGACGACGGTGCCGTGACGCCTGATCCCGACAAGCCGACGCCGGACCCGGAGCCTAGCGAACCGGGCGACAAGCCCAGCGATAAGCCGACGACGGAGCCCAGCGATAAGCCGGGCAACGGCAACGACTCGGGTTCGGCGGTCAAGCCGGGCGGTGGTTCCGACGGCTCCGCTGCCGGGGCTGACGGTTCCACCAATGCGAAGTACGGCGGCGACGAGCGGCGATCCGGCTCGTTGAGCAAGACCGGCGTGGCTGTGGGTGCCGTTGCATTCGTGGTCGTCGCGCTCTCCGGCGTGGGCGTCGCGCTTACGCTGCGTCGTCGCCACGTCTGACGGCGGTCGCGTAGGTCGGCGGTCGCGTGGCATGCCTGACGGTCGTGCCGGATGGCCGTATCTCCCGCCGGTTGTGCGGTGGGGTGCGGCGTCCGGCAGCCGCGCGGCATGGAACACGTCGTATGCGCATATACGCATACGGTATGCGCCTATACGCACGCAAGCGCCTGTGCCGCGCCAGACCCGGTCAGGCCCAACCCCACCCCCGTACGTGTTGGACTTGGCGTTGCGTGTTGGGACGCGAAAAACACAAACGTTGGTATTCCAACGTTTGCGTTCCCATCACGTAGGCCGAAGTCCAGCACCAAATGCGCATTCATCACCCAACGTTATTCATAACTCAATATCGCAATCACAACCCATATCGATCAGAGGAGGATCATGGGGAACTGGAAGAAAATGGTGGCGGCCATGGCGGCCCTGCCAATGGCGTTCGCGGGCCTGGCGATAGGTGCCGGCACCGCGGCGGCGGCCGATGCCGACGCAGTGCCGTTGGCGAGTTTCAATTTCAATAATGACGATGGTTTCACGGGGAACGGTGCCGTTGCCGCCAAGCAGGGGAACGTCGCTCTCGCCGACGGCAACGACGGCACCAAAGCCGCCAAGCTCGGCTCCGGCGCATGGCTGAACATCACCAAGGACGACGGTACATCGCTGCTCAAGGGACTGGACGATGTGACCATCAGCTATGATCGCAGAGCCGATACCAGCGGCAACACCGGATGGACGGTGTTCGCGGCCTCAAACAACGCCGCGCAAACCTACGGCAACGAGCATTACCTCGGTTTCCTCGATAAAATCGACGGCCTGACCGTGGAACGGTACAACAACTCCGGCAAGCGCGTCAGCGACGGCAACCTCACCAACAAAGCGAGCCGTGCAGGCTGGAACCATGTGGAACTCACCGTATCCGGCAAGGACGCCACGCTGAAGGTGGACGGCACCGAAGTCGCTACGAACACGGCCGGACCCGCGCTCACCGACATCCTCGGCGACAAGGGAGGCGTGCTGCAGATCGGCAAGGCGAACTGGGGCAATGGCGAATACTTCTCCGGACTGATTGACAATCTCACGATTTCGACCACCGCGCAGGGTGCCGCGCAGCAGGCCGCGGCATTCCTTGATTTCGGCATCAAAGGCGATGTGACCGGCGACGTCACGCTGCCGGTCAACGGTCTACACGGCGCGACGGTGACGTGGGCCTCCGATAACGAAGCCGTCATCAATCCGAACACCGGCAAGGTGACGCCGGCCGCCGCGGACACGTCCGTGAAGCTCACCGCCACCGTGACCGTGAACGGCGCGACCGCTACCAGAACGTTCACGCTGACCGTGCCTGCCGCAATCACCGATTCGGCGCAGGTGGCCGACAAACTGCTCGTGAACTACCAGCTGACCGACGGCGTGAAGCTGCCGACCAGCCTGTACGGCGCGACCATCGCGTGGTCTACGGCGGGCGACGGCGCGAAACTCGTTGCCGCCAACGGAACCGTCACCGGCGCGGACGGCGACGAAGCCAAGACGGTCGACCTCACCGCCACCATCACGTTCAACGGCAAGACCGCCACGAAGACCTTCAAGGCCGTGCGCGTGATGCCGAAGAACGCCCAGACGCTCGCCTCGTACACACGCGACCACTCCATCAACGGTGGCGCGCGAGTGGGCGACGCACTGCATCTGGCGCTCGGCGGCGGCGGCAAGTTCACCGCACTCAACACCGACTACGGCGTGGCGTTCGCCGAAGCGAAGATCACCGTCGGTGCAAACAACAACAAGGGGTACCCGACGCAGGCCACCGATATTCGCGGCCTTATCGACCCGTATCTGTTCCAGATGAAGGACGGCAAGTATGCGTATGTCGCCGCATTCACCGATGTGAACGGCAACCGCGTGGACGGCGGTCAGATCGCGTTCTCCACATCCGACGATCTGATGGAATGGTCCGGCAAGCCGAATGAGGACGAGCGCGGCGACATGGTCACCGTGACCGACGACACCACCGTATTCGATGCGGGCTCGATCGCTGCCGGTTACGATGCGTCCGCCGACGATTATCGAATCTCGTGGCAGTCCAACGGCGTCGCCAAATACGTGACGACCAAGGATTTCAAGACGTTCTCCGACGTGCGGAACGGCACCGGATTCGCGCGTACGGCCGCCGACCTCTCCGGTGTGGCGAACGCGGTGAGCTCCAACACGATGATGGTGACCAAGGCCGTCGCCGCCAACCTGACCGAGCGTCTCGGCCGCGTGCATAACACCGGCGTCGAACAGCCGACCAAGATCACCGTGAAGAAGGGCTCCAGTGTCGACGAACTCAAGCAGCAGATCGTCGGTGGCGTTGAACAGAAGGACGGCACGCTCTCCAAGGGCAAGACACTCAAGGCCGAATACTCCGACGGTTCCACCTTCGACTTCCGCGTGAACTGGAACGAGGATCAGCTCAAGAACCTGAACACCGACGAGGTCGGCAAGACGACCATCGAAGGCACCGCCAACCAGCAGAACTACTCCGAACAGTTCCCGATGATGAGCAACCGTGCCGACCCGAACATCGTGTACTACAAGGGCAAGTATTACGCGATGGGCACCTCCGACACCGGCGGCATGCACACGCTGTTCATCCGTTCCTCCGATACGCTCGCCGGATTGAAGGACCAGAAGGCCGGCGTCACGGCCGACGGCGGCTACAAGGTCGAAGGACAGGACGTCTACCTGTTTGGAGACAACGACGGTCTCGGGCACAAGGGCTACCATTGGGCGCCGGAACTGCACGTGATCAATGGCAAGCTGTACTGCTTCTACGCCACCGTGCCCGACAAGGCCTACGGCGGCCCGAACTGGGTGGGCACCGCACCCGTTGCGTATGTGATGGAACTCAAGGACGGGGGAGACCCGACCAAGACCGCCGACTGGATCGAGCATCGCGTGCAGCGTCAGCTCGTCGACGGCAGCCTCGACAACCTCTCCAACCTTGGTCTGACCATCGACATGACCTACTTCGAGGTCGACGGCAAGGCATATATCGCATGGAGCCAGGGCGACGAGGAGCGCGCCGGCGCCAAGGCCAACGTGTCCATCGCCCAGGTCGACCCCGACAAGCCGTGGGTCGCGCTCACCACGCCGCAGCGCATCATGCGTCCCGAATGGGGCTGGGAGCTTGACGGCGTGAACGAAGGCCCGAACGTGCTCGTCTCCGGCGGCAAGGTGTACATGGTGTTCTCCGCGCAGCTGGTCACGCCGCAGTACGCCACCGGCATGTTGATCGCGAACGTCGGCGACGACCTCACCAAGGCGTCGAGCTGGACGAAGTCCAACTATCCGTGGCTGCACAACGGCACGTTCGCCGGCCAGTACGGTCTCGGACACAACTCCTACTTCGCCGACCCGTACGGCGACGTATACAACGTGTACCATGCCATGACCAACGCGACCCGCAATACGAACCGTCACGCCGGTGTCGTGCCCGTGCACTTCCGCGCCGATGGCACGCCGATCATCGACATGACCACCACCGAGGAGCTGCAGAAGGAGTTCGCCGCCGCGAACTATGTGAAGCTCACCGTCGAAGTCGTCGATGATTTGTCGTCCAATGCGAATCTTGATTCGCTGACCGTCGCCGGCATCGCGATCGACGATCTCGACAAGGCCGCGTCCAAGGACGGCGTGACCGTCAAGGTGGACGATCCGGATGCCGTGAAGTCCACCGACGTGGTCGCCAAGGTCGCGGATGGTAATGCCACGAGGAAGGTGACTGTCGAGAACCGTGTGGTCAAGGTCAAGGTCACCGCGCAGGACGGCACCACGAAGACCTATACGGTCACGTTGGAGGCCAAGGACGGCGGCACGACGACCGACAAGCCCGATAAGTCCGAGCTGCAAAGGCTTTACGATGCGGTGAAGGACTATCGTGCCGCCGACTACAAGGCCGGTTGGGATGCGTTCGTCGCCGCTCGTGATGCGGCCGCGAAGGTGCTGGCCGATGCCGCGGCCTCGCAGGATGACGTGAACGGCGCGCTCGATGCGTTGGACGCGGCGGTTGCCGGACTGAAGAAGGCCGATGGCAACGGCGTTGCGGTGACGCCGAAGCCGGATCCCGAACCGAGCGACAAGCCGGGTAGCGGTAGTGGCAACGGTTCCGGGAACGGCGGCGTTTCGGGCAATGGTGCCGGCGGTGCTGGCGCCGGCGGTGCTGATGCCGACGCAAACGGCGCCCAGTACGGCGGCAATGAGCAGAAGTCCGGTTCGCTGAGCAAGACCGGTGCCGCCGTGGGCGCGGTGGCCCTGGTTGCGCTCGCGCTCGCCGGTGCGGGCGTGGCGCTCTCGCTGCGTAGGCGCCGTTCCTGACCGCGCCCGGCCTAAGCCCCCCGCGACTGACGGTCTCGCCGTTCCGGTGGCCGCGCGGCACGGGACGTGCCATATGCATATGCGCACGCCTGTGCCGCGCCGGGTCCCGGATCCGCCAACCCGTGTTGCGTGCCGGACTTTCCGTTGCGTGCCGGACTTTGCCTTGCGTGTTGGACTTTTGCTTGCGTGATGGGAACAGAAACGTTGGAATTCCAATGTTGGTGTTTTTGACGTTCCATCACGTAGCGGCAAGTCCATCACGTAGCGGTGAGTCCGGCACGTAGGGACGGATGATGTACGGGGCCGGGCTGCCGGAACGGAGCGGCCGTGGTGCGGGCTCCGTCCACGACCGGATGCGTCATGCCCCGGCCGAACGTCGTATCCATAACTGAATATCGCAATCACAACCCATATCGTTCAGAGGAGAATCATGGGGAACTGGAAAAAGGCGATGGCCATCATCGCCACCGTGCCGATGCTGATGACCTTGGCGCCGGCGGCCAATGCGGCCGACGCGCCTACACAACCGGCCACGCAAACGGCGGCCGCGCAACAGGCGCTACAGGCCGCGGTCGCGCAAACAACCACCGCGGCAACATCAACCGCCGCGGCCAAAGCGGCCAAAGCGGCCGAAGGCCCAAGCGATCTGGCGAACTACACCAACGACGCCAATCTGATCGCCGACTACAATTTCAACGACGTCAAGGCCGACCAGACCGGAACGCTGACCGACGCCACGAAGGAAGTCAAGGCCACCATCAACGGCAAGGCCGCCGTCACGACCAATGCCACCGATAAGTCCACCGCGCTCACACTGGGTGCCGGAAACTGGCTGAATCTCACCAACGCCGACGGGTCCGCAGTGCTTGGCGGCAGGCACGCCGTCACCATCTCCTATGATTCCCAAGCCAACCAGACCACCGCAGGATGGTCGGTCTTCGCCGCGCCGAACGCCACAGCGCAAACCTATGGCAAGGAACATTATCTCGGCGTGATGGACCAGACCGGCAAGATCACCGCGGAACGCTACAACAACACCTCCGGCCGCAACTCCGACGCCAACGTCTCCGGAACGTCGAACGCGAACTGGAAGCATGTGGATATCGTCGTCGCCGACGAATTCTCCGCGCTCTACGTCGACGGCAAACAGCAGGCCGTCTCCACCAAGACCAGCGGCGCCACACTGCCCGCAATCCTCGGCGACAACGGCGGCGTCCTGCAGATCGGCAAAGGCAATTGGGTGAACGGCGAATACTTCACCGGCGCCATCGACAATCTGAAGATCTATGACGCCACCGACGCCGCCGTGACCGACGTGCTCAACAACCTCACCATCGCAGACACCGCCACCAAGGACTTCACGGTTCCGGTGGCGTCCAACGGCGTCGCGATCGCATGGACGTCCGACAACGCCGCCATCACCATCGACGCCAAAACCGGCAAGGCCACGGTGAAACGTCCGGCAGCCAATGCGGCATCCGACGTCAAGGTGACGCTCACCGCCAGCCCCAACAAGGCCGAAGACTACACGTTCACCGTCACCGTGCCGCGCGAGGAATCCAACGATGTCAAGGCGCAGGCCGATCTGGCCGCCATCGACCTCGGCTCCCTGACCGATGTGCGAAGCGACATCACCCTCCCGACGACCGGCGAAAAGTACGGCAGCGACATCGTATGGACGTCCTCCGCCCCGACGGTCATCTCCGACACCGTTTCCGACAAGGGCGCCGCCCCCGGCGTCGTCACCCGCAACAAGGACGGCGACAAGATCGTCGTGCTCACCGCCCGCGTCAAGGGCAGCGAACTGACCCGCCGGTTCGTGGCCACGGTGAAGCAGGCCCCCGCCAAGGCCGCCTCCGAAGCCACGGAAGACTACCTGTTCGCCCACTTCACCGGCACCGAAGGCCGCACCACCGACGAACAGATCTACTTCGCCACCAGCAAGGACGGCTCCAAGTGGATCGACACCCACACCAACGGCAACCCCGTGCTCACGTGGGATAAGAGCCAGACCGGCAACAGCCGCGGCAAGGACGACGGCGTGCGTGACCCGTACCTCGTGCGCTCCCCCGAAGGCGACACCGTGTACCTGATCGCCACCGAGCTGAGCATCCACAACCGCGGCGGATGGGGCGCGGCGGCCGCCACCAGCACCGGCAGCCCGAATCTCATCGTCTGGGAGTCGCATGACATGGTGACGTGGTCGCAGCCGCGTGCCGTCGACGTGGCCTCCAAGATCCCCGACGCCGGCATGGCCTGGGCTCCGGAAGCCTACTGGGACAACGACAAGCAGCAGTACATGGTCTACTGGGCCACCGCCTCCGACGCCAGCAACGAGTCCGGCGACCATACGAACATGTACTACTCCACCACGCGTGACTTCGTCCACTTCTCCGATCCGGTCAAGTGGATCGACCGCACGCTGTCCGTCATCGACACCACGATGATCAAGGCCGACGACGGCTACTACTACCGCGTTTCCGGCGACACCTACCTCGGCATCGAACGTTCGAAGAACCCGTACGCCACCACCACGACCACCGGCGGCAGCCTCACGTCCATGGACGGCTATTACAACACCGGTGACGACCCCGACCAGTGGACGCTCGTCGGCACGTTCGGCGACCTGACCGGCACCGGACTGACCGGTCGCCAGCTCGAAGGCCCCGAACTGTTCTTCTACAGCACCGACGACATCCAGACGAACGCGGCCGGCAAGAAGATGAAGTACGGTCTCATGTGGGACCAGTATTCGTCCGGCAAGGGTTACACCCCGTATCGTTCCGCCGACCTTGGCAGCACCGACAAGAACGACTGGGGCTTCGCGTCCGACGTCAACTTCGGTTCGTTGAAGAAGCGTCACGGCACAATCCTGCCCATCACCGCCGCCGAATATCAGGCCATCATGGACACGTACAACGGCAAGGACGACGTGACCAACAACTATGCCACCACCGCCGCCGACAAGCGTTCGCTTACCGTGCTCGACGCCAATGACCGCGCCGCTTCCGAGGCGACGATCGCCGTGGGGGAGAACGCCACGTTCACCGCCGTGGCCAACGATCCCGATGATGCGCTCACGTCGGTCAAGTGGGAGGTCAAGGATGCGAGCAAGGTCGAGATGGCCGTGCAGAACGCCAAATCCCGTTCCGTGAAGACCAACGAGGCCACGTTCACCGGCAAGCAGGTCGGCACGACGACGGTGACGGCGACCAGCACCGAGGATCCGTCTCTGACGGCGACGTTCACGATTCACGTGGTCAAGGCCGATCTGGATTATTCGAAGCTCCAGGCGGCGATTGACGCGGCCGGCACGAAGAAGGAAGCCGATTACACGGCGGATTCGTGGAATACGTTCGCCGCCGCATTGGGTGCCGCCCGTGCCATGCTGACCAACGACAACGCTACGCAAAAGGATGTCAACGCCGCGGCATCGGCGCTTGTTTCGGCCACGGAGGCGCTGAAGGCCAAGCCCTCGACGCCGGTGGAGCCCGGCGGCAAGCCCTCCGAAGGTGACGGCAACGGCGGCAAGACCGATGCCACCGGCAAGGCCGACGCCCAGTCGGAGTCCGCCGGCAGCAACACCTCCATGTTGAGCAGGACAGGCGTGGCCGTGGGCGCGGTGGCCCTGGTTGCGGTCGCGCTCGCCGGTGCGGGCGTGGCGCTCGAGCTGCGTAGGCGCCGTTCCTGACCGCGCCCGACCTAAGCCCCTAAGCCCGCACCTTGCGTGCCGGACTTTGCCTTGCGTGTTGGACTTGGCGTTGCGTGAGGGGACGCGAAAATCGCGAACGTTGGAATTGCAGCGTTCCTGTTCCCGTCACGTAAGCCAAAGTCCAGCACGCAACGTGCATTACATACACACAACACACAACACAACACAAACAGAGGAGAATCATGGGATTCTGGAGAAGAACCATAGGGTTCACGGTCGGAGCGGCGACGCTTGCGGCCGGCCTGCTGGTGCCGATGACGGCATCGGCCGCGGATGCCATCGCGCAGCCGCTCATCCACTACTCGTTCAATACCGCGCCCAGCGGCGCGACCATCGCCAACGAAGGCACCGCCGCCGCCTCCGACGCCACGCTGTCCGGCAGCGGCGCGAGCGTCGCCGACGGGCAGATCACTCTGAACGGCTCGCAGACCATCAGCGTGCCGACCACCGCACTCGCCAACCAGAAGGACGTCACCGTCTCCATCTGGCTGAAGAACAACTTCGGCAACGGCAATACGGCCGCCACATACATCGGAGCGCCGCAGACCAGCGGATCAAGCTACCCGACGAAGGGCTACTGGCTGCTTAACCCCGCCAATCCGAACGGATACACGAAATCCGTGATGACCACCGCCACGGCGGCCAATCCGAACGGCAACCCGTGGGGCACCGAGGTCGGTCCGGGCGCCACGAACGCCGACACGACCGGCGTCAAGGCCACCGACGACATGGCCCTGTACACCACCGTCATCAACGGCACCGACGGCACGATGACCTTCTATCGCGACGGTCAGAAGGTCGGCAACGACACGTATGCGATTCCGTCCGGCGGATTGACCGCATACGGCGACCTCGTCGCCTACATCGCCAAGTCGGCATACCCCGACGCCAACTCCAAGCTCGTCGTGGACGATTACGCCATCTACAACAACGCCCTGAGCGCCGACGACGTCGCAGCCCTGTACACGTCTGGCGCGTTCGAGCAGGCCGTCAACGCCGTGAGCCTGCCCAAGACCGCCACCGTCGATTTCGCCCTGCCCGCCACCGCCGGCAAGGCCGCCGTGTCGTGGGTCGTGAAGTCCGGCAGCGCCATCACCATCGACGGCGGCGCCGCCAAGGTGAACCGCGCGGCCGCCGACGCCGGCAACGGCGAGGTCACACTCACCGCCACATTCACCATCGACGGGCAGACGCAGACCCGCGACTACACGGTGACGGTTGCCGACTCGCAGGCCACGCTCGACGATCTCGCCAAGAACTATGATCTGGGGCTTTCCGCCGCGGCCGCCGACTTCACGTTGCCGACCGAGGACTCCGGCGCGAAGATCACATGGCAGGTCGTCGACGGCGCGAACGCCATCGCCATCGACGGCGATACCGCCAGGATCACCCGCGCCAAGGATGACGTGACCGCCAAACTCAAGGCCACGTTCACCGTCGATGCCAAGACCAGCAGCAAGACCTTCGACGTCCGTGTGATCGGCGAAGGTGGCCATCTGGCCGTCTATCCGCGCGGCACCGACACCGCCACCAAGGAGAACTCGCGCTCGCAGGCCGTGAACCTCGCCGCGGCCGACAAGGCCGACGGCACGTTCACGCCGCTGAACAACGGCCAGCCGGTCGTCTATCCGCAGTACGACAACAAGACGTACGCCCGCATGGCAAGTGTGCTCACGTTCCGCATGGCCGACGGCAGCGTCGGCATCCTCGGAGAGGACGCCAACAAGCCGTCGAACTGGATGTGGTTCTTCACCACCAAGGACTTCATCCATTTCGACACGTCCGCCGCCAAGTTCTCCACCGGCCTGACCGGATCGCCGCGCCCGCTCAACGTGACCTACGACAACGTCTCCAAGCTGTATACGCTGACGTATCGTGACACGGTCGGCGGCAAGACCTACACGACGACCACGAAGGACTTCCTCGCCGGATCGTATTCCACGGCGAAGGAGACGACGGCCACGCCGGCCGCGGCAACGGTCAAGGGATTGCAGGACGATGCGATGAACCCGACGACGCTGGCCGTCTCCGCCAAGGACTACGACGCCGTCGTCAAGCATTACTCGCGTGTCGTCAACACGACCGTCACGCTCACCAGGGACGGCGCCAAGAAGGATTCCGCCACCGTCAAGGCCGGCGCCTCCGCCGACGACGTCAAGGCCGCGCTCGACGGCGTCAAGGCGACCGCCGCCTACACCGACGGTTCCACCAAGAGCTTCAACGTGAACTGGAACGCCGACGACGTCAAGGCCGTCGACACGTCGAAGAAGGGCAGGAAGTACACCATCACGGGCACCGTGAACCAGCCGACGTACAATTCACCGCTTGTGCGCGAACGCGCGGACCCCGACATGACGTACGTTCCCGAGACCGGCGAATACTACCTGACCGGCTCCTACCCGATGTGCAACAACAACGACCCGCAGGGCTATGACCGCGTCGTGCTGCGTCACGCCAAGACCATCAACGGTCTGACCACCGAACAGGACAAGGACGCCGATTACGACGGCCACGACTGCAAGGTAGCCGACAACGAGACGACGATCTGGGACGAGGCCGACTCCAGCTTCGGACGCTACATCTGGGCGCCGGAACTTGAGAAGATCGGCGACAGCTACTACATCCTGTTCACCGCGTCCCTGACCGACAACGACAAGGGCGTGTGGAACATCCGGCCGGTCATGCTGAAGTTCACCGGCGATCTCAAGGCCGGCGATTCGCTGACCGACAAGACCAAGTGGACGCTGCTCGGCCGGGTCAAGGCCGCAGACGGCGACAACATCGCCTTCAGCGGATTCTCGCTCGACATGACCCACTTCACCGCCAACGGCAAGGATTACCTCGCATGGGCGCAGACCGCCGGCGTGGGTGATTCGTCGATTCTCGTCGGCCAGATCGACCCGAACGACCCGACGCAGCTGATCTCGCACGAGGTGGTGCTCACCAAGCCCGAATACGTGTGGGAGAAGCAGAACCAGACCGGTGGCGACACCCGTGTGAACGAGGGGCCGGCCGTCATCAAGCATGACGGCAAGGTGTACCTGTTCTTCTCCAACGCGGCCGTGGACACCAGCTACTGCCTCTCCTATCTGACGATTGACGAGGACGGCGACATCCTCAACCCGGACGCCTGGTACAAGAACAAGTATCCGATGCTGGGCGCCAGCGACTTCACCGACCGCATGGGCACCGGGCACAATTCGTTCTCCGTCGACGAGAACGGCAATCCGGTAATCGTGTACCATGCGCGTCTCAACGCCGAGCCGGTGGACGGTTCCAGCGGGAACCAGCTGATCAACGGCGGACTGTGGGATCCGCGTCGTCACGCGTTCATCAAGACCGTGCACTTCGCCGCCGACGGCACCCCGGTGCTCAACCAGACCGCCGGCGAGGAGCTGAAGGACGCGAACAAGACGGTGACGTTCACCATCACCGTGGAGGACGATACGGTCACGGTGAACAAGGCTGATCTGCAGAAGGCCTACGATGCGGTGAAGGACTATCGTGCCGCCGACTACAAGGCCGGTTGGAATGCGTTCGTCGCCGCTCGTGATGCGGCCGCGAAGGTGCTGGCCGATGCCGCGGCCTCGCAGGATGACGTGAATGGCGCGCTCGATGCGTTGGACGCGGCGGTTTCCGGACTGAAGAAGGCCGATGGCAACGGCGGTGCGGTGACGCCGAAGCCGGATCCCGAGCCGAGCGACAAGCCGGGTAGCGGCAGTGGCAACGGTTCCGGTGGTTCCGGGAACGGTGGCGTTTCGGGCAATGGTGCCGGCGGTGCTGATGCCAACGCAAACGGCAACGCCGGTGGCGCGGACGCAAACGGCGACCAGTACGGCGGCAATGAGCAGAAGTCCGGTTCGCTGAGCAAGACCGGCGTGGCCGTGGGCGCGGTGGCTTTGGCGGCGGTCGCGCTCGCCGGTGCGGGCGTGGCGTTCACGCTGCGCCGTCGTCGCGTGTAGCGATTCCGTAGCGGCCCTCGCGGCGCGGGTGGTGCGGTGAATGCCGCGCTCCCGCGCCGCGTCGGGTTTGGCCGGCTGCTGGGATGCTCCATGTGATTGGCTCCCCTCAGGTTTGAGGGGAGCTGGCGGCCGTGGGCCGTCTGAGGGGAGTCGTGGTGAACCGCACCCCGCCTTGCGTGCTGGACTTGCCGCCGCGTGCTGGACTCGACACTGCGTGTTGGATTTCGGCCTACGTGATGGGAACAAAAACGTTGAAATTCCAACGTTGGTGTTTTTCGTGTCCCGGCACGTATCGGCAAGTCCAACACGGAAGGTGTGACAGGGCAAATCCAGCGTGAACCTAACGGAATCTGTATGACGAAACGCTGCCCATAAGACGAAGCACTGCCTGCGGGTGGCATTGTTCGGTGCTTGGCGGTAGAATGATTGGAACCCTTGTGAAGGCTCACACGCAATGTTGTAATGCGAGCCCCGCAAGGTCGAGAAAAATGCCAACAACGGCAGACGGGACGCGGAGGCCCTCGTCTGCAATCACATACATAAATTAAAAAAATAAGGCTCTTCGGGTGTTTGTGTGGGTGTGGATCACTGGTCCGGCCTGCTGGTTATTGGCGTCCGGGGAGTTGTAGGTCGAGTCCTCCGCATTTGAGCATGACGAGGCTGATGAGGTTGTCGAGGTTGCGGTAGCCGTAGCCGATCTTGATGGTGGTCTTGAT
>NZ_QFFN01000032.1:3593-25100 GCF_003129925.1 Bifidobacterium catulorum | reverse complement strand
TGTCCGCTTGACGGCTCAGCTGCACAAGCTGCGGCGGAGGAGGATAAATAATCTGAGCTCGTTGTGCCGGGGTGCGGCCGCCCGTCGCGGGCCTTGGGGGCCCGCTCCCGACTCCCCTCAGTCGCGCTATGCGCGACAGCTCCCCTCGATCCCGAGGGGAGCCGATGGGATGACCGTCTCGGTAACAGGCTCCCCTCATGAATGAGGGGAGCTGGCGGCCGTAGGCCGACTGAGGGGAGGCCCACTCAGCCTCCCCGTTTGATGGCTCAGCGACACGGCCCAACGGCACGTATCCAAGAATTCAATGAAAATCCACGCCGGAGTTGCGAAAGTCCGGCGTGTTGTGTAAATTAGATTGTCGGTGTCTAGCCATGCCTGTGTGAGGGCGTAATCGTGCTAGACGACAATTAGCTTTCAATACAGGCAAGGTAGGGCTATGTACGCGATTGTGAAGGCCGGTGGCCATCAGGAAAAGGTCGAAGTCGGCGACGAAATCATCGTCAACCGTCTTGACGCCAAGAAGGGCGACGCTGTTGAGTTCCCCGTCGCACTGCTCGTCGACGGTGCCAACGTGACCGTCGCCGCCAAGGATCTGGCGAACGTCTCCGTCAAGGGCGAAGTCGTTGACGGAGAGGCCAAGGGTCCGAAGATCCACATCCAGAAGTTCAAGAACAAGACCGGTGTCGCCCGCCGCAAGGGCCACCGTCAGAAGCTGACCGTGGTGAAGATCACCGCGATCGCCTGAACTTCCCCAAGATTTTAGACGTAGCAAGTAATCCGAAAGGACAAGCAAAATGGCACATAAGAAGGGTGCGTCCAGCTCACGCAACGGTCGCGATTCGAATCCCCAGTATCTCGGTGTGAAGAAGTTCGGCGGTGAAGCCGTCCTCGCCGGCAACATCATCGTCCGCCAGCGTGGCACCAAGTTCCACGCCGGCCACAACGTCGGCCTGGGCAAGGACCACACGCTGTTCGCCCTGTCCGATGGCACCGTCAAGTTCGGCGTCCGTCGTGACCACAAGGTCGTCGACGTCATCGCCGCCTGATTCGGGCATCGATTCGTCGAACATCCGACTTATAGCCGCATCCCTTGGGATTCCATAATTCCATGGGAGCGGCTTTTTCATTATCCGTCCGATGGCTCTATGATCTATGGCTCCATGATCTATGGCTGCATGACTGATGGCTCCATGACCGACGATGTGCGGCAGGTCTTCGTCGGTCATCGGCAGACAGTATGGACATCCGTGTTTTTTATCTGTTTTTTCTGAGGGTTTTTATCTGAGGTTTTCAATATGAGTGATTTTGTCGATCGCGTGACCGTCCACGTCAAGGGCGGCGACGGCGGGAACGGCGCCGCCTCGATTCGCCGTGAGAAATACAAGCCGCTCGCCGGCCCGGACGGCGGCAACGGCGGTGACGGCGGCTCCGTCGTGTTCGTGGCCGACCCCAACGCCACCAGCCTGCTTGACCTGCGGTTCATGCCGCATCGTACCGCCGACTCCGGCACGCAGGGTCTTGGCGACTACAAGGACGGGCGCAAGGGTGGCGATCTGGAGCTCAAGGTGCCGGTCGGCACCATCGTGTTCACCGCCGTCGGCAAATCCGGCACACAGAAGAAGCCGGGCGAGCCGCTGGCCGATCTCCGCCACGCAGGCGACCGATTCGTCGCCGCGAAGGGCGGCAACGGCGGTCTCGGCAACAAGGCGCTGGCCAACCGCACCCGTCGCGCCCCCGGATTCGCGCTGCTCGGCGAACCGGGCGAGGAACGCGACCTCGTGCTCGAACTCAAGTCCATCGCCGATGTGGCGTTGGTCGGCTTCCCCAGTGCCGGCAAGTCGTCGCTGATCGCCGCGATGAGCGCCGCCAAGCCGAAGATCGCCGACTATCCGTTCACCACGCTTGTACCGAACCTCGGCGTCGTCATGGCCGGCGACGGACGATTCACCATCGCCGACGTGCCGGGCCTCATCCCCGGCGCGTCGCAGGGCAAGGGCCTTGGCTTGGAGTTCCTGCGCCATATCGAACGCACCGAGGTCATCGCCCACGTCATCGACTGCGCCACGCTCGAACCGGACCGCGATCCGATGTCCGACTACAAGGCGCTCGAAAAGGAGCTGGCGATATACGCCGACGAACTCGACCTGCCGCTCGGCGCCATTCCCATCGCGGAACGTCCGCGCATCATCGTGCTTAACAAGGTCGACGTGCCCGAGGCCAAGGAGCTGGCCGAATTCGTACGCCCCGAATTCGAGGGGATGGGCCTCAAGACGTTCGTCGTCTCCACGGCCTCGCATGAGGGCCTCAAGGAACTGTCGTTCGCGTTGATGAATATCGTGAACGAGATGCGCGAACGTGTGCAGGCGCAGGAGGCCGCCGAAGAGGAGAAGCGTGTGGTCATCCGTCCGCTGGAGACGAGGAACCGCCGCCGTCGCGCCAACGAGACCGGGCTCGGCTTCGACTTCAACGTCGAACGCGAACAGGACGCCGACGGCAACTTCTGGTTCACCGTCAGCGGCGACAAGCCCGAACGCTGGGTGCGGCAGACCAACTTCGACAACGAGGAGGCCGTGGGCTACCTGGCCGACCGTCTCGCCAAGGCGGGTGTGGAGGACGCCCTGCGCAAGAAGGGCGCACGCCCCGGAGACGAGGTGCGCATCGGTCGTGGCGACGACGCCGTGTCGTTCGACTGGGATCCGACCATCGCGGCCGGTGCCGAAATGCTCGACGGCACGCCGCAGTCCAGCCGAGGCGAGGACCTGCGACTGCAGGAGGGCGCCGGGCATTCCCGTCGACGCACCAATTCGCAGCGTCGTCGCGAATACCATGAGTGGATGGACGCCAAGACCGCCGTGCGCGCCGCCATGCAGGCCGAACGCGAGGCCGGCCACTGGGCCGACCCCACCGTGCTCGACGATCCCGAAGACCACACCAGCCTTATCGACCGGCTTCGCGAGAAGAAGGAAGCCGAGGAGTCGGAGGGATCCGAAGGCTGAGTACAGGGGATTCTCCGCATCGTAAGTTGGCAGAAACGGTCATAAACCCTGGGTTTTCGACGTCTTCATAAACGGTTTGACCATATTACCGTGATGGATGACGTGACGACGGACGGTCTTGTGACGGGGTTGCCGGGAACGATACCGTACGGGAGTATCCTCGGGGAAGTAGTCCGCCGGTCTGGCTCGTCCGCGTCGATGACGCGTCGAACCAGACCGGTACGGAAACCCATACGGAAGGGGCAGCATGTCCACGCAGTCGCAGAATGAAGTCCGCCGATCCATCGCCGAGGCGCGAACGATCGTCGTCAAAGTGGGGTCGAGTTCGCTGACGTCCAGTTCCGGGCATCTCGACCCCGACCGGCTGTTCGGCCTCGTCTCCGCCATCGCACAGACCGTGCGTATGGATGCGCGCATCGTATTGGTGTCCTCCGGCGCCATCGCAGCCGGATTCGGACCGCTCGGATTCGGATCGCGACCGACAGACGTGGCCACGCAGCAGGCGGCCGCATCCGTCGGACAGGGACTGCTGATGAGCCAATACGAGACCGCGTTCGCACGATACGGGCTCAAGGTCGGTCAGATCCTCATCACCGCGCGCGACACCATCCAGGCCACGCAGTACCGCAACGTGCAGCGCACGCTCGCCCGTCTGCTCGAACTCGGCGTCGTACCCATCGTCAACGAAAACGATGCGTTGGCGAGCAACGAGATCCGATTCGGCGACAACGACCGGCTCTCCGCCCTCGTGGCGAACATCGTGCGCGCCGACGCCCTCGTGCTGCTTACCGACGTGGACGGCCTCTACACGGCACCGCCCAAGGAGCCGGGATCGCGGCAGATTCCCTATGTGCCGAATGTGATGGATGCGCTCGACAACGTGCGCATCGGCGGCACCGGATCCAACGTCGGCACCGGCGGCATGGTCACCAAGCTTGAGGCGGCGCGGGTGGCCGCGGTATCCGGAATCCCCACGGTGCTGACCAAGGCGGCGAACGCCGGTCCCGCCCTGATGGGCGACCGCGTGGGCACCGTGTTCGCGCCCATCAAGCCCCGCGGCACCTCACGGCGGCTGTGGATCGGATTCGCCGCAGACCCGCGCGGCACGCTCGTCGCCGACGCCGGAGCCGCCAAGGCGGTACGCGGCGGAAGGGCGTCGCTGCTTTCCGCCGGCGTCGTCGGTGTGACCGGCGACTTCTCCGCCGGCGACCCCGTGCTCATCGTCGACGAACACGGCAACAAGCTCGCCAAAGGACTCTCCGGATTCGACTCCGAGGAGATTCCCGCCACGCTCGGCCGCACCAGCGCGCAACTGCGCAAGCTGCTCGGCGCCGAATACGCCCATCCCCTCGTCCACCGCGACGACCTCGTGCTGCTGTAGCGCCGTGACGCAGTAGTGCGTAACGGCGTAGTGCCATAACGCCGTAGTGTCATTACGGCATAGTGTCGTGACGTCGTAGTGCCATGACGCCGTAGTGTGTGACGGCGTAGTGTGTGACGGCGTAATGCTATGACGCCGTAATGCCATGACGCCGTAATGCCATGACCTAGTATGCCTCGCCGTACATTCGTCGATTTCGTCTTGACTCCCCTTCCAGGGAAGCTGGCCTGCGTCCATGTACTTGGTCATGCAGCCATCCTCTTGGCTCCCCTTGTCAGGGGAGCTGGCCCGCGAAGCGGGTCTGAGGGGTAGGCATTCGGCAACGAATTTCTGATGCAGAACACTTTTCTGGCGCAGAACACCGGGCCGTCGCCGACTGGGAGGCATCGCCCGGCCTGCAAAAATGTCAAATGCAGGGACGGCGTCCCCGCTGCGTTATCGTGTTCTCGGTTCGCGACCACGCAAACGCAGCGCACTTTCGACGCGCTTCGACGAATCGTGGAGAACGCAGCGGAAACACGATAACAACACGGCAGAGGGAACACGGGCACACACCATGAGCGGTATGCAACGAACCGGCGACGCAGGCGCATCATCATCACACGGCACAACGCATCCGAACGGTCGGAACACCTCCGGTCCTGCGGAATCCGCATCGAACACGGCATACGGCACGCTGGGCCTGGCCGCAGGGCTCGGCTCGCTCATCGGCTCGGGCGTCATCCTCGCCCTGAGCTCCACGCTGGCTCTCTGGCGCACCGGTCTGGGCCTGAACGCCGCACAGGTGGGCGCGGTCTCGGCCATACTCACGTTCGCCTTCGCGGCAGGCTCGTTCTGCGGCGGATTCATCGCCCAACGCATTGGCCTCGTCCGGCTGTTCAACATCAACGACTTCCTGTGCGCGTCGGCACTCGCGGCATGCACCGTGGCGCCGAACTTCACGGTGCTGGCCATCGGCGTCGGCGTCGCGGCGCTCGCCGTGGGCATGGATCTGCCGGTGTCGTTGAGCGTCATCACGCACGACGTGCCCGATGAGACGCTCAAGGGACATCTGGTCAGCCGCACGCAGGTGTTGTGGTCGGCCGGCATCCTCGGCCCGTATGTGCTGGCGCTGATCGTGGCGCCGGCAGGGTTCCTCGGGGCGCGCATCGTGTTCGGCGCACTCACGGTGGTGGCGTTGCTCACGGCGGTGTGGCGCGTGGCCGATCCGCGCATCGCACGGCTGCATCGCGAGGCCGCGGAGCGAGAACGCGAGGATGCCGCGGCCGCCGCGACGGCCGATGGCTCTTCCACCACCGCATCCCGAACGTCGGTGGGCACATCGACGCGGGGCATGGGCATGGCCGAGGTGCTGCGTTCCATCGACGCGCGCACCGGCCGCCGATACGCGCTGCTGTTCGCCATGCTGGCGATGTTCTATATCATGTGGAATCTCATGGCGAACACCATCAACCAGTTCCAGACCTACCTGCTGGTTTCGCAGCATGCCTCGCAGACGCAGGCCGTGTTCATCGGCATCGTTTCGGCGGTGATGTGCGTGTTCGGCGGTATGGCGTACGGCCGTGTGCCGAAGGGGCGTGCCCGCGACCGCATGTTCTGGGTGGGGGCTGTGGCGCAGGTGGCGGCCATGGCCATCATGGCTGTCGGCGGCACCATGTGGTCCACGGCCGTTGCGGTGGTGCTGTTCCAGTTCTTCTGCAACTTCGCCGGTGAGATGAACGCCAAGGTGTGGACGCAGGAGACGTTCCCCGTGGCCGTCTCCGCCGAGGCGCAGAGCCTGATTCTCGGCATCGGCCGCATCCCGTGCGCGTTCGCCTCGCTGGCGTTGCCGTCGCTGCTCGTGCCCGGCGTCATCGGCATGGCGTTGTGGGCGTTCGTCGTGGTGGCCGCCCTATCCGGCCTCTTCGGTGGCCTCGTGGTGCTGCTGACGGTGGACCGCAACCGTGCCGATGCCCATGCCGTCCGAGTCGGCGTTTCCGCCGCGTAGGTCGTGCGTACGCCGGTTGTGGTTGCCGGTGACTGATGGCTGGCGTGTGCTTCAGGGGTCGAGGAGACGGCATGCCGTCCCCGTGTAACGTCGCGCAATCTTGGAGCGAAAAAGGTACGTCGAACCCCGGTTCCCCGGACTGTCGTTGATTGTTGAATGATGCGTGCGGTCTCTAGGCGCAGGAGGCGAAGGCGTACAAAGGTACGTCGAACCTTTTGTATGCTTCGGACCGCCGTTGATGTTGGCGTAATGCGTGCGGCTTCAAGGCGTGGAAGGTGAAGGCGTACGAAAGTACGTCGAACCTTCCACAACGCAGAAGACGCTCCATTACGCAAACATCAAAGAACGGAGCGGGTGTCGGATTCGTAATTATTCCGCCCCTGCCCGGTGGCTGCGGTGGTGCCGCCGTCGACGGGGACGACGAGTCCGGTGAGGTAGGAGGCGCCGGGGGAGGCGAGGAAGAGGGCGAGGTCGGCGCAGTCTTCGGGTTTGCCGGTGCGGCCGAGGGCGACGCGGTCGATGTAGGGCTTGAGGCGTTCGGGATCGGTCCAGACTTCCTTGTTGATGTCGGTTTCGATGAAGGCGGGGGCGAAGGCGTTGATGCGGACGCCGTATTTGCCGTAGTCGAGGGCGACGCAGCGGACGAAGCCGTTCATGGCGTGTTTGGTGGAGTTGTAGGCGGTTTGGCCCCAGTCGCCGTAGAGGCCGGAGACGGAGGTGTCGACGACGATGTTGCCTTTGGTTTCTTTGAGGTAGGGGAGGGCTTCCTTGGTGAGGTAGAAGAGGCCGTCCATGTTGACGGAGAAGAGTTTGTGCCAGACTTCGTCGGAGACGTGTTCGATTTCGCCGCCTTCGAAGATGCCGGCGTTGGAGACGACGACGTCGAGGTGGCCGAATTGGTTGACGACGTCCTGGACGAGGTCGTGGACCTGATCGTGGTTGGAGACGTCGGTGATGTGGGTGTGTCCGTTGTCGTAGCCGGCGACGGTTTCTTCCAATGGTCCGGGTCGCAGGCCGACGGCCACGACGGTGGCGCCGTTGTCGAGGAAGCCACGGGTGATGGCGCGGCCGATGCCGGTGCCGCCGCCGGTGACGATGACTACCTTGCCTTTGAAATCGTAGGTGTTTGCGGTCATGTTGGTGAATCTCCTGTGATTGCCGTGTTTCTGCCGCCGTTGAGCATTCGACTGCGGTGTCAACGTTGTTCCACGGTCAAGTATAGGTAGATTGGGCATTGTTCCCTATATGTGAGATTTGCCGTTTTTGCGGTCGGGCAGGACGTCGCGGAAGACGAACAGGGCGGATGCCCATCCAACAGGCTCCCCTCAAGGTTGAGGGGAGCTGGCGGCCGCAGGCCGACTGAGGGGAGTTGATAGTGCTGCCGTGCCGTCGTCCTCCCCTCAGTCAGCTTTGCTGACAGCTCCCCTCGGGGAGGGGAGCCTGTTGCCAAGCCCGATCGGCTCCCAAGTTTGCGGAAGACGACAGGGCGGATGCCCATCCAATAGGCTCCCCTCAAGGTTGAGGGGAGCTGGCGGCCGCAGGCCGACTGAGGGGAGTTGCGACGGAGCCTGCCGATTTATGCGGGGAGGAAGGCGCTGAGCAGGGCCATGCCGATGAGCGATATCACGGCCGAGACCGTCAGCGAGAATCCGGCGAGTCTGGCCTTGCCGAGCGTCATGTCGGTGAACTTGGTGGCGAAGATGGCTATGGGGGCGAACATGCAGATCACGGCGATCTTGCGGGCGAAGGGCGCGACGGGCAGCAGATACCATGCGGCGAGCGAGCCGATGATGGCGATGCCGAATCGCCATGCCAGTACCTTGAGCATCTCGCGGCGATCGTCGGCCAGTTCGGGGATGTCCATCATCATGCCGACCATGGCCATGGAGCAGAAGGCGTTGGCGTTGGCGAGCGGTTCGATCACGGTGACGACGCCCTGGGGGATGGAGATGCCGGCGACCAGCAGTATGACCATGACGACGTAGGTGTCGAACGCGGCCGACGTGTAGAAGTTCCGCGCCATCATGTGGAGCCGATGGCGGAGGCTTGGCCGTTCCGTGCCGTCGTCGTCGAGGTGAAGCAGTGCCTTGGTGGCCACGAGCGAGCCGGCTGAGCACATGACGGCGTTGCCCATGTCGAACATGACGACGGGCACGCCGGCTGCCGGTCCCATGAACGTGGTGACGACGGGCAGGGTGAAGTTGCCGATGTTGAACGTGGTGGCGTTGAGCATTTCGAACGTGCGGTGTTCGGTGGATTCGCGACGTGTGGCGAGGTAGATGACGAACAGGGGGATGAGCGCGCCGAGGAACCCGAGCAGCACGATCCAGAGCATGCTCATGTCGTGCTTGTTCAAGGCGAACGAGTGGATGACGGCGGCGGGCAGGGTGACGTTGAAGACGAACACCTGCATGATCTTGTAGTCGCGGTCCTTGACCATGCCGGCGCGTTTGAACAGGTAGGCGCCGACGATGATGAGCAGCAGCGAGCCGGTCTTCAATGCCAGTTCCATGATGGTCCCCCTATGTTCACGGAATAATGGGAGCATATGCCCGGACATGGAGATTCCCTCCGCGCGGAAGGGTGGAACGCGAAGGGAATCCCCGGGCCGTGGCGTCCGGCTGCGGATGTGCGGAGATGCACCGTCCACAACCAGACGCCGGTATTGGGTTCGTCAGAACTTGTAGTACTTCTTCGCGTTGTCCACGAAGAGCTTGTTCTGCTCGTCCTGACTGAGGGTCTCGGTCGAGCGGATGAACGCGCCGATGGTGTCGACGTAGGAGCCGTGCAGCTTGTCGACGGGGAAGTTCGAGGCGAACATGCACTTGTCGATGCCGAAGGCGTCGAGCAGGGTGAAGATCGCCGGCTTGAAGCTTTCGAGGGTCCAGTAGTGGTCGGTGGATCCCAGTCCGGAGATCTTCATCGTCACGTTGTCGCGTTTGCCGAACTCGTAGATGCCGTTCTTCCACAGCTGGAATCCGGCGAGGTCGCGGTCGGCCCACATGCCGGCGTGGTTGATGATGAACATGATATCGGGGTTGGAGTCGATGACCTGCAGGGCACGGCGGTACTGCGTCGGGTAGAGCTGGAGGTCGAACGCGAGGCCGTGCTTGGCGAGCACGCGCAGGCCGGCAAGCCAGGCGGGGTCGTCCATGTATTCCTTGTTCACGTAGTTGTACAGCGGGTCCACGTGCGTGTTGATGATCTGGCGGATGGCGTGGACGTTGCTGGACGCGGCCTTCTCCTTTTCGACGGTCTCCTCGAAGTCGGGGGAGGAGAGGTCGCCGCCGCCGACGATGGAGACGGGCAGGCCGTCCTCCTCGCTCATGCGCTGCACGGCGGCGACTTCGGCGACCGGGTCGTCGGCGTTCATCTGCACGTGCACCGCTCCGATGACCTTGATGTTGCTGCCTTCGGCCTCAGCGACGAGGTCCTTCGGACGGTAGGCGTGGATGATCGGCTTCCAGTCGCCTTCGAAGGTGATGCCCTTCTTGGCCGGGTCGAACCAGGAGAACAGGTCTGGCTGGATGATGTGCACGTGGGCGTCGATGATGGTGCGCGTCTTGCGGGCGTTCTCCTCCGACTGCGGCACGATGGTGTAGAGGCGGCTGGGTGCGGTGCCGGTGTATTCCTCGTTGAGGGTCATTGTTCATTCTCCTTTGGATGGCGTCGGAGCGGCGTGGCTCCGACGTGTGATGGCGGAATCGTCGTTGATTATTGATGGTTGCCGGTTGGTGCGTGGCGGTAGGCGTTTTACTCCCCGCCCCCCCCCCACGACGGGTGCTATTTGGGCGGTGCCGCTGCGGCCTTCGCCGCGGCTTCGACGGCCTTGTCGTCATCGTTCTCGTCCTGTACGCCGCTCAATGCGGTCAGCACTATGGACGCGCTGACGATGAGCAGGCCGATGACCTCAAGCACGCTCGGGAACTGTCCGAAGAACAGGCCGATGATGAGGGAGATCACCGGGTAGAGGGCCTGAAGGACGGAGAACACGTTCGGGGCGATGGTCTTGAGCATGATCTGGTCGAGCACGGCCGCGATGACGGAGGCGAGGATGGTGAACTGCACGATACGCCAGATGCTGTTGCCCGGGTCGATGGACATCTGCTTGATGGCGCTGGGGCCGACGAACGGCGCGAGCACGACGGCGGCGAGCGTGATGGCCAGCGACAGGGCGTCGAGGGCGCCGTTGTGGGCCATCTTGTTGCCGAAGAAGATGTATCCGGCCCATGCGAGGGCGGCGACGAAGGAGGCGATCAGGCCGACGACGATGGTGTCGGACTTGTTGCCGGAAAGCGAGAGTCCGGCGAGCATGGCGACGCCGATGGCGGCCACGATGATGGCGGAGCGCTGCTTCCAGTTCTTGCCGGTGATGGCGCCGATGGCGACCGGGCCGAGGAACTGGATCGGGACCGCGATGCCCATCGCGAGGTTGCCGACGCTGATGTTGTAGGAGGTGTACATGGTGCCGATGGAGACGGCGAAGAGGACGAGCCAGATGATCTGCTCCTTGGTCCACTTCTTCTTCCAAGGCTGGCGCCACAGCAACAGCACGACGGCCGTGATGGTCAGACGCACCCATGCCACCTGGACGCCGCCGACGGTGTCGAACGCCGGCGTGAGGAATCCGGTGCCCAGATAGTTGCAGGAGCCTGCGATGACCACAAGAATGATTGCGAAGAGCAGAGGATTCTTGGACCGCAGCTTCTCCCAGACGGAGGCTTTCTTCTCGACTGGAGCTTCCATTGCTGATCTCCTTTGAACTGCGCGGCTTCGTTGCCCGATCTTGACAGATTCGGTGCCGTATTCGTTGCGCTCACAACGTTGCGGGCGCAACCTTTGATCAAGGTCTTTGGTTGTCTTTCCAACGTTGCCATTGTTTGCACAACGTTGACGAGACTCACTATAGGATGCGTGGACATGCATCCCACAATATGGGATTGCCGATTGTTGCCTTGGCGGAAATGCCTGTAGTTCGTCCCTGTATATGGGACTGCTGTTCAAGGAGTCTATATTCGGTAATTGAGATCGCCGAGGTCACAACGACCCGGTCCGACAACAACGTCGGGACGGACGCGAGGACGCGTGACGGTCATATACAACACTCCAACCACGGAGGGAGCAACAATGGCACTAGCACCAGCATTGAAGCTGCCCACGATCGCGCACATTCGCGCGTACAGCATGGGCGGCGCCGCAGCCAAGATTCACGGCCAGGGCGGCGGCGATTACCACGATCAGGGCAAGGACCACTGGATCGACAACCATATCGCCACCCCGATGAGCAAGTACAAGGAGTACGAGCAGTCCCGCCAGTCCTTCGGCCTGAACGTGCTCGGCACGCTGGTCGTCGAGGTCGAAGCCTCCGACGGCACCACCGGCTTCGCCATCTCCACCGCCGGAACGATCGGCTGCTTCATCGTCGAACACCACCTGAGCCGCTTCGTGGAGGGCAAGCGCGTCGACCAGATCAAGCTGATTCACGACCAGATGCTCAACTCCACGCTCTTCTACTCCGGTGGCGGCGGCGTGGTCATCAACACCATCTCCGCCGTCGATCTGGCCCTGTGGGATCTGTACGGCAAGGTCGTCAAGCTGCCCGTCTACAAGCTGCTCGGCGGCGCCGTGCGCGACGAGATCCACTTCTACGCCACCGGCGCACGCCCCGACCTCGCCAAGGAAATGGGCTTCATCGGCGGAAAGCTGCCGACCCACTGGAGCTCCGCGTTCGGCGACGAAGGCATCGCCAAGGACATCGCGACCCTCGCGGACATGCGCGAACGCGTCGGCGACAAGTTCTGGCTGATGTTCGACTGCTGGATGAGCCAGGACGTCAACTACGCCACCAAGCTCGCCCACGCGGCCGCCCCCTACAAGCTCAAGTGGATGGAGGAGTGCTTCCCGCCGAACCAGATCGAGTCCTACCGCGAGCTCAAGAAGAACATGCCGAAGGGCATGCTCATGACCACCGGCGAGCACACCGGCACCCTCGAAGGCTTCAAGGAGCTTTCCGACGCCGGCGTGGACATCCTCCAGCCCGATGTCGGCTGGTGCGGCGGTGTGACCTCGCTGTGCGAGATCGCCGCGATCGCCAAGTCCCGTGGCCAGCTCGTGGTGCCCCACGGCTCCTCCGTCTACTCGCACCACGCCGTGATCACCTTCACCAACACACCGTTCAGCGAAATGCTGATGACCGCGCCGAAGGCCGACCACGTCCGCCCGCAGTTCGACCCCGTCCTGCTCGACGAGCCGATCCCGCACGACGGCATCATCACCGCCGAGGAACTCGACAAGCCCGGCTTCGGTGTCGAACTCAACCGCAGCTGCCCGCTGGAGCGCCCGTTCGAACACTGATCGGCATCCATCGGCAACCGCCGATATATAACTGAATACGAATACCCAACCCGGGCGGTCGGACGGCGTATCAATCCGTCCGACCGCCCGACAATTCTGGTCGTACCCACACGCACCGACCCCGGCAAGGAGACCGATGAGCTACGGCACGCACACTGGAGAACACGCAATGACATCATTACCGCATAACGCTTTCAAGCAGGCCCTCAAGGAAGGCAAGGAGCAGTATGGTCTGTGGATGGCCATGGCCTCTCCCACCGCCGCCGAGATCTCCGCCGACGCCGGCTACGACTGGCTGCTCGTCGACGGCGAACACGGTCCCTACGACCTCAACACCATCCTCGACGTATTGCGCGCCGTCGCCCCCTACGACACCACGCCCGTCGTCCGTTCCGCCGCCGCCGACCCGGTACTCATCAAACAGGTCCTTGACCTCGGCGCCCAGACGCTGCTGCTGCCCATGGTCAACAGCAAGGAAGAAGCCGAGCTGATGGTCAAGGCCGTCAACTATGCGCCCGAAGGCATCCGCGGCGTCGGATCGCCCATCGCGCGCTCCGGCCGCTGGGGACGCATCCCCAACTACATGCGCGACGCCAAGAACGAGATCTGCCTGCTGCTGCAGTGCGAATCCCAGGAAGCGCTCGACAACATCGACGACATCGCCTCCGTCGACGGCGTCGACGGCATCTTCATCGGACCCGCCGACCTGTCCGCCTCGCTCGGCCACCCCGACGACCCCGCCGCCATCATGGACCAGATCCACCACGCGTTCGACGTCATCAAGGCCCACGGCAAGGCCGTCGGATTCCTCGCGTTCGACGTCCCCACCGCCAAGCAGGCGTTCGAATGGGGCGCCAACTTCGTGGCCGTCGCAGGCGACACCGACCTCTATGTGCGCGCCCTCGCCGAAGGTCTCAAGCCGTTCAAGGGCTGAACACGAAGCGCCTCCCTCTCCTTCTTTTTCCTGTTGCTGACGCATTGCAGCCGCCGGACGATGGCCACGGTCGTCATCCGGCGGCCGCACGCATTTCCGGCAGTACCATCCCGCCGATCGGCTCCCCTCAGTCGGCTTCGCCGACAGCTCCCCTCAGCGAGGGGAGCCGGTTGGGTGGGGCGTTTCGCCGATTCCCGGGGATCGAGTCGGGCCCGTCTTACCGAGCGGCTCCCCTCGGGATCGAGTCGGGCCCGTCTAACCAATCGGCTCCCCTCGGGATCGAGGGGAGCCGTCGAGCGCAGCGAGACTGAGGGGAGTTGCCCCGGTTGGATGGGGCGTCTTGCCGATTCCCGGGGATCGAGTCGGACCCGTCTTACCGCTCGGCTCCCCTCGGGATCGAGGGGCGCGGCCGCGCCCCGTGAGACTGAGGGGAGGCGACGACGCAAACCAACCATCCCCGTCATCCCCCTACGGCACCCCATCCGATACCCATCGACTAAGGTTGAATCCCATGGAAGAACACACATCCGCGCCATCCGGCACACGCACCCTCATCCACGGCATCGAAGTCATTCGCAGCGTAGCGAACGGCGCCACATGCCTGCGCGACGTCGTCGACGCCACCGGACTCAGCCGCAGCACCGCACACCGCCTCATCCAGGCACTGCGCATCGAACGCTTCCTCCGCGAAAACTCCGACGGCAGCCTCCTCCTCGGCCCCGCACTCATCGAACTCGGCTTCCAAGCCCTCAACAGCGTATCGCTGCAATCCGTTGCCCACCCCATACTCCTCGACCTCGCCCAACGCGCCAAAGACACCATCCACCTCGCCGTCGAAGACTCCGGCATGGCCCTCTACCTCGACAAAATCCACGGCACCCGCGGCATCGAAATCCGCTCATGGCCCGGATGCCGCATGCCCCTCACCTACACCGGCATCGGCAAAGCCCTCCTCCTCGACTCCCCCGACCGCTGGCGCTCCCAATACATCCAAGACCGCAACCTCACCGGCCGCGACCCCGAACACGACTACGCCGACGAATCCGCCTTCTCCGCCGCCATGGCAAAATTCGCCAAACAAGGATTCGCCTACGACCTCGAAGAAAACGAACCCGGCATCCGCTGCGTCTCCGCCCCCGTCCGCGACGGCCGCGGCAAAACCGTTGCCGCCATCAGCGTCTCCGCCGCCATCCCCTTCATGCCTCCCAAACGCATGCGCGCCCTCGGCCCCGTCGTCGTCGACGCCGCCAGCCGCATCAGCGCGGAGTTGGGGTATAGGACCGCCGCCAACGATTCCATCGAGTGATCCCGCGCGCAATGGAGCGTCATCGGTCCGTCTGAAGACTCGACGTACCGTTGTACGCCTTCGTCTTCCGTCGGGCCGATGCCGCACGCATTGCGTGCGGGATTCTTGCGCCTTCGTCGTCCTGCAGGCGGAATCCGCGCGCGTCCTGCGCGGGATCATGTGCCGGGGTCGGGTGGTGGCGCGTTTTCGGTCCGTCTGAGGACTCGACGTACCTTTGTACGCCTTCGTCTTCCGCCGGGCCGATGCCGCACGCATTGCGTGCGGGATTCTCGCGTCTTCGTCGTCTTGGAGGTGGGCCGCGTGTGTCCTGTGCGGATCGGGAAGGGAGTCGGGGCGAAACGCTGCTTGTGGTGGTATGTCTGATTCGTTCCCGCATCGTGCGACACCTCTCCCAATCATCGCCATCTGGTTATAGTCTGGAAGACATGGCTGAACTCGAATCATGGCAGACCCTGAGCGATCGAATCAATTCCGTTTCCCCCTCCGCCACGCTGGCCGTGGATGGCAAGGCGAAAGCCCTCAAGGCGGCGGGTGTGGACGTGATCGGATTCGGCGCCGGCGAGCCGAACTTCCCAACCCCCGACTACATCGTCGACGTGGCCGCCGCCGCATGCCGCGACCCGAAGAACCACCGCTACACGCCCACCGCCGGCCTGCCCGAGCTGCGCGAAGCCATCGCCAAGAAGACCCTGCGCGACTCCGGCTACGAAGTAAGCCCCGACCAGGTGATCGTGACCAACGGCGGCAAGCAGGCCGTTTTCGAAACGTTCCAGGTGCTCATCAACGACGGCGACGAGGTCATCATTCCCGCACCGTTCTGGACCTCCTACACCGAAGTCGTCAAACTCGCCGGCGGCAAGCCCGTCGAAGTGTTCTCCGGCTCCGACCGGAACTTCACCCCCACCGTGGCCCAGCTCGAAGCGGCGCGCACCGCGCGCACCAAGGCCATCGTGCTCAACTCCCCGTCCAACCCCACCGGTGCCGTCTGGCCCGAGGAAACCGTGCGCGCCATCGGCGAATGGGCCCTCGAACACCACCTGTGGGTCATCTCCGACGAAATCTACGAACACCTCAACTACGACGACGCCAAAACCACCTACGTCGGCGCCGTATTGCCCGAGATCCGCAAGCAGCTCATCGTGCTCAACGGCGTGGCCAAAACCTACGCCATGACCGGCTGGCGCGTCGGCTGGGCCATCGCCCCCGGCCCCGTGGCCAAGGCCATCGCCAAGCTCTCCGGACACATGACCTCCAACGTCGCCAACGTCTCCCAGCGCGCCGCGCTCGCCGCCGTCGCCGGTCCGCTCGACGAAGTGCACATGATGCGCGAGGCGTTCGACAAGCGCCGTCGCGCCATCGTCGCCGCCCTCAACGCCATCCCCGGCGTCGAATGCCCCACCCCCACCGGCGCGTTCTACGCCTTCCCGAACGTCGAGGCCCTGCTCGGCAAGCCGCTCGGCCCCAACGGCTCCGTGGCCGCCACCTCCTCCGACCTCGCCGCGCTCCTGCTCGACGAGGCCCACATCGCCGCAGTCCCCGGCGAGGCGTTCGGCGCCCCCGGCTACCTGCGCTTCTCCTACGCGCTCGCCGACGATGCGCTCGCCGAGGGCATGAAGCGCTTCCAGGACTGGGTCGCCGCCTGATCGGGCCGGCCGAACGTGCCGAATCGCGAGTTGTGAGGCTTCGTCGGGCGAAAGATCGTCCAACGAAGCCTCACCCATATTCAACGACGTTGAAATTCCGGGCTTGGGGCAATCTCCGCTGCTCACAATCAGGGTGTTTCGCAAACAAAGCCTCACAACTCGCGTTTTCGTTGTTCCCGGGCGCGACTCGCCGCGTTTTCCATGCGTTTTCCGTGTACTTCGCCCTGTGACTGGACGGAATCGCAAAATACCGCTATTATCTTCACTTGGCGGTTTTCCCGTCTGCCTAACACCGGTGTTCGCACGTGTGTGTATGATAGGCAAGGTTACTTAGGGAAGTGGCGCAATTGGTAGCGCAACGGTCTCCAAAACCGTAGGTTGTGGGTTCGAGTCCCGCCTTCCCTGCTAGAGATGAACAAACGGTTCCACCACAAACCAGTGAGGATGATTATGGCCAAGAAATCAAACGCTGAAACGAAAACGGTGAAGCCCAATGTGTTCATGCGTATCGGCCTGTTCATCAAGCAGATTATCGACGAGCTGCGCAAGACCGTTACCCCGACCCGCAAGGAACTGCTGATGTGGTCCATCGCGGTCTTCATCTTCGTTATCTTCCTGATGCTGTTCGTCTCCGCCCTTGATTTCGGACTGGGCAAGCTGGTCATGTGGCTCTTCGGCTGATTCGCTTCGGCTGATCCTCCGGGAGCGGCCCGCATGACGATTCCCATACGATGACTACGATTTATAGTATTTGCGTAAAGGATGCTTGGAATGACTGACGAACTTGATGACGTGAACGAAGAGGCCACCGCCCCCGTCGCCGACGATTCGGCGTCTGTCGAGGACGCTGAGGCCGCTGCGGCCGAGCCGGCCGACGTTGAGGCCGAAGAGGCCTCCTCCGAAACGGTTGCCGACGACTCCGCCGATGCCGAGTCGACGACTGAGGAAACCGAGGCGGATGCCAACGAGGCCGAGACTTCGGCCGAGGTTGCCGCCGAGCCGGTCGACGCCGACGAGGAATCCTCCGAGTCCGATGTCGCGGACAACACCTCCGATGACGCCGAGACCCCGTCCGATTCCGCCGCCGATGCTTCCGCCGATGGCTCCGACGAGGAACTCGACCCCGGCGAACAGGCCGTCAAGGACTTCTCCAAGCAGCTGCGCGGACTGCCCGGCAAATGGTACGTCCTGCACACCTACTCCGGCTACGAGAAGCGCGTCAAGACCAACGTCGAATCCCGCGTCGCCTCCTTCGGCCTCGAAGATCAGATCTTCCAGATCGAAGTCCCCATGGAGGAAGTCGAAAAGCACACCGACAAGGGCAAGAAGATCGTCACCCGCGTCCGCATCCCCGGCTACGTGCTTATCCGCATGACCGAGGACGAAGAGGCCCGTCGCATCGTCCGCGAGACCGAAGCCGTCACCGGCTTCGTCGGACCCACCAAGGACCCGGCACCCCTCACCCGCAAGGAAGTCGTCCAGATGATGGCTCCCATGATCGCCTCCGAAGCGCTCAAGGCCGCCGGCGACAAGCCCGCCGCCGCCAAGAAGCGCACCGTCGAGGTCGCCTACAAGGTCGGCGAATCCGTCACCGTCAACGACGGCCCCTTCGCCTCCATGTCCGCCGTCATCTCCGAAGTCTCCCCGGCCACCCAGAAGCTCACCGTGCTCGTGTCCATCTTCGGCCGCGACACGCCGGTGGAGCTTAACTTTGATCAGGTCGAGAAAGTCGACTGAAACCCGATGATGGAGCGTCTTCCGCGTTATGGAAGACTCGACGTACCTTTGTACGCCTTTGCCTTCCATGCCTTGAAGCCGCACGCATCATCGGATTTCATACCGGAACCGGATACGGAGCGTCTTCCGCGTTATGGAAGACTCGACGTACTTTTGTACGCCTTCGCCTTCCGCGCCTTGATGACACACGCGTTATTTGATTTCAGACTGAGCTGATGAAACCCCTGCGATACTCGCAGGGGTTTGTTGTTGTACCGGTCGCTCCAATTGGCTCCCCTCGTTGAGGGGAGCCAATTGGTAAGATGGTCCGTCCAACCGGGACGGCTCAATCCCCGGGGATTGGCGAAACGGGTCATCCCATTGGCTCCCCTCGCTGAGGGGAGCTGTCGGCGTAGCCGACTGAGGGGAGTGACACCTCAAGCTTCTTCCCCCAGTCCGTCGCTGGCGGCCAGCTCTCCTCGATCCCGAGGGGAGCCGATTGGTAGGACGGTCCGTCCAACCGGGACGGCTCGATCCCCGGGAATCGGCGAAACGGGTCATCCAATTGGCTCCCCTCGCTGAGGGGAGCTGTCGGCGTAGCCGACTGAGGGGAGTGCAACCACGGCGAAACGAAACCAGTCGTCCGGGGCGACTCCCCTCAGTCTCGCTGCGCTCGACAGCTCCCCTCGATCCCGAGGGGAGCCGATTGGTAAGACGGTCCATCCAACCGGGACGGCTCGATCCCCGGAAATCGGCGAAACGGGTCATCCAATTGGCTCCCCTCGCTGAGGGGAGCTGTCGGCGTAGCCGACTGAGGGGAGTGTCTCCTCAAGCTTCTTTCCCCAGTCCGCCGCTGGCGGCCAGCTCCCCTCAAAGAGAGGAGGAAGACCGCCGCACGGAACAGGCCATAAAAACAGGCCATAAAGCGTATGTGGCATCATCCGACGTGTCCCTCATCGAATGCGACGTGACCCGTGTCGGTCTGCAAGCGTGGCTTGTCCACACACCTCGGCATAATAGGAAAGCTTGTGTCTGGAGGGATTCCGTCCGGACGACCCACCTCGCCAGCCATCAACGGCCGACGTCGTGGAATCGTGCGAACGCCCGCTAGCACAGCACATAGCAATATACGTTGCGGAAGGAACACAGTTCCGTATCACCGCTTCATAGAAAGAAGAACCATACAATGGCTCCTAAGAAGAAAGTCTCGGCGCTGATCAAGCTCCAGATTCAGGCCGGCAAGGCCAACCCGGCCCCGCCGCTGGGCCCGGCCCTGGGTTCCCATGGCGTGAACATCATGGACTTCTGCAAGGCATACAATGCCCAGACGCAGGACAAGATGGGTCAGGTCATCCCTGTTGAGATCACCGTCTACGAAGACCGCTCCTTCACCTTCATCCTGAAGACCCCGCCGGCCGCGGCTCTGCTGAAGAAGGCCGCCGGCATCGAGAAGGGCACCGAAAACCCGCTGACCCACAAGGTCGGCTCCGTCACCAAGGCCCAGCTTCGCGAGATCGCTGAGACCAAGATGGCCGATCTGTCCGCGCGCGACATCGAGGCCGGCATGAAAATCATCGCCGGCACCGCTCGCTCCATGGGCATCACGGTTGAGGACTGAGAGGAGAAGGACACATGGTAAAGCGTTCCAAGAAGTACCGCGAAGCCGCTGAGAAGATCGATCGCACCAACCTGTACACCGCCAACGAGGCCATCGCCCTGCTCAAGAGCATGCCGGCCTACAACTTCGACCAGACCGTCGAGGCTGTGTACCGTCTGAACGTCGACCCGCGCAAGGCCGACCAGCTGGTCCGCGGCACCGTCAACCTTCCCCACGGCACCGGCAAGACCGTCAAGGTCGCCGTGTTCGCCCGCGGCCCGAAGGCCACCGAGGCCACCGAGGCCGGCGCCGACATCGTCGGTGATGACGACCTGATTGCCAAGGTCCAGGACGGCTTCCTCGACTTCGACGCCGTGGTCGCCACCCCGGACATGATGGGCAAGGTCGGCCGTCTCGGTCGAGTCCTCGGTCCCCGCGGCCTCATGCCGAACCCGAAGACCGGCACCGTGACCATGGACGTCACCAAGGCCGTCAAGGACATCAAGGGCGGTAAGATCGAGTTCCGTGTCGACAAGCACGGCAACCTGAGCTTCCTCATCGGCAAGCTCTCCTTCGACGAGTCCGCTCTCGACGAGAACTTCAAGGCCGTCGCCGACGAGATCAAGCGTCTCAAGCCGTCCACGGTGAAGGGCCGCTACATCACGAAGGCCACGATCACCTCCACGATGAACCCCGGCGTCCCGGTCGATCCGGCCGTCCTCGCCTGATTCATCGATTTTGGAATCTTGAGTCTCTGATTCCGAATCTCAAATCGGAGAATTCGATGGTCGGAGGATTCGTTGGTCGGAGACTCGAAGGTTCGGCGAATCGATGACTTGGCGAATCGATGATTCGATAGTTCGATAACGGTGGGATTGCGTATTCATGAATACGCGGATTCCGCTCCGGCTTTAACAAGCTAAAGATTGCAACACGAAAGTCCCGAGGGCCATATGGCTCCCGGGACTTTTCGTATATACGTGGTTGTGCATGGTCGTACGGCGGCGTTCCTTCCGGACGTGTTGTCTCATGTATGGCGTTGTTCATGTGATGTGGCGTTGCTGTTGTATGGCGTTGCTGTTGTTGTATGGCGTTGTTCATGTGGATACTGCTGTGATATGGCACTGTTCATGTGGGTGGCGCTGCTGTTGCATGGCGTTGCTGTTGCATGGCGCTGTTCATGTGGGTGGCGTTGCTGTTGCATGGCGACTTTCCTTATATATGTGTTGTGCCATGTACGGCACCACAGCGCTGGTTATAACGCATGCGTGCGTAAGACCCAGCCTGGGCGGGCGTCCTGCGTAGGTTTTTACGCACGGGCGCGTTATAACCAGCGTGGGGAAGGAGCCAGTGATGGTTTTGGCGTGTGCGTGCGTTATAACCGGCGTGGGGGATGTGGTGGCGCTGCTGTTGCATGGCGACTTTCCTTATGTATGTGTTGTGCCATGTACGGCACCACAGCGCTGGTTATAACGCATGCGTGCGTAAGACCCAGCCTGGGCGGGCGTCCTGCGTAGGTTTTTACGCACGGGCGCGTTATAACCAGCGTGGGGAAGGAGCCAGTGATGGTTTTGGCGTGTGCGTGCGTTATAA
>NZ_QFFN01000032.1:0-3451 GCF_003129925.1 Bifidobacterium catulorum | reverse complement strand
TGTACGGCACCACAGCGCTGGTTATAACGCATGCGTGCGTAAGACCCAGCCTGGGCGGGCGTCCTGCGTAGGTTTTTGCGCACGGATGCGTTATAACCAGCGTGGGGAAGGAGCCAGTGATGGTTTTGGCGTGTGCGTGCGTTATAACCTACGTGGGGGATGCGGTGGCGTTGGTTTTGCGCACGGATGCGTTATAACCAGCGTGGAAGGGGCGGCGCTACTCCAGCATCATGCCGATTTTGATGGCGGTGAGCAGCACATACGCCTCGCGGGGGTTCATCGGATCCCAGCCCGTCACCTCCACCGACCGCTTCAGCCGATACCGCACCGTGTTCGGATGCACGTTGAGTTCGCGGGCCGTGACGTCGAGCGAATTGCCGGACCGCAGGAACGTCGACAATGTGAGCAGCAGCGGATTATGCTCGTCATCGCCGCGCAGCACGCGGTACACGTTGTCGTAGAGTTCGCGGCGGGCGTCGTCGTCGCCGAGCAGCGCACGCTCCGGCAGCACGTCGTCGGCGCGCATCGGCCTCGGCACGTTCGCCAGGCAGCGCGCCGCCCGCTGGCTGCACAGCGCAGCCCGCATCGTGTACGACGCCCCGACGAGACCATCCTTTACCGGGCCGACGCACACCGCCGAATCATCGAACAACGGTAACAACGCCTGCACGAAATCATCCGGCTCCATGCCGTTGCCCGGGTCAATGAGCATGACCGTCAGTTCGTCATGCTCGCTGATCAGGCATGTGCCGCCGAGCGTGCGCACGGCCTCGCGGACATGACGATGCGCCAACGCCAGACTGATGTCGCCCGTATGGGCGAGCGATCCGACGATGGCGAAGCACGTGAATTCGCTATGCCATCCGAGCAGATTCAGCCGCGACGCCACCTGATGGGTGGTCGTACCGTCGAGCAGGTCGGCGATGGTCAGCGCCTCCAGCCGGGCGTCCCAGTCGCCGCGCGCCTGAGCGCTCGACGCATACACGTTCGCCGCCGAAAACGCGACCTCGCGCGAATAGTAGAGCATCGCGCCCGACGTGGCCTGCTCCTGGCCGGGTTCGGCGAACCGCGAGACGTTCGCCTCCATCTGGTCCACGATGAACCGCGTCAATTCCACGACCTGGTTCAACGAAATCGATTTGGTGAACTCAAGTGGTGCCACGAAGAAGATTTCGTCGGTGTTCGGGCGTGGCAGGTTCTGTGCGGGGACGTTCGGATCGAGGATGATGTTCTTGACCGCCTCATACCAGCTTACGAAGTTCGCGACGGCGGTCTCCGCCACGATGTTCAGCTGGGTCTTGTCGTCCGGCGTCAGTTCGCGATACCAGGCGACGTCGGCGTTCATCCTGTCCTGCGCCGTGAGCACGATCTGACGGATGACGGGCGGCAGGTCGGGATGTGTGTCGATGTGCGGCCGCCGAAGCCGGAACCGTTCGGCGAGCGCCTGCGCCTCTTCGGCCACGTCCGGTTCGTGGTCGGTGATGCGGCGGACGTCGGCCGCGATCTGGTCGGAGGTGGGGGAGAGGAAGGTGGAGGACGGTATGGCTGTGGTGGAGGATGACGCAGTGGTTGATTGGAGCGCGCCGGTGGTTGGCCGGGCCGTGGTGGTGGTTGGCCGGGCCGTGGCGTCATTCATGGAGGAGCGTCGCGTGTCGTCGGTGGCATCCGCGGATGTGGCCGGCTGCTGGGCGGGGGATGCGCCCGTCGCAGCGGGTTGCGGGACGGCATTCTTACGCGTGGTCCGTGACCGTATGGTCTTACGTCGTACGGGCTGCTTGGATCGTTTGCCTCCGGATCGTTTCGGCTCGTCCGTCGCCGCCGCGTCGGCGTCGGGGTCGATGGCTGCGTCGGCGGGGCGAGCGTCGTCGGCCCGCGATTTGCGGGAATGGAGAACCGAGAATTTCATACCGATTAGCATAGTCGTCGCATTGCCGCGGCGGAATCATGGCCATGGTGTGATTATGGCCATGATGTGATTATGACTCTGTCGGAATCATGACTTTGGTGTAATCATGATTGCGCTGGATTCATGATTGCGCTCTGGAGTCATGACTGCCACGGATTCATGGTCGTATCGGATTCATGCCGTCGACGCTGTATCCGTCCCGTCGTATCCGTCGCGCCGTATGCCGCCGTATGCCGCCGTATCGCGGAGGAACCAGATGGCGAGGAACGCGAACACGAAGGCCAACGGCAGCATATGACGGTCGAAATCGTTGGCGGGCGCGGTGATCATCACGCCCATGAGCAGCAGCATCGGCAGATGGAACGCGAGCGCGCGCCATCGCCGGAGCACCACTTCGGCCGCGCCGATGACGAGCACGAGAATCGTCCAGAAGTTGCCGTGCAGGGGCCAGCCGATTACGGGGACGCGCGACCATCCGTTGAACACCCCGGCGACGGCGTCGCGCCAGCCACCGAGCCAGCCGGCGATATGCGGCGCGTTGGTTTTGATTACGCCGTTGTCCATGTAGTAGAGCGCGGAGACGTATGGCAGGTCGGTCACGTCGAAATACCCGTAGGATTTGGCGAGCGCGGCGTCGATATAGAGGACGGGGTTCGCCTTGCCGATTTCCAGCCATGCCTTGTTGAACTGCGTCATGTCGTCGGCGGTCACGGTCTTCCACCGGTAGACGATGGTCTTGTCTTCCGCGGAGCCGGATGATTTCATGCGGTCGGCGTCCTGCGGAAAATAGGCTTTCGCGGCGGCGTCGAGGTCGATGATCGGGGCGAGCCTGTCGCGGGCGCTTTGGGGGATGCCTTGGGGATTGCGTTGGGCGACGCGGCCGATCTGCTGCAGTTGGATGCCTTTGCTTTCGATGGCGTCGCCGCCGATGATGGTGTGCGTGGCGGTGAGCGCGGTGAGCATGCCCTGGAAGGCGATGAGGGGGATGAGCAGGGCGATGGTCCAAGTGCGCCAGCGTCGGCGGTCGGCGAGCAGGGCGAGGACGAGCAGCAGCGCGACGATGTAGACCGCGTATTTGGCGCTCGCCAGCATGATGAGCGTGGAGACGGCGAGCGCGATGACGGTGCGGGCGGGGATGCGCGGCGTGGTGATGGGTGTGGTGTGCGTGGTGTGCGCGGTGGGTGTGGGGGCGGGCGTGGTGCGTGCCGGCGTATGCAGCGAGTGCAGTTCATACAGCACGCCGAACCACCAGACGAATGTGAATGCGAACAGCGGCGATTTCGTCAATGCGATTGTGCTGACGACGATGATCGGATTGAGCAGCAGCAGGGCGAGCGCGGTGATGCGGGCTGCGGGTGTCGCGGTGGCTGGAGAGGCGGGGCGAGCGGCTGCCGTGGAGGTGTCGGACCCCCTCAGCCCGGCATCCGCCGGGCAGCCCCCCCTGGCAGGGGGAGCCGGGTGGGGGGGGCGTCTTGCCGATTGGCTCCCCTCGGGATCGAGGGGAGCTGTCGCGCGTAGCGAGACTGAGGGGAGTCGTTCCGGTTG
>NZ_QFFN01000031.1 GCF_003129925.1 Bifidobacterium catulorum | reverse complement strand
AAGGACTAGGATTTCGCGCTCACCCCAAGTGAGGCACCACTCCGGATTACGCGCTCACTTTCAAATGAGGCACCTCGCAATAAGCTAAGTGATTCCAACGATTTATAGGTTGTCACACGGCATTGTTCGTTCAACGTCGAACTCATGGTCATATATGTTAGTTGAGAACAATAACATGTATATGGAACATCAAATCAGGCAACGAATACGCCCATTCCGCAAATCCCTCGGAGTAACCGGTCGTACGTCGCGGAACGCCCTCCCCTTCACGTTTGCCGAGCGTCATGCATCCATGTGGCGGGATGCGGTGAGGACTGCTGGCGGGCATCCGGCATGGAATTGCCCCACACCTGTGCTGTGACCTACCGTGTGATTGGAGGTATGGATAGGGCCGGACAAAACCACAACGCCCAAAACACGATAGCGCCTACAAATCGAATCTATATCCAAGCCGCCTGCTATAACCGTGGGTTATGACACTGCTGCAGTTGAAATACATCGTCAAAATCGTCGAATGCGGCTCCATGAACGAGGCCTCACACGAACTGTACATCTCCCAGCCCGCGCTCTCCTCCGCCGTCAAGGAGCTGGAAAAGGAGATGGGCATCGAGATCTTCACCCGGTCATCCCAGGGCATCGCCCTGACCGTGGACGGCGCCGAGTTCCTCACCTACGCCCGTCAGGTCCTCGACCAGTCCGCGCTGCTTGAGGAACGCTACAAGAACGCCAAGCCCCGCAAGCAACTGTGCCAGGTCTCCACCCAGCACTACATGTTCGCCGTGGAGGCGTTCGTCGAGCTCATCAACTCCATCAAGTCCGACGAATACGAGTTCACCATCCGAGAGACCCGCACCAAGGACATCATCAACCAGGTGGCCAACATGCAGTCCGAGGTCGGCATCCTCTACCTCTCCGATTTCAACAAGGACGTCATCGGCAAGCTGCTGCGTGAGAAGCACCTCGAATTCCATCCGATCTTCCGGGCCGGTCTGCACGTGTTCCTTTCTCGTTCCAATCCTCTCGCCGGACGCAAAAGCCTGACCATGGAGGACCTGAAGCCATACCCGTGGATCCAGTACGAACAGGGCGAGGAAGGCAGCTTCTACTTCGCCGAGGAGGCCGTGTGGCCCGAGTACTCCCCCAAGCAGATCAACGTGACCGACCGCGCCACCATCCTCAACTTCATCGTCGGACTGAACGGCTACACGGTCTGCTCCGGCATCGACAACGAGGACCTCAACTCCGAGAAGATCGTCACCGTGCCACTGGAATCCGACGAGAAGATGCTCGTCGGATGGATTACCAATGAACGCGCCAAGCTCTCCAAAGCCGCCGAGGTGTATCTTGAGAAGCTCAAGTCCGTCATCGCCGACCACGGCTATACGCTGATCGACTGATCGCAGACAAACGGGAGACCATCCCGCAGGTCATGAAAGCAAAGGGCTGGTTGCATAAGACATTCACTTGCCTATGCAACCAGCCCTATAGTGTATTCGCATACTCGTATGATTCATGCCGACGATGCGGTGCTATTGCAACTCCCCCGCATCGATCATCGCACCGTCGAGGAACCAGTAGTCGTGGTGGTCGCCGACCAGCGCGGTGAACGGCACCAGCGCCACGCCCCGCTCCTTCGCCTTGCCCAGCAGGTAGTTGCGGATTATCCACGGGTCCTCAAGCACCCCGCTGCGCAGTTCGATGATGTCGTTGATATAGCGTTCGTCCACGTCGAAGTGTTCGGCGAGGTCTTCAGGCGAAAGCCCCAGCAATCCGAGATTCTTCCTGAACTCACGTATGGTGTTCCTGCGTTGCGTCATGCTCAGCGACATATGCGCCCCCTGTTGTCGGCAACCTGCATACCACTGTACTCGCCGCCGTCGTCCAGTCTTTTCGGCGATCCCGCAAAGACGGGACGACGGCGACCTCGATGGAGCATGACTGTGGTCCGGAAAGCCGCGATTCAAGCGGTTGGACAATGCTGCGGTTCCGCGTCTGCGACCATCCACCCTTCTCGGTATCCGGGAAAGGGGTCGAATCGCAGACAGCGAAATCCTACTCGCGAACCAGGCGGATCTTCTCGACGCCTTCCTTGCCCGTCTCACGATACAGCACGAAACGGTGGCCGATGGTCTGCACCAGTTCGGCATGCAGCCGTTCGGCGAACTCCTCACCCGCCTCCTTGGCCGTGTAGCCGCAGCCCTCCAGCAGCGAGCACTTGATGAGCTCATGCGCCTCAAGGCTTTCCTCGGCCTGGGCGATGGTGGCGTCGGTGATGCCGTTCTTGCCGATGATGAGCTCCGGCTTGAGCCGCTGGCCGAGCGAACGGAGCTGCTTGATCTGTTTCTTGGTCAATGCCATGGGTTGGTTCTCTTTCTTCGGAAGCCTCTTCGGAAACGTTGCGGACAAGCCACTGTATCATGCGGCATTGAGGTTCGCGGCGGCTTCCACGATTCTGTCGGCCCAGTCCCCCACCAGTCGGCCCGTCTCCTCGGGGCGGTCGATATACAGGTTGTGGCCGGCGTTCTCCAACACCACGAATTCAGCATTCGGATAGTGTGGTATCAGCGCGTGCTGATCCTCATAGCCGACGATCTGGTCCTCTCGCCCGGTGACGATGAGCGTGGGGCCTGTGAACGTGCCGAACATCCGTTCGGGCACATCGGTGAGGAAATACCGGTCGCCGAGGCGCGCACAGGCCTCGCGGTCGCATAGGCGCACGCCGGGAAGGATGAACCGCTGGTAGCGTCTCCATGCTTCGTACGACTGGTTGACGCCCATGGTGACGAAATCGAAGACCTGTTCCTGCGGCAATGCATGGATGAGTTTCGGATTCGGGTCGGCGACGACATGCTCCCCGACCTTGCGGTACGCATGACGCGGGTCGACCACGGGTGCAAGGAGGGCAAGACCAAGCACGCGTTTCGGCTCCCTGGCCAGTATTTCGCGGGCCAGGGCACCTCCCATGGAGTTGCCGACCATGGCAAAGGCCCCGCTGCCGCCGATGACGTCGTCGATGGTGGACTGCAGCCAGTCGGCCATTTCCGGCAGCCCGCCCTCACCGTTCAGCGCCGGGGTTCCGCCGAAGCCCGGCAGGTCCAGGTAGATGCGTCGCATCGACCCGGGGAAGACCCCGTCCAGCAGCATCAGGGAACGGTGGTCGACACCCATGCCATGTATGAAGATGACGGGGACGACATCCCCCCGTGCATCATTACCCTGTATGGCCATATTCGCCTTCGGCTGCGTCACCATCACCCTTTCGTTCGGTTTACGGACGAAACGATGATACGAAGCCCGACGAACAAGGCGTCAACGCGCGTCATGGCGGCACGGGCGTCCGAACCGTCCGGTCGATGACGAACCATTACTAGACGACGTGTTGACTCGTAATATGACGACGACCGGAAACATCCTGTGACTATTTCTTCGCGATAAAGAAGAACCGGCGGAATCTGAGTATGACCTCGCCATTGGCCTGCGGCACGTAGGCGGAGTTGACCCGCCATGCGACCTCCTGCTCGAAGCGTTCGGCTGCCTTGCCGGTTTCATCGCGTTCGTCCAGCACGGCGAGATAGCGTTGCATGCGGGCGCCCTTCACCCATTCGACAAGCGCATCGGCCGACGGCATGCGATGGTAGTAGGTCGTCTCCCACTGGGTGAAATCCGAACTGGTGGCGGCGAGGATGCCGAAGTATTCCTCGGGACGCAGTGTGCCGTTCTTGCCTCGCAGCACGTCGCCGAGGTTCCAGCGGGGGTCGTTGGCGACTTCAGCGATGATGCGGAACAACGGCGTCTGCTCGACCATGGGCACCTGCACGGCGAGGACCCCTCCGGGATTGAGGGATTCCATGAGCTGCGGGATGAGCAGACGATGCCCGGGGACCCATTGCAGACATGCGTTGGAGAACATGAGATCATAGCGGCCGTGAAGGTGATGGACATCGCCGAGGAGGAATTCGATGCCGGGATGGTTCCTTTTGGCGCTGGTGATCATGTTCGGCGAGTTGTCGATGCCGAACAGGCGCGAGTCGGGGAACTCCCTTCTTAATACGGTGGTGCTGTTGCCCGGGCCGCAACCGAGGTCGGCTATGATGTTCGGACCGGGAATCACCTGCTTGACCCTCCTCGCCAAATCGATCGATGGCTGCGTTCGTTCCGTCTCGAACTTCAGATACTGTTCGGAATTCCAATCGGACAATGGGCTCACACTCCTTAGGCCCTGCAACTGCGTCGTTCACCCGGCACTCCTGTCCCAGTGTAGCCCCATCCGTGGCCTCCGGCGCGACTGGGGCACGGCATCGCCCCCCATGTCCACGGTGGCCATGGTGCGATAGACTCTCAATCGTTGAGCTGACGCATCGAAACCGGACCATAAGGAGAGACATGAGCAACGAATCCCCCGTCACCGACGTCATCTTCGATTTCTGCGGAGTCCTGCTGGATTGGCGGTGCCGTGCATGCCTTGAAGGCCATTTCCCGCCGGAGGTCGTCGACCGTATCTGCGCCGACGACGACCCTCATGGCTTCTTCCGTTACGAGGACCGGATGGATGCCGGCGAGGACGTCGTAGACATCCTTCCCGACGTGGCGCGTGAACAGGGCGAGTACATCGCCGGAATCTTCCGCTACTACGTGGACCATTATGGCGATGCGTTGCCCCGTATGCTGCCCGGCATGGAGCGACTGCTCCAGGACCTGAAGGCCGCCGGCTATGGCGTATGGGGGCTGACGAACTGGTCTCACGAGACCATCCACATCGCATTCGACAAATTCCCGCAGCTGGGCGAGCTGCTGGATGGCACGGTGGTCTCCGGCGTCGAGAAGCTGCACAAGCCGGACGCCGACATCTACGAGCTTGCACTGGACCGTTTCGGACTCAGGGCGGCATCCTCGGTGTTCCTCGACGACACGCCCAGGAACGTGGACGGGGCACGCGCCGTCGGCATGCACGCGTTCCGCTTCACCGATGCCGAACAGGCAAGAAGGGACCTCGCCTCTCTGGGCATGAGGTTCTGACCCCGGGAAAAGGCAGTGCCATGTGCAGGAGATTCGCGTTGGATCTGGATTGGGATGCCGTGGCGGAACGGTTCGCCGTAGACGAGGACGACATCGACGCCACGTCGCTTCCCGCACCAACGTACGGAGTCACGCCCAAGAGGACCATCGCCGTCATAGCGCAGGGAAAGGACGGGCGTCGCCATCTTGCCGGAGCATACTGGTCGCTCAT
Source organism: Bifidobacterium catulorum (assembly GCF_003129925.1). GTDB lineage: Bacteria > Actinomycetota > Actinomycetes > Actinomycetales > Bifidobacteriaceae > Galliscardovia > Galliscardovia catulorum. The sequence goes on along the minus strand of NZ_QFFN01000031.1, from coordinate 20,022 downwards.
CCCCCGGTGGAGCGGGACGAGCGATCTGCCGTACCCCACCTATAACGCACGGGTGGAATCGGCCGCATCCAAACCGACGTTCGCCGAATCGACGCGAGCCATGCGATGCATCATCCCCGCATCGGGATACTACGAATGGCATGGCGCAAAACCGTTCTATTTTCATGCCGACGACGACGTGCCGCTGCACATGGCGGGGCTGTACTCATGGTGGCGGACGTCAGCCGCGTCGCCATGGATGCTGACGGCGGCCATCATCACCTGCCCGGCTGTGGATGGACCGTCCTCCGTGCACAATCGGATGCCCATGCTGGTGGCACCCACGGAAGGCAACGCATGGCTGGACCCGGCGGTCGACGGCACGACACTGCTCTCGCGGGTCCGCCACGCCGGGGAGCCGCTGTCCCGCGCCCTCGCCTTCCACGAGGTCGCTCCCCTGGACGGAGACGGCCCCGAACTCATTCGACCGCTCGATCGCGGGGAGCAACCGCGTCTGTTCTGAAAACCATCGGCAAGGTCTTGGAAAGCGCACGATGCCCTGACGGTTTTCGCCGTCAGCCCGTCTTCAAACCGCGTGGATGCAGTCACACCGACTGGGCGGACCGGTCGTTTCCCAGCCTCTTACGACGAATCCATACCGGTTCGATCATACGTCCAAGACGCTGCAGATGGACCAGCGTGGCGATGGCCAAAGATCCCAACAGCACGACCGGCACGATGCTGGCTTCAAGTCCGAAGGCCCCTCCGGTCAGCAGGTCCGGCCCCTGCCATTGAGCGACCAGCCACGATCGCCGGGCTCCCGTGCCGGAGACTATGGAACCAAAAACAGGACCTTCGGCGATGTTCCACATGAAATGGAAGCCGATGCACCACCACAACGACCTCGTGGCAAGATAGATCGCGCCGAACAGCAATCCCGCCTCGATGGCTATGGCCATGCCTCCCCACAACGTTCCGTCGGGGTTGGCGATATGCACCAGGCCGAACACCAGCGCGGATACCACGACGGCGCCCCATGAGCCAAGAGACTCCTCCACCAGACGCAGCAACATGCCGCGCATCATGATCTCCTCGGCGATGCCGGCGGTGAATCCCAATACCAGCAGATCGGACCACGGGCTGTATCCCGGGTCGAAGCCGACGATCCGGTACCCTCCCAGCAATGCGACGATGCCGATGCAGATTGCGATGCATGCGAACGAGGCCGCCATGCCCCGGATCAGATCGAAGGCGCGCGACGGCGCCAATTCCACCGGCGCGCGGCGTTCCTCCATCACGAGGACGACGATGAGATAGGCGGCGACTGCGCCTACCAGTTCGCCGAACGAGGCCGTCTCCATGGAATTCGACCGGGCGAGACCGACGGTCAGTCCAGACACGAACGTCATGATGCAGATGAACACGAGCGCCCGCAGCAACGCACTGGACCGTATCCTGCGCGCTCCGTCGAAACGACGCACCGGATGATCGTCGGCCATGAGATCATCCGCACGAATCATTGGGACAGTCCCCAGAAGCGCGGCATGCATGTTTCGCGCACGGTGCGAATGTTCGGATGAGTATGGTTCGGACATCGTCGGTCCCCTTCCCCGCGGTCATTACATGTCCGTCCCCATCATATCGTGTCGGAGCGAGAGCCCTCCCCGAACCAGCCGGACCAGTCGACTACCGCCTCGATGTTGTTGCCGTCCGGGTCGAGCACGAACGCCGAATAGTATCCGGGATGGTAGGGGCGCGGACCGGGGGCGCCGTTGTCCCTGCCCCCGGCGGCGAGCGCCGTCGCATGGAATGCGCGCACGGACGCCCGGTCCGGTGCGAGCAGGGCGATGTGGGTTACCGGCGACGCCGGACCCGTGTCCTCCTCCGTATTCATCGGTGAGATGTAGAAGTCGGAGTGGGGTGTGCCGTCGTCCACACCGAATCCGAGGGTGGGTTCGTGATGCGCCTTGACGATGTATCCGAGCGGTGCGAGCGCATCGCGATAAAACGCGACGCTGCGGTCGATGTCCCTGACATGCAGGGTGATATGGTCCAGCATTGCCTGTCCTCCCCTTGGCCGGAATCGTGTCTGCACGCCCGTCAGCGTCCGCGGCCATCATGGCCATGATACGGCCGGGTCCGTCGTTCGGAGAGGCCGTCGATGATGGATGGTGCCGCGGCCGTGTGTTCGTCATCACGACGAAGCGGGCGACCGGCGTAGGCACTCTCCCCGGCACACCTCATATTCAAGGAGATTTCCTTCTCCAGGTACTTTTCCGGATTTGGATTCATCGGTACCCTGTAGGGTAAGGGTGAAGGCATCACAACACGGAGGGGGAACGGCATGACCGGGATGATGAAGACGGACGTCATGACGAAGGCGTTGATCGTGGTGGACGTGCAGCCGACGTTCTGCGAGGGCGGCGAGCTCGGCGTGGAAGGTGGCAATGCCGTCGCCGCGCGGATCGCCGCATACGTGCAACAACACCGTGACGACTATGCGTTCATCGCCACCACGCAGGACTGGCACATCGAGCCTGGCTCGCACTGGTCCGAGAACCCCGATTTCGTGGACACATGGCCGGTGCACGGCAAGGCGGGCACCCCGAACGCGCGGCTGCATCCCGCGATCGAGGCGCTCGGCATCACGCACCATTTCAAGAAGGGCCAGTATTCGGCGGCCTACTCCGGTTTCGAGGGCATCGAGGACAACACGAATCGCATCCAAGGCCGCGACGACGTCAAGGCCGCGCAGGCCGCGGGACATATGCTCGCCGACGCGCTGAAGGCCGCCGGAGTCAACGAAGTGGATGTGGTCGGCATCGCCGAATCGCATTGCGTCAAGGAGACCGCGCTCGACGCGAAACGGCTTGGATACGCCGTCACCGTGTTCGAGGACCTGACCGTGCCGGTCAGCGAGGAGCTGGGCGCCGCCGCGCGCGTGGAGATGGCCGGAGCCGGTGTCGCACTCGTCGAATCAGGGAGGTCATGACCCTCGGCGGGGAAACGCCGGACGTGAGGGACACGCAAGACTCGTTCGCCATAAGCGGGTTGAATGACGAACCCCGCGTATCGTTTGGCTCGAAGCGACATAATGATGGGTGTACGGGCGGCAATGGCACCTGTCCATATGCCACTCGTCCCGTCACGGACGACGGAAACGAACGACGGCATGAGACGAACGACGGAAACGAACGACGGCATGAGACGAACGACGACATGAGACGAAAGGACGAGTCATGAGTGACACACGTGTGAAGGTCGGTGGCAGCGACCTCAAGGTGTTTCCGCTGGTGCTGGGCGGCAACACGTTCGGTTGGACCAGCGATGAGACTTCGAGCCGCAGGGTCCTTGACGAGTATGTCGAGGCCGGAGGCAACTTCATCGATACGGCCGACGTGTACTCGGCGTGGGCGCCGGGCAACGCGGGCGGCGAATCCGAAATCATCCTCGGCCGCTGGCTGGCCGTACGCGGCAACCGCGACAAGGTGGTCGTCGCCACGAAGGTCAGCGAACACCCGCAGTACAAGGGACTGTCCCACGACAACGTGATCGCCGCCGCGAACGAGTCCCTGCTACGCCTTGGAGTCGACACCATCGATCTGTATTATGCGCACTTCGACGACGAGTCGGTCCCGCTTGAAGAGACGGCGGCGGCGTTCGACGAGCTCGTCCGCGCCGGCAAGATCCGTGCGATCGGTCTGTCGAATTATACGGCCGACCGCATCGAGGAATGGTTCCGCATCGCACGCGGGCACGGCTACGTGCTGCCGGTCGCGCTGGAACCGCACTACAACCTCGTCGCCCGCGGAAACTACGAGCGCACGCTCGCCACGGTCGCCGAACGCGAGAGTCTCGCGGTGTTCCCGTATTTCTCTCTGGCGGCCGGCTTCCTGACCGGCAAGTACCGTTCCGCGGCCGACGCCGAGGGCAAGGCGCGTCAAGGCATGGTCTCCGACTATCTCAACGCCGACGGCTTCGCCCTGGTCGACGCGCTCGACGAGGTCGCCAAGGCACATGACGCGGCGATAGCCACGGTCGCGCTCGCATGGCTGCGTCATCGTCCGCAGGTCGCCGGTCCGATCGTCTCCGCTCGTACGCCCGAGCAACTGCCTGCGCTCCTCGCATCCTCCACGCTTGATCTGTCAGCCGACGAGATGGATGCGCTCGACAAGGCGTCCGAACCGTTCACAAAGTGATTCACCGATTCATCACCCGACGATCGAGGACCGGCCGGGCCATCCGACCGGTCCGGCGCGGCGATATCAGCGTCGGGTCTGCCGTATGGCCGCCTTGCATGCCCATTTGGTCAGCAGATACTGCCCGTAGCAGCTGACGGCGATGACGCCCGCCATAAGCGCGGCGGACGCGATTGAAGGCATCAGGCCGTCACGGTTACCCAACGTTTTCCACGGACAGGAGCGGGAACGTCCCCCGTCCACGATTTCGGGCGTGACGTCATCCGATTCGCCCATTCCGTTCATGTCCATGTTCCCATCGGTCATGTTGGTCATGTCAATCCCCTTTGATCGGACTTTGTGATTGATTCCTGAGATCGATTCAGTGACGGTTTCAGGACAACCGTCATCATGCCCAGCTTAGCAGCAGACCGGCAAGGACGACCGGGGTCACGCCATGACGTTCCTCGTTTCGACCATGATCTGCGTCAGGATCTCGGCGTCGGTAATGGTGGCGTGGTCCCGGCACCGGGCCCATTCGGAGAAGACCTCTATCAGCATGGTGACGGCTACGCCGTACCGCAGCCGTGTGGCGAGGCCGTCCTCGTCATCGTCGTCAAGGGGAAACAGTTCGGCGAGCGCGGACGCCCATTGGGGTATCCGCGCGTATAGGGCACGGCGCAGCGAACCTGTGCCGTTGATGATGGCCATTCGTTGCGCCAGCACGTCGTATTTGACGTCGTCGAACCGTTTAACGACGTCAAATACGACGGCGTCCGCGATGTCGGAGGCCGTCATCCGGGTTCGTTCCTTATCCCATCGTCGCGACGCGGCCGCGGACGGCTCATCCGGCAACGGGATATCGACGACGATGTCCTCCTTCCTCGGAAAATACCTGAATAGAGTGATCGGCGTGACGTCGGCGGCCGCGGCTATCCGTTGGACGGTCACCTCGTCGTAGCCGTGTTCGAGGAACAGCCGCATGGCGGCCTCGCGGATGCGGCCGCGGGTCCTTCTCTTCTTCGCCCGCTGCCATCGCTCCCTTGACGAGACGGCCTTCGCCGAAATGCCCCTGCCGTTGCTGTGCTCCGATGTCATAAGCCACTCATTCATATGTCATACGATTACGTCATCCGTAATGTAACCACTGTCATGTTTCGTCGACGTGTTTCAGGTTCACGCCTTTTCCCTATCCCCTGTCACTTGTGTCACTTGTCACTCCTGACGTGACGGATGGATATGGTTTGCCGTGGCGAGGTACAACGCCCATGCGAGGGGCATGGCGAGCATGAACAGCGGGTAGAACCATGGGAGGGGGATGTTAGCGTACAGCAGTCCCCCTATGACGGGTCCCAACGACATTCCGAGGTCGATGCCTGCGTAGTACGTGCCGTTGGCGATTCCGCTGCGCGCCTTGCCTGCGATGATGACGGCCTGCGACTGGGTGACGGAGCTCATGACGCCGTAGCCCCCTGCCATGAGGATCGCCCCGAGAAGCAGCATGACGTCGCCGCGCATGAAGTCGAGGCATAGCAGTGCTGCGAGCATGAGCAGCGAGCAGACGCGCATGAAGAAGCGGAAATCCTTCTCGTCGAACAGGTCGCGCAGGGTGATGCGCATGATCAGCAGCGCGATGGCGTAGACGGGGAAAAACAGGCTGACCTCGACCGTCACATGACGTGCCGCCACATAGGATACGAGGAACGTCTGCGTGGCGAAATACGGTATGGCGAACAGCATGAACACGAGGGACAGCGGCACGACCCTGGGCTCCATCACGGAGCGGATGGTGAATCGACGGTTGAGCGGTTCCGCGGGATTCGGGACTTTGCCGCTTGCGACTGGGTTGCCGCCGTCATGCACGAACAGCACGGACGCCACCATGAGCATGGCGATTGCCGCGGAGATCAGGAACGTATGACGGTATCCGATGAGCTGCTGCGCCTTGATGCCTATGGCCGGGCCGATGGCCATGGCGAGCGCGTTCATGGTGCCGTAGAGTCCCATCCCGGCTCCCATGTGCCGAATCGGCAGCAGCATGGACATCCACGTGGCCAGGCATACCGAGCAGCATGCGAATCCGACGCCGTTGACCATGCGTGCCACGATGAGCGATACAGGGCCCGATGCGATCGAATACCATACGCTGGCCACGAGATACAGCGCCGATCCCACGGCGACGAGCATGCGTTTGCTGGTCCTATCGGATAGATTGCCGGCGATGGGTCTGCAGAACAGGGCGACGATGGTCATGGCGCCGGAGACGAGTCCCATCAGGACTCCCGACGCCCCAAGCTCCTCCGAGTAGCCCGCCATGAGCGGTGTGGCGAGCATGTTGCTGGCCATGAAGCAGAAGGTCGCTATCATGACCAGGGCGACATCCCTGGTGATCAGTCGTTCGTCGTTGTTCTTCGTCAACGTTCCCATCTCCGGGAGGAATTCATATGAAAGCGGGTATGATATTGGAAATTAGGATATAGAAAAAGCAAGCGTCCGGGCCCCTCCCGAGGACGGGGCCCGGACGCTGCGGTCAGGCGCCGTATTCGTCGAGGTAGGCGTCGGCGGCGGCTTTGATCCCCTCTGTGACATAGGGCGTGCCGTCGGCGTTGGCGATGCGCTGGCCGGCGTCGAAGATCTCTCGCACGTCGGCGATGGCGAACACGGGGAACCCGAACTCCCGTTCCACGGCCCTGACCGCCGACAGATCCGAGTCCCTGGTCTTCTCCATGCGATCGACGGACAACACCAGTCCCACGACCTTCACATCCGCCTCGGCCTTGAGCTTGGGGATGACCTCGCGCACGGCGGTGCCTGCGGTCATCACATCGTCCACGAGAAGCACCTTCATGCCGTCGGTCAGCTGCGTGCCGACCATCATGCCGCCGTCGCCATGGTCCTTCCTCTCCTTGCGGTCGAATGTGTAGCCGATCTCCATGCCATGGGCGGAGGTCAGGGCGATGGCGGTGGAGACGCCGAGCGGGATGCCCTTGTAGGCGGGGCCGAACACGGTGTCGATGTCCCCTGGCAGGTTGCCGGCCTCGATCTCGGCGGCGATCTTCTCGGCGTAGAATGCGCCGAGCGTGGCGATCTTGCGGCCGTCGTCGAAGGCGCCGGCGTTGATGAAGTACGGGGATCTGCGTCCGGATTTCAACGTGAACTCGCCGAACTTCAGCGCCTTGGATTCGAGCAGGAACTGCGTGAAGCGGATGTCGAGCGATGCGGTGGTCATGGTGTTGGGTCAGCCTTCCTTGTGTGTTGATGGTCAGCGCCAGGTCTCGCCTGCGGCCAGTCGGGCGGCGAGTTCGGGACGTTCGTCGAGCAGGTCGTCGAGCTCGCGGGCGACTCGCAGTGGCGCGATGGGGTCGAACAGGGCGGCGGCGCCCACTTCGACGGCGTTCGCCCCCGCATACAGGTATTCGAGGGCCTTCTCGCCGGAGTCGATGCCTCCGATGCCGATGATGGGGATGTCCGGCAGCGCGGTGCGCACCTGCCAGACGCGCGCCAGGCCTATGGGCAGCACGGCGGGGCCGGAGACACCGCCGGTGACGTGGTCGATGACCGGACGCCCGGTGCGGGTGTCGATGCGCATGCCGACGATGGTGTTGATGAGGCTCAACGCGTCGGCACCGGCCTCGGCCGCGGCCCGTGCGGGTACGGTGATGTCGGTGACGTTCGGCGTGAGCTTGACGATCATGGGCTTGTCGGTCATCCCGCGCAGGCGGGTGATGAGACGGGAAAGCGCCACCGGGTCGGTGCCCACGCTCATGCCGCCGGCGGAGACGTTCGGACAGCTCACGTTGATCTCCAGCATGTCCGCCGGGGAGTCGGCGAGCTTGGCGACGACCTCGGCATAGTCATCGTCGCTATGTCCGGCGACGTTGGCCACGACGTTCGCGCCGATCTCCTTGAGCTTGGGCAGGTCGTCGACGAGATAATGGTCGACTCCGGGGTTCTGCAAACCCACGGCGTTGATGTTGCTAGCCGGACCCTCGGCGGTGCGCACTCCGGGATTGCCCTCCCATGGAACCGGGGAGACGCCCTTGGTGGTTACCGCGCCGAGCCTGCTCACATCGTAGAACCAGCGTACGGCGGCGTACTGGAACGTGCCGGACGCGGTGCCCACGGGATTCTTCCACGGAACGCCGGCCACCAGGGTCGGGTGCTTCCATTCATGATCGTACAGATCCGTCCCCGGGACCGTGTTCGTTGCGTTGTCGTTCATGGTCGTCACTCCCATCCCAGCTGTTCGCGGGTGAATACCGGGCCGTCCGCACAGACCTTGAGTCGCCCGTCCACGGTGTCGGTGGTGCATAGCACGCAGGTGCCATAGCCGCAGCCCATGCGCTGTTCGAGGCTGAGCTGACAGGGAATGCCCCGTTCTGCAGCCCACGAGGCGACCGCTTTCATCATGGGCAATGGGCCGCAGGAGAGGATCACGGGCGGCAGGTCCCCTCCGGTAAGCTCGTCCTCCATGCGGTCGAGCAGCGTGATCACGTTGCCCTCCGACTCATCGATGCTGTAGGTGCGGTCGGCGTACCGGTCCACGTATTCGTCGGCGAAATGGTTCCTCCGGTAGCCGAACACCGCAGTGGACTCGCTGTTCCCGTCGCCGGCGATATGCTGGGCCGCGTGGATCAGCGGGGGCACGCCGAGGCCTCCGGCCACAAGCACGTAGTTCGCCGGGGCACCGGTGTCGAAGGCGTGGCCTAGGGGGCCCATGACGTCGACGGCGTCCCCGGGGGCAAGACCGGCGAGCTCCCGCGTGCCATCGCCGACGACGGCGAAGATGAAGCTCACCAGATCATCCTGGATCTCACTGATGCCGAACGGCCGGGGCATCAGCCTCGTGGGATCCTGGGTGAAGAAATCCACGAACTGGGCGGGACGGCCATGCGAGGCGATGTATGGGTCACGGATGGTGATGCGGGTCACACCGGCATCGAGTTCGATGACGTCGGCGACCTCGACGGTGTGCCGGGGCGGGAAAAACCCGTGGCCGACCGCCGCATCGACGACGGCACGGCCATGGGCCAGTCTCTCCCTGGTGGACGTGGGGATGAACGTGTCTGTGGTCAAATCACCGGCCTCCTTCAGTGCCTTAGGGCCGAATCGAGGTCGTCGCGCATGCGTTCGGCGGCCTCCCTGGCGCTTTCGCCGACGATCTGCAACGCCTCGTCGAGATCAAGGTCCTCGCCATAGTCGGGGTGCTTCCTCCATGCGCCGATGATGCCGCGAGAGGAGTTCACGATCGCCCCTGAACCATTGGCGTCGAACATGCGCGCCACATCGGCCGCCGTGCCTCCCTGCGCCCCGTAGCCGGGCACGAGGAAGAACGTATGCGGCATGCGCTCGCGCAGTCTCGCGCCCTCCTCCGGGTGCGTGGCGCCGACGACGGCGCCGGCTCGCGAATACCCATGGTCGCCGATGGTGTCTGCGCCCCATCGTTCGACGAGATCGGCCACATGCTCGTAGACGCGCCCCCCATCCCTGAGCTCCAGCTCCTGGATTTCGCTGCTCGACGGATTGGACGTGCGCACAAGGATGAACACGTCCTTGTCGTTGCCTTTGGCCGCGTCGATGAACGGGGTGATCCCGTCGGTGCCGAGATATGGGTTCACGGTGACGGCGTCCTCGTACCATTCGGATCCGAACTGGAATTCGTCGCCGTTCTCGTCGTAGTCCTCCACGTCGGCGGCGAGCGCGGCGGCGTTGCGCTGCACGTTCTCGACCTCGTCGGCGCTGGCCACGTCGGAAAATCGCAGCGGGAATCCGCTGAGATGGTGGGCGTATGCCTCGGCGGTGGAGCCGATGTCGCCGCGCTTGACGTCTCCGAGCACGTACAGGCCGTTGTCCTGGGCGTATTTGCAGGTACGGGCGTACATCCACAGCCCTGCCTCGCCCAGTGCCTCGTACATGGCGATCTGCGGTTTGACCGCGGGGACGATGTCCTTCACCGCGTCGATGACCGTGGTGTTGAACCTGAGGTACATGGCGGCGAAGTTGATGGACCATGCGGCTTCGGCCTCCATGGGGTTGCCCATCTCGCTTTCGCTCACGGTGGCTTCACGCGCGTGGTCGATGAGCTGTTTGGGCAGCAGCGCCGGTTTTGGATCGAGTCCGACGACGCTGGGGTTGTTCTTCGCTTTGATGGCGTCGATTAGACGGTCCATGATGTCCTTCCTCGTGTTGTCTACAGACGGCTGAAGACGAGCTTGGAGCCGATGATAGTGGCGAGCGGTCGACCTGTGACGTCCCAACCGCCGAATGGTGTGTTACGCGCCTTGGAATGGAACCGTTCCGGGTCGACGGTCCAAGTCGTCTTCGTGTCGAGGACGACGAGGTCCGTGGATTCGGGATGCTCCACCGTGCCCAGGTCGAACGTCCGTCGCCCGCCGGTATGCGCGGAATCTGCGAGCATCGCCGCGATGTCGGCGGGGTCGTGCCCCATGAGGCGCGACGGCGCGACCGCCATGAGCTCGATGAGACGCGCGTCGGAGATGTGGCCGCCGTCGACGAGCACCTTGTGGCAAACGCCGTACGCGCATTCGAGGCCTATGATGCCATTGGGGGCCTCAAGGAACCCTCGCTCCTTCTCCTCCAGCGTGTGCGGCGCATGGTCGGTGGCGAGCAGGTCGACGGTGCCGTCCTCGATCGCCTCTATCGTGGCACGCCGGTCGGCCTCGGAACGCAGCGGCGGGTTCATCTTGGCGAGGGTGCCGTATTCGAGCAACGCCTCGTCGCTCAATGCGAGATAATGCGGGGCTGTCTCGCAGGTGATGGGCAGGCCCTCGGCCTTGGCCTTGCGGATGGCGTCGAAGGAGATGGCCGTGCTCACATGCTGGAAGTGGATATGCACGCTGGTCTCGCGGGATTTGGCGATGTCCCGCGAGACGATTCTCAGCTCCGTGTCCTCGGGTATGCCCGGCACACCGAGTTCTCGTGAGACGGGGCCGTCGTTGACGGCGCCGGTGTCATGGTGCTCACAGTGCTCGATCAGCAGAAGCCCCGTCTCCTTCGCCACGCGCAGCACGTCGTCGAGTGTCTCCGGGGTGACGGCGGAACCATCGTCGCTGATCGCGGTCACCGGATGGGCCAGCTGGAACGAATCCTTCTCCCCTTCGGCCACGCCGCGCATGTACCAACGCCAATCCTCGGGATCCGTGGCCTCCCGTCCGGCACGGCCCTTCGACGCGCACACGCACAGGTCGTAGCGGACCGGAAGACTCACATCATGGGCGGGTTCGTAGTGCTGGAGGAAGTCGATGACGTCGTCGAAGCCCCTGCCGAGCACCTCGGCGGCGCCGGCACGGGTGGGATCCGTGATGGTCACGCCATCCATCGCCGGCACGGTGTTCGGCATGATGAGCACATTCGTGTAGCCGCCGGATGCCGCGGCGGCGGCGCCGGAGACCATGGATTCCTTGTAGGTCTGGCCTGGGTCGCGGAAATGCACATGCGGGTCGGCGAAGCCCGGGGCCAGGGTGAGGCCCGTGGCGTCGACCTCGCCTTCCGAGACGGCGCCCTCATCGCGGAGGAACCGCGCCCCGTCGGTTTCGGGAACCACCAGGTCGATGGCCTCGCCGGTGTTCCACACGGTGATGTTGCGCAATGTGAGCATGTGCGTTTCCTTTCGCTGTAAGGGGCTAGAACTTGGCTTCCTCGTCGCAGTAGTCGCAGCGGTATTCCATACGTTCGGAATGCACGAGGTGGAATCGCTGCTTGATGCCGCGTTCGATGGTGGTCACGCAGCGGGGGTTCACGCAGCTGATGACGTTGGTCACATGCTCGGGAAGGTTCGGGGTGAGCTTCTCCACGATCCGCCCGCCGTGCACCACGTCGACGGTCGCCTGCCGTGCAACAAGGCCGAGCACATTGAGGTCGATGTCCTGCTCGCCTTCGATCTTGATGATGTCCTTGGACCCGAACTGGTGGCTGGTCGTGTTCATGATCAGTGCAAGACGGGCCGTGGACGGGTTGATGTTGAGATAGTTGAGCACCTTCAGCGCCGTGCCCGCGGGCACGTGGTCGATGATGATGCCTTCCGTGATGCTGGTCACCTCCATCAGGCGGCCACCTCCTTTGCGTTGACGGCGTCCACGCCGGCCGGGTCGAAGCCGGGCAGCTCGTCGCCCAGCACGGAGCATTCCAGGGCCATGCGCATGAGCATGCCGTTCCTTACCTGTTCGAAGTAGGCGGCGCGCGGGTCGTGGTCGACCTCCACCGCGATTTCGTTGACCCTGGGCAGCGGATGGAGCACGGCCATGTCCTTTTTGGCGAGGCCGAGCTTGTCCTCGTCGAGGATGTAGGTGTCGCGCAGCCGCAGGTAATCGTCCTCGTTGAAGAAACGCTCCTGTTGCACGCGGGTCATGTAGAGCACATCGAGGTCACCGATCACGGATACGAGGTCCCTGACCTCCACGTATGTGCAGCTGTCGGTGGCGTTGATGCGGTCGATCACGTACTGCGGGGTCTTCAGCTCGTCGGGGCTGATGAGCACGAAGTTCACGTTGCCGAAGCGGCATAGCGTCTCGATGAGCGAGTGCACGGTGCGGCCGAAGGTGAGGTCGCCGCACAGGCCCACGGTCAGATTGTCGACGCGGCCGAACCGCGACTGCAGCGTGCACAGGTCGGCGAGCGTCTGCGTCGGATGCATGTGGCCGCCGTCGCCCGCGTTGATCACGGGGATGTCCACGGCTTCGGACGCCACCAGCGCGGCACCCTCCTTCGGATGCCGGATGGCGACGACGTCGGCGAGGTTCGCGACGGTCTTCAACGTGTCGGCGATGGATTCGCCCTTGCTGACCGATGACTGCTGGGCTCCGGCGAATCCGATGACGCGGCCGCCGAGACGCAGCATGGCGGTCTCGAAGCTCAGGCGTGTGCGGGTGCTCGGTTCGTAGAAGAGCGTTGCGATGATCCGTCCGTCGCAGGTATGCGAGACCAGTTTGCGATTTGCGTCGATGTACTGCGCCTTGCGCAGGAGGAGCTCGATCTGCTCAGTGCTGAGATCGTCGAGCGTGACAACGCTTTTCCCGATGAAATCCTCGGTTGGGGATAATGATGACATGCGCGCCTTTCCGTCGTTCTCTGGATTCAGGCGGCCACAACATCGTCGCGACCTAATCAAGTCTAAATTCCCGTAGGGACGGAAGCGCACGAAAACAGGACACGCGTTGTTCGCATTGGCTTAAGCGGCCGTTCACCTCATCCGACTGGATCTACTCGTCCCGGCGGGCGGCGACCTCCAGCCGGTCGAGGAAGTCGGTGAGGTAGTGGATCACGCGCCGTCCACCGGCAAGCACGCGTTCGTCGACGGCCTTGTTACGGCCCGCCTTGAGCTGCGTGACGATGCGGTCGCCCTGGTCTTCGCGTCTGGCGCTGAAACGGCACAGCACCACGGCGCCTTCCGGAGGCTCCTCGCAGATGGAGATGGCGTAGCGTGCCACCACGACGGCGTCGTCACGATGGGGAAGCTGCTGGTTGATGAGCATGGACAGGGTCTCCATGACCCTCCTCTGCCCCGCCGACGCCTTGATCTCGTCGTTGACACGGACGCTGACCGCGACCCCGCCGAGGCCCTTGGACGGCTGGTCCGCGCATATCACCGCCTCCAGATTCATATCGTCGATCTCGGTGTCGGCATCGAACGCGTAATAGTAGCCGAGCGTGCTGAACCCGTCGGCATCGGTAGCGGTGGTCTTCGAACCGTCGCTCATGGTCCCCTCTTTCATCGATGGAAAGTCACTATATACGCACAGCATAGCGGATGTCGTGGGCGCACGACGCCCGCTAGAGCACCGCATCCGCCTGCATGAGGTAGACGTTCTGCCTCATCATCTTGGCCTGCCCCCGTGTGATCTCCTCCTCTTCCAGCATCTCGCGAATCGTCTCCAGTTCGAGCCGGAACGTCTGCGTGCGCACGTCATCCACACCCTGTCTTGAGGGAAGCGAGGAGAGAGTCGGCAACGACGAGGCCTTCGCGTGCAAAGTGCTCAGCGCGGCACGGTATTCGCCGATCAGCCTCGCGATGATCTCCGCGTTGTCCACGTCGGTGAGCACCTCGTCCTTCAGATGTCCGATGGTGGCCTCGAACAGTTCGATCTGGATGCTGCGCATCATGTCCGTCCTATGCGGGTCCAGTCCGGGCGTCACCCTCGCCAGCACGGCCCAGATCCTACGCAGCAGGATCATGGCCTGGCGCCGCGGCTTGGCCTGACGGATCTGGATGTGGTGACCCCCCGAGCCGGTCAGATGGTTGAGGGAGCTGTTGAGACGGGTGATGAGCTGTTCGGCGGCGTCCTCCTTCTCCGGATGCCGTTCCAGCAGGCCGTTCAGCCATGCACGCTCCCATTCGAGCGTGGCGACGCGAACCTTCTGCTCGCGTTTGATGGTCTCCTGGGGCACCGCAAGCTTGACCCGGTCGATGCGTTCCGTGTAGGAATGCATGACGGCTCGGACCTCCTCATGTGTCTCCGGGCTGTCGAGCTCGGCGATCTTCGTGAGCGTTCGGCGCAGCATCTCCACGTTGTCCTTCGCATACTCCTCTCCCTCCACGTCGTCGTCGCGCGGTGCAAGCAGCGGAAGGATGATGTTCGCCAGTACCAGGGACGCCACGATGTATCCGGAGACTATGAACAGCAGGGCACTGCGCAGGGGGATGTGCGTTGCCTCGTCGATGCCGTTCGGCAGCGTGAACGCCAATGCCAATGAGATCGTGCCTTTGGGGCCGCCGAACGTCATCACCAGCGCGCTGTGCACACGGTCGCGGGTCAGTTTGCGCCGCTTGCGGGTGGCACGGTCCTTCGTCACCCGCAGCATGACCAGCATCCACAGGAAGCGTATGACGAGCGACACCACGGTGAGTACCAGCACGGCGAGCACCAGCATGCCGCTGCTGACCGACTCGTTCTGCCAGCTGGACCGCATGGCGATGGGAAGCTCAAGGCCAAGCAGCACGAACACGGCGCCGTTGAGCGTGAATTCGATGAACTGCCACACCGAGTTCGACACCAGGTTCGTGCGGGCGATATCACTGCCGAAGCCGTATCGTTGGAAGGTGATGAGCAACCCGGCCGCGACGACGGACAAGACCCCGGATACATGGATGTGTTCGGCGGTCACATATGCGGTGAAGGGAATCAGCACCTCAATGCCGATGCGCAGTGTCATGGTCTCCATGCGGTACCGCCTCAGCAGCAGCACGAGATGGTTGAACAGAAGGCCGGCGGCGATGCCGACGGCCACACCGCCGAAGAAGCTGGCGGTGATGCCCTTGGCGAACTGGGCGACGGAGAAGGTGCCCGTGAGCGCGGCGAGGCATGCGAACTGGAATCCCACGATGCTGGCCGCGTCGTTGAACAGGCTTTCGCCACGCAGCACGTTCAGCTGACGTTGGGTGAGCTTCGCCTCCTTGCTCAGTGACGCGACCGCCACGGCGTCGGTCGGACCAAGCGCCGCGCCGAGGGCCAGGGCAGCGGCGAGCGGGACCGCCGGCCACAGCACGTGCAACGTCACGCCGGTGACCGCGAGAGACACCAGGACCAGACCTATGGCCAGGGACAGCGACGGACCGAGATCCTTCGCCACCTCACGGCGGGGCACGTTGCGTGCCTCAAGGAACAGCAGCGGGGCGATGAACAGCACCATGAATAGCGCGGGATCGAGTTCGAGGTTGGGCAGGAACGGTGTGAAATACCATGCCACGCCCAACGCGATCTGCACAAGCGGAGTGGAGACCCTCGGGATGAAGCTGCTCAAGGCCGAGGAGATGAGCACCACGACCAAAATCTCTAGTACCAGGGTAAGTTGGGCCATGCAGGGAGGGTCCTTCCGTCATCTTCTTCTCATTGACAGATTCCAGAGGAAATGCTATCAGTCAAACGTTCTTACCGACGGCACATTCGTCGACGGCGTATCGCATCTTCCCGCTTGCCGGCCTACAGCCCACGTCGTTTGAGTTCGGCGACGATGCCCACATAGAACTCGCGGACGTCGAAACCGTCGATGTTCTCCCGGTTGAGGTCGATCATGTCGGCGTGCGAGATGCCCCGGCGGCCGTCGGGCTCCAGCCAAATGAACCGACCGCCCCAGGGGAACGACGGCCTGGAGACCAGTCCGTCGTTGGGGCCGTCGAACCATTTGACGAGCGGATACGTGAAGTTCAGCGGGAACTTGCCCGTCGTGGCGTGGGAGAGTTTCGACCCGACGCTTTGGCAGAGCACGCCGGGAAACGCGCCGAGTCCGATCTCCCGGTTGATCCGGCCGCACCCCTCCTGCGTAAGGTCGTGCACGGCGGCCATGAAGTCGGGGCTCCGGTCGCCGAGGTGTCCCGCGGCGGCGTTGTATGCCGCCGCCACCTTGCGCTGTGCGGCGGCGGGGATGTTCGTAAGCAGGTAATCGGCGAAGCCGCAGCCGCGATGCGGGGTGTTGACGGTGGTCAGCGACGCCACCCATCGGCCGGCACCGCAACGGGCGATGGCATAGCGCATGTCGAGACCTCCCTTGGAATGCGCTATGACGTTGACCTTGCCGCAGCCGGTCCGTTCGACGATCAGGCGTATACGTTCGGCAAGCTCGGCTGCGCTGTCCCTGACGGATGCCGCGGACTGATGCTCCCCGTAGAATATCCGGGCGCCGTTGCGTTCGAGCTCCGCCGGCACCCGCCCCCAGTAGTTCAGTGTCTTCGTATCGCGGAAGAACACGCCGTGCACCAGAAGAATCGGATACCGTGTCGCACAGATGCGCGCCGTCGCCCGTTGCCTGTCCAGATACTCCTTGGCGGATTCGAACCGTACCTCCTCGCCCACCGTGCGAATGATCAGCCGCAACGCGATGAGGTTCACCACGGGAATCCATCCGCACAGGACGCCGATGATGCGGATCTTCAATCCCAGCTGCACGGAGGTGAGGTATACGGCGATGATGCCGGTCCAGAAGACGACCGATTCAACCAGTGCGAATACCCCCAAGGCGATAAGCCACGGCAGCCATTGGCCGGCGTCCATCAGCATCGCCGATGCGACGAATGACAGACCACCGAGCAGCACCGTCCACCAGAAAACCCGTAGCATGACGACGCCGAACCGGCAGACCGCGATGCGCCGCCCCGCAACGCCGCCCGCCGCTCCGGGTCCCGACCGGGCGCCATGTTGATCACGCTCGTAGCTCCCGTCCATCCTCCGACTCGCATCATTCACCCTTCCATTGCACCACATGCCTTGCACAAGGCCCGAGAAAAACTGAACATCATGTCGTCTTGTCATATAGGGCCGCGGGCATCGATAATCCGGTCCCGTTCACTTCCACGCCCACGCATCCTCCAAGGTCCCCTACAATTGGAACCGGAAGTCATTCATCATTCATCAAATCAATCACAAATTCATGGACAGCGAGGCATCATGGCGATTCAATCGACAATCACCCTGAACAACGGCACGGTCATCCCACAGATCGGCTTGGGCGTGTTCCAGACGCCGGACGGCGACGTCACCGTCAACGCCGTGCAAACGGCTCTGGAGGCCGGCTATCGGCATATCGACACGGCGATGATCTACCGCAACGAGGCGTCCGTCGGCGAGGGCATCCGTCGCTCGTCGGTTCCGCGCGGGGACATCTTCCTGACGACGAAGCTGTGGAACGATGACATTCGCGTCCATCGCGCGAAGGACGCGTTCCAGGAGAGCCTCGACCGGCTCGGAGTCGACTACGTCGACCTGTATCTTATCCACTGGCCTGCGGACGGCTGGCAGCGGGCTTGGGACGACATGCAGGAAATCTACGCCTCCGGCCGAGCGAAGACCATCGGCGTAAGTAATTTCCACGAGCATCATCTCGACGAACTGCTGAGCAACAGCGACGTCACGCCGGCCGCGGACCAAATCGAGTCCTCCCCGCAGTTCCCAAACCAGGCGCTCATTGACGCCGTGCACGCCAAAGGCATCGCCGTCGAGGCGTGGAGCCCGCTCGGCGGCACCGGCGGCAACCTGCTGTCCAGCCCCGATCTGGCCCGAATCGGCGCAAAGTACGGCAAATCTCCGGCGCAGGTGGTGATTCGCTGGCATATCCAGCGCGGCGTGGTCGTGCTGCCGAAATCCACGCATGCGGACCGTATCAGGCAGAATCTCGACGTGTTCGATTTCATGCTCTCCGATGAGGACATGGCGAGGGTCTCCGCACTCGCCACCGGCGTGCGCAACGGTTCCGATCCCGACGATTTCGCATTCTGAGCGGGACTATGCCGTTCTCCATCGTCCACGGAGACATCACCGTCATGAAGGCGGACGCCATCGTCAACGCGGCCAACACCGGGTTGCGTATGGGCGGCGGCGTCTGCGGGGCCATCTTCCGCGCCGCTGGTGCCGAACGGCTGCAACGGGCCTGCGATCGGTTTTCCCCCATCGAAACCGGCCAAGCCGTCGCCACCATAGGTTTCGATCTTCCCGCCCATTACATCATTCACACGGCAGGACCCATCTGGCGGGGAGGCGGCCACGGCGAAGAACTGCTGTTGCGCGCCTGTTACCGCAATTCGCTGGGGCTTGCCGGGAAGCTGCATTGCACAAGCGTCGCGTTTCCTCTGATCTCCGGTGGTATCTACGGGTATCCGAAAGATCAGGCCTTAGCGGTGGCCAAGGATGAAATCGAATCGTATTTGGCCGAACACGACGATTCTCCGATGAACGTCTCTCTCACGCTGCTCGGCTGATTCGGCCAGATCGTGGCCGACTGGTCCCCTACCGCCGACATCACCGAGATTCGACCGCCAGACAGGGGTCGGCGAACCGGCGGTTGGTCAGCACGGGCAGGGTTTCCCTCGCCGACCGTAGCACATCCCGATCCAGCGACGCCATGATTACGCCCGGCCGCGCACCTGCATTCGCAACCGTTTCCCCCAGCGGATCTAGGATACGGCTCAAGCCGATGTTCCGATTGCTCACCTCGCTGCAAGCCACCACATAGCAGGTGTTCTCCAATGCGCGGGCGGCGGTCATGAGCCTCCAATGCCGTTCCTTCAGTGCCCCGCGCACCCATGCGGCGCTGACCACGATGATGTCCGCGCCCCGTACCGCCAGCGAACGCGCCGTCTCGGGGAAGCGCACGTCATAGCAGGTCATGACGCCGACTCTCCACCCGTCGACGTCGACAAGAGGCGGCAGCGCATCACCGGACGTCACAGTGTCGGATTCCCGTTCCGAGAATGCGTCGTAGAGGTGCAGCTTGCGATACGTGGCGACGATCCGGCCGTCACGAACGACGAGGAAGATGTTGGCCACGCGTCGTCTGCCTTCACAGGCCAAGTCCGCATCATCCCGTCCGTCCTCATGCTCCGGAACGTGCACTGTTCCCATCAGCATGACGCCGGTTTCCATGCTGATACGTCGCAGTCCCGTCACGAACGGTCCATCCAGGGGCTGCGCGTGCGCCGCCACGAACGCGTCATCGCCTCCGTCGCGCGCAATGAGTCCTTCGGGCAGCACGAGCAGCCGAGCGCCTTCTTCGGACGCCCGCAGTGCGTATTCACGGATCAACGTCAGATTCATTGACGGGTCACGTGTCACCGTGAATTGTGCCGCTGCCACCGTCAGCATGTCGTTCATATCGTTTATCGTACCCCCGCTCGTAGTATTCCATCCCATATGCCGGTAGGAATTCAGACGATGCCCACGTATCGGCGGTGACGCTGTTCGCGATGTCCTAATCACTGTTCCATCGGATTCTCCGTTGAATAATAGGGGGAAAGGCTGGCGTCTCCACTCCGATCCGGTGGCGGCACCAGCCCGGAAAACAGGAAGGGGCCGTCCCGGCTGGGGCGGTCCCTTTCCTTGGTAAGAGTGTGATTGCGGCGGCGTGCTACTCTCCCACACTC
>NZ_QFFN01000030.1 GCF_003129925.1 Bifidobacterium catulorum | reverse complement strand
TTCCATACCCGCACACACAAAAGCCCCGGCCACGACGCCGAGGCTCAACACCCCACCACACAAACTGGCGAAGGCTCACTTTTGTACGCCTTCGTTTCCCGCGCCTTGATGACACACGCGTAGGACTTGCTTTTTGTCTCTGGTGTGCGGGAAGTTCGGCGTAGGTTATAACGCAACCGTGCGTTATAACCTACGCAAAGGGGATTCCCGGAATGGTTTTTGCGCGACCGTGCGTAAGAACCTACGTGAGGTGACGCCTCGTGTAGGTTCTTGTGTGCGTGTGCGTTATAACCATCGCAAAGAGGGTCCGCGGAATGGTTATAACGCACTCATGCGTAGAAACCTATGCGAAGGGGTGTTGCGGAATGGGTTTTACGCGACCGTGCGTTACAACCTACCGTTGTACGTCTTTGTTTCCCGCGCCTTGATGACACACACGTAGGACTTGATTTTGTGATGGTTCTGCTTCTGATACGCCTGCCATTCGGGATTGCAGGCGTATGTTGGGCGTCACATCTTACGTAATACGGTGACCACCTTCCCCATGATCGTTGCATTGCTGCCGTCGATGGGAGAGTATGAAGGATTGTGGGGAATGAGCCACACATGGCCTTGTTCCTTGCGGAAGGTCTTCACGGTGGCCTCTCCATCGAGAAGCGCGGCGACGATGTCTCCGTTTTCGGCTTCGTTCTGCTCACGGATGACGACGAAGTCCCCGTTGCAGATGGCGGCGTCGATCATGGAATCGCCATGCACCTCCAGCATGAACAGATGGCCGGACCCAGTGAGCCGCTCCGGCAGACGCATGACGTCGTCCACATGCTGTTCCGCGGTGATGGGGACCCCGGCGGCGATGCGCCCGACAAGGGGGACATCCCGGGAACGCATGATCGATTCGCTGGGGTCACGGGACGTCCCGTCGTCAGCCGTGACCGCGAACCCTAGAATGGATGCATTCCCCAATCCCTTGTGGCCGTCGCGTCCGTCCCCGTGTGAACCGCCGTCGCCGTCCAGAAGTTCTATGGCGCGACCCTTGTTGGCGCTGATGCGTATGAAGCCCTTCTCCTCCAGTGATTGAAGCTGGTGTTTGACCGAGGAGGGGCTTTTCAGCCCGACGGCTTCCCCGATTTCACGGAACGAGGGGGCGAATCCTCGTTCACGTACATGGGAGCGTATGGCTGCAAGCACGTCGCGCTGTCGCTCGGTGAGGGCGTCCTCGCTATATGCGAGGGTGGTCCGTCCGCGATTGGTGAAAGAGATTGTGCTCACGGAATGCTCCTTTCGATTGTTTCAACTGTACCTTGTTCCGTGCCAAAAATCAAACAGATGTTCGAAGATCGATTGTTGCACAGTTCGAACATATGTGCCATACTTAGTACACGTGTTCGATAGTACAAACGTTCGAGAAGGGTGGTTGCCATGTTGGACACAGGAATATGCGATGGCACGGGAATATGCGATGACGCAGGAATATACGATGGGGTGACGCTGGATAAGTCGGTGAGCGATAAGCCGTCAAGAGATAAGCCTCGGAGCATCGGGACGTCGGACGGTGACGTGCCGCGTCGCGGGATGGTGTGTGGCTTCTCCGTGCGGATGGGCGCATGCCTTGCCGGGTCGGTGGCGTGCGCGAAGGTTCGTGCGTTGCTGTCGGCGTTTCGTTCCTGGCAGGAGAGAGTGGGGGTTCTCATGCTGGTGGCCGTGGTGGCGGTGGTATGCGGGGCGGTTCTTTCGCCGCAGAGGGCGGATTCCGATTCCGGGCCGCAGGAGGTGGTCAGCTATGTGGTCGCACCGGGGGATACGCTGTGGTCGTATGCAGAGGCGATCACTCCACCGGGAGGGGACGTCAACGACGCCGTCGACGAGCTCAGGGAGATGAACCATCTGCGCACGACGAAGCTGCAGACGGGGCAGCGCATCGTCGTGCCGAAGCACCCGGTGCGAAATCAATGATGACCGGGCCCTGAGGGGGTCCGTGACGCGGAAAGGACACGCGGAGATGGGAACACCAACGTTTACTCTTATGGGTATGCATTGTCCTTTTTGCCAGAATCCTGATACAAAGGTCGTAGACACCCGCGTGGGCGAGGATGGCTACGCCATTCGTCGTCGTAGGGAATGTCCGAAGTGCCAGCGTCGTTTCACCACGGTGGAGACCGCAACGCTCATGGTGGTGAAACGCTCGGGCAACGTCGAACCGTTCAGCCGTGACAAGGTCATAACCGGAGTGCGCAAGGCATGCCAGGGGCGTCCCATCCGGGAGGAGGATCTCAAGCAGCTCGGGCAGAAGGTGGAGGAGGATCTGCGGTCACGGGGACTCGCGCAGATCAAATCGGAGGATGTGGGCAAGGCCATTCTCAAGCCGTTGAGGAACCTGGACGAAGTGGCGTATATGCGGTTCGCCAGTGTCTATCAGGAATTCAACAATCTGGAGGACTTCGAGCGGGCGATACGTCAGCTGCGTGCGCAGGACGGCATTGGCTCCGACTGACGTCGACCGGCATCACGGAGTCAAACGCCGAATGGGGTTGGGGCGGCCCCCGGTTGGGGGTGGCCCCAACCCCAGTGATGTCGATAGCCATCGTTGCCGCCGACATCGGTGGTGTGCCGTGACCGCGACGGAATCCGAATCGTCGGACGTCGTCGTCAGAGCACACGCACGCGAATGGTGCCCTGAAGGGACCTGAGGGCGTCGAGGGCCGAAGGGCTGGGCATGGTCGCCACGTCGGTGACCACATAGCCGAGGTCGTCCTCTGTGGCAAGGGCCTGGGCGGTGATGTTGATGTTCTCCGAGCCGAGCACATGGTTGACGCTGGCAAGCACGCCGGGAAGATTGGCGTGCAGATGGGCGATGCGGGCTGCGCCTTGGCACGGGTTCATGTTCAGCGTCGGCAGGTTGACCGACAGCGAGGTGATGCCGTTGCTCCAGTAATCGAGAAGCTTGTGGGAGACGAAGTGACCGATGGCCTCCTGCGCCTCCAGCGTGGAACCTCCGATATGCGGGGTGAGGATGACGTTGTCCTCCTCGCTCAGCGGCGTTTTGAACGGGTCGCCGGATTTCTTCGGCTCCACCGGATACACATCCACCGCGGCGCCGGCGATGTGGCCGGAGTCAAGATGCGCCTTGAGCGCGTCGAGGTCGGCGACGAATCCGCGGGAAAGATTGATGAACACGGCTCCCTGCTTCATGCACGCGAACTGGGGCTCGCCGAAGAAGTTCGTGTTCGACTTCCGTCCATCCACATGCAGGGTGACGGCGTCGGACTGTTCGAGCAGGTCCTCCAGGCTGCTGGCGCGTTCCGCGTTGCCCAGGGCCAGCTTCTCCTCGATGTCGTAGAACAGGACATGCATTCCCAGCGCCTCGGCGAGCACGGAGACCTGGGATCCGATGTTGCCGTAGCCGATGATGCCCAGCGTCTTGCCGCGGACCTCGTGCGAGCCGCTGGCGCTTTTGTCCCACACGCCGGAACGGACGTGGTGCGAATGCGCCGGGAGGCGCCGCATGAGGGCGATGATGTCGGAGATGACCAGCTCCACCACGGAGCGGGTGTTGGAATACGGTGCATTGAACACGGCGACACCGTGGGCGCCCGCATAGTCCAGATCGACCTGGTTCGTGCCGATGGAGAAGCAGCCGACCGCGGTGAGGTCCGGACGTGCCTTGAGCACCTTTTCGGTGACATTGGTCTTTGAGCGGACGCCGAGCAGGTCGACGCCGTCAAGGGCGTCGATCAGCTCGTTCTCGTCCATCGCGCCCTTGGTGGTGACGACTTCGAAGCCATGCTGACGCAGGTTCTCGGAGGCGAAGGGATGGATGTTTTCCAGAAGTAAGGCTTTAGGCATGTGACCTACTCTATATCGCAAGGTGGTCTAAATCATCCTGGGTCCGGACGATGACCAGTTTCTGCGTGGGGCGGGTCATGGCCACGTACAGGTCGGACGCGGCCACCGGACGAGAGGGCGCGTTGTCCTCGATGAGCCCGGGCTCCACCAGCACCACCGCATCGAATTCCAGTCCCTTGACGTCCTGCGGCCCGCAGAGGCCGACCTGCCTGTCCCACTCCGGCTGGGAGCGCAGGCCGTCCGCCCGTCGATCGCCAAGACGACGTCGGAGGGGCTCCCATATGGAATCGGAGAGCCGGCCGCGAATCTCATCGTCCGCGATCACCGCGATGCGGCCGGTGCCGTCCTCGGAGACGAACCGCGTCGCCAGATCGGCCGCATATTCGCCGGCGGTCTCCAGCACCTGATCGAGGTCGGGCAGCGTGACGCGTTCGACCGAATCGGGCATCCGGCGCACGGCCTTCACGGTGGAGACGTACAGGCCCTCGCCTTGGGCGAATCGGGATGCGAGATCGGAGACCTCCTGGGGGTTTCGGTAATCGATGGTCAGTTCGTTGAGGTCCCAGCCATCCTCGCCGAACAGCGGATCCAGGGTCCGCTCCCAGGAACGTGACCCGGCAAGGGACGAGGTCTGGGCGATGTCGCCGACGATGGTGAACGAGCGTGAGGGGCATCGACGCATCAGCATGCGCCATTCCATGGGCGTGAGCTCCTGCGCCTCGTCGACCACGATATGCCCGTACGTCCATTCCCTTTCGCCGGCGGCGCGCTGCGCCGCGCTCTCCTCGTCGAAGCCGTTGATCTGGTCGAGCAGCATGCTGGAGGAGACGATGCCCGATCCGATGCCCGCCTGGGCGAGCGTATCCTTGGCGAACTGCTCGTCCCGTCGCCGTTGCTCGGCCTTCTGCGCCTTGATGACGTCCTCGCGCGGGTCGGCGCCCAGCAGCTCCATCGCCTCGTCCAGCAGCGGCACGTCGGAGACGGTGAACGGCGCGTCCTTGGCGCGGGTCAGTGTGGCTACGTCGTCGTCGGAAAGCCAGGGAGCATACCTGTGCAGCTTGTTCGGTTTGGCGAACATGTCGGAGATCATCCACTGCGCGGTCATGGGGAGCCATGCCAGGTTCAGCGTCCGTCGCACCACGTCGTTCATGCGCAGCATGGAACGGGCCTGCGCGATCTCGGAGCGGTCGGGGTCGTAGTCGAGCTGTTCGACGTACCGGTTCGTCATCAGGTGGAGCATGGATTCCACGAAGGTCTCGCGCGCCTTGTTATGGGGCTTGCGGGTGCGTTTCGCGTCCGTCTGGGCCGTCGTGATGTCGGTGGGCAGCATGGGCACCGCGATGCCGTTGATCCGCACGGTGGGCAATGAATGAGGCACCCGCTGACGGGCCGAGACCGCGTTCGCCACGGCCGTCCGCATCCGGCGGTCCCCCTTCAACGCCGCGGCGCGGGGGTCGTCCGCATGGACGGCGTTGATTCCGGGGATGAGGTTGGCTATGGTCCGTGAGACCACGCCGGTCTCGCCCAG
This sequence comes from Bifidobacterium catulorum, assembly GCF_003129925.1. Taxonomy (GTDB): domain Bacteria; phylum Actinomycetota; class Actinomycetes; order Actinomycetales; family Bifidobacteriaceae; genus Galliscardovia; species Galliscardovia catulorum. The sequence continues at coordinate 20,206 of NZ_QFFN01000030.1, read as the reverse complement.
AGAGGGCAGGACCTGGTCGATGTAATGCAGGAACGCCGGGCTGGGCCCCACCACGAGGACGCCTGATCGCTGGAGCTTGCGCCGGTGGGTGTACAGCAGATATGCGGCCCGGTGCAGCGCCACCGCCGTCTTGCCGGTTCCGGCCCCCCCCTGCACGACGACCGCCCGGTCCATCGGGGCGCGGATGATGCGGTCCTGTTCGCCCTGGATCGTGGCGACGATGTCGGTCATCTTGCCGGTGCGCCGCGAGCTCAGCGACGCCAGCAGCGCGCCTTCGCCGGTCAGGGTGCCGGAGGCGGACGCCTCGTTGATCTGTGACGAATGCACGTCGAGCACCTCGTCCTCCACGCCGACCACTTCGCGGAACCGCAGCGTGATATGCCGCCGCATGACGATGTCCCCGCGGTGCGCCGGGGTGGCCTCGTAGAACGGGCGCGCGGCCTCGGCGCGCCAATCCACGAGGATCGATTCATGGTCGCGTCCCGACAATCCGATGCGGCCGATGTACCGGCGGCTTCCGTCCGTCGTGTCCAGTCGTCCGAAGACCAGACGGTCCTCCACGGCGCGCAGCTGGGTGAGCCGGTCCTCGTACATGGTGGCGAACGAATCACGCTCCGCGCGCTGCGTCGGCGAGCCATGGGAGCCGGCGGCGCGGACCCGGTCGAGGCGTTCTCGCAGCTGCGACCGCATCTCGTCCAGACGGCCGTAGGCGCGGTCCACGGCCTGCTGCTCGTCGTGCAATTGGGAGGAATAGTTCGACATCCGGATGGCTCCTTGGCTGGGGATGGGGGAAAAGTTCGGCCATCAACTATACGCCCAGCCCTGAATCGGCTGCCGTGACGAGGCACGCGGGCGTGGAACCTACACCGTGGGAACGCCGTCCGACACGCATGGATGCGCCCGCGTGGCGGTGAATGTGTCGGTATGGGGATGGAAAACGCCATCGGGTGGGGAGGATTGGTGATATGTGGGGTAAAGTGGTGAACTGTTGGTCGCGGTTCCTGCGGATCGGGCAAGGAGGTGAACGCGATGGCCGATGCTCCAGGGGAGTCAGCCGTCGCCGGATCCGGTGCCCAGACGGATCTGCCGCCCCTGCTGCTGGGCACATACACCCCGAAGATCGACGCCAAGGGGAGGCTCGCCCTGCCCGCCAAACTGCGCGGGCAGCTCGGTCCGGGGCTGATCATGGCGCGTGGGCAGGAACGGTGCATCTATCTCCTGCCGCATGGCGAGTTCCGCCGTGTGGCCATGCAGATCCAGCGCACCTCGCTGGGCAACAAGGCGGCACGCGACTATCTTCGTGTGTTCCTGTCCGGCGCGGTGGACCAGGAGCCGGACAAGCAGGGCAGGGTGGTCATACCTCCCATGCTCCGCGACTATGCGGGATTGGGCAGCGATGTCGTCGTCATCGGCGTCGGCACGCGCGCCGAGATCTGGAACAGGGAAGCGTGGGAGGCGTATCTGGCCGAACAGGAACAGGGATACGCCGACATAGCGGATGACGTATTACCGACGGTGGAGTTCTGAAACACATGGATATCACAGCGATTCATCAGCCGGTCCTGCTGGAGGACTGCGTGCGTCTCGTCACGTCGGCCGCCGGGCGGCCCGGCGCCATCATCGTGGACTGCACGCTCGGCCTCGCCGGTCATGCCACGGCGTTCCTGCATAACGCCCCAGAGGCGACGCTGATAGGCATCGACCGCGACGAGGAGGCGCTGGGACTGGCCACCCGACGCATGAAGGATGGCGGATTCGAAGGACGGTTCATCCCTGTTCACGCGGCCTTCGACGAATTCGCCGACGTCCTGGCGGAGCGCCACATCGACAAGGTCGACGCGGTGTTCATGGACCTCGGCCTCTCCAGCCTGCAGATCGACGAGACGGAACGAGGATTCTCCTACTCCCACGACGCCCCATTGGACATGCGCATGGACGTCACCCAGACACGCACGGCCGAGACGATCCTCAACGAATACCCCGTGGAACGGCTGCGCCGGATATTCCGTGAATACGGGGAGGAGCGGTTCTCCGGGCCGATAGCCAAGGCCGTCGTCGAGGCCCGTGACAGGGGAGGGCTGCACACCTCGGCCCAGCTCAACGAACTGGTCGACCGCGTGGTGCCCAAATCCCACCGTCCCGCCGGGAACCCGGCCAAGCGCGTCTTCCAGGCGCTGCGCATCGAGGTCAACGGCGAACTGGACAAACTGGCCTCGACGCTGCCGCAGGCCGCGTTGCATCTCGCCGTCGGAGGGCGTCTGGTCGTCGAGTCCTACCACTCCCTGGAAGACAAGACGGTCAAACGGTTCATGGCCAACGGGCTGAAGATCGACGCTCCCGCGGACATGCCGGTCGTTCCCCCGGACGCCCGTCCGTTCTTCGGCGACATCACCCACGGCGCCATCAAGGCCGACGAGGGGGAGATCGCGTCCAATCCACGGTCCGCGTCGGTGCGTCTGCGGGGCATCGAGCTCGTCAGGCCGATACCGGAGCGATGGGCCGAACGATACGCCAGACAGCAGCATGAAGGATATGCGGAACCGACGGACGCGAACGGACGTCGCGACGCGCGCCATACGAGCCGAACGAGGAGGGGACGCCGATGAGCGCATCACCAAGAACCGCACGAACCCGGTCTTCGGCCCCGCGCAGCGGCCCCACGGCCGCCCAGTCGAGGCCCGAACTGCGGGTTTCGACGGAGAAGACGCAACACCCCGTCACGTTCCACGAACGCATACGGCAGGCCGTGACCGGCGACAGCCCGCGACGCATGCGCGTGTTCCACTTCGTCTGCGCTCTCGTCTTCCTGGCCGCCAGCCTTGTCGGATCGCTCGTGCTGCGCACCCAGATGGTGGAGGACTCGTTCGCCATCACCGAGACCCAGCAGTCCATCGGGCGACTGACCCAGGACATCCAGGAACGGCAGACCAAGCTCGATTCCCTGCAGGCGTCCCTGCCGAACAAGGCCCAGAAACTGGGCATGGTACCGGGAACGGACTCCCTGACCATCGATCTGGACGGCTATGACGCCGCCGGCAACGCCGCAAAGGGGAACAAGTGAGTCGCAAGCCAAAGGCCTACCGCACCGACGGCGACATATTCCGGCGCAGGGCGCTCGCCGTCGGCATCGCCCTCGCGATGCTGTTCTCGCTCTGCATCGGCAAGCTCTCCTACATCCAGCTCATCGCGGCCGGATCGGTCGCCGAAGCCGCCACCGCCAGCCGCACCGTCACCAAGCCGCTGCAATCGCAGCGCGGAACGATCGTCGACACCAACGGCGTGGTGCTCGCCCAGAGCGTGGAACGCTACACCGTATACGCCGACCAGAAGGCCATATCCGAATTCAAGCCCATCGACTGCGACGGCAGCAACGACTCCGTCTGCCATTCGATCGACGGCCACGACGTGGAGGGGACGGGCGCCGCGGCCGTCGCCAGGATGCTCGCACCCGTGCTGGGCATGAACGCCATGGAGCTGGGCGGCAAACTCGTGGGCACCAGCCGGTACGTCATCCTCAAGAAGAACGTGGTGCCCGCGGTCAAACGTTCCATCGACAAGCTGCATCTGGCCGGCGAAATCAACTACGAACTCACCTCGGACCGTTCCTACGCCGACGACGGCGGCCTGATGGGCAGCCTCCTCGGCGGCGTGGACAGCACCGGCACCGGCGTGGCGGGCATCGAGAAGATGACCGACGCCTCGCTCACGGGCGAGGACGGCGAAACCAGATACCAACGCGGCGCCAACGGCCAGGAGATCCCCGGGACCCGCACCGAGTCGAGGCAGCCGGTCGACGGCGGCAAGGTCAAACTCACCATCGACCGCGACGTGCAATGGTACGTCAAGAAGGCGTTGACCGACGCGAAGAAGAAGACCGGCGCGGAATGGGGCATCGGGGTCGTGCAGCAGGTCAAGAACGGCCACATCGTGGCCATCGCCGACACCGATACCTACGAAGCCGGCAGCGACGAGGCGAAGCTCAATACGTCCAAGGCCGTGACCACCGTGTTCGAGCCGGGATCGACAGGCAAGCTCATCACCGCGGCGGGACTGCTGCAGGAGGGCATCCACAAGCCCACCGATCATTTCCAGGTGCCGTACCAGACCGAGGTGAACGGCCAGACGTTCCACGATTCGCACGAGCACGGCACGCTGAACCTCACCCTCGCGGGCATACTCAAGGAGTCGTCCAACACGGGCACGATCATGGCGTCCAAGAACTACTCGCTGAAGAAACGCTACGAATACATCACCAGATTCGGCATCGGCCAGAGCACGGGTCTGGGATTCCCCGGCGAATCCCGGGGTCAGCTGGCCCCGTACCAGTCGTGGGACCTGCGCACCCGCAACACCGTGCTGTTCGGCCAGGGATACTCCGCCTCGGCATTGCAGATGACGAACGTCGTCGCCACGATCGCCAACAAGGGCGTTCGCTGCGGGCAGTCGATCATCGAATCCTCGACGGACGCCCAGGGCAACGACACCACGCCGAAGACGAACCAGCCGGTCAGGGTCATCGACGAATCCGTCGCCAAGGAGATGCTCGACATGATGGAATCGATGGCGGACCAGTACAAGGACATCGCCGGGGTGAAGGGATACCGCATCGCCGGCAAGTCCGGCACCGCGCAGGTGGCCGGCGACGACGGCGCGCTCACCAGCAACATAGGAGACTTCATCGCCGCGATCCCCGCCGACGACCCGCAGTACGTCGTCACCGTCGTGCTCAAGGACCCCGAGGGAACGTACGGCGGCGTGACCGCCGGGCCCGTGGTCGCGACCATTGGTGAATTCCTTATGCAGAAGTACGAGGTGCCGAATTCGCCCGCCCGCAAGAATGCTATTCCTACAGAATGGTGATGCGGATGATGGACGCCATATTCATATTCCGACCGATGCCAAGAGGTGAGCGATGAGTGCATTGAGTGAGGCAAGTACGGAACATCTCACCGTTTCCGATCTGCGGGAACGGTATGGTCTGATAACCGATTCCAAGGCCTGCGGCAAGGTGACCGTCACCTCCCTCGCCGACGACATGGCTTCGGTTACGCCGGGCGCGTTGGCCATGCCAAGACCCGATGAGACGGACGCCGACACGATTCTCGAAGCGGAACGCCGGGGAGCCTACGCGGTGCTGCTGCCGCTGTCGGCGCAACGGTTCGGATTCCAGGGCAACATCCCCGTGCTGTACGGCGACCTGTCGACGGTCGAACGGGGACAGATGGCCGCGGACATCTGCGGACACCCCTCCAATTCCATAGCCGTGTTCCTCATCGTCGGGGACCATACGTCCCAGCAGGTCTCCGACCTCGCGGGACTGCTGCACGTGCTGGGCAATCCTGTGGGACAGATAAGCCTGCGGCATTCCACGTCGTTGGAGCGGCACCTCGTGGAGGATTACCCGCTCGGCGTATTGGACGTGGAACGCATGCTGAGCGTCTTCGTCGAGGACGGCGCCTCCGCCGTGGTCATCGGCGCGGACGAGCAGACACTTGCCGAGGGGGCGCTGTCCGCGGTGGTCGTGGACGTATGCGCATTGAGCGAGCCGGACGATCCGCTGGCGCTGCAGCCCTCCCTCAAGGAGGCCGTGGACCGCTACGGCGTCGTCCTGCGCGAGCGCACCCACGTGGCGCACCGTACCGCGGAGACCGACGACATGGCACGCCATTACGAGGGCGCCGTGGACGAGGCGTCCGACAGAAGGCTTTCCCTGGCGATAGCGATGGTCATGAAGGCCGGCGTGCGCAAGGGGAACATCCGCAGCGCGCTGCGGGTCACCAGGGAGATGATCTGAACCGGGAGACCGGTGGAGGCCCCCGATGGTGGAACACGGCGGTCGGGGTGGGAAAACATGGTTCCGGGATCGTATTTCCGGAACCGGCAACGACAAGACGGAAGAGGTTGAACAATATCATGATGGCGATGACGGTGCAGGATGCGGCGGAATCCGTCTCGGGTCTGCTGCGCGACACGCAGGGTCGTGACGGCTCGGCATGCATCACCTCGGTGGTCACGGATTCCAGGAAGGCCGGTCCCGGCTCGCTGTTCGTCGCGATAGCGGGAGAGCATGTGGACGGTCATGATTTCGTCGGATCGGTGGAGGAGTCCGGCGCCGTGGCCGCATTGGTCGACCATGTCGTCGAGGATGCGCCGATCGCGCAGATCGTGGTGAAGGACACCGTGGCCGCCCTGGGCCTGCTGGCGAAGGCCAACATCGCAAGGCGCCGGAACGCGTCCGCCCCGTTCACCGTCGTGGGCATCACCGGCTCCGTCGGCAAGACCACCACCAAGGATCTGCTCAAGGCGCTGCTCTCCAGTCAGGCCGAGACGGTCGCGCCGATCGGTTCGTTCAACAACGACATCGGCATGCCCCTGACCGCGTTGGAGGTGGGGGAGCATACACGCTTCCTCGTGTCGGAGATGGGCGCCAGCCATCTGGGCGAGATCGCGTACCTGACATCGCTGGTGCGGCCCGACATCGCCATCGTGCTCAAGGTGGGCGTCGCCCATCTGGGCGAATTCGGCTCCGTCGAGAACATCCAGAAGGCGAAGAGCGAGATCGTCAGGGCGCTCGACGGGCATGGAGTGGCAATACTGAACGCCGATGACGAGCACGTTGTGCCCATGGCGGGCATCGCCCCGGGCAAGGTGTTCTGGTTCGGCCAGGGAAGCGACGCGCAGATCCGCGCGTGGAACGTGACGACGGACGACCATGACCGGCCCGAATTCGACATGATGCTGCCGGACGTTGCCGACCCCCTGCACGTGCGGCTGGCGATCCCGGGACGACACAACGTGATGAACGCCCTTGCGGCGGCCTCCGCGGCATGGTATCTCGGTGTGCCGGCCGGCGACATCGTCCGCGTCCTCGGCGAACAAAGCCACATCAGCCCCCACCGCATGTCCGTGTTCCGACTGGACCGCGCCGGGGCATCGTTCACCGTCATCGACGATTCGTTCAACGCCAATCCGGATTCCATGAAGGCGGGCATCGACGGCCTTGCCGGGTGGTCCGCTGCATCCGGCGGCCGGCCCTTCCGAATCGCCGTCCTCGGCTCCATGCTGGAACTCGGCGGCGACGAGGCCTCCATGCATCGCGCAATCGGCGAATACGCCGTGAACGCCGGGGTCGACGCGGTCGTCGCCGTGGGAGGCGACCATGACGCCACGCTCGACTCCCTCGCCGGCGACATAGCCGACGGAGCCCGGTCCGCATCCACGGACGACCGGACCGTGGTCGAGACGGCCCACAACGTGGACGAGGCCGACGACGCCGTGATACGGCTGGCAAGGGATCACGCCCACGCCGTCGTCCTGCTGAAGGGGTCCCACGCGTCGGGGCTCAGCGCGCTCGCCGCACGCTGGGAGCGCAACGATCATGTGACCGATTCCGTGAATGACGCTGATGCTACGAAGAATGGAGAAACACTGTGATCTCGCTGCTCATCGGCCTTGGCGTATCCTTGGTCGTCACCCTCGTCTGCACGCCTCTGCTCATCCATCTTGTGCATAAACTGCATTACGGCCAGTACATCCGTCAGGACGGGCCCCAGTCCCATCTGGTCAAACGAGGCACGCCGACGTTGGGAGGCGTGGTCATCAACCTCGCCATAGTGCTCGGCTGGGCGTCGTCCGCCCTGTACCGGTTCTTCGCCTATCACGACAAGCCGTCCTGGACGGCGGTCCTCGTGCTGTTCGCCATGCTGTCGATGGGCTGCCTCGGCTTCATCGACGATTTCGCGAAGGTACGCAAGAAGCAGAACGAGGGGCTTTCCGTACGCGGCAAGTTCTTCGGCCAGTTCGTGTTCGCCACCCTGTTCGCCGTGCTGACTCTGATCGTGCCCACCAAAAGCGGCTTCCCGAGCGCCCAGGCGGGCATCGCGTTCATCGAGCATCCGTTCATCTCGTTCGAATTCGCAGGCCGTGTCGTCGCCATCGTGCTGTTCGTCGTCTGGGTGAACTTCCTCATGACCGCATGGACGAACGCCTTCAACCTGACCGACGGCCTCGACGGACTGGCCAGCGGCACGTCGATGGCCGCGTTCGTCGGCTATGCGCTGATCGCCTACTGGGAGTCCTACCATCTTCGGGGAACGAACGCGCAGGGGCTCACCTATTCGGTCTCCGACCCGCAGGATCTGGCCATCATCGCCGCCTGCGCCGTCGCCGCCTGCTGCGGCTTCCTGTGGTATAACACGAACCCGGCCAAGATCTTCATGGGAGACACGGGGTCCCTGGCCCTTGGCGGCCTGTTCGCCGCGCTGTCGATCACCACGCATACCGAGGTGCTTGCGGTCGTGCTCGGCGGTTTGTTCGTGATGGAGACCTGCTCCGACGTGATCCAGGTCGGATACTTCAAGATGACGCACAGGCGTGTGTTCAAGATGGCGCCCATCCACCATCATTTCGAACTGTGCGGATGGCAGGAGAACACCGTCGTTGTACGCTTCTGGATGATTGAGATGTTCTTCGTGCTCGTCGGACTGGTGATGTTCTACTCCAATTGGCTGGTCGGCTCCGGCCAGTTGCTGTGACGATGGGAGCCCGTTTCGACGGCGGCGTTTCAAGGGAGGAAAACCGATATGACCACAGTTGAGAATTTTCAGGGCGCCACGGTGATGGTGGCCGGACTGGGAGTCTCCGGACGGAGCGCATGCAAGGTGCTCGCCGATCTGGGCGCCACCGTGCTGACCTACGACGAACGCAAGCCGGACGCCGACTTCCACACGGAGGGCGACATCGACTTCGACAGGCTCGACGCCATCATGACCTCCCCGGTGTTCCCGCCCTCCACACCGTTCCTGCTTGAGGCTGCCGAACGGGGCATCGACGTGATGAGCGAGGTCGAGCTCGCCTGGCGCGTCCGCGTGAAGGCTTCCCGCAGCGGCAATCCGGCGCCGTGGGTCGGCATCACCGGCACCAACGGCAAGACCTCCACCACGGAGATGGTCTCGGAGATGCTTCGCGCCGCCGGGCTCAACGCCCCGGCCGTGGGCAATATCGGAGTCCCCGTCTCCGCGGCCGCTGTGGACGGATCCCATGACGCGCTGGCGGTGGAGCTCAGCTCCTTCCAGATGCATTTCACGAATTCGCTGGCGTTGGACTGCGCGGCCATCACCAATCTCGCCGACGACCATCTGGATTGGCACGGCGGCTTCGCGAACTACGCGGCCGACAAGGCCAAGGTGTACCACGACGTCCGCCGCGCCCTCGTCTACAACGCCGATGACCGCCGGGTGTCCGAGATCGCCATGGCGGCGCATCCTGCGGAGGGGTGCCGTCGGGTCGGCTTCACCCTGGGCGTTCCCGGTCAGGGACAGATCGGCGTCGAGGACGGATGGATCGTGGACCGCAGCGGGCTGCGTTCCACGGACGCTCCGGAACGGATGGCCAAGGTGCTCGACTTCACCCATCTGAGCGAACCCGACGGCACCATATACCCCCATCTGCTCGCCGACGCCCTGTGCGCGCTTGCCCTGGTGCTGGGCATGGGCATACCATCGAGCGTCGCGCTGGGCGCATTGCGTGCATTCGCCCCCGGCGGGCATCGCATCGCCAAGGTGGCGCAGGCGTCCACCGGCTCCGGGACGATCCGCTTCATCGACGATTCCAAGGCGACCAACGCGCATGCCGCACGTGCCTCGCTTTCCAGTTTCGGTGAGAAGACCGTGGTGTGGATCGCAGGCGGTCTTGCCAAGGGCTCGCGTTTCGAGGACCTCGTGGCCGATCAGGCGAAGACGATTCGTGCGGCCGTGATCATCGGCACGGACCAGCGGCCCATGCTGGACGCGTTCAACGCCAAGGCCCCCGAGATTCCGGTCACGGTCATCGACCCCGAGCCGAAGGACACGGTCATGGACCGCGCGGTGGATGCGGCCGGGGCTCTGGCCGCAGGCGGCGACGTGGTGCTTATGGCCCCCGCCTGTGCGTCGATGGACCAATTCAGGTCATACGCCGATCGTGGCGAGCGATTCGCCGCGGCGGCGCGGCGATGGGTGGCCGCCCATGGCGAATAGGAAGCCGGCGGCCGGCAAGCCATCGGCCTCGTCCTCCTCTCGGAAGAAGACCCCTGTGCGTTCCAGGTCGGTCGTCTCCCGGTCCGCGGCCCAGCGGACAGGCCGGTCCGGCGACGTCCAACTCAAGGGCTTGGACAAGGCCGTGGCCTTGGTGACCAATGGTTCGCCTGTGGCCAGGACCAGACCCGGCGATTCCGGTTCCAAACCGATCAGCTATACGGGCATCCGATGCCTGCTCAACCCGGTGTGGTGCTACTACGGGTTCATCATGTCCGTGGTGGCACTCACCCTCTTCGGCATGCTTATGGTGTTCTCAAGCTCGACCGTGGATTCGGTGTCTCAGGGGAAGTCCCCCTGGAGCACTCTCCTGCAGCAGGTGGTATTCATGGGGTTCGGCGCATTTGGTGGATTCGTGTTCTCCATCGCGCCGCTGAAGCTGCTCCGCAAGCTCTCCACCGTCCTGCTGGTGGCGGCCGTCTTCGTGCAATTGCTCACGATGGTCCCCGGCATCGGCGTCACCGCGGGCGGCAACCAGGGGTGGATCGACCTCGGCTTCGTCCAGGTGCAGCCGGCCGAGATTCTCAAACTGGCGCTGTGCATATGGATGCCGTCCTCGCTGCTCAATGCGAAAGGCAAACCCACCCCGGACCTCAAGGCGTGGGGGAGGGCGTACGGCCGTCCGTTCCTCGGCTTCCTCTGCGCCGCGGGCGCGGTGGGTCTCGGACACGACCTCGGCACCTGCATGATCATCGTGCTCATCGGCGCTACCGCCCTGCTCGTCAGCGGGTTCCCCCTGCGCTGGTTCCTCCCCATGGTCGTCGTCGGCGGCATCGGCATCCTGTATATGTTCGTCGCGGGCAGCTCCAACCGCATGAACCGCATACGGGCCACCTACGGCACCTGCACGGGCGACGATCTTACCGGCGTATGCTATCAGGCCATCCACGGCACCTACGCCCTGGCAACGGGCGGGCTCACCGGTGTGGGGCTTGGAAACTCCCGGGAGAAGTGGAACTATCTGCCCGCGGCGCAGAACGACTTCATCCTCGCCGTCATCGGGGAGGAGCTCGGCTTCCTTGGCGCATGCGCCGTGGTGCTTGGCTTCGTCATCATGGGCTGGTGCCTGGTGAACATCGCCATACGCCACCAGAACGCCTACGCTCGCGTGGTGCTCATGTGCATCGTCGTATGGCTTGCCGGACAGGCGCTCGTCAACATCGGCGTGGTCGTCCGGTTCCTGCCCGTCATGGGCCTGCCCATGCCGTTCGTCTCCTCCGGAGGCACATCGTTGATCATGTGCCTGTCCGCGGCGGGCGCGGCCGTGCGGATGGCCCGTGCCCAAAGCGAGATACGGGCCGCGGTGAAACGTTCATGACCGCGGTCGCCGCATTCTGGCTCCGGTCCGGGGATGCGGCGGGCCGTGCCGGGCGGTATGCTCGTAAGCATGTCTGAAGGAGTAAGCATCGTGCTCGCCGGTGGCGGCACCGCAGGTCATGTCAATCCGTTGCTGAGCATCGCATCAAGCATCCGTGAGATCGAGCCGTCCGCGAAAATCGGCGTCATCGGCACCGAGGTGGGGCTGGAGAAGCGTCTGGTCCCCGCCGCGGGATTCGAGATGGACACCATCGAAAAGGTGCCGTTCCCCAGGTCGTTGAACGCCGATGCCTTCAAGTTCCCGTTCCGGTGGGTCAGGGAGACCAAACGGGTCAGGGAGATCCTCGCCGCCCGCCATGCCGACGTGCTCGTCGGCGTCGGCGGCTACGCCTCGGCACCGGCCTACTATGCGGCACATAACATGGGCATCCCCGTCGTGATCCATGAGCAGAACGCGCGCGCCGGCATGGCGAACCGGCTTGGAGCCCGCTGGGCCGATTTCATCGGCACCGTGTACGAGCGGACCGGTCTCGTCGCGGGACCGAACGCCGTCATCGAACGTGTCGGGCTTCCGCTGCGCCCGGCGATCGCGCAGGTCGCGGCCGACATGGAAGCGGACAGGGCCGCGGCCCGTGCGAAGGGCGCCGAGGCACTGGGCGTCGACCCGGACCGTCCCATCGTGCTCGTCACGGGTGGATCGCTCGGGGCGCAAAGCCTGAACGTGGCCGTGGCTAACGCCGCCAGGGAGCTGTTGTCCGTGGCGCAGGTCATCCACCTGACCGGCAAGGGCAAGATCGGCCAGGTGCGCAAACTGGTCTCCGCCTCCGCGGGGGAAGGCGTGCTCTCCGGCATCGGATCCGACTCCGCAGGAACGGGCGACTACCATGCCGCGGAGTATCTCGAACGCATCGACCAGGCGTTCGCCTGCGCAGACCTGGTGATGTGCCGGTCCGGCGCCGGCACCGTGGCGGAGATCACCGCGCTCGGCGTGCCCGCGGTATATGTGCCGCTGCCGATCGGCAACGGCGAGCAGAGGTTCAATGCCGAACCGGTCGTCGAGGCGGGCGGGGGCTTCATGGTCCGGGACGACGATTTCACGAGCGAATGGGTGACCGGCCATGTCCCGGGACTGCTTTCCGACGGGAAACGACTGGCCTCGATCGCGCAGGCGGCCTGGGGATACGGCATCAGGGACGCCGCCCGGACCATGGCGGAACGCGTGCTCGAACTGGCGCATCGGTGACCGTCGCCGGTCCGCCCATATATCCCGGCCTCGTCGATAATGGAATGAGTTTGCATTTCTATAAGGAGATTCCGCCGTGTCAGACACACGTCATGATGCCATCGTTCTTGAACCAACCAGCCGTCCGTCCGATGCCGATACGCTGACGTTGGGTAAACTGGGGCGCACCCATTTCATCGGCATAGGCGGTGCCGGGATGAGCGTCCTCGCGGAGATTCTGCACGAGCGCGGCGTCGACGTGCAGGGCTCCGACCGTGAACGCGGCCCGAAGGTGGATCGTCTGGAGGAGCTCGGCATCACCGTGCACATCGGCCAGAGGGCCGACAACGTCGATGGCGTGAACACCGTCGTCTGGTCCAGCGCCATCAAGCCGGACAATCCCGAGATCGTCGCCGCCGTCGAGGCCGGGGCGCGTCTCATGCATCGCAGCGACGTCCTCGCCCTGCTCATGGAGTCGGCTCGCGCCGTCACCGTGGCGGGGGCCCACGGCAAGACCACGACCAGCGCCCTGCTGTCCCACATCCTCGTCAACGCCGGCGCCGGGGAGCTCGCCGACCCCAGCTACGCCATCGGAGGGTCCATTCAAGGCCCGCACGGCACACTGGACGGCGGCCACGCCGGCAAGGGAGACGTGCTGGTGGCCGAGGCCGACGAATCCGACGGCAGCTTTGCGAAATATCATCCGCAGATCGCCGTGATCACCAACGTCGAAGCGGAGCATCTCGACCATTACGGCACCGCCGAGGCATACCGCCGGGCGTTCGTCGACCACGCCCATCACGCCACGGGCCACGTGGTGCTGTGCGGAGACAACGACGGGGCGCTCGCCGTGTTGCGTGCCCTCGATTCGCAGGCGGCGTCCCGGGCGGTGGTCTATGCCACCCGTCCGCTGGATGCGCTCGGCGACATCAACGGCGCGGCATATGTGCACATCGACCATGAAGCCGAAGCCTCCGTGCCCGCGGCCACGAGCGGCGCGTCCGCCGTCGGCTCCGACACCGCCGTGAAATCCGACACCGCCGTGGAATCGTTCGTGCTGCACCTGCCCCATCGGATCGCCGACGGCGCGGACATCCCCGTCCGACTGCGCATACCCGGCATCCATAACGCCCGCAATGCCACGGCCGCCATCATCGCCGCGACGCTGCTGGGCATGGACCCCCATGACGCGGCACAAGCCGCGGGTACGTTCCGCGGCGCCGCAAGACGCTTTGAGATCAGGGGAAAGGTGGCCGGCGTCACCGTCGTGGACGATTACGCCCACCATCCCACGGAGATCGGCGCTTTGCTGGATGCGGCGCGCCGTCGCTTCCCCGATTCCACGATCCGGGTGCTCTTCCAGCCCCATCTGTTCTCCCGCACCAGGTTCTTCGCCTACGATTTCGCGAGGGAGCTGGCCAAGGCCGACGACGTCATCGTCACCTGCATCTTCCCCGCGAGGGAGCGGCAGGAGGATTATCCGTCCGTCACCTCGCATACGGTGGTCGATGCCGCGGTCAATATCGAGCATGATCCGCAGCGGGGCTGGATCCAGGCCGTGCCCGACATGTGCCAGGCGGCCAAGATGCTCGCCATGCGCAGCAATCCGGGCGACGTCATCTTCACCGTCGGCGCCGGAGACATCACCGCCATGGGCGAGGTCATCCTCAGCGTGTTGCGCGCCCGCGGCGAGCGGGACTGAAACGAGGGCGTTCCTCGGAGAAGGTTCTTTCGGGCGACGGGTCCGACCCGGGCGTCCGCAATCATCGCAGACCAATACGGCATATCCACATGAGGGGGACGGGCATGACAGGGCGAACGATTTCTTCACGCGGCGGATCGCATGACGATGGCATGGGTCGTTCCGTCTCCTCTGTGCCCTCCTCCGCATCCTCCGTCGTGTCCTCGGACATGGCGGAGAAGAGGTCCCCTCGCGTCGCCCAATCCTCCACGAAGTCCGCGGCCGTGGCATCTTCGAGTTCCGAGGATTTCGTCGACGTGCGGCGGATGAAATCACGGAAATCGGTCGCCGAACGACTGGACGGCGAGGACTTCGGCGGACCGGGCCTGTTCGCCCGTCCCAAGGTCGTGAATTTTCCCGAACGTCTTGCGGAACGTCGACGGGCGCTGCGCCGCCGTCACATGGTCCGGGCGGCGATCGTTGTGCTCGTCGTCGCGGTGGTCTCCCTCATCACATGGTCGTTGTTGTTCTCGCCTCTGCTCAGGCTTCATGACGACCGTATCGAAGTGACCGGCACGAACACCTGGGTGTCTAAGACGAAGGTCGCCGACATCGCCGGCCGGCAGGCGGGCCGTTCCCTGCTGCTCGTCGATGCGAAGACCATGGAAGGCGACATCTCCGAGCTTCCTGGTGTGACCTCGGCGACCGTGACCAAGCATTTCCCTCACGGCATGACGGTGGATGTGCAGGCGGAGATCCCTGCGGCGATACTTCGCGCCTCGGATACAAGCCTGACCGCGGTCGACCGTGAGGGGCGCGTGCTCAACGCCGTCGAAGCCTCGGTCAAAGGCATTCCCGTCATCGAAGTCAGCGACGCCAGACGCGGATTGGACGACAAGGCGGTGCAGCAGGCGTTGAAGATCCTCGGATCGCTTGACGAATCCGTACGCAGGAAGATTACCAAGGTCGAGGCGAAGACCCAGGATTCCGTGACCACGAAACTCAGCGACGGCTATGTCATCATATGGGGCAATTCCTCGGACATCGCCCTGAAGAAGGCGGTCGTCGACAAACTGCTGGAGAATCCGAAGCAGCTCGACGGGGCGAAGACCATCAACGTCGCCGCCCCCGACAAGGCGACCGTCAAATAGGACGGATACGTCGAACACGACGGATGGGGCATCAGGCTTACGACGCCATCGGAGGGGCGCCATCGGAGGGGCGATGATGTCAATGTCCATCAAGATGAACGACGTTTCATAGCATAAGGCAGAATGATATAGGAAATCGTCTATACCAGAACGTTTATTTCATAAGAATGTCGGTATCGTATGAAATGGTCACGGGGCCGTCATTGGTCAATGAGACCTGCATGTGGGCCCCGAATCGGCCCTCGCGCACTTCGATGCCGTACGATGCCAGTTCCCTGTCGAACGCGTGCCAGACGTCCCGCGCATGGTCGGGTCTGCCGGCGCCGGTGAAACCGGGGCGGTTGCCTTTGCGCACGTCGGCGAACAACGTGAACTGGGAGATTGACAGGACCTCGCCGCCGACGTCGAGTATGGAACGGTTCATTCTCCCGTCCTCGTCCTCGAACACCCGCAGATGCGCGATCTTCCTCGCCAGCCACGCCACCTGATCGGGGCCGTCGGAATCGGCGACGCCTACGAGAAGCATGTAGCCGCGGCCGATGGATTGCCGTGTGAACGGTTCGTCGCCCTCCGATTCGGGAACGACGGATACCGATGCCTGTGATACCTTCTGTACGATGATGCGCATGATGTTCAGTCTACCGGCGTTATTCAAGCTTCACCCGATGGGACGTCACAAGTCGTCCCGGGGTGTCCCGGGACGTGCGATGAGGCCCTACGCCATCAGATCGTCCAACTGCTTACGGGCCTTGTGCAGTTTCGCATAGATCTCATTGCGTTGGGCGGGCTGCCTGGCCCGGCCATGATCGCGTTCCAGCTTGGCGATCTGCGCACGTAGCGAGGCGATGTCGTCCCGTCGGCGTATCCGGGCGTCGAGGTCCGTGCCATCGTCGTCGCCGAGGATGGCCTGCGCGCAGAACGAATCCCATGCCTCGTCCAGTGTCGTGCCGCGCAATGCGAGACGCGCCTCGCCGGCCGGTTTCCATGGGCCGACGTAGGTCTTCGATTCGGCGATGTGCCCGATCCTGCCGGGGGCCTTGCGGCATACGGCGAGCGCGCATTCCTGCCTGACTGCCGCGGCTGTGCCGTCTTCCGCGGCGTCGGCGTCGCGCACGATGACGAATATGATGCCGCTGGCGCGACGCGAGGCGATGAACGACAATACGTCCTCGGGCGTGTTTCCCGTGATTCGGATGCCGAGTACGAGGATCTCACGGCAACGTGCTCCTTCGGCAAGGCCGGTGTTCGTGGACCGCAGGAGGCCGAGCATGGTGATGGATTCCACCTGATCGGTGAAATGTTTCTTCAGACGCGAGGATATCGTCGCCTTGGCATAGAACACCTGCTTGGGCAGTTCGCCCTTCGATGCCGGAATCGCGGTCTTCGCGGATAATCCCAACGTATGTGCGGACACCGTGCCGCATGAGGCAATCGTCATCATCGACCTTTCTTCGCCGGATATCGGGTACGTCTCCAACGATAACGCCCGGATGTCTGGCTTTCATGCGTCTGATCACCGTTTCGGGAGCGAACCGCCGCATTTCGTCGGTCTGTCGTAGCCGAAACGGTGAACGACCGGGTGGCCCTTGCAGGGCGGACCGCAACAAAAAAGCCGCCCGAGCATCGCTCGGACGGCCTGTGTTCGTGGAGCTGGCGGGAATTGAATATGAAACTCGTAAGCCCTTTATTTGCAACGATTTTTGACACCCTGTTTTGTGGACGACGTATGAGACGACGTATTTCGGACGGTTGGGGGAATGGTGTCGTGGGCACATCGTCGTGTACGATACCCTTACATGATGCTGCGAATCGATTCGGCGCGACTGGACGCCATGCTACAGAGACGCAGCCCCTTCATCGGATTCGGCGCGAAGGCCGCGAACATGGTGGCGGCCGTGGAGGCCGCGTTCCTCCTGCTCACCGTGTTCACCACCGACATGCCGCTCGGCTGGCGCATCGGATACGGCGTTCTTGGCGCACTGGCCTTCGTGTACGCCGTGATCGCCGAGATCATGGCATGGGTGAGGGGATATGATGCGGACGCGTTGTATGAGGAGCTGGTGAACATGGACAGGACCGCAAAGAGAAGCTCGATCGTCGCCGTGAGGGACGGCGCCCGGTATCTGCTCTACCATGACGCGGGATGGGACTGCGACTTCTTCCCGAACCACGCCACCGCCGACGGCGAGGAGGAGAACCGGCGTCTTCTCGCCGACTATCTTTCCACGGGCTTCGGCATCCCGAAGACGGATTTCACCCTCACCCGCGTCGGCGGGGAGGCGCATGAGAAGCATTCCACCGAGCATGACGAGGATCGCTGGTACGAGTACACGCTGTACCGCGCCGACGTGAGAAGCCTGCCCGCGGCATGGAGGGCGGACCGGTTCCGCGTGGGGTCCAGGGACTGCCGTTGGATGAGTGTGGACGAGATGATGGCAGATCCCCGCATCCGCGAGGTCAACGCCGACGTGGTCGGCATGGTGAGGAACCGCTTGTAGCGGGAAGGTGGAAGAAGTCTCCCAAAACCTCCCCCGGATAGTCTCCCTTTTTCTCCCTTTCGCGGCGGGTGCGTGTGCTATCGTCCGACGCCTTCGTACCGGAGCAGCAGACGATAGTCGTCGATCACGTCGACGGTGAGATTAAGCTCCTCGGCGATCAGCCACCTGTCTCCCTCGTACATCCGTTCGGCCTGGATGTAGGCGTCCCGGTCGACGAGCAGGTCGCTGATCGTCTCCAGATCAAATTCGTGATGGACAAAGTAGGCAAGAACCGCGCTCCGATGGAGACTCGCGCAAAAGGCCGCATCTACGTCGCGGTCAGCGATACGGGCAAGCTTAAGAACGTCACTTATTTCGACAATGACGGTAGACGGTTGAAGCAGATCAGCCTTGACCATTTTATGGCGGGCAGATGGTGCATGTGCATGACGGGTACTTCCATAACGAGTACAATCCGAAGAACGAGCCGCGTATGAACCTTACTCCGCAGGAGAAACGCATGGTGGAAAGGGTCATAGCCTTATGGAGCCATCACACACAATAGACGAGATTTCTTATTTCCGTACCCCTCTTACGTGGGAGGGGTTCACGGAGGATGTCTTGGAGCGGTATGGTGACGAGTTCTTCGAGTACCGGGGGCGAAAACTGTTTATCCAGTATCTACCACCGTGGTCGATAGTGGACCCGACGGTTCTGGATGATGGGGCGTATCCCGTGCTGTTCTCCGGATCCCATGATTTCCGGGAGTTTCTTGAGCAGAAGGTGCCGGTGCTTGATGGTCGTTCGATCCATGACGCGTATTCCGAGATTCGACTGTTCAGTAATTAGTGATTTCCCACGGCTACACGCTGCGTTGGGCCGCCTTTTCCAAGGCGGCTTTTCCTATGCCCCGAAACGGGGTTGCCATGACGTGAGCCGGGCGAAAGGCCCGGGCGAAGCGAGGTGAGATCATGGTCAGCGGAGGGGCGAGAACATGCAGCGGACCGGCCAAGGACCCCAGTTCAAGGACGTCCGCGCGCGCGGGATACACGTTGATGAGCCTGCCCAATGGCGGATACGACGGGCCTGTGCCCGACTTCCCTTTGGGCCGGTACCGTGTCATGGAAGTCGTGGAGAAGGGTGTCGCCAGATTCTCCGAGAAGGAGACGAGGGCGTTCCGGCGCCGTGAGCTGGCCATGTGGAAAGCGGTGTGGAAATATCCGCAGGCGTGGGCGAGGAGCATACCCCAATACTCGTATATGGTGTTCGATGTCGCCCTGTACTGCCGTAGCATGGCCATCGCCGAATTCCTGGCACAGCGGCGCAGAGAGCGGTTCGCTCGGAAGATGGAACGACTGTCCCATAAGTCGAAACCGGTCGAAACGGTGGAAAAGCCTTCCGAAGATGTCGAATGGCCGGCCAACGTGCAGCCGCCGACCGAAAACGTCGTCAACCACATCCTTCACGGCGAGGGCGACGGCAAACGCGGCGGCCACCTCTACGGTACCGGGGTGCCGGGCAAGACCGAGTTCCCCAAGGACTGGACCGGGGACGACATCGTCCAGGCCATCAGCCATGTCATGACGGCCCCCGATTGGATCACACCGGCGAAAAACGAGCGAGCTCTGACCGATTCGGCAAGACCATTAATGGCGTCCAGATTGAGGTCAAGGCATACAAGATTGACGACAAGTATGTCATAGACCGCGCGATGCCGATGGGGGGGGTGAAGGCGTGACCAGGAACACTCCCTCCGGTAAAATAGCGGTCAAGCCTAATCGTGCCAAACAATGGAGAGAGGAATTGTCGTGACGCTTGAAGACCTGATTTCTCTGTCTGAGCGGTGTTTGCAAATCGTTAGTGGACTAGACGAGGACCTCGAAGAGGATGCCCGGGATATGATTTTTGTCGGGGAGCCTGATCTGGCCATTGCTGACACCTTGGGCATTGCCTACTCTCATCCTGATCTCTATGCGAAATTCCCGGACGAGGTGTATGAGCTGGCTAAGGACCCTGATTACACCGCGATTCACCGCTATCTTGACCTGTTGGAGAAATACCGGGAGAACTAGTTCACATCCATTTTCCCCACCAAGCCACCATGAAGTTCATGGTGGCTTTTCTTGGCTCTTCGGGTGTTTGTGTGGGTGTGGATCACTGGTCCGGCCTGCTGGTTATTGGCGTCCGGGGAGTTGTAGGTCGAGTCCTCCGCATTTGAGCATGACGAGGCTGATGAGGTTGTCGAGGTTGCGGTAGCCGTAGCCGATCTTGATGGTGGTCTTGAT
>NZ_QFFN01000003.1 GCF_003129925.1 Bifidobacterium catulorum | reverse complement strand
AAGGACTAGGATTTCGCGCTCACCCCAAGTGAGGCACCACTCCGGATTACGCGCTCACTTTCAAATGAGGCACCTCGGACGACGAAAACGCCCCTCCCCCACGCCGCGAGGACGTGGAGAAGGGGCGGTGCCTGGTCAGGCGGCGTGCCGGGGTTCGTCGTCGGAATCGTCGATGTCGTCGGTGGTCTGTCCCTTGTACAGGTCGGGCAGACTAATGAGCGTGCTTTTCGGCACGGAGCCCATGCCGATGTTGACCAGCCACGCGTTGACGGCCGGAACGCTCATGATCCGCGACAGCACGCCGGCGACGGCGGTCGCGCCCGTGCCGATGGCCGCCAGCGTCACGCCGAGGTGGCTGGACGGGTCCGCGCCGACCGCGGCCGTGATCTGCACGACCGTCGGCGCGGCGACGATGAATCCGACCGAGGCCTGCGCGACGGTGCGGATCACACGCTTGCTCTTGTACCAGATGTCCTGCACCTGGCCGCCGTTGTCGCCGGCCATAGCCGTGAGGATGGCGAGCATCTCCTCCTCGGTCAATGGTTCGATGCCGGGGATGGGCGATTCGGTCACGGGATGGGAGGCCGTGGTCTCGGCCGTGGTGTTGGTGGTGTCCGTCATGGTGTTTGTCCTTTCTGGTTAGCGGAGGGCCTGCTGCAGGCGCGTGTACCAGGGTGCGGTCTTGCTGCCGAGTTTGAGGCTGGGCAGTCTTCGCCCGCAGGCCTTGGCGACCTGTTGGAGGGCCTTGACCTGGTCGGGGTGGGTCAGGTCGTGGCATTTCGTCCCGTCGAAGTAGACGAGCCGGTTTTCGCCGTTGGGTTGGATGATGCATTGCATGGTGTCGTCGTCTCCTGTCTGTGATGGTTTGCTGCTGTTGCAGGCGGGCGGACGGAAGTATCCCGCGAACCCGTCGTCGTCGTAGGGCGCGTGCACGCGGATCTCCTGCCCGGTCTGGTCGCCGTACGCGCCTCCCGACGCGCCGTTGAACTCGTTCATCCATGCCTCGACGCGGGCGTTCGAACCGATGTAGATGGCCGTATGCCCCGTCTTCCACAGGATGTCCCCGCGACGGATGCCGCCCATGCCCTGATGCCACGTGTATCCGAGCGCGGGCAGCGTCGCATGCATGTTGCCGGTCCACAGCCAGTCGGGCATGGGATAACCCGCCTGCCGGAACGCGGCCTGCACGAGGCTTGAGCAGTCGTAGTCGATGCCTCCCATCCTGTGCGGCTGGTCGTAGCCGTGGGCCGGATCGTTCGCGATGCGTATCGCCCATGTGACGGCCTTCTCAAGATTCGCCATCACCGTCCTCCTTTCCAGTGATCGATAATCATTGCTGATAGTTCCAGTCGCCGCCGGTCTCGCGGCGCACGTAGTCCTGTTTCAAGGCCTCGTAGCGTGCGCTTCCGTAGCCGTTGCCGCCGAGGTCCAGATACTCCTTGCCCGCTTCGAGCTGGCGTTCGTGCTGGGTCCGGTACCGGGTGTGGGCGAACAGTTCGAGCCGCAGCACGTCGAGCCGCAGGTCGCGCCGATCCCGTTCGCTCGCTTCGAGCCGTTCGAAGTCCCGGTCCAGTTTTGCCTGCAGGTCGCGTATCGTCGCGGAGGACGCGAGCGCGGCGTCGAGGTCCTCGCGTGTGATGGTCATGTCCCGCCGGTCGATGCGGCGCAGAATCCATGCGGCGAGCGTGCCTGTGGCGCCGGACCCGAGCACGAATCCGGCGAGCGTGACCCATACGGGCAGTGTCTCGGTCAACGGCGGACCTTCTTTCTGGGATAGTGGGAATCCCATACGCTTCCCCGGCCGGGCCGGCCGTATGGCGTGTGGGATTAAGGAAGACGAGGAAAGGACCTTCGATGACGTTGGATGATTTCTGGCCCCGCTGGTGGGCGTCATGCAAGATGCTGCGGGAGAGCACGCTGATCGGCTACGAAAGCGCCTACCGACTCCACCTGCGGGAGACGTTCGGCCATGTGCCGCTCGACGCCATCACCGTCGAACGTGTGGAATCCTGGGCGGCGGCCTATGCCGACCGGCCGGGCGCGTGCCGCAAGGCGTGGGCGGTGCTGCGCTCCATGCTCCGCAAGGCCGCGAAATGGGGCGTCATCGCCTACGATCCGTGCTCGGCCGGCGTCGGCCTGCCCAGTCCGAAACCATACGAGCCGAAGACCATCGGCATCCGAGATGTGAAAAGGATGCTCCGGCACTTCCACGGACACCGTATCGAGGCGTATGCGATCGTGTCCGCGGTGCTTGGCCTGCGGCGTGGCGAGGCGTGCGGCATCGAATGGGAGGACATCGACCTGCGCAAAGGACAGGTGCGGATCCGTAGAAGCGTCCAATACGTGCACGGCCGTACGATAACGGTGCAGCCGAAGACCCGGCTGTCGCACAGGACTCTTCCCCTGCCACGGTTCGTCGTGGAACGGCTCAGGCAGATACGCAGGACCGTCCACGGCAGGGGCCGGTTGACCGGCACGCTGACGCCGCTGCAGGTCGCGCGACGGTTCCGGAGCCATATGCGGCTTATCGGGCTCGGCCACATACCGCCGTCGAATCTGCGTCACTCGTGGGCCACCAACGCGCTGACGGCCGGCGTGGATCTGAAGGTCGTCTCCGCGATGCTGGGCCATTCGGACATCGGCACGACCGCGAAATACTATTTGAGGCCCACATGGGATGTGTACCGGCAGGCCATGAAGACCATAGGCGCGAGCATCCTGAACGCGTGACCGGCATTCCCTATCCCACGCGGATGATGCCACGTCGAAGCTGAGCACGCGGGTTTCCCAGCATGACCGTGATCTCGCCGCCATGCAGCGGCGTGTGGTTACGGGCATGACCGTCGTCACCCAGCCGACCGCCAAGGGGTATGCGCCCCTGTGGACGCTGGCCCAGTTCCGGGCGAAGTTCGGCGTCGACTGGCAGGACGGATGCACCGTCGTGGTCACGAACGGCCACTGGGAGGCCAACACCATCATCCCTATCGGGACCCGGTTCGTGAAGGACCCCGGCCGTATCGACGTGATGTTCAGCGCCAACAGTACGGCCCCTATCCGCATCAACTGGACGGTGCTGTTGCCCAACACATAGCATTCCCTATCCCAGACGCAAGGTGATCTGAACCAGACGCGTGCCGAGGTGGCGGCGTTGAAGACGAAGCCGACTCCCGTTTGGCAGTCCGACAGCATCGGCGTCACCCGGAACGGCATACCCGGCACCAGCGGCAAGACGTTCGCCGTGACATGGCCCAAGCCGTTCAAGGGCACGCCGGTCGTGGTCGTCAACCCCAAGGACTCATGGCTCATGGCAAGCGTCAGCGACGTGACCGCGACCGGATGCATCCTCTCCCTGCGCAACTATTCATCCTCGTCCAAACCCAGCGAGGAGATGCGGCAGGAGGTGTACGCATACGGGGAAATCGCCTAGAGCACGGTCCTGAACGCCACCCAGTTGATACGCACGGGCTGCACGCCGGCTATCCAGTCCTGGTTGACTTCGTTGCGCAGTCGGCAGCGGAACCGGCTCGCCGTGACGTCCCACGGCAGGGGCAGGCATCGTTTGCCCAACGCGTCGGTCATCTGGTTCGGCATCAACTGGTAGAACACGGCCACGGCCGTGCTGTTGAACGGGTTGGCGATCAGGCAGAATCCTTCCTTGTCGCATGAGCCGATGTACGTTCCCGTCTTCACGCGGCCCGTGAGCGCGGCCAGACTGCGGTCGTGCTCACCGATGCGTGTGTTCAGTTTGCTGGCGTAATCATCCGTGTGGGATAGGGAATCCCAGACGGCGGACATGGGTTGCATGAGGTTGAACAGGGGCACGGGCTTGCCGATGGTGATGCCGTCCAACGGGATCCGGTACAGGGGCATGTCGTAGGTGGTGCCGCCGTTCCACATGCTGGTCGTGTTGAGCGCGGGGTCGGCGGGGGTGCCGGTCGTCGCGGTGCCCTTGACCACGACGAGCCGGGCGGATTCCACGGAGTCGGAGCCCTTCTCGTAGCGGCATACGATGAGGTCGCGGCGTTTCATGCCCTGCGCGCCGTTCGTGATGATGAGGTCCACGCCCGCGTCGTTCGACGCATGGTAGCCCTGCATGACCAGTTCGCCCGACCCGATGGTGACCTTGTTGGCGGACACCACGGTGATGGCGAACCTGCTGCCGCGGTCGAGCACGTAGTCGTCGGGCCCGATGATGCCGGCCTGAAGGCCGGCTGCCTGCGCCGCGGTGACGTGCGGCGTGCCCGCGTGCCCGGTTGCCAGACTCATTGTCATGACCGTCCTCCGTCCATCCATGTCTTGAAGTCGGTGTCCGCGTTCTTGAGCCTGTCGACGTACTGCCCGTGGCAGTCGGCGCACAGCAGGTAGTCGTGCTGGGCGCCGTCCGAGTCGAAGCGGGCGATGCTCCACCATTCCTTGAAGCCTTCGTCGTCCTGTCTTTCGAAGTACTTCAGCGTCTGGCAGCGGTCGCATTGCATGATGGTGCAGTTGTCCTTGCGCGCCATGTCCCTCCTTCCTATGAGGCCTCGTAGTCGACGCTGAGCACGCCGCGCGAGGCCTTGACTATCTTCTTGGTCACGGTCGCGTTGACCGTGATGCCGGTGATGTTGTCGCGTGCGGTCGCGGTGTCGCCCACGTCGAGCATCGGCGATGTCTGGTCGCGGATCGTGACGGACACGTCGCCTTCGGATTGCAGCTCCTCCAGCTTCTCCCTGGTGTTCTTGGCGAGTTCGTCGGCCTCCGCGTTGCTGTAGTCGTAGGTCTGCGTGATCTCGTCGACGCCGGTGAGGGTCTGCCGCTGGCTGACCCTGCCCGACGCGTCGGCGTACCAGTGGGACACGACGCGGTCCTTGAGGTCGCCCTTGCCGAGCCCGATGAGATGGTTCACGGGCCTCCATGTGCGGGTCACGTCGAAGTCGAGCAGGTCGGAGTCGATGGCGTCGCCGTAGTGGCCGATGGGCTCGGCCCATGTCTCCACGTGCCCGGACCGGTAGGCGAGCCGTAGCTTCAGCCCCGATGCGGCGCACATCTTCCGCATTCCCGTGTACGCGTCCACATACCGGTCGAACTGGTAGGCGGCGATGGTGTGCGCCTCGCCGTCGGGCGCCGCCACGGCGGTGAACAGCGGGCCCAGCCCGATGCGGTCCATGAGCGACGAGATCACCGTGCGCGAGTCGCCGGACACCGTCAGATAGTCCTGTCCGACGTCCGGCTGGATGATCTTGCCGGCGAGGATGCCGTGCCATGTGCGTCCGGAATAGGTCAGGACGCTGCCGCCACGGTCGAGCTTGTCGCGCAATCCGTCGACGATGCCGCCGCATTCGGACCCGTCGAGGTAGACGTACGCGCCCGATGGTATGACGCGCCCGATGGTGAGTTCGAAGTCGTTCTCGTCCTCACCCCACGCGCAATCGAGCGTGTAGTCGTCCACGGCGGCATGGTCCACGTGGGCGGCGTCGGTGATGATGAGGTCTACGCCCATGGCGGTTCGCTCTCCTCCTCCCACACGGTCAGGTCGAAGCCGAAGCCCTTCCATTGGACCGTGTTGTCGCCGGGCGGGATCGGCTGGAAGATGTATTCGCCGCCGTCCAGCCCGCTGCCGCGCCGTCCTTTCGCGAACACGTCCGTCATGTCGCCGTTCTCGGCCGTCATGACGATGGTCCGGCGGCGTCCGACCGTGGTTATGGTCACGTACGCGCCCGAGGGGATGTCCATGTCCAGCCGGTACGTGTTGCCGCCGATGACGATCTGCGGATTGACGGCGGGGCCGAATATCGTCATCGTGAACGGCATGGGGGTGAGCATCGGGTTCGACGAGGCCGCATGCCTCGTGGTGGGCAGGTAGTCGTGCGGATAGTCGTGCGGATAATCGAGGTCGAGGCCGGGCTGCAGGTCGTCGCTCCAGAAATGCTGGACGGGCAGCGGCCGCCGCCACACGCCCTCGGCCAGCACGACGGTGAGCTTCTGGCGGATGATGGTCGGGCTGATGTCCTCCGCCTCGGCCTTGACCACGTAGGCCGTGGCCTGCCATCCGTCCGCGTCCAGTATGCCGGGCGTATGGTTCGCCACGTCCGCGTCGAACAGGCGGCGCGTCCAGTCGGCGAGGTCGGGACGCCGATGATAGGTGAGTTCCAGACTCACCTCGCGCGCGTCCCGCGTCACGCCCGACAGGTCGCGGTATCCGAGCGTGTACTCCCATGCGCGGCCCCGGATGCCCTCCGCCGTCTGGGCGTAGATGTCCGGGCCGCTCATGCCGATGGTCTCGCCGTTCGTGGCGCACACGTATTTAAGCGACTGCATGCCTGCGCACCATCCTTCCGAATTCACGACCGTCGACCTCAAGGCCCATGTCCGACAGGATCCGCGGCAGGTCGGCATGCAGGGAGACGAGCTCCTCCAGCAGCATGCGTTCCACGTCCGTGCCGGACTCCGCCTCCTGCCGTGCCGTCATGGGCACGACCATGGGTTGGACGCTGGCCTGAAGACGCGAGTTCATGCCGGCGAGCGCGTCGTCTACGATGTCGGTGCTGCGGGTGACGCCTTCGCCGATGCCGGCGCCGATCATGAGGCCGACCTGGTCGCGGAACACTCTTGAGGGCGAGTGGATGCCGAGCGCGTTCTTGGCGGCGTTGATGGCGCTGGAGGCGATGCTCTTGGCGGCTTCGACGACTTGGCCGACGGCGTTGCGGATGCCTCCGGCGAGGCCGGCGACGATGTTCGAGCCCGCGCTGGAGAGCCAGCCCGCGGCTCCGCTGAACGCGCCGGTGATCTTGCCTTTGATGCCGCGGACCGTGTTGACGACGGCGTTGATGCCGTTGCTGGCGGCCGAGCGCAACCCGTTCCAGATGCCGGTGAAGAACGATCTGATGCCGTTCCATGCGGACGTCCAGATGCCGCGGATGGCGTTCAGGCCGCTGCCTATGGCGGTTCTGATGCCGTTCCAGATCGCGGTGAACACGCCTTTGATGCCGTTCCATACGGCGGTCCAGATGGCTTTGATGACGTTGAGTCCTCCGCTGATGGCCGCTCTGATGGCGTTCCAGATGCCGGTGAATATGCTTCTGATGGCCTGCCATATGCCGGAGAATATCTGCTGGATGCCCGACCATGCCATCTGCCAGTTGCCGGTGAACACGCCGGTGAGGAACGTGATGACGCCCTGGAGGATGGTCACGACGCCTTGTATGGCGCCGATGATGGCGGTGATGACCGGGGTGGCCACGCTGATGATGGTCTGCACGACGGCGGTGATGACGGGGATGAGAGCGGTGATGACGTTGACGATCGCCGTTATCACGGGGATGAGCATGCCGACCAGTGTGGTGATGATGGTCGTGACGACGGGCAGGAGCGCGGCCATCGCGGTGGCGATGGTCTGGATGACCGGGGCCAGCAGGCCGATGAGCGTGGTCGCGAGCTGGATGATGACGGGCACGATCTGCATGACCACGCCCATGATGGCGGTGATGACGGGTACGAGCAGGCCGATGAGCGTGGTCGCTATCTGCGTGATGACGGGCACGAGCTGGCCGGCGAGCTGCATGACGACGGGCATGAGCTGGCCGATCGCCGTCGATATCTGCGCGAGCATGTCGGCGACCATGGGCGCGGTCTGCTCGAACGCTTGGGAGAGCGCGTTGCCGAGCTGGCCGAACGCGTCCATGAGGGCGGGCAGTTGGGCGATGATGGGCTGCATGGCCTGTGTGAACAGTCCGCCGAACTGCTGGAGCACGGGGGCGAGTGACGAGCCGATGTCGCCGAGCGTGGTGAACAGGTTCTCCACGAGGCTTTGCAGTACGGGCAGCACGGCCTGCCATGCGGCCTGCACCTGCTGCCAGAGCGGCTGGAGGAACTGCATGAGCGACTGCCATGCCTTCTTGCCGGTCTCGGTCTGGGTGAAGAACACGGCGAGCGCGGCCGCCACCGCGGCGACGGCTATGGCGACGATGCCCCAGACGCCGAGGGTGCCGGTCAGTGCCGCGCCCATGCCTGCGGCGGCTCCCCTGAGCGCGGTGAACATGGCCTTGCCGGAGGCGATGGCCTTCTGCGCGTTGGCGACGAGGGTGAGGTTTCGTGCGTAGGCTTTGAGCGCCGCCGTCGCGCCGCCGAGGTCCTGCATGAGCATGAGGGCGCGGCCGGCTCCCTGGGCTCCTCTGGTGACGGCGTCCATGGTGCCGGTGAGGGCCTTCAGCCCGTTGCCGACGGCGCTTATGCCGGCGGATGCGCCCTTGAACATGAGCAGGGCGGTGACGGCGGGGACGACGACGGGGGCGATGGCCTCGGCTCCGTGGGCGATGAGGTCCAGCGTGGTGGCGATGGCCTTGATGCCTGTGGCGATGGTGTCGGGCGGGATCATGCCCGACCAGTCGATAAGGGTGTTCTGGATGGATGAGACGAGGGTCCTCACGGTGCCGACGGCCGCGTTCCATGCGCTTTGGAATGCGGCGATGGCTCCGTTGTCCTCAAGCCTCGCATACATGTCCATGGCGGCGGTCTTCAACCGGTCGAACAGGGAGACGGCCGCGGGGATGGCCCCCGACAGGCCCTGTTCGAGGGCCGCGCCGACCTTCTGCATGGCGGGTTTGGCGGCGGCGGTGAACCCGTCGATGAGGGGGATGGCCTGATTGAACAGTTCGCGCAGGCCGTTGAGCACGGGCGCGGCGATGGTCTCGCCGGTTCGCGACAACGCGGCCTTGACGTTGGCCAATGCGCCGGTGAACGTGGTGCCGGCCGCCTGCGCGGCTCCGCCCAGCCCCTGCTGCATGGCGTCGGCGAACGTCTGGAAATCGATCTTGCCGGCGGAGACCATGTCGCTCACCTCGGCACTGGTTTTGCCGAGGTGCTTGGCGAGCAGTTGGAGGACGGGCACGCCGGATTCCATGAGCTGGAGCATGTCGTCGCCCTGGAGCTTGCCTCGTGCGGCGACGGATCCGAAGATGGTGCCCACGTCGGTGAGGCTGCGGCCGGAGATCTGGGCGGTGTCGGCGACGGTCTTGAGCACGTTGGTCATCTGCGTGCCGCTTTTGACGCCGGACGCGCTCAGGGACGCGGCGACGGTCGCGGCGTCGCCGAGGCCGAAGGCGGTGCCCTTGACGGACTGCAGGGCGCTGTCCATGATGCCGCTGATGCTTTTGGAGTCGTGGCCGAGGCCCTTCAACTTGGCCTGCGCGTTCTCGATGTTCAGGGCGCGGTCGAAACCGCCCTTTGCGGCGAGGCCGACGAGGCCTCCCGCGACGGTGGCGACGGCTCCGAGACCGAGTTTGCCGACGCCCTTGAACGCGGTGCCGAGACGGCCGAGCAGGCTGGTGCCGCCTGATTTGGCGGCGGTGTCGATGCTGCCGGTCAGATCGCCTTCGAGCTTCCTGCCGAAGCCCTTGCCCGAGGGGGCGACCTCGATGTATACGGTGCCGATGTCCTGTGCCATCGGGTCGCCTCCTTGCGGTGTAGCGCTATTCGGTTATGTGGTATCGCTCCCTGAGCCGTTGGCGTCGTCGGAGCCGTTCGGCGCGGCGGCGTGGGTCCTCCATGGGTTTGGCCCGCAGCGGGTCGGGCGCGTCCTTCCATGGCCGCCAGCCGCGTCTCCTGACCCGTTTCTCCATTTCCAGGCCGTCCCATAAGGCGATTTCGGCGCCGGTGGGAGTGTACGACCATCCGGCCAGGGCGGCGTAGCTGTTGGACGTGTGGTCGCGCAGGATCTCGCGGGTGAGCTCCCATGCGAGGCCGACGCCCATGTTGCCGCGTGGTTTCGCCTCACGTGGCGCGTCGAGCCACTGGAGCAGGGCCGCGGGCCTCCATATGAGCCCGTAGCGGTTGAGCCAGTCGGCGGCTAGCGCGCCGTGGTGGCTCTGGTGGAGGACGAGGAGGACAGCTGTTTTGGGTCGAGGCCCGAGCCCTCCGCCCAGCCGCGCATGATGGCGCTGATCCAGCCGAGCGGGTTGCCGGCGCGGCGCAGACGGTTCCACAGGTCGGGTTTCATCTGTTCGAGGTAGGCGAGGAACACGGCGGTGGCGTGGAACGTGTCCTCCTCGCTGAGCGCGACCTTGCTTTTGATGATGAGGACCACGTTGACGAGTTCGATGGGCAGGTCGGCGCTGTTGAGGTTCGGCAGCGTGACGGTGGTGTCGAGGCCCTTGAGGCTCAGGGTCACGTCGGGCAGACTCTCCCGGCTTTCGTCGATGTCGGGTTCGATGATGATGGGCTTGTCGCTCATGGCGGTCTCCTTGATGCTTTGTGTGGTTGTGCGGCGGTCTTGGATGTGCGGGAGGTTCCCCTTCCGCGCGGAGACCGCCATCCACGCGCGGGAGGGGAAGCATGGGTCAGGCGCCCGCGGCTGCGGTGACGGTGACGGGCACCGCCACGGATTTGTCTCCGGCGGTGACGGTGACCGTCACGGGCTTGCCTGTTTCGGTGGCGGCCTTGCCGGTCACGGTGACGGTGGCGCCCTCGACGCTTGCGGTGGCCTTCGTCTCGTCGCCGCTGGACACGGCGAGCTTCCAGCCGGTCGCGTTGTCGGGCTTGACCGTCACATTGAACGTGCCGGACTCGCCGGCCTCGACGCTCAGCGTTTCGGGCGTGGCGGTCAGTCCGGTGACGGCGGTGGCGAGGCCTGCCATCTCGGCGGCGAGCAGCCCGTACACGTGGAACTGGTAGCCGTCCGCGGCCTTGAAGAACTTGAACGTCGCGTTGAACGTGAGGACCTCGGTGCTCACCATCGTCATGTCGTCGCGGTCGGACACCTGCGCCTTGCCCGCGCACAGGACGATGGGGTTGCCGTACTGGTCGAGGCAGGCGAGCACGAGCCCGTACTGGCGGTTCGTGGTCGCGTCCCTGACATGGAACGCGCCGGACTCGTCGGCCGTGACGCCGAAGTACGCCTCCGCGATCGAGCGGCGGCATTCGATGCCGGGGATCTGCAGCGTCCAGTAGCCGGGATCCTGCTCGCTGACGACGATGTCGCCGTTGTGGGCCTTGATCTCGGTGTCGTCGCCGGGTTCGGGATGCAGCACGGCGCCGTCCTCGCTGTTGTACCCCACGGGGCGGGCTCCCTGCGGCGGCTGCCATTCCTCGTTCGTGGGCGGTTCGAACTCGCCCGTGTCGAGCGGGAAGAGGTACAGGGCGTAGTCCTTGACGAGTTTGACCAGGTCGGCGTTGTTGCCGCTGGTGATGTAGCTGGTATCGGCCATGACGGTCGTCCTTTCGGTTGGATGGATGCTTTGGGGTTTTCACACGGTGGACACGGTCAGCAGCAGCACGAGGTAGGCGCATGTGACGCCGTCCTCGTCGCTCAGCCGTATGGGCCCGCTGTCGAGGCCGGCGGAGACGACCAGATACGGCAGGTCCGCTCCGGTGAGGTAGGTGGCGATGAGGGAGGCGAGGCGCTGCGCGGCCGCATAGTCGCCCGTGCCGTCGCCGCGCCGTACCCACACGCTCACGCGCAGTCGCACGTACTGGCTGACGGGCGTGGCCGGCTGCTGCGGCTCGGCGACCATCACGCATTCGCGCTCCGGGTTGTCCCTGCTCCGGATGCCGCCGAAACTCACGTCGGGGAATCGTTCGCGCAGCAATGGCAGCAGATACGACTCCACGCGCCGGGGACGGACGGGAGGATGGAACACGCTCATGCGCTCACCCCTCCGAGCATCCGGGTGAGCGTGCCGTGCACGCGCTCCACCGGAGCGGGACAGGTGGCGACCACGTTCGCGCGGTCGGTGTCCTCGTTGCGCCACACCGTGATCCGGTCGTCGCCGGCCGCCTGCGCCTCCATCTGCTCCTGCACGTCGTCCATGACCGGTTGCACGGCACGGTGCAGCACCTCCTGGCTGAACGCGCCCCGCTTGAGCACGACCCTGACTTTTTTGGGCATAGGCCTATCCCTCCCTGAGTTTCACGGTGACGACGTCGCCGACGTGCCGGCCATGCACGTCCCGCCATACGGCGGGCACGCCGTCGACGGGCACCCGTCTGCCGCGCACGCCGATGACGTCCGTGTCGAGGATGCCGGTCGGCTCGTCGCCTCGGATGTAGACGGCATGGTCCACGACCACGCCGGACGAGGATTCGGACGGGGTCTCCGGCGTGGAGACCGGGGCCACGAGCCCGTCGAAGCTCGCGACGAGCTCCAACGGCCCCTGCACCCGGTTGCCGTCCTCGTCCTCCGTCGCCTCGCCACGGTATACGTCGATGCGTTCCATCAGCCGGCCACCTCCCCGCTGGCCATGTCGATCGAGAACGCGCGCTGGCCGCCCAGGCCGAGGATCCGCAGATAGGAGTCGCTCCACCGCAGGAATCCGTCCGGACTGGCCCAGCTGTAGGAGTTGGTGAACGGCCCGGTGGTCTCGGTGGACTGGGTCACCCCGTCGGGCACGCCCGAGACCTGCTGCTGCATGGCGGTGCGCACCATCTGACAGCAGATCAGGTTCAGCCTGCGGGAATGGGACGCCCACCATGAGGGGTCATGGGTCTCGGGATATACGGCGACGTGGGCGCGGACGATCTCGCTCGCGTCGGCGAGCAGTTCATCGGCCTGCGCACGCTCGGAATCGGTGAGCGCGTGCCATCGGCGTTCCAGATCCCCGTGCGTGGCCAGAGGCCCCGCATCGCCGCCCATGCCCGGGTCGATATCATCCTCGTCGGCCATGGTCGGCTCCTTTCATCCGATTCGGGTGAGTATTGGCGTGATGTCCGCGTCCAGGGCGTCGCCCACGTCCATGTCCGCGACGATGACGGCGAGATGGCTGCCGGCGGGCAACGCGAGCTCGGGCGTGGAGACGCTGTCGAGGCCGGGCACGTCGCGCGACCCGTTCGGGTAGACCACGGCCCGGACGCGAGGATCCGTCGACTCGGCCGACAGCCGGTATACGCCCGCCTCCAAAGCCATCCACGTGCCGAAGTGCACGTATGTGAGCGTGGCCGTGCCGCGCAGCCGCCACACGCCCGGCATGGGCGAGGTCAGCGCCAGTCCCGCGCCGCCGGCGACGTTGGGACGCGTCCACCACAGGTTCGCTAGGCTTTTGGGGCCATGATCCCGGCCGCCACCAGGGCGTCCCTCAACGCGATGAACTCGGCCTTCGTGGGGGCGTCGCCCGCCGGGTCGGCCACGTAGGCGGCCTGTTTGACGCCGCCGATCGCGGCGGCGGAGGCCGCGGGCAGCGTGTACGCGTCGGGGATGACGCCGTCGGCGAGCTTCGCGGCCGTGACCTGCTTGTCGGCGATCGCGGACGTGTTCACGCAGCCGGCCTTGAGCATCGAGGTGGTGATGCTGCCGGACGGCGGCGTGACGGAATCGTCCACGAAGTCGAAGCCCGAGCCGTCGGCCTTGACCCTGACCATCTTGGAATGGCCCGTGCCCGCGTCATAGCCCGACAGGGACGCCGGCGTGACACTGCCCACGGCCGGCGCCGCATCGGCGCCGCCGGTGATGTCGATGGGGTTACCGTCCGCGTCGACGAACACGGCACTCATGATGCCGTCATAGGGTGCGATGAATTCGTCTGCCTGCGCTGCAGGCAGCGGCATGATCTTGATGGCCATGTTCCACCGTCCTTACTTGGTGAGGAGCACGAAGCGGTTGATGTCGCGCACGCGGAATCCGAACTCCATCTCGATGCGCACCGCGAACATGTTCTTCTCCCACAGGTTGACCGGCTGGCCGTCGATGGTGATGGTCGACTGGTCGGACACGCTGGTCTGGATGCCCTCGGGAGTGCCCCATGCGGCGGATGCGAATTCGCCGGCCACGCCCACGATCTCGGGGCGTGCGGGCGGGTTGCCGTCCGTGCCTGCGGCCTGCGCGGGCACGTGCACGCCCTTGCTGATGTAGGTGGGGTTGCCGAGCACGGTGCTCACGTCGGAGCCGGATGTGCCGTTGAGGAACAGTGGGCGGCCGTTGTTGTCGGTCGTCTGGCGCAGGATCGAACGGCCCTGCGGGCTCAAAGCCCAGCCGTCGACGGTGCCGTCGGCGTCGGTCACCCTGTCGTCGGCGTCGTTGAGGCTCTTCCACACGGTCTTGCCCAGCTGCACCTGCGGCGCGTCGGCGAGCGTGTCGAAGTCCGCGCCCGGCTTGTCGCCCAAGCCCATGATGGTCTGGTCGATCTTGCGGGCGATCGCGCCGGGCCCCTTGGCGACGATCTGCGCGTACAGGGCCTCAAAATCGCGGCGGAACTGGTTCGAGAACGGCAGGATGACCGCGATGGTGTACGGCACCATGTCCTTCTTGGAGAAGCCGACGCCGCTCTTCGGCTTGACCGTGCCCTCGGCTACCCAGTCGGCTTCCGGGTCGCCGGTGATGATGGGCACTCGCACGCCCTTGCCCGGCAGGTTGACCTGCGGGACGAGCTGCATGAACGCGCTCTGGTAGGTGGCGTTCTGCCAGATCTCCGCCTGGGTCTCCGGGGTCAGGTCGAGGCCGGTGGTTTTACGGTTCATAGTCGGATCGGCCATGATATTCGCTCCTTTCGAGCTGGTTGTTTTCGGTGAGGTTGTGATTAGTAGCCGGCCTTCTCCATGGCTTCGGCGAAGGCTTTGGCATTGTCGCGCGGCGTCTTGCCGGAAGCCTCGGTGCTGCGCGCCTGATCAAGCCGGGCGTACGGGCGAAAGACCTGCATGAGCTTCTGCGCGTAAGCGTCGATCTGCTCCTCGTCATCGCCCACGGCGAGCACGGTCGGGTCCGCGATGCCGTACTTCGCCGCCACCGTGGATCGGATGGCCGTGAGCTTCCGCTCGTGTTCGGCGTGTTCGACCTTGGTGCGAAGCTCCTCGGTCTCGGCCTTGGATTTCTCCAATTCAGACTGGAGCGTGTCGGCTTCTCCGGCCCTGCGCTTCACGTCGTCGTAGTCGGCGTGCTTGGCGCGTTCCCGTGCCAGACGCTCCTTGACGATGCGGTTCACGTCCTCCTCGGAATATGAGCGCTGTCGCCGATCTGAACCATCAGGCGTGGAAGGCGCCCCGCCTTCGTCCTGCTGATCCTTTGTCTGCGTCTGGTCGGCCATCTGTTCTTCTGCCATGGTTATGCTGGCTCCTTATGCTGTTTTTCCGCGCTGACGCCGCGCGTGGACGGCCATTCTTGTTGCGATGCGCATGGCTGCGCCCACCCAATCGATACGAATGAGTGTGAAATCCGTGGATATGAGAAAAGCCACTCGAATGAGTGGCTTCATATCGTTCTGGTGCAGTCAGTCGAGAGGTATGACCTCGGTGCCGCTGTCCATGAGATAATCATGGAATTCCTGACTCTCCTCGCGGAACACGTCATCTTCCTCTCGCAGAAGCCGGAACAATGGCGTGATGGAGGTGGGGTTGATTCGCTGTTCCATGATGGCTTCGCAGCAGGTTTCGACCGACAAACCCGGACCATCATGGTCGAGAAGGTCCTGTGCAAGGTCGGCGCCATACGAGTCTCCATGTTCACGCAGTAGGGCGATCATGGCGGAGGCCAGTTGTTCGTGATGCCGATAGGCGAGACTTACTTGTGCCGACCCCATGTCTACTCCTTTCCGACAGGGAACATGCTGGTGACGCGCGCCGGGCCTTTGCCCGCCTGAGAAAAAGCCACCTTGATTTCGATGCCATCGATTGTACCCGAGACAACGCCTCGGCGCTTGCCGTCGGCGAGGATCCGTGCGATAGTTGCGCGATTCTCCTCCGAGTCGAGAATCGCGATGCCGGCGTCCCGTATATCGTCGGACGTCCAGTGCTCTGGGAATTCGATGGCTTTTCCTGGATTCTGCCACCCGTACCCGTGCAGGTGTCCGCCTCCATCATTCGAACCGTAGAGGATGTGGTTCCATTCCTTGGCACGGATGATCAGCGGCAGGTCGGATGGCCATTGCGGGGGCTCGGCAGGTTCTGGAGGCGGGATGAGGTCGAGCGATGAATGGGTGAAGTCGTGTTTGCGCATGGCCTTGACGCGGTTCGCCCGCCAGAGGCCGTATCGGAGGCTGTTGTCCTTGGTGAACTTAGCATCATCCTTGAAGACGCCGTCCGTGAGCCTGCTTGGGTAAAGCCGGCGCATCTCATCGCATATCTCTCTGGCTGAGGTGCCTGACGCCTTGTTTTTCGCCGCCTCGTACATGGCCATGTAGTATTCGGGATTGTAGGCGTTGAACTTGTAGACGCCCCAGCTGGGGATGACCCTGCAATCGTCGTTCGCATGGAACGGCTTGAATTTACCGGCCATCTCCTCGCTCCAGTAGGCGAATCCACGCGACGCGCACATGACACAGAACGCGCATGTGTACGCGCCGCTCGGCACACGTGCGTAACGCGGTTTCGTAGGGTCTGTGGCCGTGCTGCGCATCGTCGTGATGCGTGCCGTCACGCTGACGATCTGCGAGGCGTACTGATAGGCCTTCATGTAATCGTTCTTCGTGAACAATGGCCACAGGTCGTCTATGGTCTTCCCGGCGCGGGACCGTCCCGCCATGACCTGCTTGTAGGTCAATCCGTTGAAATCCGTATTGGCGAAACCGCCCTCGATCTGCCAGACCGCACGGTTGGCGTCCACGGAGACCGGGGAGAACTGGGGGAAATCCACCCCGACGTACTGCTGCCACGTGTCGCGTACGTTCTGGTAGTACTGGCCGGTCAACGTGTTCGCCGCGTCGGCGTACCGTTCCATCGCCGCCCGGACCAGTTCCGGCGATTCGCCGTCCCACACCATGCCGGAGACGAGGTTCCCGGCCTCCTTCTCCAATTTCGACAGCGTGTCTACATAGTCGTCATACAGATCGTTCAGGTCCAGTTCCAACTGTCGGCGTTTCTCCACCGACAGATTCAGGCTGTCGTAGTACATTCACGCCTCCGGCCATGTCGCTGCCCCTGATGTTGTCGAGAATCTTCGACGCGTTTGCCCTGCGCTGGTCGGCCTTCAGGCGAATGATTTCGCTGCGGCTCAATCCTGCGCGGGTCAAGCCCACGTCGCTGTCGCCGAATCCGGTGATGGAAGCGGCGAGCTTGCTGTACGCGTCCGCGCTCATGCTCGTCGCCGGCATGCTCGGGTTCATCCAGTCGACCTGAAGCTTGAGGAGTTCGGCCTCGTCCACGGACGGGTCCCGCATGCGCACCGCCATGCGGATCGTCTCGAGGATGCTGTCGCCGAAGTCCCTATCCGCATGCTGCGCCTCGATGATGAGGTCCTCACGTTGGGCCTCCGTCGCCTCGGCGCTGGTCGGGTTCGAGTCCGACACCACGCCGAGGCTGGACGCCGGGATGTTGACAGCGGCGGCGAACATCGCGGCCCAGGACTTCAGCATCGTCAGATGCGGGTCCATGGTCGAAGCCGACAGCTGCACCACGGACGGGGAGTCCCCGTCGATGTCCTTGCTGATCGCGTTCCACCGTCCCATGTACAGCCCCAGCGCCTTATCGCTGCTCATGGATGCGATGTCATCGCTGGTGCCGAGCAGCAGGATTTTCGGGAACGAGTAGAACTCGGCGTTGCCTTCGGCACGGCAGATGGTACGGTTCGCGCCGTCGATGATGCGCATGGCGTCCCGACTGATGCGGGACCTTCCCAACGGTTTGATCTGTGTGGGCTTGTAGGCGAGACGGAACGCCATGCACCTGCCGTCCACGGTCGGTTCGGGCGTGGCGTCAGCCGGTATGGCCCATTCCCCGTCATGCTTTTCGATGAGGATGTTCCGTTCCGGCATGTACAGCATCAGGCCGGTGGCGTTGCCGTGCTTGTCCTGGTCGCAGATGCTCATGCACGCCTTGATGCGGCGATTCGGGTAGTCCCATATCGCCGCGGATGCTTCGGCCGTGTGGGTGCGGATGGTCGGCCGCCCGTCCGCGGCGCGGCCGACGGTGAGGAACGAACAGCCATGAATGAGCGCGGTCTGAATGGCCTGCTGGAGAACGCTCGTGAATCCGATGGACGCCATGAAATCCTGCAGTCCGAACGGGTCGTCCATGCCGGGTGCGACGAATCCCTCGAACACGCATAGTTCCATGAGCATGTCCACGGCCTTACGCGCCCATCCAAGCGGCGTGTAGTTCTCCGTAATCGACTTCGGCATCGTCAGCCCGAAATCCTTTAATGGCTCCTTGGCCTCGTAGTATGCGGTGAGCGTGGCATTGCGTTCGGAATAGCGCACCCATGTGTCGCACAGTTCCGCCAATAGGCCGAGCTCCTCGTCGAAGAGGCCTTCCACATGCGAGGGGGCGACCAGCTTGAGCCTGTTCGCGCTGACGCCTCTCTCCCATCCTTTCGGGGACATGGTGATCTCCGACATCATGCGCCTCCTATGATCTGTCTCCTGTTGGGGTTGCGTTTCGTGATGTAGGTGCCGTAGAGGGCGAGCGTGACCGCGACCAATGGGGATATGTCGATGTCCGAGCCGGTCTTGTTCCAGCCGAACGCGCCCGACGTGCCGATGCCGCGGGTGGTGGCGTTCGCGACCGCCGAGGCCAACGCGGGCTGTCGGTCGTCTGCGAGGTGGGTGAGCTTGTGGTCGCGCAGCATGTCGAGCAGGCGCCCGCAGGCGCGTCCCATGTCGCCGGCGTTCGTGACGATCACGCGCACGTGCCGGGCCTTGAGATCGGGCAGGAGCGCCATGGCCGGCGACTGGCCGTCGACCACCACGCTCGCGGCGCGCGGCCAGTGTTCGGCGATGTAGTCCACCGCCCATGCCGTGCCCTTCGCCCTCGTGGATTCGAAGGCGCGCAGTTCCACATGCGCCGAACCGTCCGCATGTCTGACCGCGCCGCCGATCGCGAGCGTGCTCCGGTCGGGGCTCATGTCGAGCGCATAACCGGTCAGATCGGTCTGCGTGGGCGCGGCCGGCGTCTCGATGGCCGAGTCCTTCCATTGCTGCGGGTCGATGGCCGTATGCGCCGCCGTCTCGTCCCATATGCCCAGCGCCTCGCGGCGGAAGCTGTCGGGGGCCATGAGGTTGCGCATCCTGAGGATCGCCGTCTCGCTGGTGCGCCTCGGATACGAGGGGTTCGCCCTCGCCCACTGTTCGCGGTCGTCGGGGTCGGCGTCCCGGGCGGCGGCCAATTCCACGTACACCATGCCGTCCGCGCCGGCCAATGCACTGCGCCGCTTCTCCTCGAACACCTCGCACTGGTCGCCCGGCTTGGGCGGGTTGCCCAGGAACACGACCAAAGGATCGGGCGACGTGTTGACCACGGGCAGCATGTTGTCCAACGCGCGCACGGTCAGGATCTGCGCCTCGTCGAAGATCTCCACATCCACCGAATGCAGGCCCCGGCCGAACCCGTTCTCGCGGGCGCCGAACATGATGCGCGAGCCTCCGCGGAACACGATCTCCTGCTGGCCGTTCGCACGCCGGATGCGCTCCACGTAGCGGGCGAGCAGCCTGTTCTTCGCGAGGTCGCACAGGTCCGCGAACGTCTCGTCGCTGGTGCGTGTGTGGTGGGCGGTCCAGATGACCTTCAACCCCGGCCTGAGCACGCATTTCAAGAACATGGCCGTGCCGAGCGTGAACGTCTTGCCGATCTGCCGGCACGAGGAGACGACGGTGCCGCCCTCCCCGCACGCGTACCGGCCATCGGCCCGGCGGGCGAAAAGGAGGTACAGGAGTCCCTGCTGCCACAGGTCGTAGCGGATGCCCGCCCTGACGGCCACCTTGTTCAGTCGGGTGAAATCACTGGACACGATGCCCGACGGCCGGACCAGGCGGGCGGCGATCTCAGACAACCGACGCTCCGACATCCGCATCCACCTCCGAATCGTCCATGAGACCATCGAGCAGCGGGTCGCCGCCGCCCATGTCCTCCAGTTCACGGCACACCGCGATCAATTGCCTGCTGATTGCCGGCAGGGCGTTCGCCGGCGTGCCCGGATCATCCAACGCGGCCTGGAGCCGGTCGCGGTTGTGCCGCAGCACGTCCTCCAGCTTGCCGTCCATCATCCGGTCGAACTCGCGGCCCGTCAGCGGAGCGGGCTTCGTTTCACGCTTCGCCGTGGACTTCGCCGAGTCGCGGGAGGGGATGGCCTTGTCCTGACGGGCGCGCTGCGCGGCCTTCCGGCACGCGGCGCCGCAGTACTTGGCGGTCGACCGCATGCCCGAGGGCAGTGGATTGCCGCAGTGGGCGCATGTTCGCATCTGTGACACCTCCAATCTGCCGTGACATGTCACGGATGCAAACCGCGGGGAGAGAACGGCCCTGCGCCCGAGGTGGCCATGAAGGCCGGGGTGGGGTGGGTCCCCGTGGGTCACCAGTCGCCGCTGGTCGCCAACGGCAGCGACGTGGCGTTCGGCGTTGGTCTGTGTGCGAGCCGGGCGCGTGCGTAGTCGTCGCTCCGGTTGCTTTTCAACCGGTTGCAGCGTCGGTGCGTCAGCCGGCAGTTCGTGAAGCTCAATGGGTCGCCGCCCCGGCTGACGGGGATGATCTCGTCGACCTCCGGGCTCATCGGATGCGGTGTCCTGAGGTTCTTGTCGACGGGCCGGCCGCAGATCGCGCACGTGTCGTAGGCGGCGAGGACCCGCTTGCGCAGCTGGTCGCGCCGATGCCCGTTGCGGCGCCTCGGATTGCCTCGCCCCATGGCATGGCCGTCCTTCATGTGTGTTGTCGTGTGGCGGGAGGACATGATTCGCGGCGGGGTTGGAGTCCGCCGCGCCCGGCCGGGTAGCCTCCCATGAAAATGGCCGGATATGCGAAGACCCCGGAGGGTCACCTTCCGGGGTCTCACACTATTCTCGATACGAGAGTATACCACGGTGCGGCCCCAGTCTACTCCCGCTTGGAAAACGCCATCGCGTTGGAGAGGACCTCGCGGATGGAGAACTCGTAGTATCCGCCGTCAATCGCCTTCGTGCTGGGCAGTTTGCCGCGTTCTATCCAGTGCCGGACCTGTTTGCGGCTGATCTCGTACCCGTAGTTCTCGCGAAGCCATTCGGAGAGTCCTGCGGGCGTGCGGGTCAGGTGCGTGGCCTCGACCCTTCTGCGCGCCTCCTCGCGTATCTCGTCCGTGTCGAGGAGCGTGCCGCATTTGCAGATGCGCCAGCGTTCGCCCCTGGCGGCGGTGGCCTCTCGTCCGCATGCCGGGCATGCGCCGATGATGCGGCGGGTGCGGGGCACGCGGTCCACGACGGGGCCGATGCGTGCGACGGCGTGTTGGATGCGGTGCAGATGGTCGCCGGCGTGGGGTGCGCGGCACAGGACCGCGAGATGCGACGCCATGCGTGGTATGAGCCGGTGCCATCGGTCGAGCCAGGTGAAGCCGGCGTCCACGCACGCGTCCTGCAGCAGGTCCTCGGTCTCGTCGAGCATGTCGCACAGGTGTTCGTTGACCGGTGTGGGCGCGTGCCCGTCGCCGGGGTGGCGTCGGCGTTCCGACGCGAGCGTGTAGCGGCCCTCGGCGCGCTGGCGGAGCAGCCGCATGAGCGTCATGAGCCGGCGCAGTGCGGCCGCGTAGTCGCGGCGGCATGCCGGGCACAGGGTCCACGGCCGTTCGATCCGGTTGCCGCAATGCTGGCAAAGGCGGTTGTCCAAGGCGATACCCTCCGTGATCGGCTACAATGGTTGTGTTGTCCGTGCCCTCCGCCATTTCGCGGAGGGTTTCGCCTTTTCGACCGTCCTTAGAGGTCGTCGCCCCCGTCGGCGTGGTCCCAGTCGCAGGAGAGTCCGATGCCGTGGGAGCCCGCGTCCTCGATGCAGTTGACGCGGCGTGTGTCCTCGAGCGTGATCGTGCATTCCCTCGGGCCGTAGCCGTCGGCGTCCGCGCATTCGGCCCGCGTCGCGGGTCCGGCCGTTTCTCCGGCGCAGCCCGTGAGCAGGATGATGGCGGTGATGGCGACGGCCGCGGCCGTGAGCGTTTGCAGCTTGCGCCGTGTCCTGTTTGTCATGATTCCTCCTCTAAGTCGTCTTCGTCGATTGGATTGGCGCGGCACCATTCGCATAGCCCGTCCACGACGTCGGTGTCATACTCTCCGCACATGGAGCACTGTTCCTCCTTCCCGGTATAGAACAGGTCCATCACGGCGTCGGCCTCCTCCACCGGGATGCGGCTGAATGGCGCATATCCCTCGACGTCTTTGGTGAATCGCTTGACGGGCTCTTCCAGAGTCCACGAGCAGAGGTCGTTCACCATCATCGCCTTGTCGTTCTCCGGGGTGACGATCCATATGTCGCCGTCGCGATCCTGCCAGAGTCCGGGCCGGTTTGGCTTCTGCCTCATGATTCCCCCTCGGATGGCACGTCCTCCATGCCGATCTCCCCGGGCCGGTAGTGGCGCAGGCTTCGGGCCGTGGCTTCGAGGAGGCTTGCGAACTTGACGCGGTTTTTCTCGTCGAGGTCGCTGTTGATGCTCACGTCGGCCAGTTTGTCGTTCGGCCTCAGGTGCATGACGGCGATGGTGCTGCATCCGATGGTGTCGGGGTAGGCGAACTGGACGACGAGGTTGCATGCCCGGCCGGTCAGGTCCATCATGCGGCCGTCGGCGAGCAGTGCGATGGGCAGGTCGGTCCCCGGGTCCGGGTGCTGGTTGCTGTTCTTCTCGTTTGTCATGATTCCTCCCTGTGTCCGGTGAGTCTGTCGGCGATGGCGAGCAGGTCCTCCATGTCGGGTTCGTCGGCGTCGTTGACGCTGGGAGCGAGGGTGAGGCCGAGGGCGTCGAGGGCGACGGCGAGGTCGTTGGCGAGATTGTCGACGAGGCGTTTGCGGTCGCGGTCCGGGTGGCTGGCGGCGAGGTACTCGACCTGCACGCGATGCCATCCGGCGTCTTCGAGGCGGCGCCGGGCTTCGTCGATGGTGGTGTCCTGCATGTCCTTGGCGGTGAAGGTGATGGTGATGCGTGAGGGTGAAGATGATGGTGAGGGTGATGCGTCCACGGTTGTCGCCTCCTATCGTTCTACGTGGATGTCGGTGATGGTGTCGAGCCGGATGGTGATTCTCATCGCCGGTCCCCTTCCGTCCTGATGAGGGCTTCGGCGAGTGTGTCGGCCATGCGCATCTCCTTGAGGACGTGTTCCATCTGGGCGAGCATGACGGTGTCTCCACTGTCCTCGGCGGCCTGGCGCGCCGAGTATGCCCATGATTCGGCCTGGTTGAGGTGATACCGGTAGTAGAGGCCGCGGACGTGGTCGCCTTCCCCGTCCGGATATGGCGGCATGTCGTCGTCCGATTCGGTTCCGTCGGCCCCGTCCGGGTCGGTTTCGTGACGGATCATGGCCTCCATGTACCGGTACTGGCCCATGAGGTAGCGTGCGTCGGGCTCGCCTTCGGCGTCGTCCCTGAAGGCGGGGATGACCGTGATGCCGGTGAAGCCGTCGTCGTCGAGCATGGTCCTGATGTCCTTCAGCGATTCGTCGACGCGGATGCCCCGGCAGGGGTACCATGCCACCACGAGCCGTCCGGGGTGCTGTCCGGCGAGGATTCGGAACCGTTCGATGACCTTTTCGGCGGTATTGTCGTTCATTGCTGCTCCTTCTTGGATTGTTCGTATTGGCGGATGATGTCCGTGAGGGCCTGTTCGGTGACGAACGGGACGAGGGGCGCTATCTCGTGGGGCGTGTATCCGCGTTCGTGCAGGGTGATGATCTTGCGGATGGCGGATCGCCTCATCTGCCCTCCCGGTCGTGGTCCGTCGGGTTGAACACGCCGATGCTGCGGTATGCGAGGGCGGCGGTGTTGGGTCTGCCGGTGATGATGACGTCGACGGGCAGGTCGTGGTCGCCCATCACGGTGACGGGTCCGATGCGGCGTCCGGTGAGGCGTCCCTGCACCGTGGTGCCGTTCCATGTGCATGCCATGTATGGCAGTCCCTCCAGTTCGTCGGCGCTCATGTTGCGCCAGTCGGCCCATGCGCTTGAGGTCATGGGCGGTCCTCCTCGCGGGTCACGCCGGCGCGGATGCGTCCGCATTCGTCGATGGCGTCGAGGATGTCGTTCGCGATCCGTTCGGCCTTGCCCAGCGGGAGACGGTATTGGATCTTGTCGGATGCGGTGCATCCGCCGCTGTAGGTGCGCAGGACGTTCAGGAGCACGCTGTTGCCGTGTTCGCTGGGTTTCGCGTTTAGGGTGATGTTGATGTGGATGCGACGGTTCATCGGGTCTCCTTGAGGATGGTCGTCAGGCTGGTGCCGCCGATGGGGGCGGGTGCGCCGGTCCTGTGTCGTGCGGCGTTGGAATGTCGGTCCGGGGTTTCGACCTGTCGGATGTTCCGCCCCGGTGAAACGTTTTTCTCGGCTTCGTCCGGGGCTTCGCCGCGCATTCTGCGTCGTCGGTACTCCCATGACTGCGAGGCCGTCAGGCGGCGTTTTTCGCATTCGCGGCCGATCTGGGCCTCGGTGGGCCTGCCCTCGCTTCGCATGCGGCGGACGATGGCGTTGATGTCGCCGCTGCCGCACCAGCGGCCCTCGTGGTCGGCGGCGTAGAAGCGTCGCAGCGCCTCGCGCGCCTCGTCGGCGGTGATGTCCGAGCGCAGCTCCGCGTGGAACGCGTCGAGCTGGAGGTCGTCCCACTGGGCGTTGCCGTGGTGCGAGTTGCGCAGGCTGAGCAGCGCCGCCGCCTCACCTTTGGTCAACATGCTGTTCTCCGTTCTTTCGCTGGTATTCCGCCCTTTCGGCGGGTGTCATGTATTTCCACGTGTTCGCCATGTTCGCTTCGAGGTTGCGTTGCGAGCGGCTTTTCGCGTCCGGGTCGGGCGACGCCCTGGGACCGGTCGGCCGTCTGGGCGGCTGGGGGTCGTCGAGCCAGTGTTCGCCGTCGAG
This sequence comes from Bifidobacterium catulorum, assembly GCF_003129925.1. Taxonomy (GTDB): domain Bacteria; phylum Actinomycetota; class Actinomycetes; order Actinomycetales; family Bifidobacteriaceae; genus Galliscardovia; species Galliscardovia catulorum. Next base: position 129,387 of record NZ_QFFN01000003.1, on the reverse strand, counting down.
CCAGTTGGCGGGCGTGAGCGTGTACCGGGGCTCCCGGTTGGGGTCCTTGGCGTACCGGTCGGCCATGGCGAGCAGGTGCTCGTGGCCGGTCTTGCGCCGGGCGTGGCGCCATGCGTCGAACGCCCGGCGCTTGCCCTCGTGGCGCGGGTAGGCCGTCCAGAACTGCTCGAACTCGGCCGTGTAGGCGTTCCCGCCCCCCGGACGGTCAGGCCCGGATTCGTCCCGCGGCCGTGAGGGGGTTTGGGGGAGAGAATCTTCGTTAGAAGATTCTTGGTTTTGGTTTTGGTTTAAACCAAGGCACTTCTTCCGAACGGTTTTCGAACGTTCGGCGTTTGTTCGCCCGTTGTTCGGGCGAACATCTTCCGAACGGTTTTCGTCCGGCTCCGCCTCCGTGTCCTCCTCGTTCGTCTCCGGTTCGCCGGAACGCTTCGAGCGTCTGCGGCGCATGCGCTCCCTCGCCGCCTCCTTGTCACGCTCCACGTCGTCGCGGCTGTTCTGATGCTTGAGGTAGTCGTGGATCCGATACGAGCCCGAGCCGTCGTCGCACTCGTCGAGCAGGCCGAAGGCCACGAGGTCGGCCACGTCCGACTCGTCCGCGCCGATGCGGCGCAGCGCCCGCCTGGAGAGCACGCCGTCGTTGAGCTCGTCGGAGCAGTAGGAGATGGCGAGCGTCCACATGGCGAACGCGTGCGGGTTGGCGTCGATGAGGTCGTTGATCTTGTCGTTGAGCCACAGGCCGTTGCTCAGCCTCGCGTATCCGCTCCTGGGCATCATCGGCCTCCCTTCCGTCGTTGCTGGATCCATTGGTTGAGTTCGGGCACCGCCATGGCGGTGTCGTACAGGTGCAGGTTCGGGCCGGTGTCGGCGGAGCAGTCGAGCGACCATTCGATGCGGTCGCGTCCGCGTCCTCGCCGGCTGGTCCTGTCCGCGCGCCGGCCGGCGATGAACGTGCCGCCGCGGCTACGCATCGTCGGGCCCCAATGGCAGGCCGTGGTTGAACAGGCGGAACACGGTGGCGCAGTCCGCGCCGATGAGCCTAGGATTGCGCGGCAGCGGCGTCAGGGGCGCGTCGTGGAGCCAGTCGAGCCCGACGCCCTCGGCGAGGTTGTCGGCGAGCAGCCTCCAGGTGCGGCGTTGGATGACGGCGAGCTGACGGCCGCCGGCCATGTGGTCGCGGTCGGTGACGCGGTCGCGTTTCTTGACGAGCACCGGCCAGTCGCTGCCCACGACCGCGGCCTCGTACAGGGCCTCGTCGAACTCGCGGCGCACGCCGCGGGGCCTGCCGTCCGGGCCGTTGGCGGTGCTCTTGCATTCGATCACGACGGGCTGGCCCATGTAGAACAGGTTGCCGATGTCGCCGCGGTCGAGCCGTCCGTGCGTGCGCAGACGGCAGATGCGCGGATCGGCGAACGCCCATTGCAGCCATCGTTCCATCTGCGCCTCCAACTGGTATCCCGCCTGCTTGGCGCTGCGCCTGTTGCGTGCCATCACAATTCCAATCCGTATTCCTCGAACATGTGTTCGTCCCGATAGCGGCAGCGGCCGGACGGGTCCAACGCCATGCCGCACACGGGGCAAACGCGGTCCCGTCCGTCATCCTCGCGGGATTCGCCGGCCATCAGAAGTCCGGCTCCCCGAAGCCGTCCGCCCGTCCGGCGCCGCCCCACGGGTCCGCGCCGGACGCCTGCGGCTGCGACTGGCCCCGGTCCGCGCCGGCGAAGCCGGATGCCGGGGGCTGGTCGTCCTTCCGGTGCAGGAATCCGAGGGCCTGCGCGTAGACGCGCAGCTCGCTGCCCTGGGTGCCGTCCTTCCTCGTGTAGAAGCGTTGGGACAGCAGGCCGGTTACGAGCACCTTCGAGCCCTTATGCACCCATGGCAGTTCGTGGGAGGCGGCCGGCGAGCATTCCACCGTGACCCACATGGTGCCCTGGTCGACCCATTGGCGCTGCTGGTCGTAGTAGCCCTGGGAGACGCCCACGCTGAACGTGGTCACGGTGTTGCCATTGTTGAACGTGTGGGTCTCGGGATCCTTGCCCACGTTGCCCTTGAACGCGATGTTGACGGCCATCACTCACCGCCCGTCTTCGTGCCGTGGTCCATGTCGTCGAGGACCTTGTCGATCTCGGCCTCCGACATGTCGGCGTATCCGGGGACCTGCCGGCCCACGATTCTGGAGATCGTCGCGCACGCCTCCCGCTCCTCGGTCACGCCGAGGGCCTTGAACCGGTTGGTCAGGTCGAACAATTTCGCGTTGACGCGATCCTCCGCCGACGTGGAATCGTCGCCGGGGTCCGGCTCCGGTCCGTCGATGGTGGCGTCCATGACGGGGGTCATGGCGTCGTCGATCTGCGGGGCCAGCACGCTGCTGTAGTCGGGCGTGGTCTCGTCGACCGTGGTCGCGGTCTTCGCCTCCACGGAGACGGGCAGGTACTTGAAGCTGCGGCGGATGAGCGTCTTCAGGCCCATCTCCACGAAGTTCGTCGCCCACGGGCCGGTGATCTTGTTGCCCTTGTACTTGCTTCGCGGCGCGTACCGGTCACGGTAGGCCTCAAGGTCCTTGCGGCTCATGTAGCTGGCGTACCGGCTGCCGTTGGGAAGGTCGATCGACAGGAACACGAACTTGAGATGTTCGGGCGAGTGGTCGGCGTCGAGGTTGATCTCGTCGGGGCATTCGATGAAGGGGGTGCCCTTCTCGTCCATCCTCAGCTTCACTCCGTCCTGCTCGTACACGGCCACCGGCTGCGCGTAGATGCCGCTGTTCTCCAGCAGTTTGAGCATGCCCTTGTAGCCGATCACGAACGTCGCGTCAGGCTGTCCTCCGTGGTTCTTGTTGCCGTAGGGCAGGATGTACGCCTGTCCGAGCCCGTCCACGTTCGAGGGTTTCAGTCCGAGGGCGGCGCATTGCATGAAGCAGCTCAGCACGCTGACCGGCGTGCACTGCTTCAGTGCGGGCTCCCGGTTGATGGCGCTGATGCAATACTGGAGCAGCATGTCGGGCTTGAGGTTGCCGCCGATGACCTTTTCGATCTGCGGCCAGGCGTTGCGCACCATGTCCCTGATGTCCCGCGCCGGGTCGGCCTGCACCATCTGCCGGCCCTGCGTGGCCTGCGTGATCTGTCCCATGTGTCTAGTCCTCCTTGAGTGTCTTGAATCTGAACGTGCGGCCGTTGGATTCGGCGACCTTCCGCACGTAAGCCTTGCGGTGGTACGGCTTGTACGTGGCCTCGAAGCCGGCGCAGCGGATGCCCTGCCGGTCGCCTATGGCGACGATGAGGGCGTCCCTGAGCGTGGCCGTCTCGTCCTTGGCGTCGGAGAGCCGTTCCTGCGCCTTCGCGTAGCGGGCGAACAGTTCGCGCAGCTGCGGGTCGTCGTCGGCGCTGGCCACGCCTTGGGACGGTTCGGGGTACGCCTTGGCGACGTCGCCGCCGGTGAGCATGGGCATCTCGTCGCGGGTGACGAACCCCCAGAACTCCTCCGCGGCGTGGATGACCGTTTCGATGTCCTGCTCGTCGCGGTCGAAGCGGACCTCCACCGGCTCGGCCTCGCCGATGTCGGCGTAGAACACGCCCCAGGTGAAGCCGGTCGCGGCCATGTAGTGCGTGACCTGCGCCATGTAGTAGCCGGGCGCCCTGAGGTTCCCGTCCGTGTCATGCCAGTCGGTGCGGCCCCGGCCGGCGTTGGCGGTCTTGATCTCCAACACGCCCCATGATTCCGTTTCCGAATCCCAGATGAACCCGTCCAGCGAGGCGTGCAGCACGGGGTGGCTGCGGCTGATGATGCCGATGTCGGTGCCGTCGGTGACCTGCCATTCGGGGTGCAGGCGGCGGAACCGGCGGCGCAGTTCGGCCTCCAACGCGTTGCCCCTGACCACGCTCCACTTGTCCGAGATGTCCTCGTGCGCCCGGCGTCCGGTCTTCTCCAGCCACAGGTCGTATGGGGTGGCGTACCGGTTGAGCCCGAGGATCGTGGCCATGTCGCTGCCGCCCACACCCTCGGCGCGGGCCTTGAGCCATGCGTCATGGCGTGCGGCCTTCGTGCGCTGCCTGAACCGCCGCACCATGTATGCGTCGGTGTCCTTGATGGTCATCCGCTTCGCCATCATTCGGCCTCGTCTTCCCCGGATTCGTCGGGGTTCATCGCGAGTTCCGTTTCGAGCAGGCGCAGGTGGCTGAACGTGAGCATGATGGAGGAGATGCCGCGGTGCGCGGCATTGGCCTGCGAGTAGTTGCCGCTGTTCATGAGGGTGTGTTCGACGAGTGAAAGCGCGTTGTATGCGGCGGTCAGCTTGTGTCGCATCCACTCGATTTCGTACGTGTGCAATGTGGCCTTGTCTTCCATGGTGGTTTCCTCGCTGTTTCCGGCTTCGGGTTCAGAATCAGTTTCAGTTTCAGTTTCAGGATTAGTTTCAGAATCGGGTTCGGGTTCGTCGTGCTGGTCCAATACCCATGCGACGGCGTCGTCGACGCTCAGCCGTCCGTCGGCGGCCAGCCGGTCGAGGACGCGCTGCCACGTGTCCGGGTCGTCGATCTGCCGCCTCTTCCAGGCGAGCGCCTGTGAGCGTTGCGCGGCCTTGAGGTCGTTTGCGGGCGTGGCGCAGAATTCGTTGAGCTTCTGCTGTGAGTAGGGCATCAATCGGTCTCCTTCGCTGTGATGGGGGCGTCAGGGCGGGGCGTGTTATGCCGCGAGGGTCCGGGACTGGTAGCCGTTGGCCTTCAGCCACCGTTCGGTCGTCTTGACGGGGTAGAGGACGCGCCGGTTGTCGTTCTTGCAGCCCTCGCGCTTCGGCCCGAGCTTGATGAACGGCAGGCCGGACTGCGTGCCCAGGGTCCGCCATTTCGCCAGCGTCTTGACGGTGGGGCTGCCGCCCGCCAGCTGCGACACCTGCGTCGGCGTGTAGTAGAGTTGCGTGACCTTGCTCATGACCTCACGTCCCATCCGATCCAGTGCCAGATCAGGGAGCTGGCGAGCAGGAACGCGAGCGCCAGGCTCGTGGCCTCCCATGGGCTGTATCCGTGCTGGTGGAACCAGATGGCCCATATGAACGCGACCACGCCGCAGACGGCGAGCAGGGCCGACAGGAGGATGATGGCGACGCCGGCGGCGATCATGGCGGCGTCGTGGCGGCTGGTGGGTCGTTCCTTGAGGTGTTGTGCCGTCTGTGGTGGTCTCGGCGGGTTCTGTTCGTTCATCGTGGTATCCTTTCCTTGGTTTTCTTCATTCGCTCCCGCCGTAAGGCGGGGGCTTTTTTGGTTTTGTGGGCGGGGTGTCGCGCTGGCACGGTCGGTGACGGGGCGAAGAAAGGTAGACCCCGTCTTCCGTGCCATCGTTCCCCCGGCATGGATCTCGATGCCGGGGGTGGCGTTGACGCGGCGCCCCTGAGTGGACCGTGCGGGAATCGAACCCGCTCCCGGCCTTTGCCCCGCGGCATGGTCCGCAGGATCTCGGCCGGGGGCCAGCCTGCCGGCCCCGAGGGGTGCCGGAACCGGCCGGGGAGAGAGTGAGAGTACGTAAAATCCTCCGGCCGTTTCCGCGCTGTTCGGTTATGGTTATTTGGTGTTAGCGACTTGTCCTTTGTCGATGCCGTCGCCAGGCCCGGGATGATCCGCCGACCGTTGATGGTTGGTTGGCTGTTCCAAGGGTTCTCCCGTAGGCCGTGGCGGCGGTCCGCCCGCACACGGGGGTTGCATCAAAAGCGCGCGGCGCATGGCGCCACCGTCTTCTCCCCCGGTGCGGGAGGTCCTATTCCTCCATGGAGCGCAGCCACCGGTCCATGGCCTCGCGGGTGACCTTGCGTTTGCCGGGCTTGCCGAGCCTGTTCGGGGGCCGGCACGTGTCGACGTCGCCGTTGTTGATGGCCCACAGCAGGCCCTTGTAGTCGAGCGAGTACACCTGGGCGGCCTGCGCCGGCGTCCATGCGAGCCGCTCCCCCAACGGGACACGGCTCATGTCCTTCAACGTCTCCTGATCGACAGTGACGTCCATCACGCCACCTCCCTGCGGGTAGAATCCATGCCATGGATTGGTGGAATCTGTTCTGGACCGGCCTCGGCGCCGTCGGCGGAACGTTCGGCACGGTCACCGGCCTCGTCGCCCTCGTCCAGACGCGCAAGGCGAACCAGCTCGCGCAGCGTGCCAACGAGCTGGCCGAGACGGCCAACCGTGAAGCCGGGACGGCCAACGAGCTGGCAGAACACGCGAACGAGATAGCTTTGGACGCCAATGAGGTCGCGAAGCGGGCGCTCCGGGTTGGCGCGGACCAGACCGTATACGATTGGACGGTCGGGGTCGAGGATGATGGCCGGACCATCGTCCTTCGTAACCACTGCGCACATGCTGCTGACGATGTCGCCGTCGCGGTTCGGTCGGGAGACGCAGCAATAGTCGACGCCACGTTCGACCATGTAGCTGGTTTTCGCGTACTGCGCCTCGATGCATCGCACACGGTCGACCAGATCGTCGAACATCAACGGAAACTCAACCCAGCTTTCCTTCACGGTCTTGCCATACGGTTCGAGATCGAGGCCCACGTGTCGTGGGTCAGCGAGCTCGGGATGCACCGAGACCAGGTAATCAACGAGACTGTCCGCTGTGAGCACTAGCCGCTCCATCGAAACGCCGTAACCCATCACGCCGCCTCCTTCCGGTCGAGGAGGATGCGGGCGATGACGGTCTGGATGTTGCGCAGGTCCGTCTTCGTGAGACGGGCCAGCCCCATGCTCATGGGCCCCTCCGGCCCGTCGCCGCGGTCTATGCCGAGTTGCAGCGTGCATAGGAACGGGTATCCTGGCGTCTCGTCGCCGGGCTGGCGGAACAGCTCCACGCGCTGCCCGCTGTCATTCACGTACGCGAGACCGTTCTCGATCTTCTGGATTCGTCCGCTCATCGAGTCTCCTTCCGGTCGGGCGCGTAGTCGCGCAGGAGGACGGTCTTGTCGTCGGGTTCGTCGTCGGCCCGGAACGCCTCCGCCATGTTTTCGGCGACCATCGCGCCGACCGTGCGGTACATGCTCAGCAGGTTCGGGGGCCGGCACACCGTGAGCTGCGGGGCGGCCCCGTCCGCGCGCCGGACGAATTCCGCCTCCGCAAGCTGTATGCACGTGCCCGCACCGTCATCGACCGTGAGACTGAAATGGACGCCGCCCATCACTCCACCCCCTTGCCAGCGAGCGCAGAACGCTCGGAGGCCTTCGTCAGGACGTCGAGGGGAACGCCGGTGGCTGAAGATATTTGAGCAAGCTCCAGCACAGTGAATGGCGAGATGCCAGGATTCTCCAGCCGCCGATTCAGTGTCGTACGGGCGATGCCCGTCTTTTCCGAGGTCGCCAGAACGCTCAGATCGGCGCTCTCCATGGCTTTGGCAACGTTGTCCGCCACCGTCTTTGCATACTCGATAATGTCCATGCCTGCCATAGTACTGCCCAAATGGGCAATGTCAAGCTACGACACGCCCATTTGGGCAGTACTATAGTGCTGCAATGTGGTTATACTGTCCACATGGACATTAACGAAGCAACGGCAAAGGCGCTATCGGCCGAACGGTCCGCAGCCCATTTGACCATAAAAGACCTCGCGCAGAAATCAGGCGTACCCGAGCGCACACTCATCAGAATCCTGAAAGGCGAACGCAACATCAACGTCATGCAAGTGGCGCAACTCTCATCGGTCTTTGGAATATACCCCCACGAAATCATCGAGTCAGCCGAGCGCTACATCGAGAGGGACGAACGTGGGCCTATCGAATTAATCGACAACACCCCCGCAGATTCCCCCGTTCGTGCGGGTGACGCGCTCGCGGACCGCATCGCGGGTGCTGATGATGTTGAGGCGCGGGTGGAGGAGACGAGGAGGCTGTTGCGGGAGAATCCGATGGGGTTGGCGGCGAGCGAGGACGGGTTGAAGCAGGCGTACATCGAATACGGCGACGGCGACGAAGCCGCATAAGCACACACGGAACCACACAGGACTCTACGATGACACGCCTCGGCGCGTGACAAAAACAGGAAGGCGGCTTACCATGATTGATAACAGTACCCCGCACGCGAGCGCCCACGGCGCAGCGAACCAGGCGGGGTCGTTCTCTTTCTCCCCCATGAAACCGGCCCTGTCCTACAAGGAACAGGTGCAGCGCATGAGAAGCCGCGGCCTCATCATCGACAACGAAGACGAAGCCGTCACATGGCTGTCGAACCTGAACTACTACCGTCTGCGCGGCTACTGGATCACGTTAGAAGACAACGGGAAATTCCTTCCCGGGACCACCCTGACCGACATCCAAGCCATATACCAGTTTGACCAAAAACTCCGTTTGTGGCTGTGGCACGCCATCGGCCCTATCGAAATCAAGGCGCGCACCTCCTTCGCCTACCATCTCGGCCGAGCATGTGGACCATTGGCACACCAGACACCCGGATTCTTCACCAACGTCAAGGCGCACGCCCGGTCGATGAACGGATACGCGAGGGAACGCGCCCGCGCCGAACGAGATGGAGTGCCGTGCGTGGTGCACAACCTCCGCAAATACGGCGACCTTCCGATATGGGCCGCGGTCGAGATCATGTCGATGGGCACGGTCTCCCAGCTATACGGCAACCTGTCCACCCGGGCCTCTTACCCGGACGGCATGACGGTCTCACGCGCCATCGCACGGGACTTCGGCACCAAACCCTTCCTGCTTAAGAGCTGGCTGCGGCACCTGACCTACATCCGCAACCTATGCGGACACCACAGCCGTATCTATAACCGCGCAATGACCACCAAGGCAACGCTGCTCAAGGCCGACTCCCGATACGACGGCCCCAAGGCGTTCCCCACCATCATCACACTCAAACGCATATACGAACGCCTTTGGCAGAGAGAATGGGAGGACCTGGCCGACCAGCTCACAGGGATGGTCGAAGAGCAGCCATCCGTACCCCTTGCCCCGATGGGGTTCCCGAACGGCTGGCGAACCATCCTCCGAGGAATCCGAGACCACGACCCCGACACCGACGACATCGCATAAGACACCCCACCCTAAATGCGCGATAGATTCTAACCGTGTCGAATTCGACACGGTTAGAATCTACGCCCCCGTTCCATCCGATCTGACAGGAGGAATCATCTGACATGACCAGTGAACCGCAGGAGGGCAGCATCATCCTCTACCAGGCCGACGGGCACAACGTGCCAGTGCAGGTCACCTACGCCGACGACACGTTCTGGATGCCGCAAAACGGCATAGCCGACCTGTTCTCCGTCACCAAGCAGAACATCAGCTATCATCTGAAGAACATCTTCGACACAGGCGAGCTCGACAAAGATTCAGTTGTCAAAGATTTTTTGACAACTGCGGCCGACGGCAAACAGTATCACGTCGCGTTTTACAATCTTGATGCGATCATCGCGGTCGGTTACCGCGGGAAAGAGCCTGATTCTTTTGACATGTCGGGAGAGAGATGGGTATCATGGCGGTGAAGATCGGCGATAAGAATACCACGGGTGTTCTTCCCCGCAAGGGGATAGCCGGTCTCTATGTTTCCTCAGACCCTGCCCCACGGATACCAGACGGGCGCACCCATCTTCGCTTCTATGAACCGCTTGTAATGGCCGCTTTTCGCCCCATCGGACAAGACATGCCGTTGAATCGCCCACAATCCGTAATCCGCGATCTGAAGCCCGGCACTGGAATTCGAATCCCAGATATGAGGGATCACGCGTACCCGGCCCCTATCGAATTGGGCGCACACGTCACGGACCGCGTCACGGACCGCTTTCTCGCGGTTGCTCAGGTTGATCTTGGCGACGACCAGATGCACGTCGATACGGCTCGAACCGTCCCAAAGCTCGTTAACGAGCGCCCCAGTGTGATTGTACAGCGTCCACTTATACAGCCACAGATTGCCTCGCTGCTTCACGTAGCCGTATGCGCGTTGCTTCGCCATGAACGTCGCGAAGAAACGCACGGACGTCATGCCTCCTATGCATTCGAAGAAACACTGCTTCGTGTCCCTGCTGTCGTGGGACGCGTGAAACCCGCTCTGGACTCCGGTGCGCGCGGCCCGCGCATGAAGGACCTTCATGTACTCCTCGCCGTGGTCGCCTTCGAACACGGCACTGCCGAACGCGAAATACGGCTTGCTGTCGGGGTCATAGTCGGGCGTCCCCGTCTCGTCGAGGAAACACCAGTATTCAAGAACGTCTTCCATAGTCAGATGATTCTAACAGCAAGGACGGGGCATTGATGAGCCTGCCGGTGCCCGTCCGGCTGAACTACGGGCCCATGCGCATGCGGCTCTATGAGACCGCGCCCACATTGGAGGTGTCGAGCGGCCTGCTCGACGGCGACCTGTGCGGCATATACGATGCGGCCCGTGACGTCATCATCATCGACCGTCGCATGACCTACACGCGCAAACGCTGCACGCTCGTCCACGAGCTCGTCCACCGCGCCCACGGCGACATCGGCCACCAGCGGGAACTGCGCTGCCGTCTCCAGACCGCGCTCCTGCTCGTCGACCGCGACGCCTACATCCAGGCCGAACGGATGTACGAGGGCGACAGGTGGCTGATCGCCGACGAACTGGACCTCACCGTCGACGTGATCGACGACTACCGGCTACTGCTCCGATACGAAGGCGTCGGACGATAGCACACACATCCGCCATGGAAGGGAGAAAAAGGGAGACTATCCGGGGAGGGTTTGGGAGGAAAGACCCGGATGTCGTTGAAATCACGCGGTTTCCGGCGTAGGAACGGTTATTTGCGTTTGCGCTTCACGGCGTCGATTATCTGCGGACCTGCGGAGACGAATTGACCCTCTCAGCACGCTTCCGTCGATGCTGAGCCGGGTTCAGCAGACCATCGCGCTTCTCGCTATCCAAAGCGTCGGCATAGGAATCCTCCATCACGGACAGCAACGGAGTCAGATCCAGCGAACGATCCGCGACGATGCCTTTCTCGTCCTTTCCCATCAGATGCTTATACCGACACATGATTGATCTTTTCGAAAAATCGTCCACCCGCATTGCTGTGGAAAATTATGCACCCGGATGTTACATCTCGCCAAGTTCTCACCGGTTGACTTCAATACGCATGATGCGTATCATACATGTTATGAGGTTCAAGGAAATCGAGAAGATACTCCGCAAGGACGGATGGCGGCTCTACTCGCAGAGCGGAAGCCACTGCCAGTACACGCACCCGGACAAGCCCGGAAGGGTCACCGTCCCGAAGCACAACGGGGACCTTGCGCCGTTCACCGTCAAATCGATATGGAAGCAAGCCGGAATCAACGAAAGAAGGATCAAATGAAACTCGTCTACCCGGTCGTTCTCTACCCGTCTGGGGTCCCCGGCGGATACACCGTGCTCTGCCCGGACATGCCAGGCCTTGTCACCGAGGGCCGCGACCTGCCCGAAGCGCTCGACATGGCCGTGGACGCGGCCAGCGGATGGGTGCTCGGCGAGCTCGAGGAAGGCCGACGCGCCCCGCACGCCACCAACATCGCCGACGTGAAACCGGAGGAACCGGGCGGCATCGTCACCCTCATCAGCCTGGACATGGACGCATACGCTGAAAAATACGGCAAAAAAAGCGTACGCAAGAACGTGACCATCCCCGCATGGCTCGACACGTTCGGCGAACGCGAGGGAATCAACTACAGCCAAGTGCTGCGCGAAGGCCTTGAGCATCGATACAACGATCTGCAGAACGCGTGACCGGCCCGCACGAAGACAGCCCCGGCCGCTCTTTGCGAGCGCCGGGGCTTCGTTGTTGGTTTCGTCTATGCGGCTTCGTCGATGACGTCGGCGTCGACGACGTCGGTGGCGTCGTGGAGTTCGGGGATGGCCTGGCCGAGGAGTTTGGCGAGGCTTGCCGCGTCCCTGTGGGTGTAGTGGTTGGTCATGGCGATGCTGGTGTGGCCCATGATGGCGGTGCGTGCGTCGTCGGGCATGTTGGCGCGGGCGGTCATGCTGGCGGTCCAGTGGCGTGCCGAATGCACCGTCACCATCGGCAGCCCCGCCGCTTCGAGCGCCCTGCGCCAATGGTAGCGTTCCGTGGTGTTCCTCACGGGATTGCCCCGCGAATTGGTGAACACGAGTTCGCGCGGTCCGATGTTCAGCCTCCGGATGCGCGCCCACAGCCGCCCCCATAGGCTCTCCGACACGGGCACGAACCGTTGGGCCGCCCGCGTCTTGGGTGTGGTGAGCCACAGTACGCCGTACAGGTGCTCGGCCTTGAGCCATTTCGGTATCTCCACCTCGCCGGGACGGCCATAGGGCTGGATCTGCTGGCGCACGTTGATGCCGGGCACGCCGTCGCGGCGTTCCAGCTCGTACGGCATGAGCGCGTACCGCTCCCCCTCCCTCATGCCGGCCGCGAACGCGAGTTCGAACAGCAGCATCCACGACTCGTCCATGTCCGGCGTGGACCGTGGCCCACGCGGACCCGCGCCGCTTCCGGGCACGGCCTCGATCAGGCGTTTCGGCTCGTCCGGGGATAGGATGCGCGTCTCCGTGGGCTCCACGCGTGGAGGCCGTACCCTGCGGCACGGGTTGACGGGGATGAGCTCCTCGAGTTCGGCCTGGTCGAGCAGCATCTTCAGACTGGTGAAGTGCCCCCGCAGCGTCGACGGCGAAAGTCGCTCGGACAGGACGCGCATGCATCGGCGGACATGGTCGGCGGTCAGGTCCGCCATGCGTACGCCGCCGATCACGGCCATGCACGCCCTGATGCGGCATGCGCTCGTCTTGTACGTGGTCGGCTTCACCGCCGGCCGGTATTCCCCGAGCCAGCGTTCCGCATAGTCCCTCAGATACGGGGACCTGCCGCCGGGTGCGACGCCGGTGCGTTCCATCTCCGCGATCTTCGCTTCGAAGCGTTCGCGTGCGGCGGCCTTCGTGCGGCCCTTCGCCGTGACGTACCGGCGCCGTCCGGTGGCGGGGTCGTGGCCGATCTCGCGCCGGAACTCCCATGAGCCGTCCTTGCGGTGGATGATGCTGCCCGTGCCCTTCGCTCGTCGTCTTCCGTTGGCCATGGCGTCCTGCCTTTCGTTTCGGGAGCGCCTCCGGGAAGCCCTCCGCAAGCGCCCGTCAAAAGGCACTCTAAAGGCACTCTATCCGGGCCACAAACGGCTGGATACGTGGACGAATCGGCCTTTCCCCGGTAATGGGGAAAAACCACGAACGAATCATGACGGAATCAAAAACGTTGAAAACACAACGTTTTCAAAGGGTCACAACGCTCGTTTATCATTGTCTACTGTGATTCAATTCGACCATCTTCATAAAAGCTACGGCGAGGGGCCCGAGGCCCATGAGGTGCTGCACGACATCAGCCTCGACATCGCCAAGGGCGAGGTCTTCGGCATTCTCGGCTCGTCGGGCGCAGGCAAATCGACCCTCGTACGCTGTATCAACCTGCTGGAGCGCCCCACGAAGGGACGCGTCGTCATCGACGGCGAGGACGTGACCGACGCGACAGGGGCACGACTCGCCGCGCTTCGCGCCTCCATAGGCATGATCTTCCAGAATTTCAGCCTCTTCCAGCAGAGAACGGTGCTGCGCAACGTCACGTTCCCGCTGGAGCTCAACCACGTGTCAAAGGCCGAACGCACCGCCCGGGCGGAAAGGCTTCTGGATATGGTGGGGCTTTCCGGATACGGCGACCGTTACCCGAGCCAGCTTTCCGGAGGCCAGCAGCAACGTGTGGCCATAGCACGCGCATTGGCGAACAAACCTTCGATCATGCTGTGCGACGAGGCGACCAGCGCCCTTGATTCGACCACTACCGTACAGATCCTCGACCTGCTGCGACGTATCAACCGCGAGATGGACGTGACCCTGGTCGTCATCACGCATTCGCTGTCGGTGGCACGCAGCATCTGCGACCGCGTCGCCATGATCGACGGCGGTCGCATTGTGGAGAGCGGCAGGACCGAGGAATTGTTCGCCAACCCGCAGAGCGATATCCTCAAGGCGCTCATCGCAAGCGCCGACGCCCAGAACACGCGACGGGCCGATACCGGCATCAGTGAGGTGAGATAGCATGATCGCGACGATTCAGGAATTTCTCGGCGAATACGGGGAACTGCTGCTGGACGGCACGTGGGACACCTTGGTGATGACCACGGTCTCCACCTTTCTGGCGTATGTGATCGGCGTGCCGTTGGGCGTGCTGCTGACCATCAGCGCACCGAAGGCGATCTGGCCGCATAGGATTCTTCATGCCGTGCTTGGATGGATCGTGAACATCGGACGCTCCATCCCGTTCATCATCCTGCTGGTGGCGTTGATCCCCCTGACCAGACTCATCATGGGCACCTCGCTTGGCGTGCAGGGTGCCATCGTGCCGTTGGTGGTCTCGGCGGCTCCGTTCGTCGGACGCATGGTGGAGCAAAGCCTCGCCGAAGTGGATGGGGATCTCGTCGAGGCAGCTCAGAGCTTCGGCGCGGGCTCCTGGGCCATCGTCACCAAGGTGCTGCTGTTCGAGAGCCTACCCTCCCTCATCCGCGGTGCGGCGATAACGTTCATCAACCTGTTCGGGTATTCGGCCATGGCCGGCACCGTGGGTGCCGGTGGTCTTGGCGACATTGCCATCCGTTACGGCTACCAGCGCTACCAGTATGACGTCATGGTGGTTTCCGTGGTGCTGTGCGTGATTCTCGTCCAGATCTTCCAGAGCCTCGGCAACGTGCTTGCGCGCCGGATCGACCATCATTCCCGGTGACGAGAACCGAAAGGCATCATTTATACGGAAAAGGACGGCCCTGGCGGAACTGGAATCCGCCACGGCCGTCCTTTTTCATCCGCCGCGCGATCAGCGATGTACGAGATTATGCAATGGTCTGCCATGCGCATAGTTCGCCACGTTGTCCAACGCTATCTCAATGATGCGCTCCACGGTGATGCCGAGATGATTGCCTCCGGCGACATGCGGCGTGATCAGGCAGCGCGGCTCGTCCCACAGCGGGTCTTCGGCGGGCAGTGGCTCCGGTTCCGTGACATCGAGGCCTACGCCCCTGAGCCTTCCCATGGCGTCGTGCAGCGCCGCCGGATCGATGACGTCGCCGCGGCCGGCGTTGAGCACGATCGAACCGGTCTTGAGCAAGTCGAATCGGTGGGCGTCGAGGAGGTGATGCGTCTTCGGGGAGGACGGCACGGTGATGGCCACCACATCGGCCTTGGTGAGCAGCACGTCCAGCGCGTCGAAGCCGAACATGGAGTCGATGCCCTCCGCCGGCTTGTTCGGGTCACGGCGCACTCCAAGGGTGTGGGCGCCCACGCCCTTCACCATTGTCGCGAAGGTGGATCCGATATCGCCCGTGCCGATGACCAGCACGGTCAGTCCCTTGGGCGACAACGCCGGACCCGCGTCCCTCCATTCGTGCGCACGCTGCCGGTCGCGGTATTGCGGCAGATTCTTCATCAACGACCACATCATGGCGAACAGATGCTCGGCTACGCTCTGCCCGTAGGCACCGGTGGCGTTGGTCACCTGGACGTGGTTCGGCAGCACGCCGGGAGCCAGATACCGGTCGACGCCAGCGCTCCACGTCTGCAGCCATTCCAACCGAGTATAGTCGCCCATGCCGTCCGGAGGCACATTGCCGATGAGCGCCGTGGCATGGGGGCGCATCCCCTCTGGGACGCCGGCCGGCCAGGCCATCTGGTCTCGCATGGAATCGTCCCCGACGAATTCCTGTCTCACCCCGGCGGCGGCGTCCACGAAACGTCGGCGCTCATCGGCGGTGAGCGGCAGGCAGTTGATTATCAGCCGATCGGCTGTCGGTGCATCGTTCATTGCCATCCTCTTTCATCGATGTCGGTTCATATCGTAGTTGCACATACCGGGGTCCCGATATGCCACGGATCATGCCGGACGACTCGTCCGCACGTCATCGCAGAACCGTCCGATTCTGCGCAGGCCCTCGTTCAACGCATCACGGGAGGCGGCGTAGGACAGCCTCACATGCGTGTCCGCCGTGGCCACGGCGAAGTCCCTTCCCGGCGTGAGCGCCACGTGATATTCCTCCAGAAGCCGCTCACAGAACGTCCAGGAATCCATCCCCGTGGAGCTGATGTCGAAATACGCGTAGAACGCCCCGGTAGGCCGCACCTCCAACGGCAGCCCGATACGATCCAGACCCTCGGTCACCACCGCGCGCCTGGCCAGGAATTCACGACGCCGGGCGTCGCATTCCGCATATGATTCCGGAGTGAAGCACTCCAATGCAGCGTATTGCACCGGGGTCGGGGCGCACAGCAGATAGTTCATGGCCAGATTGTCGGCCGCCTCCAGCAGTCGTTCCGGCAGGACGAGCCAACCGAGACGCCAGCCGGTCATGCCGAAGTACTTGGAGAAGCTGTTGACGGTGATGGCATCCGGATCGCAGGCCAGCACCGATCGTACTACAGGCCTCCCCATGGCATCGACATCGGCGAGGTCGAGATACGTCTCGTCCACGATCCGCCACGCGCCATGCTCGCGCGCATAGCCGCAGACCGCATCCATTGTGTCGAACGGGATGCACGTGCCCGTCGGATTCGACGGGGATGTGATCATAACGGCCGCTACCGCATCATCCCAATGCCGTCGAACGCCGTCGAGATCGAGATGGTATCGCGTCCCGGCATTGGTCGGCACGTCGACCACGGTGCCGCCGAACGTCCGCACCAGTTCACGGTTGCAGGGATACGAAGGGTCCGCCACGAGGACCTTGTCCCCCGGATCCACGGTGAGCGCCGTGGCGAGCAGCAGTCCTTCGGAACCGCCGCAGGTCACGCATATGCGGTGCGGGTCGACGTCCAGACCGTGACGGTCCCTGTAGAACCCGCTGATCGCCTCTCGCAACCGGGGAATGCCGAATGTCGCGGTATAGGGCAGCGCACGGCCGTCCATCAACCCGGCCATGGCCCGTCGCACGGCCCGGGGCGCCCCGAAATCCGGCTCGCCCAGACAGAGTTTGATCACGTCGCACCCCTGTGCGGCGAGCCGGTCCGCCCTGGCGCCGAACGCCATGGCCCGGAACGGCTCCGATCGTTCTGCGCGTATCGACATCCTCGGCGGCTGGTGGTTCATGTCGGATCCCTCATTGGTTAAACGAATGCTTCCCGTAGCATCATAACGCCATGCTGTCCCATCACCCTCACGGAACATGCATCCCTATATGTAGGACATTATTTCAAAATCTGAAATCTCGGGAATATACTGTGCGATAAAACCATCGACGATTTACGATGCCGAGGGAATTCACGATTCATGTTCACGACGGGGGGAGCCGCATCATGCTGCATTTCGACAACGACTATCTGGTGGGAGCGCATCCCCGCGTTCTCGAAGCCCTATGCGAAGACAACGGCCGGGAGCATACGGGATATGGACTTGACGACGTCTGCGAGCACGCGGTGCAACGCATACGCATGGAATGCGGCACCCCGGATGCGGAGGTGCGGTTCCTCGTAGGCGGCACGCAGACCAACCGCACGGTCATCGATTCCACACTCCGTCCATTCGAAGGCGTCGTCTCCGCGGAAAGCGGCCACATCAGCGTCCACGAGGCCGGCGCAATCGAATCGAGCGGGCACAAGGTACTCACGCTCCCCCATCATGAAGGCCGAATCGATGCGGACGATCTGCGCTCGTACCTCGACGCCTTCGAACAAGACGAGAACCACGACCATATGGTCAGACCCGGCATGGTATATGTTTCCCATCCCACGGAATTCGGCACACTGTACTCCTCGACCGAACTGCATGCCATCAGTGCGGTCTGTCACGATCACGGCATACCCCTGTACCTCGACGGCGCACGGCTTGGATACGGTCTTGCGGCGGAGGGCACCGACGTGACGCTGAAAACAATTGCGGAATGCTGCGACGTGTTCTACATCGGTGGCACCAAGGTCGGAGCGTTGTTCGGGGAGGCCGTGGTCGTCACCAGACCGCACCGTCGCGACGGGTTCGGCATAGACGGCTTCTTCACACAGATCAAGCTCAACGGCGCCCTGTTGGCCAAGGGATGGCTCCTGGGTTTGCAGTTCAACACGTTGTTCACCGATGGTCTGTATGTGGACATCGCCAGAAACGGCGTCGAGCAGGCGATGCGGATCAGACGGGGCTTCACGGAAAAGGGGTATCGGCGTTTGTACGACTCCCCTACCAACCAGCAGTTCCTTATCCTCGACGACGCGACGCTGAGCCGCCTGCGGAAGGACGTATCGTTTAGTTTCTGGGAGAAATACGACGACGACCACACCATCGTTCGATTCGCCACCAGCTGGGCGACCCGGCCGCAGGACGTGGACGCGCTGCTGGAACTCATCTGACCATATGCAAATGGGGAGTCCCCCTCTGGGAGACTCCCCATGGTCAAAGCGTCGAGCTGACGCACGGCCGCCAATCGCTGGCTACTTGCTGTAGTCCATGTTCTTGCTTTCCTTGATCAGCAGCAACGCGATAAGCGCGACGGCGCTCATTGCGGCCATGTACCAGCCGACGGACATGATGCCGTAGGTGCTCACGAGCCAGGTGGCCAGCGACGGGGCGAACGCACCACCGAAGATGGCCGCGAGGTTATAGCTCAGGCGGCGCCGGAATACCGCACGTGCATCGGGAACAGCTCGGGCAGGTAGGCGCCGGAGGGACCGAACAGGCCTCCCATGAGCACGAAGCCGAGGCAGAGGAACAACATGATGCGCATGGCGTCGTGCTGGAGCAGCGCCGGGGCGAAGAAACTGAACACCAGCGTGACGGCCGTGGTGGCGATCAGCACCTTCTTGCGGCCGAGTTTGTCGGCCTGCAGGCATCCCACGACGATGAACGCGGCGAAGAAGAACACCGACACCATCTGCATGGCGAGATACTCGGGCTGGCTGAATCCAAGACCCGAGACGCCATAGCTGAGCGACCATGTGCCGAGGATGTAGAACAGCGTGTAGGTGATGCCCATGGCGACCGTGCCAAGCAGCACCTGCTTCCAGTAGGGAAGGAGATCGGTAAGCGGATGCCTGGAGGTGCGCTTCTCCTCGGAGGCCTTACGGAAGACCGGGGTTTCGCTCATGCGGGCACGCACATACAGACCGATGATGACGAGGATCGCGGACATGAGGAACGGGATGCGCCATCCGAAGGCAATCATCTGGTCCTTGCTCAGATGCGTGGTGAGCAGCAGGTTGATGCCGTAGGCGCAGAAGAATCCGATGGGCGCACCGAGGTTCGGGAACGATCCGTAGAGGGCGCGCTTGTCGGCGGGCGCGTTCTCCGTGGCCACGAGCGCGGCGCCGGACCATTCGCCGGCAAGACCGACACCTTGGCATGCGCGGCAGAGGCACAGGATGACGACAGACCAGACGCCGATCTGTTCGTAGCCCGGAAGCACGCCGACGAGGAACGTGGAGATGCCCATGGTCATGAGGGCCACGACAAGCGTCTTCTTTCGTCCGAGCTTGTCGCCGAAGTGGCCGAACAGCATGGAGCCGAACGGTCGGGCGAGGAACGAGACGGCGAAGGTGACGAATGCCATGAGCGTGGCGATGGCGGGGTTGGATTTGGCGACGTCCGTAAAGAAGATCAGGCCGAAGTAGCTCGCCGCGGCGATGGAATAGCAGTAGTTGTCATAGAACTCGATGGCGGTGCCGACCATGGACGCTGCGATGATCTCGGCGACGGAATCCTTCTTTACCGTCTTGGAGCCGGACAGTGATGCCGTTGTGGTTGACATGATGGTTATGTCTTTCTCTCACATGAAGTGCATCGCGGCCCGGCTCCGGATGCGGTCGGCGGTTGGCGTTCCGCATCACGACGCCCGGCGACGATGCGGAGCTTTGGCTTCCCTCTTGGAGGCTGTCACCATCTTGTACCCTATGAGACAACAATGAGATATTTGCTCAGATAATGGACAGTTATTCGCCGAATCGTATGACACATCATATTCCCTCCAACGCCGTCACCTCGTCGGCCTCGACCGGCGCAAGCCACTCGTCAGTGGCGCGAATCGTCGCCCCGTCAACGGCAAAGAGGCCCGCCGGGAAATCCCGACGGGCCTCTCCGAAGGAGGGAAATGAACCGTTGCTATTCCTTCTTGAATGCGGTGACCGCACGCTGAAGGACAACGAAGATGAGGATCATCACGCCGACCACGATCTGCACGGCCTCGGCGGGAACGCCGAAGTCGGTGGTCAGCGGCTCAAGGATGGAGCGGACCAGGGCACCCAGCACGGAGCCAAGCACGTAACCGAAGCCGCCGGTGATGATCGTACCGCCGATGACGACGGAGGCGACGGCGTCGAGCTCCCAGCCGACACCCACCGTGTTCTTCGCGGAACCGATGTTGGCGGTGTAGACGATGGAGGCCAGCGCGGCGAGCGTGGCGGACGTCAGGTAGATGACGTACTGCGTGCGCTTGACCGGCAGACCCATGAGCTCGGCCGAGGAACGGGAGCCGCCGATGGCGTAGATCGTGCGTCCGGTGCGGGTGTGATGCAGCAGGATGTAGCCGAACACGACCACGACGATCGCGATGATCACACCGAGGTTGATGCTCAGATCGTTGGCGATCTTCGGATTGTCGATGATCTTCCAGCCTTCGCCGCCGATCCACGCATAGCCGTTGTTGGCCGGCATGGTCAGGGAGTCGGTGGAGATGATGGATGCGATGCCTCGGGCGAGGAACATGGTCGACAGCGTCGCGATGAACGGCTGCATGTTGAATTCCTCGATCAGCACGCCGGCGAGCAGGCCGAAAGCGGCACCGATGAGCAGCATGACGACGAGGACCAGCGGGGCGGGGGTTCCGCCGTTGAGCATCTTCATGCCGACGACGGCCGTGATGGCCACGATGGCACCGACGGACAGGTCGATGCCGCCGGTGAGGATCGGCAACGTCATGGCGACGGCGAGGATGATCAGGTAGGCGTGGTCGATGAACAGCGAGGAGATGAAGCCGAGCCTGAAGTAGGTGCCGAACAGCACCTGACCCATGATCAGCATCAGGATGAAGATCACCACGGCGGCGATCGTCGGAATCATTTGGGCGTCGAACTTGCCGCCCTTGGCCTTCTCGGCCTTTGGAGTCACTGCTGCGGAACTCATGCTGCCACCGCCTTCTGAGAATCCTTGAGCGCGCGCTTACGCTTCAGCTCGGCGCTCAGGTTGTGAACCTTCGGAGCCTGCATCACACAGATGATGATGACCACGGCGGCGAAGAAGGCCGGGGTTGCGGCCGAATCGACACCGAGGGTGATGATGGTCTTGCGAATCATCGCGATGATGACGGCGCCGAGGGCGCTGCCCGCAAGGGAGAACTTGCCGCCGAGCAGCGAGGTGCCGCCGATGACGACCGCGAGAATCGCGTACATTTCGAGATCCTGACCGGTCTTGACCACGTCGACGCGCATCACGGATGCGGTGGCGAACAGACCTGCGATGGCGGCGAGAACGCCGGAGATCGCATAGACAAGGAAGAGGATCTTTCGGGGGTTGATGCCGGTCATGCGGCTGGCTTCCTGATTGATGCCGACGGATTCGATCATCATTCCCATGGCCGTCTTGCGGGAGACCAGGCCGACCGCGATGACGATGACGAGGGCGATGACGAAGTTGGCGGGGATGCCGAGGATGAAGCCGTTGGCCATCCAGCGCAGGGGTTCGCCGCCGGCGACCTGGGAGGCGTCGGTGTTCTCACCGGAGGTGATGACCTTGGCGATGCCTCGGCCGGCGAGCATCATGATCAGGGTGGTGATGAACGGCTGAAGTCCGAGGATGGAGACCAGCACGCCGTTGACGGAACCGATGACCAGACCGATGGCGAGGGCCACAAGGATGGCGACCCAGACGTTGGTGCCGTTGGTCAGCAGCTGCATGGCGGTGGCGCCGGCCACGGCCATGACGGAGCCGACGGACAGATCGATGCCGGCGGTGGAGATGACCAGGGTCATGCCGGTGGCGATCATCAGGTATCGGGCGGATTCCTGAAGCATGGTGATCAGCGGGCCCGCGAGACCACCCGTGTTGTCGTTCCACGAGAGGTTGAGGAACTGGTGGTCGACGATGGTGCAGATGATGATCAGCGCGATCAGTGCGACGACCGACCAGGTCAGGTTGTTGCCGAGGAGCTTGGCGACGACGTTGTTCTTGTCGTCCTTCTTCTCTGCTGCTGCCATCTCACGCCTCCTTTCCGGAATTTGCGATCGTCTCGACGATGGTTGCCTGCGAGACGGTGTCGTCGTTTACGATGTCTGCGATCTTCTTGTGGTCCTTGAGCACGGTGATGGTGTCGGAGAGTCGAACCACCTCTTCGAGCTCGGAGGAGATGAAGACCACGCCCATGCCCTCGGCGGCGAGTTCGAGGACCTTCTGCTGGATCTCGGCCTTGGCGCCGATGTCGATGCCTCGGGTCGGCTCGTCGAGGATGAGCAGCTTGGGCTGGATGGCGAGCCAGCGGGCGATCAGCACCTTCTGCTGGTTGCCGCCGGAGAGGTTCTTGATGAGCTTGTTCGGATCCGGCGGACGGACGTTGAGCTCCTTCATGTACTTGTCGACGATCTCGTCCGCTTCCTTCTTGGGAATCGGGTTGAACATGCCGCGGATGGCCTGCAGGGCGATGAGCATGTTCTGGCGGACGGTCAGGTCGGCGACGATGCCTTCGTCTCGACGGTTCTCGGTGGAGTAGGCGATGCCGTTCTTCAGCGCGACGTACGGGCTGTCGATGTTGACCTTCTTGCCATTGAGCATGTACTCGCCGTGGTCGGGCTTGTCGGCGCCGAACATCAGACGGCCGAGCTCGGTACGACCGGAGCCAAGCAGACCTGCGAAGCCGACGACCTCGCCCGCGTACACGTCCTGGTTCGTTGGCTCGATCTGTCCCTTGCGGCCAAGCTGCTTGATGGTGACGACGGGCTTTTCGCCGGGTTTGATCTCCCGGCGCGCCTTCTTGGCGCCGATCTGGCTCAGCTCGGCGGCGGACTTGCCGATCATCATGCCGATGAGCTCGTCGCGCGGCGTCTCCTTGGTCATGACCTCCTTGATGAACTGGCCGTTGCGCAGAATCGTCAGACGGTCGGTGATCTCATAGATCTGGTCGAGGAAGTGGGAGACGAAGAGGATGGCCACTCCGGAGTCGCGGACCTTGCGCATGATGGCGAACAGGTCCTGGACCTCGTTGGCGTCCAGCGAGGAGGTCGGTTCGTCGAGGATGAGCACCTTGGCGTCGATGACCATGGCGCGTGCGATGGCGACCAGCTGCTGCATGGCGATGGAGATCGAGCTCAGCGGTGCGCGGGGGTTGAGATGGTCAAGGCCCATCTTGGCGAGGTGCTTGCGTGCCTCGGCGTGGGTCTTCTTCCAGTCGATGCCGAACGGGCCGCGCTTCTCGTGGCCGAGCATCACGTTCTCGCCGATGGAGAGGTTGGTGCACAGGTTGACTTCCTGGTACACGGTGGCGATACCGGCGTTCTGGGCGTCCAGAGTGCCGTTGAGCTGCGTGGGCTTGCCGTCGACGGTGATGGAGCCTGCGTCGATCTTGTACACGCCGGTCAGGGCCTTGATCATCGTGGACTTGCCGGCGCCGTTCTCACCCATGAGAGCGTGGACCTCGCCGGGGAAGAGACGAAGATTGACACCGTCCAGAGCCTTGACACCAGGGAATTCGATCGTGATACCCTTCATCACGACGATCGGTTGTTTATCTGTCATGTCTTTGCCTTACGAAAGGGGATGTTATCGTTTTGTGACATTTGCGCCAGACATGCTGAACGGTGTATCAGAGGGTCGTCCGCTGATACACCGTTCAATGCAATGCGTTTGGCTTATGAGGCGTTCGGTACCGAATCAGTACTTGCGCTCGCCGGAGTCGAGGGCCGTCTTGGCGGCTGCGGCGTCGAAGGTCTTGGATTCGATCTGGATGTCGGCCTCCGGGGTCTTTCCGTCCAGCTTGTCCTTCACGGCCTGGGCGGTCTCCTTGCCGAAGATCGGGTTGTACTCGATGACGAAGTCGAGATCGCCGGCGACGACGGCCTTCAGGGCGGCCTCGGTACCGTCGATGGTCACGATCTTGACCTTGCCCTTGAGTCCGGCGGCGTCGACGGCCTGAGCGGCGCCGATGCCCATCTCATCGTTCTGGGCGAAGATGAACTGCGGGTTCTTGGCCTTGTACTTGTCGAGCAGACCGGCGGTCACGGTCTTGGCCTCGTCGGTGGACCAGTTGGCGGACTGGGACTCAAGGACCTTGATGTTGGAGGCGACCTTGTTCTCCCAACCGGTTCCACGGTCCTTCACCACGGACAGGCCTGCGGGGCCTTCCAGGATGAAGCCGTTGGCACCGTTCGGGAAGTCCTTGGCGATGCGCTCGGCGGCCTGCTCGCCGGCCCACTCGTTGGACGGTCCGATGTGGGAGACGATGGCCTTCTTGGCCTCCGCGTCCTTGACCTCGACGTTACGGTCGACGGTGAAGACCGGAATCTCGGCCTCGGCGGCCTTCTTCAGGGAGTCATCCCAACCGGAATCCTCGGTGGAGGACAGGATGATCGCATCCACCTCGTCGTTGACGAACTTGTTGAATGCCTGGATCTGCTTCTGCTGATCGTTGTTCTGCGTCGGAGAGTAGACGAGGTTGAAGCCGGCGTCCTTGAACGCCTGCTTGATGTCGTTCTCGTTAGCGGTACGGAAGCCACCCTCGGGGCCGACGGCGACGAAGCCGACGGTCTTCTGGCCGCTGTCGCTAGAGCCGCCATCGCTGGAGCTGCTGCCACCGCAGGCCGCGAGGCCGACGAGAGTGGAAGCTGCGACGACTGCCGCCAGACCCGACTTGATTGCTTTCTTCATGTAACTCCTCCTTGAGTAAGACAACAGAACGCTCTGTTGCCGTAACAGACGTTTGTTCATCTGTTGATGTTTTTTACATTAGAGCCTCGTTAACGCTCACTCAACACCATCCGATAACAAAACGGTAACAGTGTGGTTATCGACGTTTCACGCAACGTTTTCCAACAAAAAAACCGCTTATTTGTTGGAAAACGTTATTTTTTGAAAGATTATCGAACATTTCCTTCATCGCTGTGCGTGTCGGCGACAGCAACGACGGCGTGTCGCTCATACGCCGCTGGATATCGCAGTGGTCTGCAGGTCCAGCATCCTCCAGGCGGAGGCGAGCGAACCGCGCGCATACCGAACGTTGCCGGAATCATCCAACGCTATGAGACTCAGCGTCTGGTCGATCTGCGCCGACGCGAGCGCCACGGTGTTCTTCGGCAGTTGCTGCGTGGACTCAGGCCCCGGGGCGAGCTGCTGGTATCCGCTCAGGGAGCCCTTCGTGGAATAGACGACGGTGGTGTCGTTGTAGAACGTCACCGCGTTCACGCCGGAGGCGCGGGACAGCACCGTGAAGGCTCCGCTGAGTCCCGCCACATGGTTCTCGGCGTCACGTCTCACCCCCGCCATGACCACACGGGACGAGGCGTCACCGGCGTCGTCGAAGGCGATGACGATGCGCGACCCTTCCGGGGACACCGCCATCGCGTTGACGCTCACCCCGTCCAGCCACGGCACATGGAGGAGGGAATGCTCGTCGTCCCCGTCAACGGTGTCGATGGCGATGTTCCCACGCGAGTCGGCCATCCATATCTCACGCCCCGTCCCGGCGGTTATGACCCGGGCGCGACGTCCGTCGAACAGCGTGCCGCATGGGGTGACGCCCCGGTCGAAGCACTGCACCGTCCCCGAGGAATCCAGCACGGCGCCGCCACGGGACGTGAAGGCGAGGGAACGAGCGTCCTTGCCGTTCTCCACCTCGCCCAGTTTGATGAGGTTCTGCGACGGAATCGACACGACGGAGCGGTTCGACAGGGTGTAGAGATGCCTCGCCGGCTGCTCCACACCCAATGTGATGTGGGAATCGGCGTCGGACAGGTCCAGTCCGGAACTGTCGATGATGCGCAGGTCATAATCGTCGTTGCCGTCTCCGAGCGTAAGCCTGATCTGGCGGACCAGCATCGCACGGTCGTCGCTGGAGAGGGTCGCGGCATCGGAAAGCCTCACGTCGATCTGGCTGCCGGAGGAGGGCACGGAATCCATGGCGAGCTTCACCTTGCCGTTCGATGCGGCATGGACGGCATCGCCCAGCCATGGGGCAGAACCGTCGAGCAGCTCACGGACCGCGAGCGTACGCCACTGCTTCCATCCGAACCATCTGGTGTCGGGCACGAGCGTATCGGCCGAGCTGGAACGTTGGTAGAGCTGCACCTGACGGAACACCTGCTGGAAATCGGATTCCTCGATCATGATTCCCGCCGGGAGCCTGTCGATGCGCCATTGGCCATCGATCCTCGCGAGCGTCAGACCCTTGTGGACCGACTGCGAGGCGCCGGTCGTGGCGAAGACGCCGTCGCGGTCAATCGACCCCACTTCACTGAACGACATGTCGACCTGCGCATGTCCGGCGCCTGCCCCGGACGCGGTGGCGGCATCGGCCCCGGAGACGCGCAGGTCAGGCTCCCCGTGAAAGACCACGACACCGGTCTCGGGCTTCCACGACTTGGCCGCGGCCTCCGTGAGGAACTGCCGGGCCACCTTGAACCCGTCCGTCTGCGGCCCCGCCGGCAGGGCGGCGAGGAATCCTCTGACGATCTCCCCCGGCGTGGCGTCGTCCGTTGGGCCCTGGGGATCGATGAATACACGGTGGTCCTCGCGTTGGACCTGCGAAAGCCGCTGTACCGGTCCGTCCGTCGGCAGACCGAGCGTCAGTGAGCACGCGCTCAGGCCACCGAGGACCATGACGCCGACGCATACGGCGGCGACACCGCGAATCATTCGGCCGCAGACCGTCACCTTACGCATCGCCACGCTCACCTCCGCTTTCCGCGGTTCCCTGTGCATCGTCTTCCTCCGCCTTCCGCCAACCCTCGCGTCGGACGTCTCCGGGGAGGAAACGCCCAAGCACGTTCATCGACGTGGCATCGGCGAACCGGACCGGATACTGCTCCGGCCGGGGCCTCTCCCCCGACTTAACCGGAATGGACAGCAGGAACCAGGTGCCCTTGCCCAATGCGGACCGTACATCAATGCCGCCGTGGTGCAGGCGGGCGTCCTGCTGGGATATGGACAGCCCCAGTCCGGTGCCTCCGGTGATGCGGGAGCGCGAGACATCCGCGCGCCAGAACCGGTCGAATACATGGGGCAGGTTCTCCTGGCTGATGCCGGCGCCGTAGTCCCTCACCCCGACGACCACACCCGTCTCGTTCGCACCGACGCGCACCTCGACCGGATTCCCCTCGGCGAAGTCCACGGCGTTGCCCAACAGGTTCCTCAGTATGCGCTCGATGCGTCGGGCGTCGATGTCGGCGTAGACCTCGCGTCCGGGTAGCGTCACATCGATCGGCACCTGCCTCGCCTGCGCGATCTCGGCGACGTCGCGAACCGCTTCGTTGATGGGACTGCGTACATCCATGGCGATGAGGTCGGCCGCCGCCGACCCGGCATCGTAGCGGGAGATCTCCAGCAGATCGGCGAGTATGTCCTGGAAGCGCGTGGTCTGCTCGCCGAGCAGTTCCACGGTGCGGGCCGTGGTCGGATCGAAATCGCCCTTCCTTGATTCCAGCAGGTCGGACGCCATCCGGATGGTGGTCACCGGGGTCCGGAGCTCATGGCTCACATCGGAGACGAAGCGACGCTGCATGGAGCTGATGGTCTCCAGCTCCTCGATCGTGGTGTTCAACGTGTCGGCCATCTCGTTGAACGAACGCTGGAGTACGCCGATCTCGTCGTAACGATCGACCTTCACCCTTGCGGAACGGTTGCCGTCGGACAGATACTCCGCGGCCACGGCCACGGATTCAACAGGGCGTATGATGCCGCGGAGCACCCTCCAGGTCATCAGACCGATCACCACGCTGAGCACCAGGGAGCAGGACAGCAGGGTGGTCTGTATGCTCATGACCGAACGTTCCTGCGACTCGTATGAGTATGCTGCGAACAGGCTGACATCGTCGCCATCGGGCATGGTCAGCGAGGCCCCCAGGATGGCGCCCGGCAGATCGGACCGGTTCTCACGACCATAACCCACCGGCTGGTAGAAGATGTCACCCGCCTTGTCGGAGGAGACCTCTCCGCGCATGGCATCGGAGATCAGGCCCATGTATTCCGGATCCGTGGACACCGGAACGACCGAATCGTACTCCCCCGACTCCCCGACGATGTAGACGCCCAGGAGATTCGAACTCCCCTCATCCTGCAGGGTGGATGCGAGGTCCGTGATCAGACGCTGGTAGTCTATGCGATTGATCACATCGGAGGAATCCAGATTCGCCTGCGCGCGCTGGACCTCCTCGGTGAAGTCCCGTTGCGATTGCTCCGACGCCTGCTTGAGCAGGGTGGAGCGCACCGAGAAGACGGACACGACGGAGAAGCCGAAGGCAATCGCCAGCGACATCAGGACGACGACGACGATGATGCGCCGTTGCAGGGAACGACGTATGGCGGCGCGCACCCGTCGCCATAGCCGAAGCAGCGGAATCCCCTTGTCCGAGGAGGGCTCGTTCCCCATCATGGTCGTTCCCGTCGTTGACGCCTCAGGCAGCGGCCCCGGCGGGAGGCACGAACTTGTATCCGATCCCGCGGACCGTCTGGATGATATGCGGATGCTCGGGATTGTCCTCGACCTTTTGGCGCAGACGCTGGACATGCACGTTCACCAACCGGGCGTCGCCGGAACTCTGATAGCCCCACACCTTTTCCAGCAGCTCCCCCCGGCTGAGCACCTCGCCGCTGTTGGCGGCGAGGACGAACAACAGCTCGAACTCCATGGGGGTGAGGTTGAGGTCGACGCCGTTCTTCGTGGCGGTGTGCTCAGCACGGTTGATGGAGACACCACCCTCGTTGATGACCTGGACATCGCCCCGTCCCTCGTCCCTCGCCTGGAGCAGCGGGGCGGCCACACGGAGACGCGCCTTGATCCTGGCCACCAGCTCGGCCACCTTGAACGGCTTGGCCACATAGTCGTCGGCCCCGGCCTCCAGACCACTGACCACATCCCTCGTATCCGATTTCGCGGTAAGCATGATGATCGGCACCTGGGAGGCGCCGCGGATCTCCTTGGCCACCTCCACGCCGTCAAGCCCGGGAAGCATGACGTCGAGCAGGATGAGGTCGGGACTGATGGTGGGGAACATCTCCACGGCACGCAGACCGTCATAGCAGACCACGGTGGCGAAACCTTCGGATTCGAGGACGATGGACAGCATCTCGTCCAACGCCTGATCGTCATCCACAATCAGAATGGTCGTCTTGGACTCCACGTGAACTCTCCTTGTTCGGGTGTGTGTTACGTCTACCGCCAATCGAGAAGGCTATGAGCGTCCAGAGCCGTCCTCGCCATGGAGGATGCCCCGTATCCGTTCCAGCCGCGGGCCTATCTCCCGCTCATAACCCCGGTCATTAGGATGATAATACTCCCGCCCAACCAATTCGTCCGGCATATACTGCTGGCTGGCCACGGCGCCGGGCTCGTCATGGGCGTACCGGTACCCCTCGTGGTTGCCCCACTGCTTCATGAGCTTGGTTGGCGCGTTGCGCAGATGCAGCGGCACCTGGCCTATCAGACCCGCGTCCACGTCCGCGAGAGCCTGGTTGATGGCGTTGTAGCTGGCGTTGGATTTGGGGGCCGTGGCAACGACGATGACGGCTTCGGACAGGATGATGCGGGCTTCGGGCATGCCGACCATGGCCACGGCCTGGGCTGCGGCGACGGTGGTCTGCAGTATCTGGGGGGCCGCCATTCCGACCTCCTCGGCCGACGCGATCATGATGCGTCTGGCGATGAATCGCGGATCCTCGCCCGCGCGCAGCATTCTGGCGAGGTAGTGGAGGGCCGCGTCGACATCGGAACCGCGCATGGATTTGATGAACGCGCTGGCGACGTCATAATGGTCGTCACCGGCCTTGTCGTATCTTACGGCCGCGACGTCCATGACCTGGGAGACGACCTGTGGCGTGATGACAGGTTTTCGCGCGCCTTTTTTCCGTTGTCTGTCACCGGTCATGGCACCGGCTGCCGCCTCAAGGATGGTGAGGGCCTTACGGGCGTCGCCGCCGGAGAGCCGAATGATTTCGGCGATGGCCTCGTCGGAGGCCCTGACCTCGCCGGCAAGACCCCGTTTGTCGTGCAGCGCACGACGGATGAGGACTCCGAGATCGTCCGGGCCGAGGGGTTCGAGCTTGACGACGACGGAGCGCGACAGCAGCGGCGCGATGATGGAGAAGCTGGGGTTCTCGGTGGTGGCCGCGATGAAGGTGACGTCACGGTTCTCCACGCTCGGCAGCAACGCGTCCTGCTGTGATTTGGAGAAGCGATGCACCTCGTCGATGAACAGCACGGTCTCACGTCCGGTGGCGACAAGGCTGTCATGGGCCCGCCGGAGAACCTCGCGGACGTCCTTGACACCGGAGGTGACCGCGGAGAGCTCCTCGAACCGTCTGCCGGATCGCTTGGCCACGATATAGGCAAGGGTGGTCTTGCCGACTCCGGGGGGACCGAACAGAATCACCGAGCTCGGCGCGGTCAACGACCCGCGGCTGGCCGGTGACGCAAGGCGTCGGAGAGGCGAACCGTCGGTCAGGGCATGGTCCTGGCCGACAACGTCGTCGAGCGACGCCGGGCGCATGCGGACGGCGAGCGGACGGGTCACGTCCCGTGGGGCCGATGCCGTGCTGAAGAGATCATCCATACCTGTTTCGGACATATTGCCAGTGTATCCCAGACTTCGAACAGCTGTTCGATATTCACGGAATCAGCCGAGACCGTCGGCCGGCCCCACACGGTAGTCGTCGAAGGTCACCTCGGCGCTGTTCTGCGTGGCATCGAGGTTGACGACGCCGGTGATGGCCCAGTCATGGTCGCCGTCCGAGTCGTCGATGATCTGGCGGACCACCCACCGGTGTTCGGAGCGTTCCCGGGAGGTGTCGAGCATGAAGTACTCGGACGAGTGTGCCTCGGCGTCCACGTTCACATAGTCGTGTTCGTCGTAGTAGTCGTCGAGCGTGTCCTCCCAGTCGCGCAAGCCCATCCCCCACTGTTCGTCGAGGGCGGCGAGGGTCCGCGTGTCCTCGCGATCCATGAGCTCGATGCGGTGGAACAACGCGTTGCGCACGAGCACGGTGAGACCCCGCCGGTCATGGACCACCTCGTCGGGACGAACGGGCGGCGCGGCGGCCGCAGCCGCATCGGACCCCTGCACGCCGGCGTTCTCCCATTCGTCCACAAGACTGGAGTCTATGCCTCGTACGACGACGCGCAACCAGGCGACGATGTCGTCGAGCCGATCGTCATACTTCTCCTCCGGCACGGTGCGTTCAAGCACGCGGTAGGCGTCGGAAAGATACCGCAGCAGCGTCCCCTCGGACCGGGCGATGTTGTAGCGGGCGATGTACCCGGTGAAGTCGGATGCGGTCTCGACCATGTCGCGCAGCACGGATTTGGGGCTGAGCCAGTAGTCGTTCGCCCATGGCACGTCCCGGCGGTATTGGGTGAACGCGGCGTCGAGCATGTCCTCCAGCGGCTTGGGATAGGTGATCTCCTGCAGGCGGTCCATGCGTTCGTCGTAATCTAGCCCATCGGCCTTCATGTCGGCGAGCGCCTTGTCTCGGGCCTGACGCTCCTGGGCGCGCAGCACCTGACGGGGGTCTTCGAGCGTGGATTCGACCATGGAGATCACGTCGAGCGCATAGGTCTCCGATTCGGGGTCGAGCAGTTCGAGCGCCGCCAGCAGGAACGGGCTGAGGGGCTGGTCGAGTGCGAAGTCGTCGGGCAGGTCGACGGTGGTGAGGTATTCGTCGGTGCCGTCGGGGGCGGTCCTGCATTCGATGACCTGGGTGTCGGTGAGGGTCCGGAAGATCTCGTCGGCGCGTTCGTGCAGCTTCTCCTTCTGCTTGGGCG
Source organism: Bifidobacterium catulorum (assembly GCF_003129925.1). GTDB lineage: Bacteria > Actinomycetota > Actinomycetes > Actinomycetales > Bifidobacteriaceae > Galliscardovia > Galliscardovia catulorum. Next base: position 97,488 of record NZ_QFFN01000003.1, on the reverse strand, counting down.
TCTGCGCGGAATCGTCGATGAGATCGTTGATGCGCGCGCGGGCGTCCCCTCCCTGCTCCACTTCCGCGAGCACCATGGAGTGGGTGATGCGCATGTGCGGGATGAGCGTTTCGGGCGGCTGGTCGATGAGTTTGTCGAAGGTGGCGCTGTTCCAGGTGACGAAGCCCTCCTGGGGCTTCTTTCGCTTGACCTTCCTGAGTTTTTTCGGGTCGTTGCCGGCTTTGGCCAGCGCCCTCGCGTTTTCGATCTCGTATTCGGGGGCCTCGGCGATGACGAGGCCTTCGGTGTCGAACCCGGACCGGCCGGCGCGGCCGGCGATCTGATGGAATTCCCTGGCCTTGAGCCTGCGCATGCGCGTGCCGTCGAATTTGGTGAGCTGGGTGAGGATGACGGTGTGGATGGGCACGTTGATGCCGACGCCGAGGGTGTCGGTGCCGCAGATGATGGGCAGCAGGCCCTGTTGGGCGAGCTGTTCGACGAGCCTGCGGTAGCGTGGCAGCATTCCGGCATGGTGCACGCCGATTCCGGTACGTAGCAGGCGTTGCAGGATCTTGCCGAACGCGGTGGTGAACCTGGTGCTGGCGATGGCGTCCTTGATGCGGTCGCGCTGCTCCTTGGTGGTGACACCGGCGCTGGAGAGGGCCTGGGCGGTCTCCAGCGCCGCATCCTGGGAGAAGTGCACGATGTAGACGGGCGACTCCTCCCGGCTCATCGTGCGCTCGACCGTCGTCGCAAGCTGGGTGTCCACGTATTCGTAGCTCAAAGGGATGGGCCTTTTCGCATCGTCGACGATGGCCACGTCTCCATCGGTGTGGCGTTCCAGCGTCTGTACGATGCCGGTGACGTCGCCGAGGGTGGCGCTCATGAGCAGGAACTGCGTCCTGGGCAGGGTGAGCAGCGGCACCTGCCACGCCCAGCCGCGTTCGGGGTCTCCGTAGTAGTGGAATTCGTCCATGGCGACGCATCCGATGTCTGCGTGCGCGCCTTCGCGCAGGGCCTGATTGGCGAGGATCTCGGCGGTGCAGCAAATCACCGGCGCGTCGGGGTTGATGTGGGTGTCGCCGGTGATCATGCCGACGTTCTCGCGGCCGAGCGTGGCCACGAGATCGAAGAACTTCTCGGATACGAGGGCCTTGATGGGAGCGGTGTAATAGGAACGCCGGCCGGTGCACAACGCGGCGAAGTGCATGCCCAGCGCCACCAGCGACTTTCCCGAGCCGGTGGGCGTGGACAGTATCACGTGATCGCCGGCCAGCAGCGAGAGCACGGCGTCCTCCTGATGCGGCCACGGGGTGATGCCCCGAGAGGCGACCCAGTCGAAGAAACGGTCGTAGATGTCATCCGCGCCCAGATTGCGGTCGTCGTCTCCGTATCCCGGAATCAGCGCTTCCAAAGTCCCTTGTTCCACGCGCTCCAGTGTATCGTGTACGCCGGTCGGTGTCGTCACAGGCCGGGTTTCGCGTCATCGCAAAGCCGTCGACGGGCCTCGTCGAGGTCGAAGTCCGCTTCGGGCCAGTTGAGCTCCATGGCTTTGAGCGTCACCCTCAGCAGTTCCGATACCACGGCCCTGGAATACCAGCGGTTGTCGGCGGGCACGACGTACCACGGCGCATAGTCGGTGCAGGTCTGTTCGAACGTCTCCTGCCATGCGGCCATGTAGTCGTCCCAGCGTTCGCGCGCATCGAGGTCGGACACGTCGAATTTCCAATGCTTCGTCGGATCGTCGAGCCGTTCGACGAACTGTCTGCGCTGCGCCGCACGCGAGACGACGAGGAATATCTTGATGATGGCGCAGCCGTCTGCGACCAGCCCCTTCTCGAAACGCCGTATCGTGTCGTATCGAGGCCGCCACGCCTTCTCCTCCATGGTGCCGTACACGTTCGGCATGACGACGTCCTCGTAATGGGACCGGTCGAAGATGGAGATCCATCCGTCCTGCGGCAGTTCGCGGCGGATCCGCCAGAGGAAGTCATGCGAGGCCTCCTCGTCCGTGGGCCTGCCGAAGCCGTGATAGTGTACGCCCATGGGATTGACCTGGCGAAACACGTGTCGGACGATGCCTCCCTTCCCGGAGGCGTCCATGCCCTGCAGGACGATGAGCAGGCGGCGGCGCCCGCCCTTGGCGCCGTTGGCGTACAGGAGGTTCTGGTATCGCGCGATCTCAGTGGCGCTCAACTGGATGAATCGTTCTCCTTCCTCGGCGGTGGCGTGGAATCCGGGGGTGGAGCCTCCCCGGACGTCGGCGAGGTCGATGACCCCCTGCCCGAATCGCAGGCGTGAGGAGGGGTGCTTGCTCCAGACCGAACTGAGCAGCTGCGAGGTCTCTGATGCGAGCCGCAGCCGCTTCTGCAACGATTTGCGCTGCTTGATGGCCTTGTCAAGCCCCCGGCTGCTGCTTGATGCGCTCTTGAGCGCGCTGTTGATGTATCGCGTGTCGCCCATGATGCCTCCTCCACGTCGAGATGGTGGAGACCACTTTAGTACCGTTCAGTCCTGTCCGCGGGATTTCAGGTAGTCGATGAGCGTCTGCGCATACGGCACATGGGTGTCGGCGTAGTCCACACCCTCACGGAACGCCGTATACCCGTCGCCCCCGGTGAGCAGGAACGTGTTGCCGGCCACGACGATCCGGTCGTCGTCGGAGACGGGGCGTCCGTCGACGGTGAGATGTTCCACGCGTGGTTCGTCGTCATCGAAGCTCATGTCATACCGCACGTTCGACGATATGCCGAGATGGCCGCTGCGCCAGACTCCGTCCCCGCGATGCCATTGCCGTGCGATGACGCGTTTCAGCCGGGAACCGGTGAGCGTCGTCACCGCGTTGTCGAATTGCAGGGCCATCATATCCTTCGTCTCACGCACGGTGATGAATCCGTCGCCGTCGAGATCGAGCGCCCGGGTGCGCAGACTGCCGGGGTTGACGAAGCCCACTTCCGCCTTCGCCCCGATGGTGGTGCGTCTGGCGCCGTCAAGCGCGGCGTCGGCGATGAGGCCTCCCAGACGGTCGAGTCCCCCGGGCGTGGTCCTGGAATAGGGGTCGTCGGTGGACGAGACCACGACGTTTCCCCTGCGACGGGCGGAATCGTATGCCTGACGGATGATGGAGTCCACGCGCTGACGGGGTGCTTCCGAGGTCTGTGCGGCGTTGATGGCCCGGGCCGGGTCGGGGTCCGTGCCTGTCCGTTCGACGACAGGTGAGCCGAATGCGTCCCGTACCATGACCTTTGCGGCCGGTCCGCTTCCCCTGACCTCCAGATCCTGAACGGCCATCTGCTCGCCGAAGCTTCCCGCTTCGATGATGGGGGCGCCCGATCGGGTGTGACGGCCCGTTTTGACCGCATGGGTGTGGCCTGTATAAATCAGGTCGACGTTGCGGTCGAGCCCGACCGGATCATGGGCCACGATATCGGCGTCCTCGTGGATGAGTGCGACGACGGCATCGGCCTCCCCGTTGCTCTCGTCTCCGTCGGACAGCATGTCGGCCACCCGGTTGACGGAGGCGACGGCCTTCTCCTCCAGTTGGACGTTCTGCATCACGTCGCGGGACAGAACGGAACCCAGACCGTCGGTGACGGCGCCTACGAACGCCACACGCTTGCCGTTGGCCACCCGCATCGTGTAATCACGCAGATTGGAGAACCGCCCCGTCTTGCGCACGTTGGCGGCGAGCCAGTCGATGTGGTTGGCGGGATCCGCCACACGACCGTTGAAATCACCGACGCCGCGGTCCAGTTCATGGTTGCCCATGGCGGATATGCCGAGCCCCCACGCCTGGGCCATGGCCAGGGTGGGGGCGTCATGTTGGGACGAGGACTCGTATGGGGAGCCTCCTACGAGATCTCCCGTGGATACGAGCACCGTATTGCCGGGATTGTATTCCCTGGCCTTGTCGAATCGTTCATCCACCCACCGTCCGTTTTCGATGTGGCCGTGGAAATCGGTGATGTCGGCGATGGTGATCTTCCTGACGTCCTCGGTGGCGTTCGTGGTCTGCGCGGCGGCCGTGCCGGCGAGCAGCGAGATCGCCGCAAGGACCGCAACGCTCTTCAACGTCCAGAACAGGGTGCTTCTTTTGGTATTGCTCTCGAATCCCACGGCCGTAAGGATACCGGCGCGAAGTTGACGACGACGATGGCGTAACCGGATTGGAGACTACGGCATGGTGAATTCTTGGCTCCTATGCGACGGCCCGACACAACGACGCGATGCCTCCTGACAGCGGCCGCACGGCAACGTCACGCCAGCCGGCGTCACGCAGCATCCCGGCCACGCCCCTCCGCCCGGGCCACGAGTCGATGGACGCGTTGAGATACCGGTAGGCGTCGCGGTCTCCCCCGAGAACGCCTCCCAGAACCGGAAGGACCGCCGTGGCGTACCGCGTATAGATGAGACGCCAGCAGGGATCGGACGGCATATCGAAATCCAGCACGACGATACGGCCTCCCGGACGGCATACGCGGCGCATCTGTTCGAGCGCCGTCCCTGGACGGGGCATGTTCCTCAGACCGTAGGAGACCGTCACCGCGTCGAATGCCGCATCACCGAACGGCAGACGCATGGCATCCGCGGCGATGTAGCGGATCATGGGCCGCCGGGCACCATGTGAACGGCTGCGACGTTCCCGGCGTCGGGCCACGCCGAGCATGCCGTCGGCGATATCGCATCCGGTGACGAGGGCCCCCTCATCCGCGAACGCGCGGGACGACGATCCGGTCCCACATGCGACGTCCAGGATTCTCAGCCCGACGAGGGAACCGTCATAGGAGGCCTTCATCGCCCGCACCGCGGCTCGCCGCCAGAGAAGGTCCTGCCCCAGCGACGCCAGATCGTTGACCAGGTCGTATCGTTCCGAGATCGTGGAGAACATGGCGGCCTGCCGCCGTACATCCTTGAGGGAGTCCGTATCCATGCGTTCACGATACCGCGTGCGCCCCGGACCGTCCATACGCGTCGCGTACGACGGGCCCGATTCCGCCCCGCATATCCGTCCGGGACGAAGAGGCCTCCGCAGGGTCATGCGGAGGCCTCGGTGAATGCGGGCCACGGCCGGCCGGGAACGGTCAGATCTTCGGCTTTCCACCGATGCCGTCACGTCCTCCGCCGATGCCGTCGCCACGCTTGAAAGACGCCGCCCCGAAACGATGATGGTCTCCCGAGAAGCTCTTCCTCGACTCGTGCCGCGCTTCGGTCTTCGTCGCCGGCGATCCTTCGTGTTCGCCATCGGCCTTGACGTCCCGGTTGTCGGGATGCGTCTCGTCGTACCCCTGCTCGTAGCGGGTTCGACGCCAGTTGTGGATCGATGCGTTCGTGCCACGGTGGTGCGCATGGTACTTGCGCGGGGTGCCGCCGAGCGGCAGTTCCTCGACCTCCTTGGCCACGGCTATCTGATTGACGTTGGAGGGGTCCATGACGGCGATGGGCGCCACCGGTTCGGTGTCGACAGGCGCGGCGGTGCGCTGCTGCATGTGCTCGGGCAGCCATTCGGCGAGGCGGGACAGCAGCCAGCATGCGAAGAAGTAGACGATGCCCGCCACGACAAGGGCCTGCAGGATGTTGAAATACATCGAGCCAAGACGCCGGGACTCCTGCAGCAGGTCGGTGTACATGATGATGGACCCGAGGGCGGTGTCCTTGAGCACGACGACCAGCTGGGTGACCGCCGCGGGGAGCATGGCGTTGATGGCCTGCGGCACCTCGATCTGCATCAGTGATTCGGTGCGGGTCAGGCCCAACGCCAGGGCCGCCTCGCGCTGCCCTCCGGGCAAGTTGCCGACGCCGGAGCGCACGAGCTCGGCTACCACGGAACCGTTGTAGAGCACCAGGGCGAGGACCACCGCCCAGTACGACGGTTCCTGCATCCCGGCGAAGGCGAACCATCGCCAGAAGAAGATCATGAGCAACAGTACGGGCACGGCACGGCAGAATTCCACGACGACCGCGGACGCGCCCCGGACGACGACGTTGGGCAGCAGGCGGCCGAAACCGAAGAGCAGTCCGAAGGCGACCGATCCGACGACTGCGAGAACGGACGCCTTGACGGTCATCCACAGGCCGGGAAGATAGAAGTCCGTCCACGCCTCCTTTTCGAGCGCAGGTCTCCACAGCTGCCAGTCAAGCTGGTTCTCGCCGTCCGGGGGATTGTGCAGACGCATCAGGATGAGCGCGAGGACGGCGAGGAAGCAGATCGCCGCGGCCCAGTTGATGACGGCGATGCGGCGCCGCCCCCTGGGGCCGGGCTGGTCGAACAGGACCGATGAGGATGTGTTGTTCATTGCCGGATCACCTTCTTACCGCGAGCTTGTTGGACAGGTATGTGGTCAACATGCCGATGGGGATGATGAGGATCACATAGCCGAATGCGAAGATCAGGAAGATCGAAACGATCACATCGGGATGATATTCGATCATCTGGCTCATGAGCGACGACGTCTCCGTGGCCACCGATGCGGCAGCGGCGACGGTGGAGTTCTTGAGCAGCGCGATGAATGTGTTGCCCAAGGGGGCGACGGAGCCGCGGAACGCCTGCGGCAGGATGATCTCGGTGGCGGACTGCATGAAGCCCAGTCCCAGGGCGCGAGCGGCCTCGGCCTGGCCGAGCGGGACCGTGTTGATGCCGGACCGCAGCGACTCGCACACGAACGCCGCGGTGTACAGGCTCAATCCGGTCACGGCGAGCCAGAAGAAGTTCGTGGCGAACGTGTCGGAGAACGTGAGCTTGAGCTGCGCGTAAGCCCCCAGCACCATGAACACCATGATGATGGTGAGCGGCATGTTCTTGAAGAACTCCACGTAGGCGCCGGCGACCGCCCTCATGGAGCCGATGGGAGAGATGCGCATCATCACGAGCACGACGCCGAGGATGAGCGAGAACAACGCCGACCACAGCGTCAATTCGATGTTGACGAGGAACGCGGCGGGAATATCGTATTCGGAGAACAGTCTGACGAGGCTTTCCATGTCACTCCCCCTCCGTCGGTTTCGGCGGATTGTATTCGGCGTTCGGCCGGTATCCGGTGCCCTTGGTGTTGTCTTCGATGGCGCGTTCCCACGATCCGTCCCTGATCATGGTTTCGATGGCCCTGTTGATTTTCCTCGCGAACGCCTTGTCGCCCTTCCTGATGCCGACCCCGTAGTATTCCTGCGTGAACGGCTTTCCGACGACCTTGAGCTTGCCGCGGGAGGCGGAGGCCAGACCGGCAAGGATGATGTCGTCGGTGGTCACGGCGTCGACGATGCCGGAGAACAGCGCGGTCGCGCATTCGGCGTAGCCGGGCTGTTCCATGAGCTGCAACTCGTTGGCGAATTTCTCCTTGACGGTGGTGGCGGATGTCGAGCCGGTCACCGAACACAGCCGCTTGCCGTTGAGGTCCTCGGGCCCCTTGATGTCGTCGTCCCCCCTACGCACGAGCAGGTCCTGTCCGGCCACGAAATACGGGCCTGCGAACGACACGGCGTTCTTGCGCGCGTCGGTGATCGAATACGACGCGAGGATCATATCGACGTCGCCGTTCTGCAACATGGCCTCACGCTGCTTGGAGGGCGCCTCCTTCCAGACGATCGCGTCCTCGGAATACCCCAGCTGCCTGGCCACGTATCTGGCCACGTCCACGTCGAATCCCACATAGGTGCCGGATTTCTTGAAGCCGAGTCCGGGCTGGTCGAATTTGATGCCGATGCGGATCTTGCCCGACTCGTCGCCCGATCCGCAGGCGGCGACGGAGCATATGCATGCCACGACGCATACCACGGCGAGCAGTCTCTTCCACAGCCGTTTCACGGCCATCGTCACTGTGCTCATAGTCAATCTCTCGTTCTTCTCCTGTTCCTGCGATGTCGAAGATCAGTGCGTAAGGATCTTGGAAAGGAAATCCTTGGCGCGGTCGCTCTTCGGATGGTCGAAGAACTCGTCGGGCGCCGCCTCTTCGAGGATCTGCCCATCGGCCATGAACACGATGCGGTCGGCCGCGCGACGCGCGAATCCCATCTCGTGGGTGACGCAGATCATGGTCATGCCCTCATGGGCCAGTTCGATCATGACGTCGAGCACCTCGTTGACCATTTCCGGGTCGAGCGCGGAGGTCGGCTCGTCGAACAGCATGACCTTGGGGTGCATGGCCAGGGCTCGCGCGATGGCCACGCGTTGCTGCTGGCCTCCGGAAAGCTGCGCCGGCATCTTGGACGCCTGGGAGTCTACGCCGACGCGGGCCAGCAGCTCCATGGCCTGGTCCTCGGCATCCTTCTTGGCCATGTGGCGCACGCGGATGGGCGCCAGGGCGACGTTTTCGAGAATCGTCTTGTTGGCGAACAGATTGAACGACTGGAACACCATGCCGACCTCGGCGCGCAGACGGGCCAGTTCCCTGCCCTCCTGCGGCAGGGGCTTGCCGTCGATGCGGATGTCGCCGGAGTCGATGGTCTCCAGACGGTTGATGGTGCGGCACATGGTGGATTTGCCGGAGCCGGACGGGCCGACGACGACGAGCACCTCGCCCTTGGCGACCTTCAGGTTGATGTCCTTGAGCACATGGAGATCGCCGAAATGCTTCTCCACATGGGTGAGTTCCACAAGTGGACGGGATTCGTCCGTACGGTAAATTTTCTCTTCTGACATACGTGCAGTATAGCCCATGCCCCATTTCAAACGTTTTACGTCCGGCGCGTGGACAATATGCACGGCCTTGCGGCGTATGCGCGGCGACCCGTCAGCCGCGAGGCCTGCCGAGGCCTTCCACGAACGTTACGCCGGGGATGTCATCGAATACCGATCCATCGACCACGAGCTTCGACGGCCGGATTCCCGATCCCAGATACAGCCGCGGTATGCCCGTGATGCGCGCGTCGACGAGCAACGGCCAGCCTTCCGGAAGACCGATGGGCGACATGCCGCCGGATTCCATGCCGGTCGCCTCGACCGCGGCGGCGATGGGCGCGAACGAGACCTTGCTTACCCCGAGCGTGTGCTTGACCAGACCATTGAGGTCGGCACGAGTGTCGGCGGTGACGAACGCCGCGGCGAACAGCGGCGGCGCCTTACGGGTCTTATGCGTATGCACGATCACGACGTTGCCTGTCGTGGAGAACGGAATCTCGTATTTCGGACACCACAGGTCCGTGTCGGACTCCTCGTCGGTGTTCTCGGTGACGCCGAGAATCTTCGATTCGGCGACACCTGAGGCGATGAGCCCGTTCAACGCGTCGAACACCGGCTTCGCCAACAGCCGTCCATCATGCCAGTCCAGTATCTCCAATGCCATGCCTTCCCCCCGTCCATAAGTGCCCGGCCCTGTGCATAGAGGATAACGAAAGCGCCACCGGCACATGCCGATGGCGCTATTCGTATTGCCTATGAACCGTTATCAGTCCTCATCCTCTTCGGGGTCGTAGTCGACTCCGGTCTCCGCACGCTGCTCGTCGGAGATCGGGGCCGGGGCGCCCGTCAGCGGGTCGCGGCCGCCGCCCGCCTTCGGGAAGGCGATGACGTCGCGGATGGAATCGGCGCCTGCGAGGATCGACACGGTGCGGTCCCAGCCGAGGGCGATGCCGGCGTGGGGCGGCGCACCGTACTTGAATGCCTCAAGGAGGAATCCGAACTTCTCGTCGGCCTCCTCCTTGGTGATGCCGAGAACGTCGAGCACACGGTTCTGGATGTCGTCACGGTGGATACGCACCGAACCGCCGCCCATCTCCTCGCCGTTGCAGACGATGTCGTAGGAGTCGGACATGGCATGTTCGGGGTCCTTGTCGAACCTGTCGAGCCAGTCGGCGCTCGGCATGGTGAACGGGTGGTGCATGGACGTCCACTTGGAGTGGCCGACGGCGACGTCGTCATCATCCGGATCGTCGGTGGGCTTGAACAGCGGGAAGTCGACGACCCAGGTGAAGGCGAACTTCTTGGGATCGAGCAGGCCCTGGCGGCGGGCGATCTCGACGCGGACGGCGCCGAGCAGCAGCTGGGAGGACTCACGGGCACCGGCGGCGAAGAACACGGCATCGCCGGGTTCCGCACCGACCGCCTCACGAAGGCCGTCGCGTTCGGCGTCGGACAGGTTCTTGGCGACGGGCCCCTTGAGGTTGCCGTCGGCGGAGAACTGCACATAGGCGAGGCCCTTGGCCCCACGCTGTCGAGCCCAGTCCTGCCATGCATCGAACTTGCGACGGGGCAGGTCGGCGGCGCCCTTGTAGACGACGGCGCCGACGTACGGAGCCTGGAACACGCGGAACGGGGTGTCCTTGAAGTATTCGGTCAGTTCGACGATCTGGTTGCCGAAACGCAGGTCGGGCTTGTCCGAGCCATACTTATCCATGGCGTCCTGCCAGCTGATGCGATCGATCGGCAGCTTGATGTCGTAGCCTGCGGACTTCCAGATGGCGGAGATGACCTTCTCGGCCATGGCCATGACATCCTCCTGGTCGACGTAGGCCATCTCCATGTCGAGCTGGGTGAATTCCGGCTGGCGGTCGGCGCGGAAGTCCTCGTCACGGTAGCAACGGGCCAGCTGGTAATAGCGTTCGACGCCGGAGACCATGAGCAGCTGCTTGAGCAGCTGCGGGGACTGGGGCAGTGCGTACCAGGAACCGGGCACAAGGCGGGCGGGCACGAGGAAGTCACGGGCGCCCTCCGGGGTGGACTTGATGAAGGTCGGGGTCTCGACCTCGGTGAAGTCCATGTCCTCAAGGGCGTGACGGGCCGCCTTGGCCATGTCGGAGCGCAGCTTGAGATTATGCTGCATGGACGGACGGCGCAGGTCGAGGTAACGGTACTTGAGGCGCACATCCTCGCCGGGCAGCTTGTTCTCGGACTCGTTCTCAAGAGCGGTGGACACCTGGAAGGGCAGGGCGTCGGACTTGGCGAGAATGGTGATGTCCTCGGCGACGACCTCGATCCTGCCGGTGGCGAGGTGGTCGTTCTCGTTGCCCTCGGGACGCAGGCGGACCTCGCCGACGACCTGGATGACGAACTCGCTCCTGAGCGGGCGGGCCACCTCCTCGTCGTAGATGACGACCTGCACCAGACCGGTGCTGTCGCGCAGATCGATGAACGCCACCCCGCCGTGGTCGCGGCGGCGGTCCACCCAACCGGCGAGCGTGACCTTCCGGCCGACAAGCGCCTCGGTCACCTCGGTGGCGTGCTGTGTTCTGTAAGCCGTCTGGCTCATTGTGCCTCTATCCTCCTATGGATTGGAAATCTCACGTATTATATCGAATCGCCTATGCGGACCCATGACGGAACGGGAGCCGTCACCGGTCCCCGCATTCGATGCTCTGGCCGGCGAAGGCCCCGTCGGGACGCCATGACCCGGAGTCGGCGCCTGTCTGGTCTCCGGTGACGATGTTCTTCACCTCGTCACCCGCCCCGTCCTGTCCGGGGAACCACACGTAGGGGATGCCCAGCCTGTCGGCGTATCTGATCTGCTTGCCGAGCTTGGCCGCCGTCGGAGCCACATCGGTGGCGATGCCACGGGCCCGCAGCGCCTCGGCGATGCGATTGGCCCGGCCGCGCTCGTCCTCGTTCCACACGGCCACGAGCACGGCGGCCGGGGACTGGCGGCTGGCCCTGGCCCCGGCGGTGTGCAGCATGTAGGACACCAGCCGGGAAAGGCCGATGGACAGGCCCACGCCCGGATACTTCCTGCTGCCCTGGGAGGCGAGATTGTCGTAGCGGCCTCCGGAGCAGATCGACCCGAGCGACGGGGCGCCGTCGAGGAACGTCTCGTAGACGGAGCCGGTGTAGTAGTCAAGGCCGCGGGCGATCTTGAGGTCGGCGACGACCGCGCCCGGTCGGATGCGGGCCGCCTCGTCGACGATCATCGCAAGCGTTCCGAGACCTTCGCTCGCCAGACGGTAGGCGTCGGAGGATTCCTCGATGCCATGCTTTGCGCACAGTTCGCGGAAACGCTCCCCCAGCTCATCGCCGGTGGCCGCGCTCAGCCCCGCGAGATCGAGACACGCCGATGCCTGCGCCTCGCTGGCACCGCATTCGGAGACGAGCAGCTTGGACACCTCGTCGGCGCCGATCTTGTCGAGCTTGTCGATCTCGCGCAGCACCCCTTCGATGTCGGTGAGACCGAGACCGCGGTAGAAGCCCTCGGAAAGCTTGCGGTTGTTGGCGTGGACGGTCGCCTTGGGCAGGCCGAACCGGCGCAGGGCCTCAAGGGCGGAGACCATGACGAGCGGAAGCTCCACTTCGTAGTGGGACGGCAGGTCGCCGTTGCCGACCACGTCGATATCGGCCTGGATGAACTCGCGGAAACGCCCTTCCTGCGGACGTTCGCCACGCCAGACCTTCTGGATCTGCCAGCGCTTGAACGGGAACACGACGTCGCCGGAATGCTCCACGACGTACCGGCTCAGCGGCACGGTCAGATCGAAGTGCAGGCCGAGACGGTCCTCGACGGGCGTGTCGTTCTCCTTGCCGACCTCCTGAAGACGGGACAGCAGATAGATCTCCTTGCTGGTCTCGCCCTTCTTGAGGAGGCTTGAGCCCTGTTCCACCGCCCTCGTCTCGATGCCGAGGAACCCGTTGAGTTCGAAAATCCTACGGAGCGTGTCGATAGCCTGCTGTTCGACGACCCGTTCTTCGGGAAGCCACTCCGGGAAACCTGATAATGATGCACCTTTTGCCACGAGTCCATATAATAGGTCTAGTTGTGGAAAAACCGTGGCTTCCATGGTTCTTCCCATCTCTCTCACGCAAGAACACAAGGAGCTGGCCATGTCGGACGAGACTGCAACCACACCCGAGAACGTATCCGCAGCAGCAGCGAAAGCCGCAGCACGACCCAAGGCGACGCCGAAGCCACATGCGCCGTCGCCGGCGGCCTTCGCCAGGAAGACCCCCAAGGTCGCGGTGGTGAAGAGCACGTATTCCGACGAGGACATCGCCAAGGCCGAGGCCTTCGGACGCGTCGCCGACGACGGCACCGTGTTCGTCAAGGACGGCGACGCCGAGCGCGAGGTCGGCCAGTTCGCGGACGCGGACAAGTCGGAGGCCCTGAAGCTGTACGCCACGCGGTTCCTCGACCTCAAGGCCAAGTTGGACTTTCTGGCCACGCGTCTGAAGTCGGCAGGCATCAAGCCCCATGAGATCGATGAATCCCTGAAGCTGCTGGAGCAGGAGGTGGACAATCCCCCGGTCGTGGGCGACCTGCCTTCGCTCAGGGCCCAGCTTGAGCAGCTCAAGACCGCCGGTGCGGCGAAGAAGGAGGAGCTGTCCGCCGCCCGCAAGGCCGCCGTGGCCAAGGCCGTGGAGGAGCGCACCGCCATCGTGGAGAAGGCGGAGGCGTTGGCCGCGTCCCTCGGCGACAGGACGAATTGGCGTTCCACAGCCGACAAGTTCCGCGCCCTGTTCGACGAATGGCAGGCGCATCAGCGCACCAGCGTGCGCATCGACAAGGCCCAGGCGGACGCGTTGTGGAAGCGCTTCTCCGCGGCACGCACCACGTTCAACCAGTCACGCCGCAAGTGGGCCCAGAACCGCGACGCCGAACGCGCACAGGCGAAGAGCGCCAAGGAGGCCATCATCGAGGAGGCCAACGCCATCAAGGATTCGACCGAATGGGTGGCCACCTCGCGCAAGTTCAACGAGCTCATGGACCGTTGGAAGAAGGCCGGACGTGCCGGACGCAACGACGACGACGCCCTGTGGGGTCGCTTCCGCGAAGCCGCCGACACGTTCTTCAATGCGCGTCAGGCCGATCGTGATCAGATCAGCTCCAGCGAGAAGGAGAACCTCGCGAAGAAGGAGGAGCTGCTCAAGAAGGCGGAGGCCCTGTTGCCCGTCAAGGACGTCAAGGCCGCGAAGGCCGCCCGCCAGGCTCTCGGCAAGATCCAGGACGAATGGGATGAGATCGGTTTCGTGCCGCGCGGCGACGTGCACCGCATCGAAAGCCGTCTCGACGACGTCGAGAAGCAGATCAAGGCCGTCGAGGACGCCGAGTGGAAGCAGACCGACCCGGAGACCGACGCCCGCAAGTCGGACTTCGAGGAGCAGCTGACCGCTCAGCTCGCCGAACTCGACGAGAAGATCGCCGCAGCCACCGACCCGAAGAAGAAGGCCGCCCTTGAGGCGGAGAAGGCCACCAAGGAGCAGTGGCTCAACGCGGTGAAGTAATTGCCGGTTATGGGTATGCAGGAGCCCGGCACGCGATAGTCGCGTGCCGGGCGCCGGGTTTTCGGCCGGTATGGCCCGTCCTTGTCTCGTTCCGAGTGATGAGACGTTTGGCGGGACCTGAAGGGTATGGCAACCGTGGGTGTCGCTCTCCTCAGTCCGCTTCGCGGGCAGCTCCCCTCATGGAGGGGAGCCAATCGGAATCAAGCGCCTTGCGAATCAAGCGCCTTGCGTCGGGATGCTCACATGTGACGAAGTTTGGGTTCCGCGCTGTCCTTGGCTCCGGTGATGCGGTAGCAGTCGAAGACGCCGTCGATCTTGCGCACGGCAGCCAGCAGTGTGGTCAGATGCTGGGGGTCGGCCATCTCGAAGACGAACTGGCTGGTGGCCACACGGTCGTCGCCGGTGGCGATGGAGCCGGAGATGATGTTCACGCCGTGGTCGGACAGCATACGGGTGACGTCCGACAGCAGATGCGGACGGTCAAGCGCCTCCACCTGGATCTTCACCAGGAAGGTTCCGTTGGCATTCGCCCATGAGACGTCGACGATGCGGTCGGGCTGGTGCTTCTTGAGGTCGAGAAGATTCTGGCAGTCGGCGCGATGCACCGACACGCCCTGGGCGCGGGTGATGAAGCCGATGATGGAATCGCCCGGTACGGGCATGCAGCATTTGGCGAGTTTGACCCATATGTTGTCCACACCCTTGACCGACACGCCCGGAGCCGCGTCCACATTGCGAACACGCTGCAACGGCAGCGCCTCCTGCTCCACCTCGTCGTCGACCTCCGCCGGACCAACGTCCTTGACCAGACGGGATATGACGTTCTGCGTGGATACCTGGCCCTCCCCGATGGCCGCGAACACGGCGTTCGGGTCGGGGTAGTTCAGCTCCTCGGCCACGCCAATCAGTGCTTCCGGGGTCAGCAGCGTCGAA
Organism: Bifidobacterium catulorum; assembly: GCF_003129925.1. Taxonomy (GTDB): domain Bacteria; phylum Actinomycetota; class Actinomycetes; order Actinomycetales; family Bifidobacteriaceae; genus Galliscardovia; species Galliscardovia catulorum. The sequence goes on along the minus strand of NZ_QFFN01000003.1, from coordinate 82,445 downwards.
ATGGGCATGTTGCGCTTGCGCATGGCGCGCGTCAGTTCCTCGCGCCCCTCCTCGATGGCCTCGCTCCGGCGTTCCTTGCTGAACCATTGCCGGATCTTGTTGCGGGCCTTGGGGCTCTTGACAAAGCTGAGCCAGTCCCTTGAGGGGCCGGCGGTATCGGACTTCGAGGTGAGTATCTCCACGGTGTCGCCGTTGTCGAGCTTGGTGTCAAGCGGCACCAGCCGTCCGTTGACGCGGGCGCCCATGGTCCGGTGTCCGACCTCGGTATGCACGGCGTAGGCGAAATCGACCGGAGTGGCGGCCGCAGGCAGGGACACGATCTTGCCCTTGGGGGTGAATACATAGACCTCGGCCGAACCGAGATCCTGCTTCAGGGAGCCCAGGAACTCGTCGGAGTCGGGGGTCTCGCTCGTCCAGTCGGCGAGCTGTTGGATCCACTTGAGGTTGTCGGCCTCGGAAAGCTCGCGATACTCGCCGTCCTTCTCACGTCGGCGGTCCGACTTGTCCGGCGACGACAACGCACGGCCAGCCTGGCCGTTCTCCTTGTATTTCCAATGGGCCGCGATGCCGAATTCCGCCCGCCGGTGCATGTCCCACGTACGAATCTGAATCTCCACCGGCTTGCCGCCGGGACCGACCACCGTGGTATGCAGGGACTGGTACATGTTGAGCTTCGGCATGGCGATGTAGTCCTTGAACCGTCCGGGGACCGGGTTCCATCGGGCATGCACGGCACCGAGCGCGGCATAGCAGTCGCGAATCGAATCGACGATGATGCGTACACCCACCAAATCGTAGATGTTCTCGAAATCATGGCCACGCACGATCATTTTCTGATAGATGCTGAAATAGTCCTTCGGACGACCGGTCACATACGCCTTGACGCCCTGCTTCCTAAGATCGGCGTTGACCTCCTCAAGGATCTGCTTGAGATACACCTCACGCTGCCCGGCGCGACGGGCCACGAGCACTACGATCTCGTTGTAGATCTTCGGATAGAGCACCTTGAAGCTCAGTTCCTCAAGCTCGGTCTTGATGGCGTTCATACCCAGACGGTTCGCCAGCGGCGCATAGACGTCGAGTGTCTCCCGGGCCTTGCGCTGGGCGCTGGAGGTCTTCACATAACGCCATGTGCGCGCGTTATGCACGCGGTCGGCGAGCTTGACGACCAGCACACGCACGTCCCGGCTCATCGCCACCACCATCTTCCGGATGGTCTCGGCCTGGGCCGAGTCTCCGTAGTCCATCTTGGAGAGCTTGGTGACGCCGTCCACCAGTCCGGCCACGGTGTCGCCGAACTCCCGACGGCATTGGTCGAGTGTGTAATCGGTGTCCTCCACGGTGTCGTGCAGGAGCCCGGCGGCCACGACCAACGGCCCCATGCCAAGATCGGCGAGGATCTGCGCCACGGCAAGGGGGTGGATGATGTACGGTTCTCCCGAGTTGCGCCGCTGCGGGGCATGTTGGACCACCGCGCGGTCGTAGGCCCGTTGGAGTATCGACAGGTCCTCGCCGGGATGGTGCAGCTCGCATATCTGCCAGATCGGCCGCAGCGGGTTCAAAGGATCCGTGCTGATCTCGCATCCAAGCGCATGCGCGGAGATGTCCTTCGGCTTGTCAATGGTATGCGTGCCCATGCTTCGCTCCTCTCCCTGCCCCATGATGGCCCCAGTGATGCTGCCTATTGTAGACGCCCGTTCAGGAATTGACCCCGGTGGAGCCGAATCCCCGCTCCGCCCTGTCGGAGCCGGGGAGGGACACGGCCTCGACGAACCGCGCCTCGACGTATCGTTGGATCACCAATTGGGCGATGCGGTCCCCCGGCTCGAAGACGACGTCGTGCTCCGGGTCGAGATTGATGAGCGGCACCTTGATCTCGCCACGGTATCCGGCGTCTATGGTTCCCGGCGCGTTCAGCACGGTGACGCCGCGCTTGACCGCGAGTCCCGACCGGGGATGCACCAGCCCCACATATCCGCTTGGCAGGGCGATGGACAGCCCCGTGGGAACCAACGCGCGCTGGAAGGGGGCGAGCCTCACATGCTCGGTGGTCACGAGGTCCGCCCCGGCGTCGCCGGCATGGGCATAGCGCAACCTCACCGGTGAGCCGTCCAGGGAACGGACCAGAACCTCGATGTTCTCCGGACCGTCATATGCTTCGTCGTACGCCATGTCAGCCAGCGCACTCCTCGCATACGGGGTCGCCGTCGTCGGTGGTGTATGCGAGCTGGCTGCGGTGCTTGACGAGGAAGCATTCGGAGCACACGAACTCGTCACCCTGCATCGGGATGACGGTGACCGAGGAGTCCTCGTTGCTCAGATCGGCGCCCGGCAGCTCATAGTCCTCGGCGATGGCGTTCTCATCATCGTCGATGTCCCCCGCCTGGCTCTGCCGCGAGTTCTTTCCCAGGGCCTCGATGGACTCCTCGTCCTCGTCCTTGCTCCTGGGGGAATCATAATCCTGTGCCATGTGAGAACCTCTTTTCCCGAAAAATGGTGTCGTGTTCTGCGCCATAGGATACACGATTTCAAATACCCGCAAAATACGACACGTGGGGCACAATAGAAGTAATCGGTAATTTTTTTGGAAGTCGGGTGCCACATATGTCGAACGAAACGCTCAAGGTAGCGCATTTCGAGAAGGTCAGCGAACGCGGCGATCTGGTGTTCTCCCTTGAGGGACGGCAATTCGCCGTGCGCGTCGACGACCGGCTTGAGCAGGGCATTCTCGCCAGCAGGCAGATCAGGGAGGAGAATGAGGGCAAGCCCAATCCCCAGGCGAGCTCCACGATTCCCATCTCGACGATCCAGTCCATGATCCGCGCCGGTCATACCACCGGGGAGATCGCCGGGGAATACTCGCTGAGCGAGGCCCTGGTCCGTCGGTTCGCCCAGCCGATCGAGACGGAGAAGCGGTATGCGGTCAACCAGTTCTTCTCCTCCCCCATGCCGGGAAGCCCCCGGAACCGCAAGGTCTCGGACGTCATCGGGGCGTCGTTGCGCGCCGCCCACGTATCCATGGATTCGGTGACATGGCAGGCGACCAGGAACAAACGCGAGCCATGGCATGTCCATGCGACGTTCGAGGCCGCCGGAAGGACCATCAAGGCGGAATGGTCATGGGACATGCGCGACAACTCGGTGACGCCCATGAATTCGACGGCGCGCAAGCTGCTGAAGTCGTCGGAGTTCGACCCCGCCTCCGGGCAAAGCACGCTTGACGACCGGTTCGGACCCTTCCCCGTTCAGGAGGGATCTCCGACTCCCGCCAATGACGTCCATATAGTGGACTCTCATGCCCCGGATACCCTGGGCACGACCGCAAAGAAGGCATCGACGTCCACGGTGCCGCTGCCGGAACGCAGGGACACGGCCTCGAACCCGCCCAAGCCCGATCTGCCGCCCAATCCCGCCGCCGGCGATGCCGGAGGCACGGACGGCACGGACGACTGGCTGTATGGCAAGACCCCGGAGGAGCCGGGCGATCGCGCCGGAGCCGGGGCCAAGGTCAAACCGTTGCTCCCGGACGATGGCGAAGACGGTGGGGACGCGCAGGACCCCGACCGGCAGAAGCGCAAATCCCGCCGTTCGGCGGTGCCCAGTTGGGATGAGATCCTGTTCGGGGAATGATGCGGACGTCTAGACGACGTCGACGAGGAAGGGTATGTCCATCTCGACGCTGGTCTGCGACCCATGGACCGATGGCAGCCGGGTGGCCTTGTCGCTCTGGGTGCGCGAGTCGACGATGGTGACGCGGTCCGCGGCGCTGACCAGCACGTCGCCGAGCATCGGCCTCACCCGGTCATCGACCGGTCCGTAGACACCTTCGTCGATGGCCTGATCCCGTGTGCGCACGAGCGCACGCTCCCCCAGCCGGTTCCGCCAGCGCTCCGCAAGGGTTTCCGGGCTCGTCCCCGGCTCCGCGTACAGCATGACCGCGCGGGGCTCCCCGCCCACCGCGGCCACATCCCGGGAGAGATCGGGTTCGACGGCGATGTCGATGCGCTGCTCCGGATCGGTGGCCACCATGCCGTGGTCGGCCGTTATGACGATCAGCGTCCCCTTGGGCGCGTTGCGCCGGAGCATGACGAGTTGCGCGTCGATACGTTCGAAGACGCCGATCCATTTGTCCGAGTTCCAGCCGTAGTTGTGTCCGGTCTTGTCCGCGTCCCGGATGTACAGGTAGGTCAGACCGGGCGTGCGCGCCGCCTCGCACGCGGCCATCACCCTGTCCTTGGGATGGATGTTGGGAATGTAGTCGGCGCCGCGGAACGCCGCCCTGGTCAACGGGGAGGAAATGAACTTGGGCAGGCCCGATGATGTGACGCGCACATGTTCCGCGGCCAGTCGCTCGAAGATCGTCGGCTGTGTCTGCAGACGCTCGGGTTCCATGGCGTCCTTGAACTGGATGAGCTGGCAGATCCGGCCTGTGTCCGGGTTCAGCTGCGTGTATCCCGTCATGCCGGTGAGCCCCGGGCAGGTCCCCGTGCCGAACGTGCTCATCGCGGCGACGGTGGTGCTCGGATAGCACGTGGAGATGGGACGTCCGTTGGCGGAATCCGCCATCAGGGAACGCAGGTATCGCGCATGGCCGCGTCGCAGGGCGAGATTCCAGAAGCCCAGTCCGTCGATCAGCACCACGATGGCGCTGGAGGCGTCCGGCAGGCCGAGTTCGTCGCGGGCCCGGTCCGGATCGGGATGCAGCGGGGTCGGCACGGGATGCCCGATCGCGGAGGACATGGCGGGCAACACGGCGGAAAGATGCCGGCTCCCCCCTCGGAGACCGGCGTCCATCGCATCGTAACGCACCGTAGGCTGCAGACGCAGCAGGTCGGCTGAATCGGGCACTTCCATACTCATACGTCCCATTGAACCACCTGTGCAGGTCAAGTGGTCGTAATATAGATAGTCGATTCACCCATGTAAGGAGTTCACGCGTTGGCCACCAAGCACAGAACCAAACCGTCCTTCGACCCGCGCACGGTCAAGGAGAACATCGTCGATACGCCGTTGAACGAGGAGATGAGCAAGTCGTTCCTCGAATACGCGTACTCGGTGATCTACGCGCGCGCCCTGCCCGACGCGCGCGACGGTCTCAAGCCGGTGCAGCGGCGCATCGTCTACCAGATGGGGGAGATGAACCTGACCCCGGACCGCGCGTACATGAAGTCGGCCCGTGTGGTCGGCGAGGTCATGGGCAAGCTGCACCCGCACGGAGATTCGGCGATCTACGAGGCCATGGTGCGTCTGGCCCAGCCGTTCGCCATGCGTCTGCCGCTGGTCGACGGCCACGGCAACTTCGGCTCGCTTGACGACGGTCCCGCGGCGTCCCGGTACACCGAAGCCCGGCTGGCTCCGGCGGCGCTGGGCATGAACGCGGACATCGACGAGGAGACGGTCGCCTTCCGCCCGAACTACGACAACAAGCTCGAAGAGCCGGAGGTGCTGCCATCCGCCATACCGAACCTGCTGGTCAACGGGTCGTCCGGCATCGCGGTGGGCATGGCCACGAACATGATCACGCACAACCTCGGCGAGGTCGTGGCCGCGGCGAAGCATCTCATGGCGAATCCCGGGGCATCGGTCGAGGATCTCATGCGGTACGTCCCCGGCCCCGACCTGCCGGGCGGCGGCATCATCATCGGCCGCGACGGCATCCGGGACGCCTATCGGACGGGCCGCGGATCGTTCGTCACGCGTTCGGTGACGCACATCGAGAACATCACAGCCCGAAAGAAGGGCATCGTGGTGACGCAGCTGCCGTTCATGGTCGGTCCGGAGAAGGTGCTGGAGCGCATCTCCGAAGGGGTGAAGAACAAGAAGATCGAAGGCGTCACCGGAGCCATCGACCTGACGGACCGCCATAACGGCACACGCATCGTCATCGAGGTAAAGACGGGATTCAACCCGGAGGCGGTGCTCGCGCAGCTGTTCCGCCACACGCCGCTGCAGGACTCGTTCACCATCAACAACGTGGCGCTGGTGAACGGCCGGCCGCACACCATGGGCCTGCGCGAACTGCTTGAGGTGTGGATAGACCATCGGCGCGGCGTCATCCGCAGACGCAGCGAATTCCGCAGACGCAAGGCGCAGGAGCGTCTGCATCTGGTCGAGGGCCTGCTGCTGGCGCTGATCGACATCGACGAGGTCATACGGGTGATACGCAGTTCCGAGGACGCCGACACCGCCAAGACGAGGCTGATGGCCGTGTTCGACCTCGACGAGGTCCAGTCGCAGTACATCCTCGACCTGCGGCTGCGCAGGCTTACGAAGATGAGTCGCATCGAGCTGGAATCCGAGCGGGACGACCTGCGTCGCCGCATCGATGAGCTCACGGAGATCCTGGGATCCGAGTCCCGTCTCGACCGCGTGGTGACCGAGGAGATGGACGAGGCCGTCGCCAAGTGGGGCGATCCTCGGCGGACCGTGCTGCTCGATGCCGACGAGAACGGCAATCTTACCGCCGTGCACAGCCTTGCCGGCAAAGCCGAAGGCGGTGACTCTTCCATGGCGTCGGCCGCCATCCAGGCGATCTCCGACGTCTCCGGTGCAGCGTCGTCCGCAAGCACGGCGAAGTCGGCCTCGGCGATCGTCAAACCGGAGGGCATGCCGCTGACCATCGCCGACGAGCCGTGCACCGTCATGCTCAGCGCATCCGGACTGATAGCCCGAGCACCCGCCGGGGTCATCGACGCATACGAATCGCGCACGACGTCGACGCCGCGCGCGAAAGACGACCAGATCGTCTCCATCTTCGCGACCACCACCACATCCGATTACGGACTGGTCACGTCCGCAGGCCGTTTCGTGCTGGCGCATGTGGCCGATCTTCCGGTGCTGCAGGCGTCGCCGTCGTTCAGTGTGGCGGACGGGGTGAAGGCCGACGAACTGCTGACGATGACGGAAAGCACGGACCCGATCGATGGGGAGCGTACGATAGCCGCGGTCTCCCTCGACGACGAGCGCCCGCTGGCCATAGGCACGCGGGGAGGAGTCATCAAACGCTGGAACCGTGAATCCCCCACGACCATGGATTCCTGGTCGGTCATCGACCTCAAGGACGGCGACGCCGCCCTGGCCGCCCAGCCCGCCGGCGACGACGACCATCTGGTGTTCGTCTCCACGGACTCCTCGCTGCTGACCTTCGAGGGGGCCAAGGTGCGTGCGCAGGGCAGGAACTCCGCCGGCATGGCCGGCATTCGTCTGGCCGAGGGATGCCATGTGGCCGCGTTCGCCGCCATACCTGCCGGCAAGGTGGCGTGGACGACAGGCGGGGACGGAGACGGCGCGGCCATGCAGTCGGGCGCGGTGGTGCTCACCGTGGCCGGGGACTCCGACGCCCTGGAGGGCACGGAGAACGGCGCGGCCAAGGTGACGCCGCTGGAGATGTACCCGACCAAGGGGCGTGGGACCGGCGGTGTGCGGTCCCAGCGGTTCCTCAAGGGGCAGAACACGCTGATCCTCGCCCACGTCGGCCTCTGGCCGCTGTTCGCGGCGTCATCCTCCGGCTCCCCCGTGGAACTGCCCCACGTGGACATGCGGCGTGACGCCTCCGGCGTGGAGGTCGCATCCCCCATCGCCGCCGTGGCGTGAGTTCATCGGATCATCAGGGGTACAGCTTCATGCCCTGAGGCGACGGTGTGAATCCCGCCGCCCGCATCCAGACCCGCATCGTGGTGCGTGAGGTGAGCGGAATGCCGTTGACGTCGGAGAACAACACCGTGGATTGGTACCGGCGTCGCAACGCGTATGCCAATTCCCCAAGGGCCCGCCGCAGCACCCGTTCGTGGGCGTCGTCGATGGGGGCCAGCACGGTGAGATGATGACTCCGTGGCGCGGCGTACAGGATGGCCGCGCCGTCGACGATGACGGTCGTGGTGCCGGCGCGTCTCGTGGGACGGGACGCCGCCGTCTGCGTCGGGCCCTGGCCACAGGCAGGCCATGGCAGAACCGTGCCGTACAGATTCGCCGGGTCGAGCGTGTCCAACGCGGTCACGGTCTCCTGCGGTTTCTCGGCGCAGCCGCGCAACGCGTCCACGTCCCGACGTCTTGCGAACTGCGCCGCGCCCAGACCGTCCACGAACATGCCGCGGACCAAATCGCCGTTCTCCTCCATGGCCTTCAGAACGGGATACAATGCGGAGAATCCTCCATCCACCCCGGCCGCCTCCGTCAACGGGGGCGCGATGACACCGTACCGGTCGAGCAGCATGTCGACGACCGCGATCAGACGTCGTGCCGGCGCGGATTCCTCGTCGTCCATGCGCGCGGCGGCGGCAACGCCTGACCACAGTCCCCCGAATCCGGCATATGCCGATGCATTCGCGATTCTCCGCATCCTTGCGCGGGCTCCCGTCGCCGTGCGTCCGCCCGTCGCATGCGGCGTCCGTCCCGTCGAAGCGCCGATCATCGACCGTATCGGAGCGAACGTACTACCGGTGATGAGCCCTTGCCATATCAGCGTCCGCATGTGGTTCGCGAAGCGCGAGCCCCCCTCGCCATCGTCCAATTGCCGTGCGGGGAAGGCTCCTCCACCCCGCATACGGGCGAGGATGGGGTCCATGTCCGGGCTTGCGGACGGATCGGGCATGATGACGGAGTCGGCGACATACCAGGCGATATCGCCGACCCCGTGAGTATCCCTGCGGGGCCTGGACCCCACCCATGCAACGGTCGATGACGCAAGCAGCTCGTCGAGCATCCCCGGACGGTAGTTGCGGATCCGTGCGGGGAACACCGCGGTCTCCCATAATGCCGCCGGCAACGCCACACCCTCCAGCTGCTCGATGACCCGCAGCACACCGTCCCCGCCGTCGTAGCGCTCCCCTCCCACGGCCCCCGCCCCCTGCAGGGACAGCACCATGCGCTGGTATGACGCCCCGTCTACCGGTCGGATGGAGTCCCTGGCCCGGGCCAGGGAACGGGAGCGTATGATGCGGAACACGTCCGGATGCAGATATTGCCGCTCCCCCGAATCGCCGTCCGACGCCGCGGCGGCGAGGAACGTGCCGGAAAGCAGCCTCCCCTCCGCCGCGAGGTCGCGCAGTTCGGCTCTGGTCTGCCCCAGGTGAAGTCCGAACCGTCCGGCGATGGCCTGCGCGGCGAACGGACCGTGCGTATGCGCGTACCGAAGGATCAGGTCGTCGGGATCCTCGTCCAGACGACGCCGGTCATCGGGCATGGCCCAGTACCGGTGCGCGCCGATGGGCATCGGCACGGCCCTCCCCGCCGCGTGCAGCGTCTCCAGCATGTCGTCCACCCGCCGGATCCGGGCCGTGCCGTCCGTCCCCCCTGTCGACGGCATCCGGTTCGATCCGCAGCATGATCTCCTCCGCGGTCAACGGTCCGAGCACTCGCAGCAGATCGGCCACGCCCTCCGTCCCATGGCCGCGTCGGTCGTCGGACAACCGTTGCAGACTTCGTTCGACGTCAGCGATCACATCGGGGTCCAGCACTCCGGACAGGTCGCCGTCCCCTTCGCCCAGCAGACGGGCGAGCACGTCCGCGTCGATGGACAACATGGCCGCGCTATGTTCCGCCCGGGGCACATCGTACTGGTACATATTCGCGCCGGTATACCCGAACAGCAGCGATTGCGCGAACGGGGACGGCACCATGGTCATCGCATCCACGAGGCCGATCCGCCGTTCCCCGAGCGCGGCCATCAGCGAACGCAGGGACGGCATATCGTAAACGTCCTGCAGGCATTCTCGCGCGGCTTCCAGCATGAGGGGGAAGTTCTTCAGCCCGCCGGCCACGGATTGCAGCTGCGCCGCGCGCAGACGCTGCTGCCATAGGGGGACGCGTCTGTCCGGATTCATGCGCGGCATGAACAGCGAGCGCGCGGCGCATTCGCGGAATCGTGCGGCGAATAGCGCGGTGTCGGCGATCTCCCTGCGAACGGTGTCCTCCAGTTCATCCGGATCGAAGATGAACAGGTCGGGCCCCGGCATGGCGTCCGCGGTGTCGGGCAGACGAAGCACGATGCCGTCATCATCGGCCATGGTCTGCCCCTCGTATCCGTACCGGTCGCGCAGACGTGCGTTGATGCCCATGGCCCACGGCTCGTGTACTCGTCTGCCATATGGCGAATGGAGCAGTATGCGCCAGTCGCCGTCCTCGTCCTGGCAGCGTTCGATCACCAGCGTGCGGTCGTCCGGTACTACGCCGGTGGCGGCCCGTTGCTCATGGAGCAGCCGCGCGAGATTGTCGATGGCGTTGCCGTCGAGCCCGTCGCCGACCAGCCTGCCCCGTGTCCGGTCGTCGAACCGAGAGCCCGCCAGCCCGTCGCACAGTTCGCGGGTGACCGAACCCAGACGGCGTCCGAATGCGGCGTCGCGTCCATCGCCGTCACCGTGCCAGAACGGGAGTCTCGCGGTGCGGCCCGGTGCCGGTAGCACGATGACGCGGTCACGGGTGATCTCCCGTATCTGCCAGGTGGATGTGCCGAGGGTGATCACGTCCCCCACCCGGGACTCGTACACCATCTCCTCGTCGAGTTCGCCGACACGTCTGGACCCGCCGCCGGCCTCATCGTCGGGCAGGACCACGCTGTAGGTGCCACGGTCGGGTATGGTCCCACCGGAGGTGACGGCGAGTCGTTGCGCCCCGGGTCTTGCGGTGATGGCGCCGGTACGCCGGTCCCATACGAGTATGGGACGGAACGCGGAGAACGCCTCGCCGGAGTATGCCCCGGACATCATGCCCATGACGGCGTCGAACATCGTCCTCGGCAGGTCCGCGAAGGGCGCGCTGCGTCGGACGGTGTCGTACCAGTCGTCCGCGTCGAGGGGGTCCATGGAGGCCGCGGCCACGGTCTGTTGGGCGAGGACATCAAGCGGGTTGGCCGGTATGGAGAACGTTTCGATGTCCCCTGCCTGCATGGCTTCCACCGCGGCAGTGGTGGCGAGAATCTGTCCGCGGGTCAGGGGATGGAACAGGGCGTGGGAGATGCCGCCGACCTTGTGGTCGGCCCTGCCTACGCGCTGCAGTCCGCTGGCGACGGAGAACGGCGGCGATATCTGGATGACGAGGTCCACCGTGCCCATGTCGATGCCGAGTTCGAGGCTGCTGGTGGCGACCACGCAACGCAGGCGGCCTGCCTTGAGATCGGATTCGACCTGTCTGCGCCGTTCCTTCGACACGGAGCCATGATGAGCCATGGCGATGGCGTCGTCGGGGTCGGGGTCGTTGACGAGCATGGTGGAGGAGCCCACGACGGCCGCATAGTGCCGGCCGGAACCGTATTGCGAAGGCTGCGGGCCATGTCGTCGCTGCGTATGGAGGTCGTTGAGCCGTGCCGTGAGCTTTTCGCATAGCCCCCGCGAGTTGACGAAGACGAGGGTGGTGCGATGAGTGAGCACTTCGTCGAGCACGCTGCGCTCGACCATGGGCCAGATGGAACCGTTGCTGCGCTCGTCGTCCTCGTCGGTGGCCGATCCGGCCAGATCACGCATGTCCTTGACCGGTTCGATGATTCTCAGCTCATATCGGGGAGCCTGCGCCGGATCGACGATGGTGACGGGCCTTGTACCGCCCAGGAACCGCGCCGCCTCGTCGGCGGGCCGGATGGTGGCGGACAGCCCGATGCGCTGGGCAGGCCGTCCGGAGAGGCGGTCGAGCCGTTCCAGGCTGACGGCGAGATGGGCGCCGCGTTTCGTCCCGGCGATGGCATGCACCTCGTCGATGATGACGGTGTCGACGGTGGCGAGGATGCGACGCGTCCTGGACGTGAGCATCAGGTACAGCGATTCGGGTGTGGTGACGAGGATGTCGGGAGGATGGGAGGCGATTCGACGGCGTTCCTTCGGCGTGGAGTCGCCGCTACGTATGGCCACGGTGACGTTCGGACGGTCGCCGCCGGCTTGCCCGCATTCGTCGGCGATGCCTTCCAACGGTCCGGTGAGGTTCCTCGCCACGTCGGTTCCCAGGGCCTTCAACGGCGAGACGTACAGCACTCGCACGCCGGAACCGCGCATTGGATGCCCGTCGTCTTTCCCGTCCTTCTCCGGGCATCGTCCGGAGGATCGTTCCCGTATCATCCGGTCTATGGCGTAGAGGAACGCCGCCAGCGTCTTGCCGGAGCCGGTCGGTGCGATGACGAGTGCGTCGCCGCCGGCGCCGATGACCGGCCATGCCATGCGCTGCACCTCGGTGGGTTCGCCGAACGACCGGGAGAACCATCGTCTCGTCTGTTCGGAGAACGATGCCATGGAATCGTCCGTCATCGTGGACGCGTTCATGCGTTTCACCCTAGCCGCGGTTCCGGGCTCCGCCGGCTATGCGGCCGGACGCCTGCGACGTCGGGACGACGACGGTTGCGTCGACGTGCGGTATGAGCACCGGAGCGTCCAGCAGGCCGCACGGTGCGGGGCCGTCTCCCTGTTGCATGGTGCCGGCGTAGTATCGGTTCGCCGCGGACGGCAGTATATCCAGGACCAGCCTGTTCACACCGGTCTTCATGACGCGTCCAAGCGGTATCGGACCGGCCGGCCATGGCGATTCCGCGACCGTCCCGCCGTTGACCCGGACGACGACGGACCCTGCGACCTTCGGCAGCGACAGATCCCATGCGCCATCCCCTCCCCGATCGATGACGACGTCCCGGATGTATCGTCCCATGCCGCAGAACGTGGGATATCCCTGCCGTTCCCAGCCAGACATCGGACTGATGCCGGCAGGTGCGTCGGCCTCATGGCCCTCATATGGCATGAACCGCCATCCGGTGGACAGCGTCATCGACGTGGGCGCCGCGTCCCCGTCCGGGATGATCTGCATCAATACGACCTGATGGGGGTTCATGGACGTTTCGATGCTCGCCCCGATGCCGGTTCCCCGGATCGAGCCCGGCTCCCCTACCGTGCCGTCCGACGGATTCCAGACGACGAGCCGCGCATGGGACGATCCCGTTTCGATGACGACGGTCCTGTTCCGATCGGCATCGTTGAACAGCATGATGCGCCATCCGAGGCGGTCCCGTCCCCTGCGCACCCATAGCTGTCCGATCTCCGGGGACGTGTCGGTCACACGCGGGAGCGGGGACACGCACTCCATCACGTCCGCCGCTACCGCGCGCCATTCGGGAAGACCGTCATACACGCGGACGGTCCCCTCCTCAGTCGCCCCGCAATCCGCCAACGTCTTCAGCCGTTTCACGGCATGGCACCTCCCCGGTTCGGGGGCCGCCACCTCGTGGGGGAAGGCCCCGGTGGCGAGCACGGTGCCACCCGTGCGGACGAAACGCTCCAGAACGCGAACGGAGCGTTCGTCGTGCAGGGTCTCCACGTCGGGCAGCGCCAGTACGGGGAACGAGCGGCCGTCCGGAAGACGCAGGACCCCCTCGTCGGCCTCGCCCCGGCACAGGTCACGTTCGTCGATGATGGCGTAGTCGATGCCGTCGCGGGCCAGGTTCTCGCACCATAGGGCCATATGCCGTCCGAACCCATGAGACGGACCGTGGGCCCAGTCCGTCGTCAGCGGGTACAGCACGGCGACTTCGTCCAACGGCTCGCATCCGTCGAGGAACACGGAGACCCGGGCGGATTCGTCGGCGAACCGACGATGGAAACGGAACCACGGCTCATAGTTGACGCCCGGGGCGAAATCGAACCGGGGGTTGACGAACATCTCGGCCGCGTCGTCGCCGGACGGGTCATGTCCGTCGGTGAGCCAAAAGGCGTGCATGAGCAGTTGCCTCATCCCGAGGACATGATGCCTCATGGTCTGCGAGCGCAGGCGGTCGAGGGTGAGCTCCCACCATCCGGCGGCGAAGTGGGATCCGGGGACCGTGCGGCCGAAGTACTGCTCCACGATGCAGCCGCTTCTGCCGTGGCTGCGTGCCACGGAATCGCCGAATTTGGCGGAGAGCTGTGGATGGTCGTTGCGCGCGTCCACGCCGGTGACGTCGCGCCACGCGTCGATGCCGAAGTAGTCGAGTCCGAAGTTGGTGCGAGGGTCGTCGGCGATGATGGTGCTGGTGGGGTCCCACGAGGAGACGTGGCTGAGCACCTCATGGCCGCAGAGCCTCAACCCGTGACCGTGGCACCATGTGGCGAGCGTGCCGAAGAACATGTCGATGGCGCGCCTGGCGTATCGCTCATAGAACCAGACACGCGACGGCGTCGTCTCCCCTCCGACGTCGATGGCCCATGCGAGCAGGATCAGAGGCCAGCGGTCGCCGGCCTCTTCGGCGAGCTCCCGGTAGAATTCCGGATCGTACATGAGCGTGGACGCGGTGGTGCCACGGTTCTGCGCCCAGTCGAAGAAGCAGGCGTGGGGCTGGTCGAAGAACACGTAGGCGACGGTGGTGCCGAGATGGTCGCCGAACGCCTTCGCGTACGGTTCGTAGCCGACCTCGGTGAAGCGTCGGGCGGCTTCGGGGTCGAGGTAGTTGATCATGCGGCTGGTCGCGCAACGGGCCGATACGAAGAAGGTGACCCGTCGATGCTCCCCCGTGACGTCATCGAGATCGGCGGTCATGGCGCAGCCATCGGCGTCGGCGGATGCGATCCTTGCGCGGGATGTCACGTCCGTGACGGTCGGGCCGATGGCCGCGCCATGTTCGTCGGCGTCGTAGGCCACGGCGGCGACGATGCGCCACTGGTCCCATCGGGGAACGCCGCCCTCGAACACCCATTCGCGCCCCTGTCGCAGCAGGTAGTCGACGTCGACTGCATGGATGCCGTCGATGGTTCCCTCGACGTGTCCCCGTCCGTCCACGTCCGCCGTCACATGGAACAGGTGTCGTTCGCGCAGCCCGTCGTGGCCGTCTGCGACGACACGTCCGCCCGCATGTCCGGAAAGCCAGTTGTATTCGTCATAGATGCCGACCATCATGTCGTGGCTTCGGGCGACGTCGGCGGCGTGACGGCACATGCGCAGGTAGTCGTCGCTCAGATACTCGTCGAGCGGCATCGACATGCGCGCCTGTATCTGGAAGGAACGGTATCCGGCCTCGTCCATCCGCCTGATCTGCTCGTCGATCTCCCCCATGGTGGGGATGCGGTGCCAGAACCAGTAGGTGGCCGGCGCGTTCCATACGCCTGGATGGAGAAAATCATCGTGCGCGTTCATCGGATGCCGTTCCTTCCTGACGACGTCATGGCATGGCCATCGCTCACTGGTCTGCGGATTCGAGCCGGGAACGGTCCGGCTTGGGATCGAGCCCGAATCCGTAGGTGAGGATGGCGTAGAGGACCGTACCGACGATCATGGCGACTACGACGCCGATGTTTGTCGATCCGATGACGCCGGTCCGCTGCTCGGGCGTAAGCAGGAAGCCGACGACCTTGGCGATGTTCGGGTCGGCGCTGGTGACCATGCCGAGTCCGACCACGGTGGCGACGCCCATTGCGGTCAGGGCGGTCCATCGTCCCGAACGGCCGCCGAACCCCTTGGTGCGGGCCATGCGCACATCCCAGCCATAGCGCCTCTGACGGATGAAGTCGATGAGCTGGATGCCTCCCATCGTTCCCATGGGCACGGCGATGAGTGCGAGGAACGCCTGGAACGTGGCCAGGAACGATGTGGAGATGAACAGCAGGTAGAAGGCCCCGAATGCGATGATGCATCCGTTGATGATGGTGATGACCACGCGCGACCCCGGCAGGCCCACCGCCATGAGGGCCAGGCCGGAGGAGTAGATGCCGGTCATGGCCGCGGAGACCAGGGAGATGACGATGACGATGCTGAACGGCACGAAGAACCATGTGGGCAGGAGCACCGTGAGGGCTGCGATGGGGTCCGAGGCTGCGGCTTCGCCGAGCTTGTCGTTGGTGGCCGCGAGCAGGATGCCGAGGATCAGCAGCACCGTGACTGGCAGGGAGATGCCGAGGGTGGTCCATCCAATGACGCCGCGCGCCTTGGTGTCCTTGGGCAGGTAGCGTGCGAAGTCGCCGCCGTAGTTGAGCATGCCCAGACCGACCATGGTCATGGCCATGACGACGCCGCCGACGAACACCATGGGGCCTCCGTCGGGCTGTCCCGCCAGCCTGTCCCAGTGGATGTGCGGCAGGATCATGGCGATGAACACGATGGTGAAGACGCCGGTGATCCAGGAGATCCATTTCTCGGCCTTCATGATCAGTCCGTGGCCGGCCACGGCGAACGCCATGGTGACGACCAGAACGACGATGAACCATATGAGCACGAGCCACGTGACCGGCGTGCCGTCGTCCTTGGCGAACACGGCGGGATTGAGTCTGGAGAAGATGTTGGCCCCGGTGGTGGAGGCCAGGGTGATGATGGTGACCTTCCATCCGATGTTCGACAGGTAGGCGAAGAACGCGATGATGCGGTTGCCCTGATATCCGAAGGCGAAACGCGTCTGCGTCAGCGTGGGCAGGCCGGTTCGCGGGCCTCCCACCGAAAGCACGCCCACGAGGAACGACGAGATGGCGTAGCCGAGGGTTCCGGCGACGATGGCCTGAAGGGGTCCGAGACCGAGTCCATAGACGTAGATGCCGTAGCTGATGCCCATGATGGACACGTTCCATGCGAACCATACCGCGAACAGGTCCCGTGATCTGCCGTGCCGCTCGCTTTCGGGTACGGGATTGACTCCATTGGCCTCGGGCCCTCCTGTGGCCGCGGCCGTCGATGCCGGCGTATCGCTCATGCCATGCCTCCTTGCCGGGTTTGCATTTCCCCAAACAGAGTACACGACCATGGGCTGTTCGACGGCTATGTTCTCATCGACACGGTTCCCCGGCGGATGAGCTCGGGTGGAATGATGACGCTCCGCTCCCCCGACGCGCCCGAGGACCCGGATTCCCCGATGCGCTCACGCATCAGGACCGAGGCCTCGTGGGAAAGCCACCCTATCTTCTGGCCGATGGTGGTCAGCTCGAAGCCGAACCCGAACCGGTCGGCGATGCCATCGTATCCCATGACGGACATGTCGTCCGGAACGCGAAGCCCGCGTTCCCGAAGGCGCTGCATAAGGCCGAGGGCCATGAGGTCGTTGCAACAGAATACGGCGGTGGCGCCTGATTCCACGACGTCGTCGGCCGCGTCGTAGCCGCCTTCGTGCCGATAGTCCCCTTCGATCATGACGGAGGGGGCAAGCCCCACCTCCGCGAGCGCATCCACGAAGCCGTCACGTCGTTCGGCGGCGTTGCCGATACGCGTGTCCCCATAGACGCAGGCGATGCGGCGATGACCGCATTCCATGAGATACTGCGCAGCCATGCGGCCTCCGGCATGGTTGTCGATGCCCACGCCGTCGCACCAGGACGCCCCGGCCATGCGGTCCACCAGCACCACGGGGCATCCGCATCGTCCGATGTCATCCCGCAACGCCGTGATGTCGCCGCCGGATTCGCCCGCAACGATGAGGAACATGCCGTCCACCCCGCGGGCGGCGAGGCGGACGAGGACGTCGTGTTCGGCCGTGCGTGAATCGTTGGTGTTGGCGATGATCAGCGAGTAACCGGTTCTCCGGCATTCGTCCTCCAGCCGTTTGGCGAGGGCGGCGAAGAACAGGTTCTGGATGTCCGGTACGATCAGCGCCAGCAGCATGGAGCGCTGCGTCACCAGCGTGCGGGCCACCTGGTTGGGGACGTAGTGCAGTTCCCGGGCGGCGCGGAGGATGGCGTCACGGGTCTCCTCGGATACCCGTGACGGACGGTTGTTCAATACCAGGGAGACTGCCGTGGCGGAGACTCCCGCGGCGGCCGCCACATCCTTGATCGTCGTGCGTTTGGCCATGTTCTCCAGCCTAGGCGAATCTTGCCGCGATCTGCTCCGTCGTGCCGTATGACGCCTGGGCGCCGTATCCCGTGGCCGCGTAGGCGGATACGTAGGAGGCGACCTGTGCGCCGGTCACAAGGTCAAGACCGGACGCAAGGCCGGCGAGTATTGTGCCCATGAAGGAGTCGCCGCAGCCCGTGGTGTCGACGGCGTCCACCTTCACCGGCGAGATGCGGTGGGCGCTTCCATCGTCGATGACGACGCTGCCGTCGCCGCCGAGGGTGATGACTGCCTGATCGAAGCCGAAGCCCGACATCTGCGTGACGATGGCATCCCAGTCCACGGCGTCCCAGTCGCCGTCCTCGGGCTCGTCGATGCCCAGCAGCTGGCTCATCTCATGCTCGTTGACCAGCAGGATGTCGGCGTTGACGATGAGTTCGCGCGGCAGCTCGGGGATGAACGGCGAATCGTTGACCAGCACCTTCGCGCCCGCTTCGTGGGCGATGCGGGCCGCCTCGATAACGGCGGGCATGGGGCTTTCCAGGCAGAGGCCGAGCACTGCGGCCTCGTCGAAGAGGTCGGCGTGCGCCCGGACGTATTCGGGGCTCACCTTGCCGTTCGAACCGGGCGAGTAGACGATGGTGTTCTCGCCGTGGGAATCCACGGTGATGACGGTGGTGCCGCTGGGGCCGTCGACATGCAGCACCGTGTCGGTGCGGACGCCCGCCTTGCCCAGCTCGTCCAGAAGGAAGCCGGCGTTGGAGTCGCTCCCCACAGCGCCGAGCATGCGCACATCGGCGCCGATCTTCGCCGCGGTGGCGGCCTGGTTGCCGGACTTGCCCCCCGGAAGGACGCGCAGCGGACCGGCGTTCACCGTCTCGCCCGGCCGGGGCAGTCGCTCCGTGGTCACGGTGTAGTCGGCGTTCATCGACCCGACCACGACCAGGGGCCGTGCCGTATGGGCGAATGATGCGAGCCGTTCGAGCGCCTCTTCCCTGCTGATGCCGTTCACGTTCATGTCTGTCTCCCTTGCATGGTGCCGGCGCGCGATGCCATGCCGGAATCGCGGCGGCATCGCCTTTCGTAGTCCGTGATTACTGGGTTCGTGCGGATGAGTGGATGGTATTGAGATGTTGCGTGGAACGCCGACATATTTCATGGTAAAACGCTAGACCAAATTATGCAAGCCGACACAGGGGAACGAACATGGGGTTATCGTGCCGTCGTTCCTCCGGAGACGGCCCCGGAGGAACGACGGGAGTCAGGCGTCGATGTTGGAACGATCGAAATCGTCGGCGTTGTCGACGATGAAACGCTTGCGCGGCGGCACTTCTCCGCCCATGAGCAGGCTGAAGATCTCCGAGGCCTGCGCCGCGTCCTCCATCCGGATGCGCCTCAACATGCGTGTGCGCGGGTCCATGGTGGTGTCGGCCAGCTGGTCGGCGTCCATTTCGCCGAGTCCCTTGTAACGCTGGATATCGTCATCGTAGGCGATATGCCCTCTGTCCAGCTGTGCCGTGCGTTGCGCCAGCTCGTCGTCGGAGTACGTGTAGATGTACTCGCCCTTGCGTTTGCCGGTGAGCGCGATGCGGTGCAACGGGGGCACCGCCGCATATACGTGCCCGTGCTCGATGAGCGGACGCATGTACCGGTAGAACAGGGTGAGCAGGAGAATCCGGATATGCGCGCCGTCCACATCGGCGTCGGTCATCATGATGACCTTGTCGTACCGTGCCTGGGCGATGTCGAACGTGGCCCCCGATCCCGCGCCGATGACCTGGATGATCGAGGCGCATTCCTTGTTGGCGAGCATCTGGGAGATGGACGCCTTCTGCACGTTGAGGATCTTGCCGCGGATCGGCAGCAGCGCCTGGAACATGGAGTTGCGGGCTGCCTTGGCGGTTCCCAACGCGGAATCGCCCTCCACGATGAACAGCTCGGCGATGTCGTCGTTGCCGGGCTGGCAATCCGAGAGCTTCGACGGCATGGACGCGGATTCGAGGGCGTTCTTGCGGCGCGTGACCTCCTTCGTCCTGCGCGCCTGGATGCGCGCGTGCATCTCTCCCGCGATCTTCTCCAGCACACGGCCCGACTGCTCCTTGTAGCCGCGTTTGGAGCCGGCGATCATCTCGCCGAACTGCCGGTCGGTGAGACGGGCGACGATGGGCTTGACCTGGGCGGTGCCGAGCACGTCCTTGGTCTGTCCCTGGAACTGCGGTTCGGCGATGCGCACCGTGACGACGGCCACCAGACCGGTCGTCACATCGTCGCGCTCGACCTTCGTGGCGGAATCCTTCAGATTCACCTTGAGCCTGCGGGCGTTGGCCTCCACATTCCTGCGCACCTGCCTGGTGAGCGCGTTGAGGAACCCGTCCACGTGCGTGCCGCCGCCGGGGGTCTCCACCACGTTGACGAAGCTGCGTATGGTGGTCTCGTAGTCATTGGTCCATCGCAGGGCTATGTCGACCCCGCATGTGCGCTCCACCATCTGCGCGTGCAGGTCGCCGCCTGGGCCCACGACCTGCGTCTCCTCCTGATAGGTGCCTTCCCCGCTCACATGCCAGATGTCGCACACGGGCTCGCCTTTGGACAGGAAGTCCACGTAGTCGACGACGCCTCCCGTATGAAGGAACTCCTCCACCCGGGCATGCGAGCGTCCTTCCATCTGCCGCGCCGCGGACGGTTCCACGGATGCGGTGCCGGAATCGCCCGCGCCTGCCTCGGACCGGTCGGAGGCCTCGGCGGCGCCCTCCGACGGCATGACGTCCACCTCGCGGAAATCGTCGACGGATTCGTCTCCGGTCTCGGGGATGTTCTCGTCGACCACCGTGATCGACAGCCCGGGAACGAGGAAGCTGGTCTGCCGCACGCGGTCGATGAGCTGCTCGTAGCTGAACCGCGCGGTGGCGTTGAAGATCTCCGGATCGGCCCAATAGCGGATGCGTGTCCCCGTGGTCTTCGCCGGCACCTCACCGACCTCGCGCAGCTCGGTCGGGGAACGTTTGCGGGTCTTCTTGAACGGGGAGGCGGGCGAGGGATGCCCGGGGTCGGCGTCGGCGAAGACGCCCGGATGACCCTGACGGAACTCCATGCGGTAGGTCTTGCCGTTGCGGTCCACCTCCACGTCGAGACGGGAGCTCAGGGCGTTGACCACGGACGAGCCGACACCGTGAAGACCACCGACGGCGTTATACGACGCATTGCCGAACTTGGCGCCGGCATGCAGCTTGGTGAGCACCACCTCGACGCCCGTCAGACCGGTCTTCGGCTCCTTGTCGACGGGGATGCCCCGGCCGTTGTCGGCCACGGTGATGGAGCCGTCCGTATGCAGCGTGACCACGATTCTGGTGCAGAATCCGGCCAACGCCTCGTCGACGGAGTTGTCGATGATCTCCCACAGGCAGTGCATGAGCCCCTGGGAGTCGGTGGTGCCGATGTACATGCCCGGACGCTTGCGCACCGCATCGAGGCCTTCAAGCACCGCGAGGTCCTTCGCATCGTATTCTTCCTTGGTTGCAGCCATTTCCCCACCCAAACTGTCGTCGAATTGCGTTAGATCGAATTACGTTGATATTGAAGCGAATGCCACGTCATGCGAACGGCGGATGCCGATGGCACCCGCCGAACCGCAGCCGATGATGACGATTCACTGGTCGAGGAAGTCGCGCAGCGTCTGAGAGCGGGACGGATGGCGCAGCTTCGACATCGTCTTGGATTCGATCTGACGGATACGCTCGCGTGTCACGCCGTATACGCGGCCGATGTCGTCAAGCGTCTTGGGCTGGCCGTCCTCAAGACCGTAGCGCATCTTGATGACGCCGGCCTCGCGCGGGGAAAGGGTCTCCAGCACCTGCTTGAACTGCTCCTGAAGCAGCGAGAAGGCCACTGCGTCGGACGGGGCGATGGCGTCGGTGTCCTCGATGAGGTCGCCGAACTCGGAATCACCGTCCTCGCCCAGCGGGGTGTGCAGCGAAATCGGCTCGCGCCCGTACTTCTGCACCTCCTGCACCTTCTCGACCGGCATGTCGAGCTCACGGGCGAGTTCGTCGGGCGTGGGTTCGCGACCGAGGTCCTGCAGCATCTGGCGCTGCACACGCGAAAGCTTGTTGATGACCTCCACCATGTGCACGGGGACGCGGATGGTTCGCGCCTGGTCGGCCATGGCGCGGGTGATGGCCTGGCGAATCCACCACGTGGCGTACGTGGAGAACTTGAACCCCTTCTTCCAGTCGAACTTCTCCACGGCGCGGATCAGTCCCAGATTGCCCTCCTGGATGAGGTCGAGGAACAGCATTCCTCGACCGGTGTATCGCTTGGCCAGCGAGACGACGAGTCGCAGGTTTGCCTCCAGCAGGTGGTCCTTGGCCTTGCGGCCGTCGTTGGCGGCCCACTTGAGCTCACGGCGACGTTTGAAGTCGAGGCTGTCTCCCTCGGTGTCGAGCAGATGCTGCGCATACAGGCCCGCCTCGATGCGCTCGGAAAGGTCGACCTCCTGCTCCGCGTTCAGCAGGCTTACCCGGCCGATCTGCTTGAGGTAGTCCTTGACCGGATCGGCCGTCGCGCCGGTGGCGATCACGCGGCGCTTGGGGTTGCCGGACGGCGTGTAGTTGTCATCGTCGTCGAGATCGGTGACGACGAACGCGCCCTTCTCCTTCGGCTGTTCCGGGGGCTTCGGCTTGGACTTCTCCTCGCCTTCCGCATCGCCTTCGGAATCATCGCCATCCGCGTTGTTCTCCCTATCCTCGG
Organism: Bifidobacterium catulorum; assembly: GCF_003129925.1. Lineage (GTDB taxonomy): Bacteria > Actinomycetota > Actinomycetes > Actinomycetales > Bifidobacteriaceae > Galliscardovia > Galliscardovia catulorum. Next base: position 60,011 of record NZ_QFFN01000003.1, on the reverse strand, counting down.
CGTCGCCGTCTTCGCTGACGTCGTCGAATCCCCCGTCGAGGTCGGCATCGTCCACATCGGCGTCGTCCAGCAGTTCGTCGTCCAGCTCCAGCTCGTCGTCGACCTTCTTGCTGGCACGGGAGGCCTTGCCCCGCGCGGCGCCCTTGGGCCGCGCGGCCTTCGCGGTGCGGCGCGCGGGACCCTTGGCGCCCTTTCTGGCCGTACGGCCCTTCCTCGCCGTGGTCTCCTCAGCCGTCTTGGATTCCGTGGAAGTCGAATCCTTCGCCGCTGCGTTACGCTTCGTTCCACGCGTTGCCGTCGTCTTCTCGCCTGCCAACTTATCCTCCTGGCTTCGTCCTGCCCCGCCCTTCTAGCATGAAGGCGCACTTATGGCAAGAGCAAATTGTCAACTAATAGAGTGAACCACGTTCCAAGGACGATTATTCCCGCTCCCTTCCGTGAACCCATGCGGGGAACACGCCACGGGCGATGGAGCCGGCGATTATGGACGCCATCGTGCACCCGTCGTCGAGCAGCAACGCGCGTATGGCGCAGGCCAGCGACTGTTCGTCCCTGCCCACCCACCACAGCAGATACGCCAGAGTGGTCAGCGGTTGCACGGAGTAGCCTGCGGGCACCAGGCAGACCATCCGCGCCAGGGCATCGATGCCACGCTGGCAACGTTCCGTGTCGGGGCGACTCGCAGGGTTCTCAAAACCGTCCCGGAGCGTCTCGTACACCAATCGGCCGCTGTCCTTGTCGTGCGGCTCCGTGGCCAGGACGAGCAGACGCTCCTGTTCCACCTTCGCCAGCACGGCCATCAACATGGCGTCACGCATCGACATCACCTCGCCCATGCCCACGCACAGCCGGATCATCACGGCACGGTCCAGATCGTCGCTCCGGCCCTCCAGCAGTCGGGCCCACTCCCGCAGAGGCTCACCGAACCAGGACCGGTCGGCGTCCGGCACCCCTTCCCTGCGCCGGGACCGTCTGAACGTCTCCCGAGCCATGTCCATCGTCCGTTCGTCCACCTTCATGGACCGCAGCTTGTCCTCATCCGCGTAGTCTCCGCTCAGCGGCCGCAATCCCACGGTTGTCGTCATCCTCAGGCTCCTTTCGCCCCGTCCGCGGCGGGGACGGTCCCCACCGGCGGCGACGCATCCCCTTTCGCCATCGTCCTCGCCTGTATCCCACTATCGCAGACGGGCGAGGCCCCGCCCATGGTTTTCCGGCAATGTTGACGAACGTGGTTTTTCGTTGCGGCCGTGCGGTTCGGCGCCCGCCCGGGACGGGTGGCCGACACCGGCCGGGGGCACGGCGTTGTCAGCACCGGTTCATTATTGTGTCTTCCATGAACGTTCAGGACCCATTGATGACGACACGTGACCGGATCGAGCGGCGCATCGAAGAGCTCGTCGTCCGGCTGCTCGACACGCATTCCGAGGACCTCGGCTCCGCGACGAGCGAGCGGCTGTGCCGTGCGGTGGCCGATCAGGCCCTCGTATCCAGCCAGGGGGGCAAGCGGCTCCGTGCGTTGCTGCTGTTGACGTTCCATGACGTCCTGCGCGGCCCTGTGGATACCGATGACGCCGAAGCCCGCGGGGCGCTTGACACGGCCTGCGCCATCGAGGTGTTCCAGACCGCGGCGCTCGTCCATGACGACATCATCGACGACGCCGACGTGCGTCGGGGCAGGCCCGCCGCGCACAAGGCGCTGGAATCGTTCTGCGCCGGACACTCCCCCACGCCCATGGGTTCCGACGCCGCCTCGATCGGCAATGGGCTGGGCATCATGCTCGGGGATCTGCTCGCCACCGCAAGCGTGGCCATCGTCAACGAGGCCACGGCCCCGATGGCGAACCATGGATGGATGCTCGACCGGTTCCTCGCGATGCATCGCGACGTGGAGATCGGGCAGGTCATGGATCTCGCGGCGGAGCGAATGCCGCTGGACTCCCCCGCGGCGCTGGCGTCGAACGCCCTGGCCGTGTCCCGCTGGAAGACCGCCAGCTACACCACCGTGGCCCCGATAGAGCTCGCCCTGCTCGCCGCCGGGCTGGATCCGACGGTCTGCCGCGGCGCGGCACGGGAGATCGGCGTGCCGTTGGGTACGGCCTTCCAGCTGGCAGACGACCTGCTCGACGTCATCGCGGACCCGGCAGTGACCGGCAAGCCGGTAGGCGGCGACATCCGCGAGGGCAAACGGACCGTGCTGCTCGCCGACGCCCTCGACGCCTTCGACGGTTCCCTGCCGTCCGAGGCCGCGTTCCTGCGCGAGCGGTTCTCCGCCCCTCGACGCGATGACGACGACGTCGCCCGCATCATCGACGCCTTCGTGGCTTCGGGTGCCGTCGACCGGTCCAAGGACCGCATCGCACGGCTGTGGGACCGGACGAGGGACGCCATCACCGACACATCGGCGAAACTCGGACTGTCACCCGATTCCACGGAAACGCTGCGGTCCATGTGCGCCCGTTTCATCCCCGGTGCACTTCACGTGGAGATTTCTCCGGCATGACATGCCTTTTCGCCTCGCCGGCACGAACGAAACGTAGTATATGAACCATGAGTGAAGTGACGGGGACCCTTATCGGACAGACCATCGACGGCCGGTATACGATCACGAGGAAAATCGCCGAAGGCGGCATGGCCACCGTCTACGAGGCCGACGACACCCGCCTCGCGCGAACCGTCGCCATCAAGGTCATGCATACGCAGTTGGCGCAGGGACCCCATCGCGACCAGTTCGTGGAACGGTTCCGACGCGAGGCGCGTTCGGCGGCGGCCATCGCCAACCCCCACATCGTGCAGATCTACGACACCGGCGAATTCGACGGACTCGACTATCTGGTCATGGAATACGTGCACGGCGTCAACCTCCGGTACGAGATGAACCGGGTGGGCACGTTCACCGTACGTGAAACGATGCGCATCATCGGGGAGATCCTCGACGGGCTGTCAGCGGCGCACGGAGTGGGCGTGGTGCATCGGGACATCAAGCCGGAGAACATCCTGCTCAACGAACGCGGCCGCGTGCAGATCACCGATTTCGGACTGGCGAAGGCGGCCTCGCAGGCCACGCTCGCCACCACGGGCATGCTGCTGGGCACGGCCGCCTACCTCGCCCCCGAGATGATCGAGCACAATCAGGCCACTCCACAGGGGGACCTGTACTCCGTCGGCATCATGGCATGGGAGATGCTCACCGGGGACGTTCCCTTCAACGCCGACAATCCGGTTACCATGGTGTTCAAGCACGTGCACGAGGACGTGCCCGCCCTTGCTGACGGACATCCGGGGATGCCGCGCCCCGTTTCCGAGTTCATCGCGCATCTGACCTGCCGCATGGTGTCGGACCGTCCCGATGATGCCATGGCGGCTCTGGAGGAGCTGCGCGGCTTCGTCGGAGGGTTGACGCCCACGGAGCTGTCGTACCGGGTGGGATCCGGACATACGCCACGCCCCACCAGCGTGCTCCCCCTGTCGGATCGGCCGTCCGGGACGGACGGCACAGGCCGTTCACGGTTCGGCACTCCCTCATCCGACGACGATGACGCGGTCATGGGCCGGCAGGATGTTCTGCGTCGCGATCTGCCGGCCCAGCATTCCGAATCCGGCGGGGACGGCGGCTCGGCGACGGCGAATCGTGGCGGGTCACGCCGCAGGACCATGATCATCGCGGCCGTCGTGCTCGTCATCCTGCTGATCGCCGGAGGCGGAGGCGGTTTCGCATGGTGGTACTATCTCGGGCCCGGCAGCTATTGGACCGTGCCCGCCGCCACCGACGTGCGATGCGGGGAGGACCGGGCATGCCCGCTCAAGGGAGCGAGCTTCTCGGACTATGAGAGCACGCTCAAGGTGGCGGGGATACCGTACGAGTCCATCGAGGAATTCAGCGACACCGTCGCCAAGGGCGCCATCATCTCGGCCAGTCCCGCCAACGTGGGAGACCATGTGAGCAAGAGGAACAACGAGTTCATGCATCTCGTCGTCTCCAAGGGGGTGCGTCAGCTGACCGTTCCCGCGGACATCGCCGACGCGAACTCCACGAACGGCAGGAACCCCGTCGAAGCACTTCGCAAGACGGGTTTCTCGAACATATCGCATGACGAATCCAAGGACGAGTATTCGATGGACGTGCCGCAGGGCGCGATCCTTTCCATCGATCCCAAGCCCGGATCCACGGTGAAGCACAACGCCCGCATCACCGTGACGCTGTCCAAGGGCCTCAAACCGGTGGCCATGCCCGCCGTGGTCGGAAGAAACAAGGCGGATGCCATCGCGTCATTGAACGAGGCCCGTCTGAAGATGTCGGTCACGGAGCAGTACTCCGACACGGTGGCCGCCGGCAAGGTGGTCTCTGCCTCGGTAAGGGCGGGGTCGCAGCTGCATTGGGGCGATGCCGTGAGCCTTGTGGTCTCCAAGGGACCGCAGATGGTGACGGTCCCCGATGTCCGGGGCAAAAGCGAGGACGAGGCCACCAAGGCGCTCAAGGCCCTAGGTCTCGACGTCAAGGTCACCGCCCCTCTGGGCAACCTCACCCATACCGTCCGACTGCAGAATCCGGACCCGGGCAAGCAGGTGCGTATACGAGACGCCAAGGGCAAGGCCACGGTCGTGACGCTCACCGTGGTGTAACGGAATCAGGCCTTTGCCTGGGCGGCGAGACGCTGCTTCACCTTCTGCGCGTATTCGTCCACGTATTCCTGTCCGCTGGCCTCGCCGATGATCTTCATCATCCGGTCGGTCAGTTCGCGCAGCTCATCATGGTTGAGGCTGTCGGCGGGCACCTTCTTCACGATGATGGGCTTGCCGAAGATCACCGTGGTGCGTCCCTTGCCGGGAATCACCTGTCCCGGCTTCTGCAATTCACGGGTGCCGATGATCGCCGTGGGAATGATCGGGCATCCGGTCTCAAGCGCGAGGCGGGCCACCCCGGTGTGTCCCCGGTAGAGGCGTCCGTCGGGACTGCGGGTCCCCTCGGGATGGATGCCGAACAGATGGCCGTCCTCCAGGATTCCCCGGGCCGTCTCCAACGCGCCCAACGATTTCCTGCCGCCGGAACGGTCGACGGGGAACACGCCCACCGACGTGAACCACCACTTCTTGAGCCGTCCTTTGATGCCCTTGCCCTCGAAGTACTCGGCCTTGCCCATGAAGTGGATCATGCGCGGGGAAACCAACGGCAGCAGACCGTCATCAATGACCGCGAGATGGTTCGCCGCGATGATGGCACCGCCCTTCTTCGGAATGTTGTTCAGCCCTTTGACGGTGGGGTTGAACCGACGGCGGGCCAGCGGCCCCAGCAGTCTGACGAAGAACCAGTAAAGCACGATACCTCCAAGCCGTATGATGGCAGATTCACGATTACAGTTATAGATATGACCGGCAACAAGGATAGCAATGTGAACCCGACGTCTTCAAACGGCGGGGCGAACGGCGATGATGAACACCTCCAGTGGGAGGAGTTTCTCTCGTCCCATGAGAGCGATCTGGATGAGGTGGCCCGTTCGCGCAGCGCGCGGAAATTCGACAAGGCCGCACGGAAGGCGGAGAAGAAGGCGCAGTTCAGTGTGCATGATCTCAAGGCGGAGGCCTTCACCAGAACTCCCCCCACCGGCAGGGGCCCCCGTGACTTCAGCAACAGCAGTTGGCTGGATGTAGACGAGACGATGGACGGCGACTCCACGTTCACGCCGCCGAATCCTTCCCTCGGGCCCGTCAGCAGGAGCGGCCTGCTGTTCGTCATCCTGCTGGTGGCAGGTGTGCTGGGACTGGCGGCGGCGGTGCTGCTGCCGTCGTTGGCCTCTCTTCTGGGCACGGTGTGCGGTGTGATGACATTGATCGGCGCCGGCGGCCTGTTGGCACGTCATCGTGGCCATTCGGAGACCCGTCGCGACATCTTCGATGACGGCGCCAGGGTGTGAATGGCGCATGGGCATGAACGGCGCTCAGCGGAATATGTGAACGTACCGACGACATAGGGGGCAGCAATCAAACGCCCCCTATGTCGTTGACGCCTATGCCGGGCGACTCCGGTCACGCATTGCGGAGCGCCAGATCGGCGGCTCCGATCATACCGGCGTCGCCGCCCGCGGTGGCGGGCAGAATCCTCGCATGCTCACGGTAGGCGGCCGCCTGAAGGAAACGCACATAGTTGTAGCGTGCGGGCTTGAGGAGGATGTCGCCGACGGAGACGACGCCACCGCCGATGACGAACAGGTCAGGGTCGATCACCGCGGCGATGGCGGACATGGTACGGCCCAGCCATTCCCCGATCTTGCCGAATGCATACAGCGCCAGCTCGTCGCCCTCCTGGGCGGCTTGGGACACCATCTTGCCTTCGAGGGCGTGGACGTCCCCGCCACACAGTTCCAGAAGCCGATCGGCCTTCTGCGGCATACGACGGATGCCGGCGCGCGCGAACCGCTCCAAGGCGTTGCCGGAGGTGTAACGCTCCGCGCATCCACGCAGTCCGCAACCGCAGAAGTCCCCGTCGGAGACCATGGGCAGATGCCCAAGTTCGGCCGCCATGCCGAACGCCCCACGGTAGAGCTCGCCGTTAATGATGACCGCCCCTCCGAGTCCGGTGCCCACGGTGAGCATGACCATGTCACGACTGCCACGGCCCGCCCCGAGGATGTACTCACCCCAGCCTGCGCAGTTGGCGTCGTTCTCCACGACGACCTTGCATTTACCCCCGGTCCGCTCCTCGATGCGGTCCGCCAGCGGGTAGCCGATCCATTTGGCGATGTTGGCCGAGAAGCTTATGGTGCGACGGTCGGCCTTGACGTTGCCGGCCGCGGAGATGCCCATGGTGGGAATGTCGGAGTGCAGTTTCAGCGCCTCGTTGTAGATCTCGATGATGCAGTCGTTGATCTCTTCGGGATCGGTCGGCGTCGGAACGCGCCATTGGCTGAGAATCTTGTCGTTTTCGTCGCAGACGGCACCCGCGATCTTCGTGCCCCCGATATCGATGCCCAGTGTGTACATGAATCCTCCCTATCGCCGTATCCCACCGTTGACGCTCGTCGATGACGCACCCATACGGAGGAATTAGAACGTTCAACACTGCCATGATACCAGCGACAGGAACGACACGCCGAGCAACCTACCAATCGGTTGGTTTTTTATGGTTGATTCTATATAGCCGAATCGGGCCGTCTTCCGCCATCAACAGCGGAATCCGGCCCGATTCGGCAGTTCAAACCCCTATCGCGATCGCGCGGACTGAAGTCACGAGTCAGTCCCTCTTGCCGCGGGCAACCTCGATCCACCGGTCAAGCAGCTCCCCTGCCTTGCCGGAATCGACGGTCTTCTCGGCCAGTCCGTACGCTTCGCGGAATCGATCGGCCAGAGCGCCGTCCGAAACCAGATGGCCATCCGCGACGATTGCGGAGGCGGCGTTCAGCAGAGCAGTGGTGCGGGCGGGGATATCCTTGCCGGAGACGAAATCACGGAACGCCGCCGCATTGACTTCGGGCTCGCCTCCCTTGAGCTGGTTCACGTCGATCTTCTCAAGGCCCAGCTCCACCGTCGGGTCGAATTCGGTCTCGACGACCTTGCCGTCGCGGACCTCCCATACGGAAACGGGACCGGTGGGCGCAAGCTCGTCCATTCCTTCGTGCGAGGTGTAGACCATGCCGGACTGCCCGTTGGCGGCATACACGGCCGCCATGACCGGGCTGACCTCCCGGTTGGCGCATCCGATGGCCACATGCTTGGGCTTGGCCGGATTGGTCAGGGGTCCCAGCACGTTGAACACGCAGGGGATGCCCAGCGCTGCGCGAATGGGGCCTACGAACCGCATGGCGGGGTGGAAGGTGCGCGCGAAGGCGAAGGTGATACCCACTTCGTCGCCCACCTCGCCCACGGCTTCGGGCTTCAGGTCCAGGGGCAGGCCAAGGGCCTCAAGCACATCGGCGGCGCCGCACTTCGAGGATGCGGCGCGGTTGCCGTGCTTGACGATCTTGATTCCAGCCGCGGCGGCGGCCACCGAACCCATGGTGGACAGGTTCACGGTGGAGAAGCCGTCGCCTCCGGTGCCGACGATGTCGGTGGTCTCTCCTGAGACGTTGAGCGGCACCGCATGGGAGACCATGGCCTTGGCCGCGCCGGACACCTCCTCAGGGGTGAGGCCGAGTTGTTGCTGCATGGCCAGAACGGCACCCACGGCGGCTGGGTTCGCCTGACCTTTCATGAGGTCGTCGACGTACCACTCACTTTCCTCGGCGCTCAGATGCCCCCCGTGCACGAGCTTGGTAAGGATTGCTTTCCACGTGAATGGTTCGACCATGGCTGATTCCTCCTTGGCGTATTCGCCAGCGTTACATTCGTTGCCATTGTATCGACTGTGCATTACGCGCCGGCCATGTCGTCCACGATTGTTCCAATATACGAAAAGACGCCCCGTGGGTTTTCTCCCCGCGGGGCGTCACATCACGACGGAGGCGTCAGCCCCGTCGTCCCTTACTTCTCGTTTTTGCCATGGCACAGCTTGTATTTCTTGCCGGAACCGCAGGGGCATGGCGCGTTCCTGCCGGTTCCGGGGAAGGTGCGTCCGTCGGACTCGGGAGCATGCAGCTCCCCGCTCTTGGGACGTTTGGAGGCGGGGACCTTGCGGTCGGCGTGACTGATCGGCTTCGGCCCGGTGACGCTGCCGGTCTCGGTCCTCACAGGTTCGTCCGTCGCATCCTCCTCGGTCGCCTTCTCGCCGGAATCCTCGTCATTTTCGGTCTCGGCGACGGCAGTCTCCTCGGCGTCCTCGTCTTCCGAATCCGGATCATCGGGGGCGGAGGTCTCCAACTCGTCCGCGGACGGCTGTTCCCCGTCCACGCCTTCGACCTTCTCCGTGGCCACGGCCACGGCCTTGTCCTCATCCGTCTCGGTGTTCGATTCCTCGGTCCGGGCGACCTGCTGGATGTCGACGTGGAACAGCAGCTGGATGGACTCCTCCTTGATACCCTCCACCATGGAGTTGTACATCTGGTAGCCCTCGCGCTGGTACTCGGTCAACGGATCGCGCTGACCCATGCCGCGCAGGCCGATGCCGTCCTTGAGGTAGTCCATCTCGTACAGATGCTCGCGCCATTTGCGGTCGAGCACGGCGAGTACGACACGGCGTTCGAGCTGGCGCATCGCCGCCGATCCGGCCACCTCCTCGATCTTGGCGTACTGCTTCTCGATGTCGTCCACGATGAGCTCATGCAGCTTGGCGACGGCCTTGTCGGCCTTCAGCCCGGTCAGCTCCTTTTCGGCGTCCTCCCGCTCCACGTCGATGGGATAGATCTGGCCGAGGGCCTTCCACAGGCCCTCAAGATCCCAATCGGCAGGCTTATCGCTGCCGTGGGCGGCGCCCCTGATGTAGGAGTCGACGGTATCGGCCATGAAGCGCCTGATGTCCTCGTCGATGTCCTCCCCCTTGAGCACGGCCTGGCGTTCCGCGTACACGACGGTGCGCTGCTTGTTCATCACGTCGTCGTACTTCAACACGTTCTTGCGAATCTCGAAGTTACGAGATTCCACGGCCTTCTGAGCGTTACGGACGCCCTTGGACACGCTCTTCGACTCGATCGGCTCGCCCGTGGGCATGCCCTTGGCCATCACGCGAGCCACAAGCTGCGTGTTGAAGAGGCGCATGAGGTTGTCTTCGAGCGACAGGTAGAAGCGGGATTCACCCGGATCTCCCTGACGGCCGGAACGGCCGCGAAGCTGGTTGTCGATACGGCGGGACTCATGGCGTTCGGTGCCAAGCACGTAGAGACCGCCGAGCTTCTTGACTTCCTCGTGCTCATCCTTGACCTGCGCCTTGACCTCGGCGAGGGTCTCGGGCCACAGCTTCTCGTACTCCTCCGGGGTGTCCTCCGACGAATAGCCCTGCTCCTTGAGCTTCTGGTCGGCGAGGAACTCGACGTTGCCGCCGAGCATGATGTCGGTGCCTCGGCCGGCCATGTTGGTGGCCACGGTCACGGCGCCCTTGCGGCCGGCGACGGCCACGACGGCCGCCTCCTTGGCATGATGCTTGGCGTTGAGCACCTGATGGGGGATGCCGGCCACGTCGAGCAGCGAGGAGACGACCTCGGAGGATTCCACCGACGCGGTGCCGAGCAGCACCGGCTGGCCCTTGGCATGACGCTTGGCCACGTCCTTGACGATGGCGGTCAGCTTCTCCTTCTTGGTGCGGTAGATGAGGTCGTCCTTGTCCTGACGGATCATCGGACGGTTCGTCGGAATCGGCAGCACGCCCAGCTTGTAGGTGTTCATGAACTCGGCGGCCTCGGTCTCGGCGGTGCCGGTCATGCCGGCGAGCTTGTCGTACATGCGGAAGTAGTTCTGCAGGGTGATGGTCGCAAAGGTCTGGTTCTCGGCCTTGACCTCCACGCCCTCCTTGGCCTCGATGGCCTGGTGCAGGCCCTCGTTGTAACGGCGTCCGGGCAGCATGCGTCCGGTGTGCTCGTCGACGATGAGCACCTCGCCGCCCTGCACCACGTAGTCCTTGTCGCGCAGGAAGAGCTCCTTGGCCTTGATGGCGTTGTTCAGGTAGCCGATGAGCGCGGTGTTGTTCGGTTCGTACAGGTTGTCGATGCCGAGGTAGTCCTCCACCTTGGTGATGCCCGGGTCGAGTATGCCGACGACCTTCTTCTTCTCGTCGACCTCGTAGTCCTCGTCGCGTTTGAGCTTGAGCACCAGCTTGGCGAACTGCCGGTACCAGCGGGTCACGTCGCCTTCGGCGGGACCGGAGATGATGAGCGGGGTCCGGGCCTCGTCGATGAGGATGGAGTCGACCTCGTCGACGATGGCGTAGTGGTGCTCACGCTGCACCAGATCGGACTTCTCCCACGCCATGTTGTCTCGCAGATAGTCGAAGCCGAACTCGTTGTTGGTGCCGTAGGTGACGTCCGCCGCGTACTGCTTCCGGCGCTCCGGAGGCTTCTGGTCGGTGATGATGCAGCCGGTGGTCATGCCGAGGAACCGGAACACACGGCCCATCAGGTCGCTCTGGTAGCTGGCGAGGTAGTCGTTGACGGTGACCACGTGCACGCCCTTGCCCTCCAGGGCGTTGAGGTAGCTCGGCAGCGTGGCGACCAGGGTCTTGCCCTCGCCGGTCTTCATCTCGGCGATGTTGCCCCAGTGCAGGGCGGCGCCGCCCATGAGCTGTACGTCGAAGTGCCTCATGCCTAGTGTGCGCTTCGAAGCCTCACGCACCGTGGCGAACGCCTCCGGCATGAGCTTGTCGAGACTCTCGCCGTTCTCGATGCGCTGCTTGAACTTGGCCGTCTGCCCCTTGAGTTCGTCATCGGACATGGCGGAGATGGTGTTCTCCAAGGCGTTGGTCGCCTCCGCCACGGACTGAAGCTTGCGAAGCTGGTGTCCTTCGCCGATACGCAGGACCTTGTCCAGAACGTTTACCACGAGTTATCTCCTCAACTTGTGTCTGTGTTTTTGCACCTGGACTACAAGCCCTGTTCAGGCACAAACTGCATCCATAGTACGCGATTGTTCCGATTTTCGTTTTCTTCCCGGAGGTTTTATGGGAAAACCCATCCGAAATCGTTTCCCCGCGTTCACAGACGAGCGCCCCCGGGCATTGGTCCGGGGGCGCTCGTCACAACGGGTGAAGGGCCGTCACTTGGCCTTGTTCACATTCTCGGGGGTATCAATCTCGAACACGCCGTAGCTCCATCCGTGACGGTGGTAGACGACCGAGGGACGACCGGTCTCCTTGTTGACGAACAGGAAGAAGTCGTGTCCGATCAGCTCCATCTCGTACAGGGCCTCGTCGATGCTCATCGGTTCCGCGATGTGCAGCTTGCGGCGGATGACGATCGGGGTGTCCCCGACCTGCACCTCGACGGACTCGCCGGGGCCAAGGTCTCCGGCCACGGCGTCGGCGGGGCTGTTGCTCGGCTCTTCGACCGGCTCCTCCTCGACGACGGGCGGCTCGACCGCGCCCAGATCGACGGGCTGGGGATTGGTGTATCCGCGACGATGGTCCTTGCGGCGGTCACGGGAACGGCGCAGACGAAGCGTCAGCTTGTCAAGGGCCAGATCGAGGGCACTGAACTCATCGGTGCTCGAAGCCTCGGCACGGACGACGGTACGGCCCGCGATGACGGTGATCTCGACCTTCTTGGCGGTATCGGCCTGGCGGGGATTGCCCTCATGCGTGACGACGATCTGGGCGCGTTGCGCATCGGGGGCGATTGCGGTCACACGATTCATCTTGTTTTCGGCGACATCACGGAACCTCTGCTTGATCTGCGTGTGACGCCCGGTAACCACGATTTCCATGTGAACCTCCTTTTTCAAGCGGTTGCTGCACCGCTGTGGACACCCATCGGCAACCTCGCCGAAGGGATATCCACCATCCTAGCCGACGAAACGAAATTTTTGTGGAATTCAGCGCAATGAAAACCCGTGTTCACCATTGCTGCTATGCTTTTCTCCCTGAGACCCCTTGATGGCCGCGACACGCGTTCCCACGGAACACGGGTTGAGGAACTTCCGGGCTCCGCAGAGCACGATGGCGGATAACGTCCGCCCAGGGCGACCTGAGAGATAGCGCAGCAGAGAACAGACCGCCCGGCCTCGGCCGGGTAAGGGTGAAACGGCGGTGTAAGAGACCACCGGGCTTCCGGCAACGGACAGCCGCATGGCAAGCCTCATCGGGAGCAAGGCCAAGCAGAGGACGTCAAGGGCTGCTCGCCCATGTCCTCGGGTAGGCCGCTAGAGCCTGGCGGCGACGTCAGGTCGAGATGGATGGCCATCCGTGCGTGATCTTCGGATGCGCACGACAGAACCCGGGGTATAAGGGGTCTCAATCATCCGTATCAAGCGGTCCACCAAGGTCCGCCCATATTTCGCATCCCGATTCCACATCCCGGACGGGCGCCGTCTTCGTCCAGCCACATCCCCCATCCCCGCCGACGCGGGCTCGGTCACGCGATGCCGTCTGCGCCATCGCCAAACAGGTCATCGCGAAACAGGTCATCGGCCACGCGCCGGATGAGGTCCGGATCATGGCCTTTGCGGCCTCCCGCACTCCATAGCCGGCGGCGCCGTCCGTCCCGGTCCATGCCCTCGGTCCTTCGCGCGACACGCCGGCCCAGCTCATACGCCGAATCCACGAACGCGCCGGTTTCGGCGAACCGTTCCACCACCTGCTCGGACAGTGGACGTCCGAGTCCTTTTCTCATGAGTTCGCGTACCGCGCCCATCCTGCCCAGCTGCCGTGACAGACAATACCGGACCATGGAACATGCGTAGGCTTCGTCATCGACGAGACCGACGTCGACCAGCCGCCGCACGACCTTCGCCGCCACTGACGGCGCATATCCCTTGGCCCTCAGCCGCTCGTCCAGCGCGCCCGACGAACGCGGAGCGGCGTCAAGCAACGTCAACGCGGCCTCGCGGCACGCTTCGTAGTCCTCTGGGTTGTCAGGCCCTTCGACGGCGTGGATACCACGACCCGACACGGCGAATCCGCCGCGCCTGGGAACGCGCGCCGCACGCCTGCGGCCGCCCCGTCCCCGTCCGCCGCGGATGCGCCCCGAAGAACCGTCCTCATCCGGCACCGCTCCGAACGCGCCCGAGCACCGGGACGGCGATCCCGTGACCGTGACGGCGGTCTTTCCACTGTCATGGTCACGGTCATGGGAACCTTGCGCCGCGTCCTCGGCCCCGTCCGGCATATGGCATCCAGCCCCATGAGGCTCCTCCGCCATGACGGTGGGATGGCGGCGGAGGAACTCCTCTGCGGAAATCATCGTCAGGCAACGGCCCCGGCATCGGAAGACTTGCCGTCCGCGGACTTGCCGCCGGAGGGCTTCCCGGCATCAGCCTTGGACACGCCATCGGCGGCACCGGCCCCGGACGTCTCCTCCCCCTCCTTCTTCGCCGCAGCCTCATCGGGGTCGGGCTTCTCGACGCCGAAGGCGATCTTCACCCGATGCTCGATCTCATTGGTGAGTTCGGGGTTGTCCTTGAGGAACTGACGCACCTTCTCGCGCCCCTGCCCCAGCTGATCCCCGTCATAGGTGAACCAGGAGCCGGACTTCTTGACCAGGCCGCACTGCTGCGCCATGTCGAGCACGGAACCCTCCCGGGAGATGCCCTCGCCGTAGAGCACATCGAACTCCGCGGTCTTGAAGGGCGGCGCCATCTTGTTCTTGACGACCTTGACCTTGGTGCGGTTGCCGATGGCCTCGTCGCCGTTCTTCATCGTCTGTATGCGACGGATGTCCAGCCGCACGGACGCGTAGAACTTGAGCGCCTTGCCGCCGGTGGTGGTCTCGGGCGAGCCGAAGAACACGCCGATCTTCTCACGAAGCTGGTTGATGAAGATCGCCGTGGTGCCCGCCTGGGACAGCGCACCGGTCATCTTGCGCAATGCCTGACTCATCAGTCGGGCCTGCAGACCGACGTGGCTGTCTCCCATATCGCCCTCGATCTCGGCCTTGGGAACGAGCGCGGCCACCGAATCAATGACGATGACGTCAAGCGCGCCGGAACGGATGAGCATGTCGGCGATCTCCAACGCCTGTTCGCCGTTGTCCGGCTGCGACACGATAAGCGAATCTGTATCCACCCCGAGCTTGCGCGCGTATTCGGGATCGAGGGCGTGTTCGGCGTCGATGAACGCGGCGACACCGCCGTTGCGCTGGGCGTTGGCGACGACATGCAGCGCCAGCGTCGTCTTGCCGGATGACTCGGGGCCATACACCTCGACGATCCTGCCCTTGGGCAGACCGCCGATGCCCAACGCCAGATCGAGCGCCAGGGAACCGGTGGGGATGACCTCCACGTTCTGGATGGGCTTGTCGCCCAACCGCATGGCGGACCCCTTGCCGAAGCTCTTCTCCACCTGCGCCAGCGCGGTGTTCAGCGCCGCCTGTCTCTGGTCCGCGGTCTTCGCGGCCGGATCCTGTTTCTTCTGCTGTGCCATCAGCGTCTCCTTAACGTCGGTGCCATGGTGCCCACCGTAGACCGACCATCGCCGTGAATGCCGGCCGCGCGGAAAATGTGGACAACCATACCACCCGCAAGCGGACATCAATAATGTTGCCTTTTGCCGGCATCATCCAATCTGCCGCCAACGACTATACTCGAACATGTGTTCGACTTCTTGCGACACGCCGAAAATCAACGCAACGATTTCGGCGGCAGAGGCGGGGCGTTATGCCCATCGCCCCACCGTCGACCGTCGGGAACCCCCATATGATCGCACAGCACATTCCACACGACACGTGGCTCCACGCCGGCCGCCAACGCCTCGACGACCGTCATCGACCCCAGACGATCCAGATTCTGGTCACGCGATACGCTCCTGCCGTAGGACCGGCCGAAGACCTCATCAACCAGCTGCCAAAACTCCCGTTCCCGCATATGCGCAGAATCTATTCCCTGCCCTCAACCGCACGGACGCGGTCGGCCACCATCATCAGCATGTCGGAGAGGTGCACGCCCAGCGCCTGCGTGATGGATACGAGCAATTCGGAGCTGGCCTCCTTCTGCCCGCGCTCCACCTCGGAAAGGTAGCCGAGGGAGACGCCGGCCTTC
Organism: Bifidobacterium catulorum; assembly: GCF_003129925.1. GTDB lineage: Bacteria > Actinomycetota > Actinomycetes > Actinomycetales > Bifidobacteriaceae > Galliscardovia > Galliscardovia catulorum. The sequence goes on along the minus strand of NZ_QFFN01000003.1, from coordinate 44,471 downwards.
CCGCTGACCTCGCGAAGGGTCTTGTGGTCCTTGGTACGCAGCGAACGCAGAACCTCGCCTATGACCTTACGCAACGAGATCTGCCCGTCGTCACTTGTGACCACGCGGGTGCGCTCGGCCGCATTCGAACGGTCCTCAAGGCCGTCCTCGCGGTCGGCGTTCGCCCACATGCGGCTGAGTGCCGCCTGACGGTCGTCCTTCGCCTTGCGGGCCGCGCGGGCGCGCAGGATCTGCTGCTGCGCGAAAGCGACGGCGCGCTTCTGCGCAGGGGTGAGGTTCCTGGCCATGGCCTTGCCGTCGGGCAGTGCCGCCGTGGCATGGCCGGAAGTGCGGATGTCATCGTCGTACCGTGTTGCCGTAGTCGTCATGTTCGCTCCTTTTCCAACCCCTGGACCTGTATCTCAATCCCTATAGGTGTCAACCGGATGATTCGGCGATTATTCCGCTATCGGTCATAAATGTGACTCATTTCACACGTCAGGACGTCATCGCGACGCGTCTTCTCGCCGCGCGTCACCGGCAAGCAGCGCGACAAGACGGCCCAGCACCCGCCCGACGGTCGCCTCGCGTATCTCCTCGCGGGTGCCGGAGAGCCTCAGCTCGTGGGATTCGACCATGTACCCGCCGCGTACATGCCTGTCCGGGATGCACAGGCCGATGTATACCAGACCCACCGGCTTGTCGCCATCGGGGCCCGGGCCGGCGACGCCCGTCGTCGACAATCCGACGACGCGGCCGCGGTATTCGTCGCGCGTGCGGTACAGCCGGGCGGTGCCTACCGCCATCTGCCTGGCCACTTCCGGATGAACGGCCCCATGCTCTCGCAGAAGCCGGGAATCGACGTCGAGAATCGACGCCTTCGCCGCGATGTCGTAGGTCACCGCCGAGCCGAGGAACACCTGTGACGCGCCGGGGATGCGGACGAACGCGTCGGCCAGCAGGCCTCCCGTCAACGACTCCGCGGCGGCGATGCGCCAGCCGCGTCCGCCGCACAGCCCCAAGGCCCGCGCCGCGAGATCGTCCCGCTTGTCCTGCGCACCCACATCATCGAGACCGGACTGCGCCATCCCATGCATCAGGCGTCCCTCCCCGAGGCCCCGAACGTGTTGCGCAGGTAGACGCCGCCGGAATACAGGCACAGGACCAGCGCCACGATGAGCATCGCATAGGCGAGGACGTAATACCATGTCGTCCATCCGATGCCGGGGGCGATGACGTCAGCCAACGACCATACCGGCAGCGTGTACATCGACAATGCGATGGACTGGAACACCGTCTTGAGCTTGCCCGGCCAAGCGGCGGCGATGACCTTGCCTCCCGGACGCTCCATCACGAAGAACCGCATGACGGTGATGCCGACTTCACGGACGAGGAACAGCACGGTGATGACCCATGCCCACGCGAATTCACCGAAGACGGAGAACACGATGAGCGCCGAACACATGAGCAGCTTGTCGGCGATGGGGTCCATGAGCTTGCCCAATTCGGTGACTTCGTTGCGGGAACGCGCCAGATACCCGTCGACCTTGTCGGTGCTGGCCGCCACGATGAACAATACGGCGGCGACCCATCGCAGGACAAGATTGTCCCGTCCTGCAGGACCGGCGACCACGGTCAACACGATGAACACCACCACGAGGATGATGCGGGCGTAGGTGACGAGGTTCGCCGGCGTGTTCCAACCCGCCAGCAGGGAATTCCCCGTCGTCCCCGAACCATTGCCTTCGGACATCACATGCTCCTTGCCATATCGGTATGCGGCCGCACCGGCATCGCGGCGGCCGCATGTTTCCTAAGCGATTCCCAAGCGTACCCCATATTCCCGCGGGCGCGCCTCCGATCCATCGCCCCGCAGCGGGCCCTCACTCCCCCGCCTCCTGTGGCCGGGAGGGCGTCAGGGCCTTCGTCTCGCCCTTGATGAATGCCAGCACCTGCGGCAGATCCTGGGGCTGGACCAGCACCTCCCTCGCCTTGGACCCCTCGGACGGGCCGACGACGCCGCGCGATTCCAGCAGATCCATGAGGCGTCCCGCCTTGGCGAAGCCGACGCGCAGCTTGCGCTGCAGCATGGAGGTGGAGCCGAACTGCGAGGTGACGACGAGCTCGGCGGCCTGCAGCAGGACGTCCATGTCGCCGCCGATCTCCTCGTCGGGTTCGAGCGCGCTCTTCTCCGACTCCTTGGCCATCTCCTCGATGTCCTCGCGATAATGCGGCTTGCGCTGCGTCTTGACGAAGTCCACGGCGTCGCGGATCTCGGATTCCGAGACCCAGGAGCCCTGCACGCGCAACGGCTTGGCGCTGCCCATCGGCAGGAACAAGGCGTCACCCTGTCCGATGAGGCTCTCCGCACCGGTGGTGTCGAGGATGACGCGCGAATCCGTGGCCGACGAGGTGGCGAAGGCGAGTCGAGAGGGGATGTTGGCCTTGATCAGGCCAGTGACCACGTCGACGGACGGACGCTGCGTGGCGAGCACGAGGTGCACGCCGGCGGCGCGTGCCAGCTGGGTGATGCGCTGGATGGAGCTTTCGACGTCGTTCTTGGCCACCATCATGAGGTCGGCCATCTCGTCGACGACCACGAGCAGGTACGGGTACGGCGCCACCTTGCGGTTCGACCCCTCGGGCGCATGCACCTTGCCGGCGCGCACGGCCTCGTTGAAGTCCTTGACGTGACGGAATCCGAAGTACTGGAGGTCGTCGTAGCGGGCGTCCATCTCCTTGACGACCCATTCGAGCGCCTGGGCGGCCTTCTTCGGGTCGGTGATGATGGGTGTGAGCAGATGCGGGATGCCGGCATAGGCGGAGAGCTCCACGCGTTTGGGGTCCACCATGATGAGCCGCACCTGCTCGGGCGTGGCGCGCATGATGATGGAGGTGAGCATGGAGTTGATGAAGCTCGACTTGCCGGAGCCTGTGGCGCCGGCGACGAGCAGATGCGGCATCTTGGTGAGGTCTGCCGTGACGAAATGGCCCTCCACGTCCTTGCCCACGCCGGCGAGCATGGGATTGCGGTCCTTGCGGGCCTTGTCGGAGCGCAGGACGTCGCCGAGATGCACGATCTCGCGGTCCACGTTCGGGATCTCGATACCGATGGCGGATTTGCCGGGGATCGGCGAGAGGATGCGCACGTCGGAGCTGGCCACGGCATACGCGATGTTGCGCCGCAGGTTGGTGACCTTCTCGACCTTGACCCCGGGGCCGAGCTCAACCTCGTACTGGGTGACCGAGGGCCCCCTGAGGAATCCGACCACCTGGGCGTCCACCTTGAACTGCTGGAAGGTGTCGCGCAGGGCGGCGATGACCCTGTCGTTCGCCGGTGTCCTTGCGGCATGGGGCTTGCCGTGTTTGAGCAGCTCCAGATCGGGAAGATGGTATTCCGCGGGGTCCAGGACCGTGGCGGCGGGACGGGGCTCTGCACGCCGCGCATCGTTGGACGCGGCATCGACCACGGTCTGCGGTTCCACGCCGCCGTGCGCGTTCCCGAGGTCCTTCGCATCCATGGCGGGCGAAGCTGAGGACTCGACGGCGGCGGCGCCCTGCGGATGCGCGGGCGACTCCGACGCGGGGAAACTGCCCGAGGGCATGATGGCGGTGGCCCACGGGTCCACCCCGACGGCGCCGGACTGCGCCGGGGAACCGGCCTCGCCGCCGAGGGACGATACGGTTCGCAGGCGATGCGCCGGCAGATCGCCGTCACGGCTCACCAGTGCGGTCTCCGCCGTCTGCCCATGGGTGCTGGCGGCCTTGTCGAACGCCTTGTCCGCTGCATATTCGTCCAGTTTGGCGTCGTCGCCGGCATCCCGGCCGAAATGCCCGGAGAACAATCGCCGCCACCATGGGGCGCGGGCACCGTCGCCGCCCTCGTCGGCCCCATGGCCGCCGTCGCTCCCGTCATGGGTAGGCACGCCGTCAGCGAAGGCTATGGTGTCGTCGCCGTCCCCCAGCCTGACCTCGTTGGGGAAATCGGCGTCGCGCCCCTCGTCCCCGGCTGCGGCGTCGCGACCCTGCAGCCGCGCGGCGAGCGTCTCAAGACGCTGCGGCAGCTCGCTCACATGGGTGCGGGTGATGAGCAGCAGCGACGCAAGCGCCACGAGCACGAACAGGATGATGGCGAAGACCTTGGAAAGACCCCACGACAGCGTGGATCCGAGCACGAATCCGAACAGGCCTCCGGCGTCCTGTATCCGGTGGATGTCGAAGTCATGGGAGTCCCCCAGCTTGGCGGCGTCGATGATCGAGCAGACGGACCACAGCAGCATGGTCCACCCGCAGACGACGCGGGGATTGTCGGAGTCCCGGCCGGCGTTGCGCAGCAGCCGCCAGACGACGATGAACAGCAGCACGGGAAGCACGACGCTCATCATGCCGAACAGCCCCGCCGCGACCGCGTGGAGCGTACGGCCGATGAATCCGTCGACGCGGAACCATTCGCTGGCCACGAACATGATGGCCAGTATGGCGAAGACGAAGCACAGCCCGTCCCTGCGGTAGGCCGGATCGAACTCTCCCACGCCGGTGAGCGTACGGACCATCATGCCCAATCCGCGGGGCACGGCGAGCAGGGCCCGCTTCCATCCCGGCTCGTCGTCGGTCATGGCGGGGCCCGCCTGCGATGCGGAACGCGGGGATGACGATGCTTTTCGTGAACTGGACCGATTCGGCGTCGATCGAGGGGATGATTTCTGTGCCATAGCAATGCCCTACAATACCGTTGCTTCAGGATGTCCCCGGGCTCGGCGGCATGATGTTCACGAAACATCGTGGAAAAAACATCCGCATGTCATCGGGCGATGTCTCCGAGATGGTGCTGCGCGTATTCGTCGGCATGCGCGTCGATGGCATCGTATGCGCCCTCATCGGCATGGGCCACGATGGCGAGCGCGTTGTGGAGCAGCGCCGGGTTGAGCGCCTCAAGCCAATGGATGCGGGGGTCGCGTCCGAACCATCCCATCTGCTTGCGGGCGAGACGACGGGTCTTCTGCGCGATGTCGGCGAACGCCTCGTCCTCGTCCATGAGCCCGTCGAGCACGTCGATCATCTGCTGGTAGCCGAGCGCCCGTGCGGCGGTGGCCCCCAGATGGTCGCGAAGACGTTCCGCCTCATGGACGAAGCCGTCGTCGCGCATCCGCATGGTACGTGCGGCGATGCGCCTGTCGAGCTCCTCGCGCGGCAGGTCGAGGCCGATCTGCACGCAGGGGATCACGTAGCGGTATCGGGGCAGACTGGCGGAGTACGGGCGACCGGTGATCGCGATGACCTCCAGCGCTCGGATCGTGCGTCGCGGGTTGTGCGGGTCCATGCGCGCGGCGGCTTCGGGGTCCTTCGCGCGAAGCTCGTCGAAGAGGACGCCCGGTCCCTCGTCAACCGCCCTGCGTTCGAGCGCCGCACGCACATCGGGATCGGTTCCGGGGAAGCTGATGTCGTCGATGGCGGCGCGCGCGTACAGCCCCGAACCGCCGACGAGTATGGGGCGCACCCCCCGGGACCGCAGTTCACGGATGCAGTCGCGGGCCATGGCCTGGAACCGGGCCACGGTCATGGTCTCGCCGGGATCGATGACGTCGAGCAGGTGATGCGGCACCTCGGCCCGTTCCCCGGCGGTGGCCTTGGCGGTGCCGATGTCCATGCCGCGGTACATCTGGTAGGCGTCCGCATTCACGATCTCGGCCCGCTGCCCCTTGGCCTCAAGGGCCTTGGCTAGGGCGATGGCGAGGCCGGTCTTGCCGGAGGCCGTGGGTCCGACGATGGAGACGACTCGCGGCTCAGTGCCTGATGTCATAGGTCTGCCCCGCTTTCATGTCCGGGTCGGCGATGAGATAGTGTGCCGCGGCATGGGTCACGGTGGCGGTGACGAAGTCGCCGACCTTCGGCTGCGGACGGTCCTCGGGCACACCCACGTGCACGAGGACGCCGGTGCGTTCGCGTCCGGTGACGCGATGGGTCTCCCCGTCGCGTCTGCCCTGCGTGGCGGAGACCATCACCTCGACGTCGCGCCCCTCGAACGTGCGCAGCCCTTCGGCGGTGATGCGCTCCTGCAGCTCGTGGAGCCTGTCGTAGCGCTCGCGCACCGCGGCGTGGGGCACCTGGTCCATCACGGCGGCGGGCGTGCCCGGCCTCGGCGAGTATTCGAAGGTGAACGCCGAGGAGAACCGGGCCTGTTCGACCACGCGCATGGTCTGTTCGAAGTCATCGTCGGTCTCACCGGGGAATCCCACGATGACGTCCGTGCTGATCTGCGCGTCGGGCATGGCGTCGCGCACCTTGCCGAGGATGGTCATGAACCTCTCGGCGCGATAGGAGCGCCGCATGGCGCGCAGGATGCGGTCCGACCCGGATTGCAGAGGCATGTGCAGCTGGTGCATCACGTTGGGGGTCTCGGCCATGGCCGCGATCACGTCGTCGGTGAACGCCGCCGGATGGGGCGACGTGAATCGGACTCGTTCGAGCCCGTCGATGCGCCCGCATGCGCGCAGCAGCCTGGAGAACGCGGTGCGGTCGCCCATGGAGTACCCATACGAGTTGACGTTCTGCCCGAGCAGCGTCACCTCCCGGGCCCCTTCGTCCACGCAACGTCGGATCTCCTCAAGGACGTCGCCGGGACGGCGGTCTCGCTCCTTGCCTCGCACGGCGGGCACGATGCAGAACGTGCAGGTGTTGTTGCATCCCACGGAGATGGACACCCACGAGGATATCCTCGACGCCCTTGCCGTGGGCAGCTGGCTGGGGAAATAGGAGAGGTCGCGCGAGATCTCCACCTGGGCGCGTCCGGTCGTTCGCGCCTCGTCCAGCAGTCTGGGCAGCGAGCCGATGTTCTTGGTGCCGAAGACGGCATCCACCCAGGGCACTCGCCTGGTGATGCGGTCGCGGTCCTTCTGGGCCATGCACCCTCCTACGGCGATCTGCATGCCCGGTCGGCGGTGCTTGTACCGGGCCCATCGACCGAGTGTGCCGTACATGCGTTCGGTGGCGTTCTCGCGCACCGCGCAGGTGTTCAGTATGACCAGGTCGAAGTCGCCGTTCCTGGTCTGGTCCTCGTCGGCGGGCACGTATCCGGCGGATTCGAGCACGCCGGCGATGCGTTCCGAATCATGCACGTTCATCTGGCATCCCAGCGTGCGGATGGCGAACACACCCCTGCCGCGTCCCGTGCCACGCCCGCATTCGTCCTTCCGCCCGGCTGGGACCGCGGGGACGGGATCGCGTTCCTCAGGCGTCATCATGTCCTCGTTCATAACGTCCAATCCTAGCGAGCGTCGCGAATCTCACCGAATTCCCAGCTTTCCCCGCGTCTCGTTTGCTAATATTCCGTTGGTTTCGATGATGATCGGTCGACAAGGAGAACGGACCCATGATTCTTGAACGCAAGCAGCGCTTCAACGTGCCCGAGATCCGCACACGCATGGAGCAGGTCTCGGCGGAGCTCGGCACCGACACCTTCCGCGGCGCGCAGATCGTGGAATACGCGGAGTTGGAGCAGGTCTATTCGGGCGCCATGCGTGAGATCAGCACGAAGCTGGAGAACCTCGACGACGAGTTCCAGCTGAAGAACGAACACAATCCCATCCACCACATCGAATGCCGTCTGAAGAGCATCGGCTCCACGATCGGCAAGCTGAAGAGGCGCGGCCTGCCCGTCGAGATCTCATCGATCAGGGACAACCTCTACGACATCGCCGGCATCCGCGTGATCTGCAACTACGTGACGGACGTCTACGCCGTGGCGAAGACCCTGTCGGAGCAGTCCGACATCGAGGTCATCCGGGTCAAGGACTACATCGCCAATCCCAAGCCGAACGGATACCGCAGCCTCCACGTCATATACCAGGTGCCGGTGTTCCTTTCCGACGGCCCCCATCCGACGCCAGTCGAGGTGCAGTTCCGCACCATCGCCATGGACTACTGGGCGAGTCTCGAACATCGTCTCCGCTACAAGAACACGATCGAGGACACGGCCAGGGAGAGGCATTTCGAGACCTTGAAGGACTGCGCCGAGCAATTGGCCGAGATCGAGGGGCGCATGCAGCGGATTCATCAGGAGATCGGCTGAGTTCCAGCAATCCTTAAGGTGGCCGCCGTATGCTGTGCCCGGTTATGGAAACAGAAGGAGCATTCATGGCATTCGACAACGGCCGCCAGCCCCGCAACCAGCAGTATCAGGATTATCAGGACGGCTACGGCCAGCAGTATCAGCAGCAGTATGCGCAGCCCCAATACGCGCAACCACAGTACACTCAGCCCCAGTATGCGCAACCACAGTATGCGCAGCCACAGTACGCGCAGCCAGGATACGACGGCCGTCCTGTCATGGACGCGCAGGCGGCCTATTCCCAGGACAGTCTCTTCAGAGCACAGCGGGTCTCGGTCACGAAGGCGTATGCGGAGATGACCGCCGGTCTTCTTGTGACGGCCGTCGTGGCCATGTTCACGCAGGTCAGCGGCCTGCTGGTCGCGTATCTTTCCGCCACGGGCGTGTTCGGATGGATCGGTCTGGCCATCGTCCAGGTGGTGATGGCGGTGGCCCTGAGCGCCAAGGTGATGTCGATGAACCCGGCCGTGGCCCGCGTGGTGTTTTACGTCTACGCCGCGTTGATGGGGTTCACGCTCAGTTCGATCTTCGCCGTGTATTCGCTGGGCAGCATCGTCATGGTGCTGGCCATGACCGCCGGATTCTTCCTGTGCCTGACCATGATCGGTCTGACCACCAAGGTGGATCTGCTGCGGTTCGGACCCATTCTCATGGTCGCCTTGCTGGTGCTGATCGTGGCGGAGATCCTTATGGCCGTGTTCATGCCCGGCCAGACGATGACTATGGTCTGCTCGGCGATCGCGTTGGTGATCTTCGCCGGTCTGACCGCCCATGACGCGCAGTTCACGCGCGCCATGTTCCAGCAGTATTCCTACGACGGCACGATGATCAGGAGGGTTTCGATCCTCTGCGCGCTGAACCTGTATCTCGATTTCATCAACTTCTTCATGAACCTGCTGCAGCTGTTCGGCTCCCGGGACTGACCGTCGGATCCATCGTCCGGAAGGCCGCTTCGCGTTTCGCCGAAGCGGCCTTCCGTCGTTTCGCGGCCGGTTCCATAATCCGGACCGTCGTTCTGACGGTTCATATGCGTGGTCTACGGTGTTCGCGTGCGAAAGAAAGAGTATGGCGGCATGGCCTGCCTGTTGCTGACGGCCATGATATGGGGATTCGCCTTCGTCTCGCAGGTCGCGGGCATGGATTCGACGACCCCGATGTTCTTCAACGCCGCGCGGTTCACGTTGGGAGCGATCTCCCTCCTACCCATTCTGCTGATGCGGAAAGGCGGACGGAGGGGACTCCCCCATGCCCACGGGACGGGCTCGCCGGCGCATGTGGCGGCGGTGGCCGCGTTATGCGGGCTGGTGTTGTTCGCGGCGAGCACCCTGCAACAGTACGGCGTCCTCTACGGCCGTTCCGCGGGAAGGGCGGGGTTCATCACCGCGCTGTACATCGTCATCGTGCCCCTGCTGGCGTGGGTGTTCCTGCACAGGCGCATCGGCCTGTTCACAATCGTGAGCGTGGGACTGGCCGTCATCGGCTTCTACCTGCTGTGCATGGCGAACGATTCGGGGACGCTGACCTTAGGCGACGCCATGGTGTTCGTCTCCGCGCTGCTGTTCGCCGCGCACATCCTGCTCATCGACACGCTCGCCTCGGACATCGACCCGATCCTGTTGTCGTTCGGCCAGTTCATCGTCACGTCGGCGCTCAGCTGGTCCGGTTCGCTGATCGAGGGATCGGTGAACTGGTCGGGTGCGGCCGCCGCATGGATGCCCATCCTGTATGCGGGAATCGGCTCGGTGGGCGTCGCCTACACCCTGCAGGTTGTGGGACAGCAGTGGGTGCCGCCGACGCGCGCGTCGCTGATCATGTCGCTGGAGTCGTTCTTCTCCGCCGTCGGAGGGGCTCTGCTGCTCGGCGAGGTGATGACCGGACGGGGGTATCTGGGATGCGTGTTGATCTTCGCGGGCACCATGCTCGCCCAGATCCCGGCGAAGACGCCCCGTGAGGCTGTGGATGCGGCCGCCCCACGCTGACGGTGTACTGGGGAAAACGATGATGGCGGCGGGCGTCCATCGTCGAACGCCCGCCGCCATCATTCAGGATTCGCGTCCGATGCACGGCATGTATCGGACGCGAATCTTCCGGATATGAATCATTGCTGCTTCACCGGGGCCGGGACCGCCTGCCGCCTTGGCAGACGGAGCTGTCCATAGACAAGCGCCCTGGTGAAATGCCGTTCGCACAATCCGCTGGCTTCCGCCGGTGCGTCGCATCCGGCGATGGTGCATTGATGCTGCGTCATGGTAAGAACTCCTTCGCTCCTGCTCCTGCGCGCAGGCCCGCGTTGTTGCATGCCATTCGCGCATCGCGGCCGTGTCGCATTGCGGCCGCGTCATGTCCGCATCGGGGCTCGTTCTCCGATGCGCTTTACTCCAGGAGCGCCGAATACTGCTACAGCGCAAGACCCTTCGTTCCCTTCATCCGCCAACAGTATCAGCATTGCCGCATATTGTTATGGTTTTGATGCCTTTTTGACATCGAAAGGCTTTTCGCACGGCGTGTTGCGTTCGATGATGGGATGTTGCTGTGCGTTTGGACTGGAATCGGCCCGGCCGGCCACGTCATCCGTGGCCCGGCCGGCGACGACGGCTCACCCATTGAGATGCTCGATGGCGTAGTTGGCCTCATCCGCGGTGAACTTCTCACCGTCCTTGCTGGTCAGCTGGTCACGAATCGCCTCGGGCGACATGGCCATGTCCTCCTGATAGGTCTTGGCCTTGGCGAGCGCGTTGGCGTTCCAATCGGCCTTGACGTTGTCGATCGCGTATTGCGCGGCCTTTGCGGAGAACTGTCCCCCGTATTCGCTGGTCAGCTGGTCGTATACGCCCTGCTTGGACATATGCATGGTGTTGGCATAGGTTTCGGCCTGGCGCAGGGCGGACCTGTAGTCGGCTGGGACGGATGGATCCTCGCTCTTCTTCTGGCCGGTGGAGCCATCGGACGTACCCGCGCCTCCGGTCTGCGAGGATTGCGTCTGCGAGGATTGCGCCTGCGATGCGCCTGTCGTTCCATCCGTCGACGATCCGCCGCCCGTGCTGGCCGCGGCGCCGATGACGATGAGGACGACGATCAACCAGAACCACCATCTCCTCCAGAACGGCTTCTTCGGCCTCCTGTCTCGTTTCGATCCGCGCTTCGGCGCCTGATATGCGGTTCCGGGCTGTTGCGGCGTCGGCCGGCCGCCCGGCACGGGTCCGTTGTTGCTGGTCATGATTGGCAGTCCTTCTTTCTTCGAGGTCTCGTACATGGCTCAACGTACCGGTTTCGCGGCTGCGCCGTCAGTGTACGAACGGCCGTTTCGGATTGCCCGAACGGGCGATGCCGCCGGCCGCCCCGGGCAATGGCGTACGACTGGGCGAGCGTCTACGCTTGTCGGATATGACCGATCTGACAGATTCCCGGAACATGGACCCGCCCGTGGGCGTGAGGAGGCGTTGGACCGTGGCCATGGTCGCGGTCTCTATGCTCGACATGCTTGTGCAGACCGCGTATGCGTCGAACTGGTTCCGGCATACGGGATACGACCTCGGCTACGTGTGGGGCGTGGCGGGCCTGCTGATCGGGTTCGTGGCGCCGTTCCTGCTGCTGCGCCGGGGCGAGCGTCCCGTGCATGTCTGTGTGGCGTCCTGTCTGGCGGTGCTGCTGACGCCGTCCGGCTCGGCGTTGCCGCTGTTCGCCCTCGCGGGGGTTCTTGCGCGGTGTCGTGACCGTCGCGTCGTGTCCGTCTGCACGGCGTTGTCGGCGGCGTGCTGCGTCAAAGTGGAGGTCATGGACCTGCTTCGCCCGGCCGACTATTCGGTGTGGCGCTTGTTGTTCGCCCGGCCCGGCACCGGCGTCGACGGGGTTCCGGCGGTGGTGGATGCCGATTCCCTGGCCATCGTCGCGGCCGCCACGCTGTGGTCCGTCGGTACGTTCGCCGTGGCCGTCCTTTCCGGATTGCATATGCGCAACAGGACCGTGGCTGCGGATGCGGCCGCCCGTGCGGACAACGAACGCGAGCGCGCGAATGGACTGCAGACGGATCTCGATGCGCAGCGGTTCGCGGACGCGGTGGCCGCCGAGGCGCATGACACGCTGGCGCACAGCCTGTCGCTGATCGCCGTCAACGCGAGCGCGCTGCAGGCCCAGGCGACGCGGCTCGCCTCGATGCTGCGACCGGGCGACGCTGGTCATCCATCGAACGACGCCGACGATGCCATGGCCTCAGCCGCCGATCTGGCGAAACGTGCCGACGAGATTCGACGACAGTCGGCGGGGGCGCTGGATGAGGCCCATGACATCATCGACATGCTCCGGCACCCGCAGGATGCGCGGGCGATGCTGGCTCCGGACTCCGGTACCGCGCTGACACGCGAGGCGTTGTATGACGTCATCGGTTCGGCACGCTCTGCGGGTATGGCGTTGGATACGTGGATCGACATCCGGGATCTCGGTTCGCTGCATCCGGACATCGGCAAGATCGCGTTCCGTGCCGTCCAGGAGGGGCTGACGAACGCCCGTCGTCATGCTCCGGGCCAGCATGTGTCGTTGGAGATCACGGCGGAGAGGCCACATGGGGTGATCATACTGTTCACGAATGCGACGGGGCGGCCGGACGATGCCGCGGCCTCGACGGCCTTGCCGGGCACGCCTGTGGCCACGGGGACGCTCCCCCGCTCCGGAGGCAATGGGCTGCCGGGGCTCAGAGCGCGGGTGCAGCAGGCGGGCGGCACCTGCGAATACGGCTATGATGAGCGTAACGACTTCCATCTTGACGTGAAACTGCCGTTCGTGCCGCTACGATGAGGATATGCCTTCATCCATGCAGCCCGTCTCCGTTCCCACGCCGATCACGGTGGGCATCGTCGACGACGACCCGATGATCTGCCAGGCGATGCAGTTGATTCTCAACGATTATTCGCGGGGACGCGTCACCGTGACGTTCATGGCGCATGATGGCGAGGATGCCGTCGCCAAGGCACGTGAGCATCATCCGGATGTGGTGCTTATGGATATCGCCATGCCGAACGGGGACGGCATCACGGCGACGTCGCGGCTACGGCGTCTTCCCGATCCCCCGCATGTGCTGATTCTTACGTCGCTTTCCCCCAAGGGCACGGTGGAACGTGCCGCCGAGGCCGGGGCCGAGGGATTCGTGTCGAAGACGGATGCCCCGGAGGAGATCATCGACCGCATCATCAGGGTGCGCGAGGGGCGTCCGCAGTATAATCCGGCGAGTCAGCGCCAGCTGTTGGCCGATCTGCATACGCACCGGCCGATGACGCGTCGGGATGAGGCGAGGACGCTGCTGGATTCGTTGAGCGAGCGGGAACGCGAGGCGGTGCTGCTGGCCGCCGATGGTTTGACGAATCAGGAGATAGCCGCGCGCATGTTCACCAGCGAACGCACGACGAAGGCGCATCTTTCCTCGGCTTCGGAGAAGCTGTGCATGAACCGTGTGCAGCTGGCGCAGCTGGTGGGCAGGGCCGATCTGCCGTCCCCGCTGGCGTAGCGGCTTCGATTCGCCGGGCCGGAGGACGAAGGCATGGTGCCATACGTCGATTCCTCCGGCCCATGGGCCCGCGCCCCGAAGCGGCGCCGCGTGTGTCCTCGGTGCATCAGCAGGCGAAGACGTATTGGCATACGTCGATTCCGCTGAGGTGCCGAGGACACTCCGTCATCTCATTTCCTCATGAGGTTCCTCAACACGTACTGGAGAATGCCGCCGTTACGGTAGTAGTCGGCCTCGCCGGGCGTGTCGATGCGCACGACGGCGTCGAATTCGGTCTTCGAGCCGTCCTTGTGCGTGGCCGTGACGTGGACGGTCTTCGGGGTGGCGCCCGCGTTGAGCTCGTCGATGCCGTCGATGTCGTAGGTCTCGGTACCGTCGAGGCCCAGCGACCCGTAGGATTCGCCGGCCGGGAACTGCAGCGGCAGCACGCCCATGCCGATGAGGTTGGAACGGTGGATGCGCTCGAAGCTCTCGGTGATCACGGCTTTCACGCCAAGCATGAGGGTGCCTTTGGCGGCCCAGTCGCGCGACGATCCGGTGCCGTACTCCTTGCCGGCGAGGACGACGAGCGGCGTGCCGGCGGCCTTGTAGTTGAGGGAGGCGTCGAAGATGGTGGACGGCTTGCCGGTGGTGAAGTCGTAGGTGAAGCCGCCGGGCGTCACCTCCTCGCCCACCGAGGCGAGCAGCTGGTTGCGCAGTCGGATGTTGCCGAAGGTGCCGCGGACCATGATCTCGTGGTTGCCTCGACGGGAGCCGTAGGAGTTGAAGTTCTTCGGCTGCACGCCGCGCTCGGTGAGGTACCTGCCGGCGGGGCTGGACGCCTTGAACGCGCCGGCCGGGGAGATGTGGTCGGTGGTGACGGAGTCGCCGAGCAGGGCGAGCACGCGGGCGCCGTGGATGTCCTTCACCGGGTCCGGGGTGGCGTTCATGCCGTCGAAGAACGTCTGCCTGCGCACGTACGTGGATTCCGGATCCCATGCGAAGAGCTCGCCTTCGGGCACGTCGAGGCCCTTCCAACGGCGGTCGCCGTCGAAGACGGAGGCGTAGTCCTTGAGGAACATCTCGCGGTTGACGGTGCCGTTGACCACGGCTTCGACCTCGGCGTTGGTGGGCCAGATGTCCTTGAGGTAGACGTCGTTGCCGTCGGCATCCGTTCCGAGCGGCTGGGTCGCGAAGTCGAAGTCCATGGTGCCGGCGAGCGCGTAGGCGATGACGAGCGGCGGGGACGCCAGGTAGTTCATCTTGACGTCGGGGCTGATGCGGCCTTCGAAGTTGCGGTTGCCGGAGAGCACGGCGGTGACGGTGAGGTCGTTGGCGCTGATGGCTTCGCTGATCTCGGGCAGCAGCGGGCCGGAGTTGCCGATGCAGGTGGCGCAGCCGAAACCGACGAGCTGGTAGCCGAGGGCGTCGAGGTCGTCCTGCAGGCCGGCGGCCTTGAGGTAGTCGGCGACGACCTGCGATCCGGGGGCGAGGGAGGTCTTGACCCAGGGCTTGGGCTTGAGTCCCTTGGCGTGGGCGTTGCGGGCGATGAGGCCCGCGGCGATCATGACGCTCGGGTTGGAGGTGTTGGTGCAGGAGGTGATGGAGGCGATGGCCACATCGCCGTTCTCCAGGTCGAAGTCGCCGCGGAACGAGGTGGAGACGGGGACAGGCTCCGTGACGGTCTTGTCGGTCTCGTAGGCGGGCAGGGTGTCTTCGAATGTCTTCTTGGATTCGGCGAGCGTGATGCGGTCCTGCGGGCGCTTGGGTCCTGCGATGGAGGGCACGACGTCGCCAAGGTCGAGTTCCATGTATTCGGAGTACCGAGGTTCGACGTAGTCCGGGTCCTTGGCGTCGCCCCACAGCTTGTTGGCCTTGGCGTAGGCTTCGACGAGCGCGACCTGCTCCTCGCTGCGGCCGGTGAGGCGCAGGTAGTCGAGGGTGACGTCGTCGATGGGGAAGATGCCGCAGGTGGAGCCGAATTCGGGGCTCATGTTACCGATGGTGGCGCGGTTGGCGAGCGGCACCGAGGCAATGCCTTCGCCGTAGAATTCGACGAATTTGCCGACGACTCCGTGCTGGCGGAGCATGTCGGTGATGGTGAGGACCACGTCGGTGGCGGTGACGCCTTCGGGGATGGAGCCGGTGAGCTTGAATCCTACGACGCGGGGCACAAGCATGGAGATGGGCTGGCCGAGCATGGCGGCTTCGGCCTCGATGCCGCCGACGCCCCAGCCGAGTACGCCGAGTCCGTTTTCGGTGGTGGTGTGGGAGTCGGTGCCGACGCAGGAGTCGAGATAGGCGAGCGTGTTGCCGTTCTCCTCGGCGCGGGTCATGACCACTTTGGCCAGGTATTCGATGTTGACCTGGTGGATGATGCCGGTCCCCGGGGGCACGACGCGGAAGTTGCGGAACGCCTGCTGGCCCCAGCGGAGGAACTGGTAGCGTTCGCCGTTGCGCTGGTATTCGATGTCCATGTTCTGCTGGACGGCGTCGGCGAGCGCGTATTTGTCGATCTGCACGGAGTGGTCGATGACCATGTCGGACTGGACCTGCGGGTTGATGACCTCGGGATCGCCGCCGAGCTGCTTGACGGCGTCGCGCATGGTGGCGAGGTCGACGATGCAGGGCACGCCGGTGAAGTCCTGCATGACGACGCGGCTGGGCGTGAACTGGATCTCGTGGCTGGGTTCGGCGTCCGGGTCCCAGTCGAGCAGGGCCCTGACGTGCTCGTCGGTGATGTTGGCGCCGTCGATGTTGCGCACGAGGTTCTCGACGAGCACCTTGAGCGAGTACGGCAGATGGTCGATGCCGGGCAGGTCGGCGATGGAATAGTAGTCGAAATCCTTGCCGGCAACGTTCAGCCGGGCAAGTTGATCGTCATGGATGGACATACGACCTCCGTGAATTACGAAATCATTAACACATTAGTTCTAGCGTGTTTTTGTTTCGTGTGTAATAATGCGCCCGATTTTTGGGACGACGATGATGCAGACCACGAAGATCGCCGCGGCGACGGCGAGCGCGACGGCGGTGGCCGTGAGCGTCCTGCCGGCGGGGATGATGAGGGCGAAGAAGTTCGCGACGAAGGGGATGAACATGCCGATGACGCCTGCGGCCGCGAAGAACGCCACGAGTCCTCCCCGCCAGGAGCGCAGCGGCCGGGCGACGCGGGCGAGCACGAACACGCCCATGAGGAACAGGATGATGGCGCTTGTGGCGCGCATGGCGTCGAGGTCGTCGGGGCGTGAGAGGTCCCATCCCATGGCGTGCGGCACGATCCATGCGCAGAGCAGCACCGACAGGCCGGTGGCGATGCCGCCGGGCAGGGCGAAGGCGACGACGCGGCGGAGGAACCCCGGGATGTATCGGCGGGTGTTGGGCGCGAGCGCGAGGATGAACGCCGGCATGCCGATGGTGAGCGCGCCCACGTAGGTGATGTGCCGGGGAAGGTACGGGTAGGGCATGGCGGTGAGCACGACGCCGAGGGAGATGATGGCCGAGTAGACGGTCTTGACGAGGAACAGGCTGGCGACGCGTTCCATGTTGGCCATGACCTGGCGCCCGCGGGCGACGACGTCGGGCAGGTGGGAGAATTTCGAGTCGACGAGCACGACCTGGGCCACGGCCTTGGCGGCGGGAGCGGCGTTGCCCATGGCGATGCCGAGGTCGGCCTCCTTGAGGGCGAGCGTGTCGTTGACGCCGTCGCCGGTCATGGCCACGGTGTGTCCGCGCCGGTGCAGGGCCTGCACGATGGCCTTCTTCTGTTCGGGCAGGACGCGGCCGAGCACGTCGACGCGTTCCAGGGTTTCGGCGAGCGCGTCGGGATCGGTGATGTCGGGCAGTTCGCGGGCGTCCATGTACCGTGGCGGCTCGTCGCCGGTGAGCCGCACCTTGCCGGCGATGGCGGCGACGGTGCGCGGGTTGTCTCCGGAGATGAGCCGGCATCGCACGCCCTGTTCGCGGAACCATGCGAGGGTCCTTTCCGCGTCGGGCCGGATTCGCTCGGAGCAGACGACCAGGGCGACGGGCTCCGCGTCCGGCAGCGGCCGCGGGTCGGAATCGGACCATGCCCCGGGGCCTTGGATGGAATCCGGGACGGTGTGCGCCCGGGCGAGCAGCACCACGCGGCTGCCTTCGGCGGCGATGGCGTTCGCCCGGTCGAGGATGTCGTCGTGGGATTCCCTCAGGCAGGACAGCAGCACTTCGGGGGCGCCCATGTACCATGCCGTCGCCCGGTCGCCGCGCCCGCCGGATCCGATTTCCACGGCGCTCCATTTCCGTGCGGAGGAGAACGGCACGCGCGCCGCGACCTTGCCCGCGGTCACGCCCCGCTCCCCCAGTCCGTCGAGGATGGCCCTACCGGTGCCGTTGGGCCGTTCCTCGTTCGCCAGGTCGAACAGCGCCTGTTCGGCCAGGCGTCTCGCTTCGTCCGATGCGTCGCCGTCGAGCATCTCCACCCGGTCGAAGGCGATGCCGCCGTCGGTGATGGTGCCGGTCTTGTCGAGGTTCAGCGCGTCGACGCGGGCGAGCGTCTCCACGGATTCGAGCTCCTGGACGAGCGTGTTGTGCCGTGCGAGCCGCATGGCGGCGACGGCGAAGTTGAGCGATGTGAGCAGCACGAGACCTTCGGGGATCATGCCGACCACGCCGGCGACGGCGGAGACCACGGCCTGACGCCATGCGCCGGTGGATACCGCGGCGTCCCATCCGCCGACGGTGTTCAGCTGCGTCCAGATCAGCAGGGCGCACAGCGGCACGACGAGGAACGTCATGAACCTCAGTATCGTGTCGATGCCGGCGTTGAGGTCGGAACGCGTCTTTTTGTAGACCTTCGCCTCGGCGGCGAGGCGGGCCGCGTAGCTGTGCTCCCCCACCGCGGTCACGCGGCCGAGCGCCATGCCGGCGACGGCGGTCGAACCCGAGTACGCGGTGTCTCCCACGGATTTGCGTACGGTCCTCGATTCGCCGGTCAGCATGGACTCGTCGAGTTCGAGCCCCCATGAAGCCGTCAGCTCCATGTCGGCGGGGATCTGGTCGCCCGACCGTATCCACAGCAGGTCGTCCCTGACTATCTCGTCGTGCGCGATCTCGACGTCGTCTCCGTCGCGGCGGACGAGGTATTTCGCGGCGACGAGGATCGACAGCCGGTCGAGCGTGCGCTTGGCCTTGAGTTCGGTGACGATGCCGATGCCGGTGTTGATGATGATGACGAACCCGAACACGGAGTCGCGCCATTGGCCGGTGAGCAGCACCATGACCATGGCCACGGCGATGATTGCATTGAACAGTGTGAACACGTTCGCTCGGATGATCTGCGACACCGACCGCGACGACTCGTCCCTCACGGTGTTGGCCTCGCCCCGCTCCATGCGACGTCTTACATCCTGCCCGGTAAGTCCCGTCATCGTCACCGCGGGCATCGTCCCCCTCTTCCCGCTCATTCCAGCGTCCCCGTCAGCATCACGTTCATGTCCTTGGCGTGCGGTTTGTCGTCGATGACGGTCATCAACGCGTCGTCGATGCCGTATGCGCCGCCTTTGGGCGTCGAACCCTGGGCGACGATATGGAACCGTGCGGCGTACAACGTTCGGTCGTCCGGGGTGATGGAGCTTTCCAGCAGCACGACGGGTATGCCGGCGCGCCGCGCATCGTCGAGCGCGTCCTGCCAGCCGGACGGGTCGTCCACGCTGATGACGATGACCTTCACGTTGCGTTGGACGAATCCCTCGACGGATTTCCTCTGGCTGCCGGCGTCGGTGTTGGCCGCGGCGTAGAACGGCTGCATGTCGTTCGCACGCATCGATCGGAGGACGGCCGAGTTGCGTTTGGCGTTGCCGGGGCTGGCGCTGCCGACGAAGCCGACGCCGATGTCGTGCCTATCCACGCCGTCGTGCGCGATGGCCTCCGGCGTCTCCTGGGTGTCTCCCACCGCCTTGTCCTTCGGCATGCATCCGGAGAGCGGCAGCAGCGCGCCGACCGCCAGCAGACAGGCCAGCGTTCTCACGATTCGTCGTATTGTCCATCGTCCGTTCATCGTTCTCATTGTACGAGGGCGTCGGAGAACCATCGTCGCCGCGACGGAACCGCTACGGCATGGCCATATTCCGCGTGACGGGGTCGACGCCGGATCAGCGGACGAAGAGGGCGATGGTCTCGACGTGGTGGGTGTTCGGATAGATGTCGTGCCCTTTGATGTATGCGATGTCGTAGCCGAGGCCGGTCAGCGTGGCGGCGTCGCGGGCGAGGCTGGCCGGGTCGCAGGCCACGTAGACCACGGAACTGGCGCCGGATTCGGCGATCTGCTCGCATACGCGGCGTTTGGCGCCGGCGCGCGGCGGATCGAGTACGACCACGTCGGGATGGGCGAGACGTCCGGGCACATGCCGCAGGGTTTTCGACACGTCGCCGATGAGCGCATGCACGTTGTCGATGCCGGCGGCCCCGAGGTTGCGGCGCGCATTGCGCACGGCGGTCTTCGCGCCCTCGATGCTGAGCATGCGCGTGCGTTTCGCCGTGGCGGAGGCCAATGGCAGGGTGAACAGGCCCGAGCCGGAATACAGGTCCCACAGGACGGCGTCGTCGGTGCCGTCGAGCTGTCGGCGGACCAGATCGACGACCTCGTCGGCGAGCACGTTCGGCGCTTCGCGGTGCACCTGCCAGAAGCCGCCGGCATCGACGGTGTACGAGTATTCATGGCCGTCGTCGAGGACCATGGCCTCGGTGAGATTCCGGGTGCCGGAACGCAGTTCCCCGTCGACGAGGATGGCGTGGTTCGTGGGGGCCGCCGCGGAGGATCGTGGTTCGGGGACCGCGATGCGGATCCGTGCGCCGGGTTCGAAGCCCCCGTCCCATACGTGCTCGGCTTCGGCCACCGCGTTCAACGCGTCGGAGGCGAGGGGCATGGAGTCCAGCGGCACACGCACGTGCGATTCGCGGCGGCGCATGGACGGACGCCCATCGTCGTCGGCGATCATTTCGATGCGGGTGCGCCAGCCGAGGCCATGGCGCGCCGCGTCGTCGGGCACGCCGACGACCGGCACATCCACCTCCACATGGCCGAGACGCTTCATCTGGTCTCCGATGGATGCGGATTTCCACCGTAATTGCCCGGGGACGGAGACGTGCACCATGTCGGCGCCGCCCACCCCGCCGTCCCATGCGAGCGGGCCGGCCAGCGGCCATACGGGGTCCACGCGGTCGTCGCTCGCCTCCAGCACCTCGACGACCTCGCCGGTCCAGAACCGGTCGTCGCGGTCATGCGGCTCGTCGAGGCGCACGTTCACCAGTTCGCCGGGCAGGGCGAAGCGGACGAACACCACACGGCCGTCGATGTGGGCGATGCAGCGTCCCTGATCGGCGTACCGTTCGATACGGACTTGGGAAGTCATGAATTCCTTTCCTCGGCGAGGCGATGCCGGTGCAGCGGGGTGGCGATGACCAGCCACGAGACCCAGATGGCGGCGGCGAACAGGGGGATGCCCATGACGAGCCTCGCGGTGCCGAGCCAGCCGACGTGGTTGGTCAGGTACATGGGCACCTGTATGCCGAGACGCAGCGCGAACACGGCGATCCACAGGCCGCTGACCGTCATGTACGCCCTGAGCAGCGGGCCGTCGGAACGCCACGCTTGCAGCCAGTCCCGGAAATGGCCGGTCGCGGGATTGCGCACGAACTCCACAAGCACGCCGATGCCGGGGATGCGCACCGCCACCGATACGGCGAGCACGACGATCCAGAACGCGTTGACGAGGAAGCCGGGCAGATAGTAGTTGCGGGCATCGTGGCTGAGCCACGCCCAGACGAGGCAGATGGCCACCGACATCACACCGGTGAGCGCGCCGAGCACGGACTGCCGCTGGAGCAGCCGCACGACGACCTGTACGACGGCGACGGCGGCGGACGCCATGACCGTCAGTCGCAGGTCCCGTGTGGCCACGAACAGGACCACGAACACCACGCCCGGCAGCATCGATTCGATGACGCCGCGCGGCCCTCCGATCGCGCCGATGACGGAGAAGTCCTCGTCCGCCAGCGATGCCAGTCCGCTGCGGTTCCCCGTGCGACCCGTCGCATGGTCCGGCATGGGGGCTGTATCGTCGGCACCGTCATGCCGTTCGTTCATCGTCACCTGCCAGGCCGCCTATCGGACCTCGGAGAACAGCGGACCGCGGCGGAGCGTGGTCTGGGTCTCGGTCTGCACGGTCTTGGTGAGCGGGCCGTCGGGCTTGCCGGGGACGTCCTTCCTCGCATCGTCGGCGGATTTCTCGGCCTCGGCCTGCTTGGCGCGTTCGGCCGGGCCGATGGGCGCGTGCATGGGGATGAGGTCGCGCGGGGCCAGCGGCTCCTCGCCACGGTCCACGACCATGTCGGAGAAGTACTTGTCGAGCGTGGCCTTCTCGTCGTTGTCGCCGTCGAATTCGGCCGACGGGCCGGTGAAGATGCCGCGGAGCATCCAACGCGGGCCGTCTACGCCGACGATGCGGGTGTCGAGCGTCTTGTCCTTGACCTTCACCGGCAGGCGCAGCTCGGTGCCGAACACGCCTTCGACCTCCTCGGCGCCCTCGTTGGCCGTGAGCAGGTCGGCGCGCACGTCGTCCCACAGGCCGTACGACTTCGGCGCGGCGAACGCCTCCATCTCCAGGCTGGACCCTCCAAGCGTGATGGTGGCACCGAGCACGGCGCCGGTCTTCCGGGCGCCCTTGAGGCGCAGTTCGATGCCCTGCAGGAACGGCAGGTAGAGGGAGCCGATGTCAAGGTAGTCGTCGTAGTCGGGGATGTTCTCGTCGTCGACGTCCCATGGGCCGCGGTCCACGCCGCGCTCGCCCTCCCCCGGGTTCGCGTCCTTGGTTTCCCCGGTCTCGTCGACATCGTCCATGATGCCCTCGGCCTCGTCGACGTCCTTGGTCTCGACGCCCTTGGACGCCTCGTCGGCGTCGTGGTGCTTCCTGCCGAATCCGAACAGTCCCATTGTCCCTCGTTTCGTCACATGCGTGAATGTACCGTATACAGCTTAATGGTCCGCCGGGTCAATTATGTGATTGCCCGTATTCCGACATCGCTCACCAGCCGCGATCAAGCAAACAACCGGTTTGCATATGGGGGTATAATATGGCCCGCAACACGTTGAACGTTCCGCTCGCCGTCCAAGGGGAATCCATGCCGCTCCAATCACCGAACCAGTCCGAGATGCCGCCCGTGCCGATGCCATCGCTCCCGGCGCAGCCGTCCCCGGTGCCTCCGGTGCTGATGCCATCGGGGAACGCGCCCGTCGGCGACACGCCCGCCGGGGATGGCGACGATGCGGGACACCGACGGATCATGCCCGTACTCGCCGCGGCCGTGGCGATCGTGGCGCTGCTGGCCGTGGGCACGTTCCTGTTCACCCGGCATCAGACCATGGCCATGGCCGACACATGCCGTCAGGAGCAGGACCGGCTCACCGGGCTGGCCGCCACGCTGGGCAGGACCATGGACACGGCCAGGGACGCCGCCGGAACCGACGCCTCGAAGCTCGACGACGCCGCCACCCTCACCACGTTGAAGACCGCCATCGACGGTACCGCAACCCCCGACGCCGCCAAGCTCGACTGCGGCGCCGACCAGCCGTTCCGCGACCTCAAGGCGAATGCGGAGAGGCTCAAGGAACTCGCCGACACGGCCGAGAAGGACAACGGCAGGCTGGCAAAAGCCGTGGACGCCGTGACCGCCAGCCGCGACGGCAAAAGCCTGGCCGACTCCAGAAAATCACTGAACGGCTCCATCGCCAAGGCCGAGTCCATCCTCGCCAAGGCCAGGAACAACGTGACCGACCGGAGCACCATCACCGCCCTGCAGACCAGCATCGACAACGCCAAAAAGGTGGCGGACAGCGACTCACCGAGCCTGAACGACGTCACACGTGCGAACAGGGAGCTCACCGCCGCCATCAACAAGGTCAACGGCTCCATGACCGCCAAGCAGAACGCCGACCGCGCGCTCCAGCAGCGGCAGCAGCAGGCCCAGCAGGAGCAGCGGGCCGAACTGCAACAGCAGCAATCGCAAAGCCAAAGCCAGTCGCAAAGTCAAAGCCAGTCGCAGGGCGGCACACAGCAGGCAGGAGGCATCCCGAACGGCGCGTACTCTTTCGTGGCGCCGGTCGGCGGAGCACGAAACAGCGTCTCCGTCGTCGGCAACAGGGCCACCGTGACCGAAGGGAAGTCAATCGTCAGCCCCGATCGCTGGACACGCACGGTCTACACCATCTCCGGCAGCGGCCCGACATACACCTTCACCGCTTCCAACGGGAAGACACAAACCTACACCTACGACGCCAACGCCCATACGCTGACGGATTCCTATGGACTCGTTTACCAAAAGGTAGCCGGCTGACGTAGCGCACCACCCGTCACGGACGCTCAGTTGACGCCGACGACGTTGTGCGCGATGGCGTAGCCGAGGCGTATCAGCCCGCGTCCGAGGGGACCGCGCACGGTGAGCAGCCGTCCGATGACGGTGCGGCGCACGGCGGCGTCGGCCTCGGGCGCGCGTTCGGCGAGGTACGCCCACAGCTCGTCCTTGCGGCGGTAGTTCTCCCTGTCCTTGGAAAGCACCATGAACACCGAGTCGATGGCCATGTTGATGGTCAGGTAGTGGATCATGTACCGGTAGAGGCCGGCGGGCACGGCGTCGCGTCCGGGCGTCGCGTCGACCATGGCGCGTACCACGCGGATGAGCTGGTCGATGCGGCGGATCATCGTCTCCTCCTCGACGGACTGTCCCTCGCGGCCGATGAAATAGCGGTAGAGGTCCTCGTCGAGGTACATGAGCGTGCGCACCTGCGGCAGCGGCGCATACGCGTAGATGTTGTCCACGTAGAACGTGTGCTCGGGGAGTCTGAGCCCCGCCTTCTCGCGCAGCACCTTGGTGCGGTAGATGAGCGAATGCATGAGCAGGTTCTGGTCGGGGCGGAAGCGCCGCACCTCGTTCCAGCCGAGGATGGTGTTCGGCCTCATCACGCTGCCGTAGCGCACGGTCTTCTTGATGCGCTTGCCCTGCTTCTCGTACGTGTAGTTCGTGACCACCAGGTCGACTGGCGCCGTGGCCTGCGCCTGCGTGCGCAGTTCGGCGAGCACGTTGCGCAGCGCGACCATGTCAAGCCAGTCGTCGGCGTCGACGACCTTGACGTACATGCCGCGCGCATTGGCGACGCCCGTGTTGACGGCGCCGCCATGCCCCTTGTTGGTCTGGTCGATGACGCGGATCACGCCCGGGTACCGGCTTTCGTATTCGCGGGCCAATGCGGGCGTGCCGTCCTTGGAGCCGTCGTTGACGATGATGATCTCCGTGTCGCTCAGGTCCTGCTCGATGAGCAGCGACGAGAGGCATCGTCCAAGATAGTCCTCGACGTTGTAGGAGGGGACGACGAACGTCAGCACGATGGGGTTGTCGCCGTCGCCGGGCATGGCGTCGACGGCTTGGTTTTCGCTGTTCTGCACCCTACTGTTAAACCATAGATTCGTCGTTTTGCCAAATGACGGCGTACGCCGGACGCGACGGTATCATGACGAAAGGTCATGGAGGCCAGGATGCAGATGGCCACGGCACAAACAGCCATGAGCAAAGGTCATGGAGGGATCACGTATGGAATACGAACGCGACGTCGACGGCTTTCTGCGCTACATGGCCGTCAACCGGGGGTTGAGCGGCAACACGGTCCGCGCATACGGCTCGGACCTGCATGAGTGCCTGTCGTCGATGGACGCGCGCGGCGTGGCGTCCCTCGCCTCGGTGACGGTGGACGACCTGCGTTCGTGGATGGCGGCGGCGTCGCCCGGTCTTGCACGCTCATCCATGGCGAGGAAGGTCGTGGCGGTGCGCGCGTTCTTCGCATACGCGTACGGGCGCGGGACTATTCCGTCGGACCCTGCCGCGGGGCTGAAGACGCCGAAGATCCCCGGCACGCTGCCGACCGTGCTGAACGAGACGCAGGCCGCGCGGATGATGGACCGCGCGGACACCGACGCGCGAAGCAGCGGCGCAGAAAACACTGACGCGCGAAGCGGCGGCGCAGAAAACACCGACGCGCGGAACGCTCCCGAAACACCGTCGACCGGAACGATCCGGCACAAACACCGCGGGGATGCGACCGTGCGCAGGGCGCTGGGACTGCGCGACGCCGCCATCGTCGAGATGCTGTATGCCACGGGCATCCGTGTCTCGGAACTGGTGGGCATCGACGTCGAAGACGTGGACTTCTCAACGCGCACGGTGCGCGTGCTCGGCAAGGGCGGCAAGCAGCGGGTGGTGCCGTTCGGCGCGCCGGCGGCCAGGGCGCTCGACGCGTGGATGAGCGAAGGCCGGTCGCCCATCCTGCACCGGGCCGGGGCCAGGGGCGACGCAAGTGCCGTGTTCCTCGGCGCCCGCGGAGGCAGGCTCGACCAGAGGCAGGTGCGGACGGTGGTGCATCACGCCGCGGCGGCGGCCGGGGTACCCGACATCGGACCGCACGCGCTGAGGCATTCGGCGGCCACCCACATGCTCGACGGCGGTGCCGACCTGCGCGAGGTGCAGGAGATGCTCGGCCATTCCTCGCTGCAGACCACGCAACGGTATACGCACGTCTCCATCGAACAGCTGACGCAGCGGTACAACCAGGCGTTTCCCCGGGCATAGTTTCCCCGGATGTCGATAGACTGCTGCGTATGATCTCCATCACGACTTCGAACATGAACGGCATCCGGGCGGCGGCACGCAAGAACCTCGGCTCCTGGATCGACGGGCATACGCCCGACGTGTGGTGCATGCAGGAGGTGCGTGCCCCGCAGGACGCCCTCGACCCGATCCTCGACGACATCGCCGTGCGGTATGCGGCGTCGGGCGCGGCCGACGGGCCTGCCGGGCTGCATCGTGTGAACGAGGTGTGCCGGGTCAAGGGCCGCGCCGGCGTGGCGCTGCTGTCGTCCCTGCCTGTGGTCGCGACGAGGCGCGGACTGCCGGGATTGGACGAGGACGTGGACTCCGGACGGTGGATCGAGGCCGACATCCGCACGCCGGAGGGATACGTGATCACCGTCTGCTGCGTGTACGTGCATGCGGGCAACGCCGACGACGAGACGAAGATGGCGCAGAAATACCGGTTCCTCGACCATATGCTGGTCCGTCTGGGGCAGCTGAGGGACGAGGCGGCGTCGGGCGGCAGGCAGGCGGTGCTGTGCGGCGACTTCAACATCGCGCACACGCCGCTCGACATCAGGAACGCCAAGGGCAACGTGAAGCATGCCGGGTTCCTGCCCGCCGAACGCGCCTACGTGGACCGTTGGCTCGACGAATACGAGTTCGTGGATGTGATGAGGGACCTGGCCGGCGACATCCAGGGGCCGTACACGTGGTGGAGCCAGCGCGGGCGCGCGTTCGACAACAACGTGGGATGGCGGCTCGACTACCAGTTCGCCACGCCGGAGCTCGCCGAGACGGCCCGCGGGTTCGTCATCGACAAGGCGCCGTCCTACGAGGCGCGATGGTCCGACCACGCGCCCCTCACCATCACCTACGCCGTATGAGGGGGCGCGTCGGCGGTCAGACGCGCAGCGTGCGCAGATGCCCGCGGAGGAGCTCGATGCTGCGTTCGGCCATGTAGCGGTAGCCGAACTCGCCGGGATGGAAGTGATCGGCGGCGTAGAACTTCTCGTCGTCGGCCTTCACGTCCTCGTGGGTCATATCAAGGTAGACGACGCCGCGTCGATCGCAGATGCGCCTGCTGACCGCGGTCTGCTCATCGACCCGTCCCTCCAGGTATTCCCTGAGCGCGGCACCGAGCGCGGGACTGTTGTACAACTGGCCGCAGCTGTAGACGACGACGCCATCGGCCATCGCCATGGCCTCGTCCAGCGTGGCGGCGAGGTCCTCGGACCACTCCTTCATGCTGCGCTGCGCCATGATGTCGTTGGAGCCGGCGCACAGCACCAGCAGGTCGGCACGCCCCTCCACCTCGGGCAGCAGACGGTAGCGCACGCGGCGCATGGTGGCGCCCAGCCGCCCGTGCGCGCTCCAGCGCACCGGTCGTTCCAGCTCGTCGGCGACGCCCCTGGCGAGGTCGGGGATCAAGCCGGCCGCCTGGTCGTCCACTCCGCATCCGGCGACCATGGAGTCGCCGACCGCCACCAGCGTGAACGGTCTCTCGCCGGCGTGGGGACCGTCGGCATACCGCTCCCCGACGACGCCGTGCCGCTCCCCCGCAGGTTCGGGTGCGAGCCGCACATGGTGCTTGGCCCACCAGGCCTCAAGCATCGCCATGGTCTTTCTCATCACGTTCATGGTCCATCCCTCCCTGATCGAACCCATCGGACCGTCCGAAAACGATCCGGCCGCCATCATACGGGCGTACGGTCAGACGGTCAGACGACTGACCGAACCGTCATAGATGTACATCTCCTCGGAGACGTCCTCGCCCGCCAGGGTGAAGCTCGCCGTCCGGGAACAGCGGCGCTCCAGACCACGGTGGTCGTAGAAGCCGTAGTCGCAGCTGGTGTCGGTGTAGAGGAAGAAATCGTCGATGCCACGCCCGCGCAGATGGTCGAGGGCGGCGTCGAACAGCATCCTCCCCAGTCCGTGGCCGCGGTACCGGTCGTCGACGATGAACAGCACGATCTCGCCGTCGTAGCGCCGTCCCTGGTCGAGGGCGTCGCGGTCGAGGGCGCGGTCGGCGGCCATGAACCTCGCGAACATGCGCAGCCCCTGCCGTCCTTCCTCGCTGCCGAGCAGGCCGAGACCCGCGACCGCCTGCCGGGCGACCAGACGCAGGTCGGTCCTGGGGTTGCGGCGGTCGGCGACGACGATGAGGCCGGCGACCCGGCCGTCGATGTCGGCCACGCGCATGAACGTGCGCCGGGAGAGGCAGTTGCAGGCGTCAATGCGTCCGAGCAGCGCGGCCTCGCGCGGCGGCATGCGCTCATCGTATTTCCACGTTCTCCTGGCGAGGTCCTCGATCTGCGGCATGTCTTCGGCGCGCATGGCCCTGAGCACGGCTTGCGATGTCATTCTTGGTCCGTTCCTCCGTTCTGTCGGAACTCCACCCTATCCGATATGGAGGATGTCCACACGACGCACGGCCGGCCCTTCGGGTTTTTCTCCGCGGAGTGAGAGACAATGGTGTGGCAAAGAGCCGGTCGCGACGAGATTCGTCGCCCGACAGCCGGCGGGAAGGCTGGAAACGATGATGTCGACGCTGTTTGATGACGATGCCGAGATGTTTGACGAGTTCATTTCGGCCGCGTTCTCCTCGGATGACGTCCGGGCGATGGAACGGCCCCTGCTGGACGAGGGCGTGCCGCTGATGCGCATGGCCGCCTCGGCCACGGCCATGACGGCCCGTGGGATGATGGCCCGCGCGCACATATCCCCTGACGAGGCGAAGATCGTGCTGCTGGCCGGAGGCGGCGACAACGGCGGCGACGGATTGTTCGCGGCGGCGGAGCTCGCCGCCGAGGGCGTGGACGTGACGGTGGTGGCGACCGGGAGAAGCCTGCACGAGGCCGGGCTCTCCGCGTTGCGAGCGCAGGGCGCCGACCTCATCGTGCTTGATCCGGACGCGGAGATTCCCGGCGCGGACGGTCCCCGGGACGCCCGGGAGGCGGTGGACCTGTTCGAGGAGGCCCTAAGTGCCGCGGAGGGCGCTCATCTGGTCATCGACGCCATGACCGGCATCGGCCTGCACGGCGCGCTGCGCGGCATCCCCGCGCATATCGCCGCCGAACTCGGTGAGGACGGGGCGTTGCCGTCCACCTTCGCGGCACCCCGCGGCGAGGGCGTCGACGGCTTTCCCCTGGTGCTTGCGGTGGACACGCCGTCCGGCATCGGCGTGGACGACGGCACCCTGCCCGGTGCGTACATCCCCGCGGACGTGACCGTCATGTTCGGCGCGCTCAAGCCGTGCGCGCTGATTCCGCCGTCGGCGTATGTATGCGGCCAGCTGGTGCTTGTGGACTTCGGCTTCGACACGGAGGGGCACGTCCCCGTCGCCGAGTCGGTGAACGCCAGGACCGCGGCCCAGTCGGTACGACTGCCGCATATCGACGATTCGAAGTATTCGCGCGGCGTGACCGGGCTGGTCACCGGCTCGGACGCCTACCCCGGCGCCGCCGTGCTCTCCTCGCTGGCCGCGGCGCGATCGAACGTGGGCATGATTCGCTACGTGGGCCCGTCCCGCCCGGGCGACATGGTGCTGCGCGAGGTGCCCGAGGCGGTGATGGGCACCGGCCACGTGCAGGCGTGGGTCGTGGGGTCGGGCGTACCGAACGCCATGGCCGACGAAGGCCATGACAACGAGGGCCATACCGACGTGCAGCGTCGAACGATAGCCGCCCTGCTCGCCCACTATGACGTCGATGCGCAGGGCAGCGACGCGATGCCGCCGGTAGTGGTGGACGCCGGAGCGCTTGACCTGCTGCCGGAGAGCTGCGTGTCCCAGGTGCTCATCACCCCGCATGCGGGCGAGCTGGCCCGGCTCATCAGCGAGCGCGATGAGCCGGTGACCGTGCCGCAGGTGCTCGCCTCCCCGTTGGAGTATGCGTTGCGCGCATGGGACCTCACCGGCGCGACCGTGCTGCTCAAGGGCGCGGCGACGATTGTGGTGGGGGACGACGGCGAAGGCAATCCCCGCGTATTCGTCGCCGGAGCCGGACCGGCCTGGCTGGCCACCGCGGGCTCAGGCGACGTGCTGGCCGGCACGCTGGGTTCGATGCTGGCGCAGAACGCGGAGACCCTCGACCGCTTGCCCGACCTGATGGCCGTGTATTCGGCGGTCGGCGCCTACATCCATGGCATGGCGGCCATCGTGGCGTCGGGCTCGTCGCAACAGGGGCTGTCACGACCGGTGGTCTATGATGCGCAGGACCCGGTCGCGTTCTTCCACGATATGATGAGCGTCCACATCGCCGGCGGGAAAGCCCCTTACGGTCTGCTGGGTCGGCCGATCACGGCGTCGGAGGTCGCCGAACGGCTGCCGTCCGTGTTCGGCACGCTCATATCCCTGGCCGACGACGGATGCGATGTCGATGGATATGACGGCGACCCTCTCATCGACGGCCCGGTCTCCCCCGTACATTCCACCTCCACCGGAGAAGACGGACCCGCGGCACCGGTCAACGATGACGATCCCGGCGACGGGATCGTCATCGACGCCGACCGCGACTACACGGACGAGGAGCTCGACGCGCTCGCCGACGCCCTGTTCGCGCGGTATGAGGAAGACGACCGGCGGTAGCCTATTCGCCTTTCCCGTCGGCGTCCGTCCCCGCGCACGCCCGGTCCACGCAGTCCAATGCGTTGAGCGTGCGCGGATAGCCGATGTAGGGCATGATCTGGGAGATGACCGCGATGAGGAACGTCCGCTCGTTGCCTACGTTCACGTTGGCCTTCACATGGGCCGTGAGCTGCGGTTCGCAGCCGCCCTGCGCGGCCAAGAAGCACAGGGTGATCATCTCGCGTCGGCGCACGTCGAGCCCGCCGCGCGTATAGTAGTCGCCGAAGCAGTTGCCGACGAGCCAGCGGCGGATGTGCCGGGTCGCCGCGGGACCGGTTTCGGCGAATCCGCGCATGTGCTCGCCGAAGATCGCCATCTGTTCACGTTCGCCGGCCTCCATGCGGGTGTCGGCGTCGACGGTGCCCTGCGGTTCGAGGGGCAGGGGGATTCTCCGTTCGAGGAACACGTCATTGGTGGCGTTGAGGAAACCCATGACACGGCCGATGCCGAGGTAGGCGGTCGCCTGGTAGACGATCTCCCTGACCTCCACCGGGGTGACTCCCGTCCGCAGTGCGGCGGGAAGCATGAGCCGGTATTCGTCAAGGCCCTGACAGCCGATCAGCGCGGCGAGAATGGCCATGGACCTGATGCGGTCGTCAAGGTCGGGATGGTTGGCGTCGGGGTCGCTCACCACTTCGTCGTAGGCGAAACGGCTGAACATGTCCACGAATTCGGGGTCGGTCTCGCCGAGCGGCCGCTTGTCGGACATGAGCTGGTCGTATTTCTTCCTGAATGATTCGAATGCCATGCCTCAACTTCTTACCACGAAAGCATGAGGGCCGCGAATGCATGTCATGCATGCCCCGTCATGCCCGCTCCGCATGATATGCGCCGCGCCCGTTCAATCCTGCGCATCGGAGGCGAGCCGTCGTCCGATGACGTCGAGGAACGCCTGGGCCCCCTCGCCGCGTCCGCCCGTCTGCCCGGGGGCGTCACGCGTCTCGTCGTTGAACACGTAGACGTCGAACGTGGGCAGTTCGACGCCGTGCACGGGCAACGTGGCGAGACGGTCGTCGTTCTCCACGGCGATGGATGCCATGAGACCGACGGCCAGACCGGAGGCGATGATGGCTTTCATCGTGTTGACGTCGGCCACTTCGATGAGCTGGGTGACGTCGATGCGCGACCTGAGGAATTCGTCCACCGCCTGGGAATGCACGAAGTCGCCTCCCAGCGTGACGAACCGCAGGTGGCGGAACAACGATTCGTCACCGAAGTCGAAGCCGCTCCGCCCGCTGAGCATCTCCGGAGGGTTGACCGCCGAATAGGTGAGTCGGAAGGGGAACGATGCGAGTTTGAACGATCGGACACCGCCGATGTCCGGCAGGGCGTCGAGGGTGGCGACGGCCCCGAAATCCACGTCATGACGTTCGATCTGCTCCATGAGACGCGTGGAGCCGACCGACTGCACGGATATCCTGCCGTGCAGTCGGTCGGCAAGCATGTCGATGGAGGCGTCGCCCAGCAGATAGGCGGAGATGATGGGCGGCAGTCCCACGGTGTAGACATCGTGCATGTGGGCGGCGTCGAGGTCGTCGGCGAGCGCATCGAGTTCACCGAGTATGGCGGCGGTGTGGCGGACGACGATAAGCCCTTCGCCGGTGAGGCTCAGCCCTCCGCCTGCGCCGAAGCGCCTACGTTGCAGCAAGGTGGCGCCGAGCCGGGATTCAAGGCGTTTGACCGCCTGGGACACGGTGGGCTGGGAGACGCCGGCCGCGGCAGCGGCGTCGGTGAAGCTGCCGAGTTCGGCGACGAGCTGGAACAGTTCGAGGTCGCGGATGTTCTCTATCGACGCCACATTGCCTCCCCGCGTTCAACGACATTGGTGTCTGTCATTGTACGCGGGGTGTTCGAGGAGCATCCGGCCTAGTCTTCAGGGTGCCAGGTGGCGGCTTCGACGGCGGCCGGCACGTCGTCGACCGGTTCGCGGCTGAGCCCCTCGGCTATGGCCTGTTCGGCCACGGCGATGGCGACCCTGCGGGAGATTTCGGTGAGCCGGCTGACCGGCGGCAGCACGGCGGCGCCCGGCTGGTCCACGTCGATCATGTCGGAGATGGCGTGGGCGCCGGCGAGCAGCATGCGGTCGCTGATGAGCCGGGCCTTGCCCACAATGGCGCCGAAGCACAGCCCCGGGTACATGAGCGCGTTGTTGCCTTGGCCGATATGGTAGGTGACGCCGTTGTATTCCACGGGCGCGGAGGGCGTTCCCGTGATGACGAACGCCCTGCCGTCGGTCCAGCGGATGACGTCGGCCGCCTTGGCTTCGGCGAGTTCGGTCGGATTGGAGATCGGGCAGATGAGCGGCCGCTCCACATGGCTGGCCATGGCGGTCACAACGCGCTCGTCGAACGCGCCTGGCCGGGTGGAGGTGCCGATGAGCACGGATGGACGGAACGCATCCACCACCTGGGCGAGGTCGGTGATATCGGCCACGCCTGCGAATTCGGCCGGGTCATGCGCATACTTGCGCTGGCCTTCGGTCAAGCCGTCCTGCCCCTTCAGCACCAGGCCATAGCGGTCCACCAACGCCACCCGGGCCATTGACTCGGCACGGTCCATGCCGCCGTTCACCACCATGTCGTCGACGAGCTGGTCGGCGATGCCGACGCCGGCGGTGCCCGCACCGAACACGAGGATGCGCGTGTCCTCGTAGCCGGTGCCGGCGATCCTGCGCGCCGCCACAAGCGCGGCGAGCACGGTCACGCCGGTGCCCTGGATGTCGTCGTTGAGGGTGAGAACCTCGCGACGGTACCGTTCGAGAATGGGCGCGGCGGTGGGACGGCCGAAATCCTCCCAATGCAGCAGGGCGTCCGGATAGAGTTCGAGGCTGTCGTGGACGAACGCGTCGATGAACGCGTCGTAGCGTTCGCCGCGCACTCGCGGGAAGCGGTTGCCCACGTAGTCGGGGTTGTCGAGCAGTTCCTTGCGGTCGGTGCCCACATCGATCATGACCGGCAGTACGCGGGAGGGGTCGATGCCGGCGGCCGCCGTGTAGACGGCGAGCTTGCCGGTGAGGATCTCCGCCCCCTGCGCGCCCCAGTCGCCGATGCCGAGGATGCCCTCGCCGTCCGTGGCCACGATGAGGTCGATGTCGCGACCCTGCGCATACTGGCGCAACGCGTCCTTGATGCGTTCGGGGTGTTCGATGGACACGTAGGCCACGTCACTGCCCAGATAGTACTTGTCGTACTGCCGAATCGACTGGGCGACGGTCGGCGCGTACACGATCGGCATGTATTCGGTCAGATGCCGGGCCATGCCGTGATAGAACAACGCACGGTTCTCGCGGGCAACACCCATCAGATACAGACGCTTGTCGAGATCGCCGTCGATGGCGGAGAAACGAGCATGCATCATCTTCTCCTGCGCGTCAAGCGTCCGCACGGCGGCGGGCAGCAGACCATCCACGTCGGCGGCGATGCGCTCTTCGGCGGTGAAGGCGGCGCCCCTGTTGACGAAGGGATTCCTCAGCGTTTCCATTCCGGTCATGATTACCGTCCTTAGTCTCGATGTCATCGCCGGCCGATGGCCGGCGGCCGGGCTTCGCTGCCCGGCTGATGTCTACCAACCTATGGAGATGGCAAGCGCCGTACAAATAAACGATGCCTATATGAGCAACACGCCTGAAATCCCAACGTTCACAACCATACAAGTCGGCGAGCCGCCCCCATATTGGCGGGATTTATTTGTGAGGCTCGTCACATTTTTCCTACGCTCGGGGCATCGCATGAATCGGCACGATGACGACGTCGCCATCACGGTTCCGTTCACCAGCAACGTCAAGCAAAGGAGCATCATGACGCAGGCAACCAAGCAACGAACCAGCCAGCTCATCAAGGCCGCGGTCTGTGTGGCCATCACCGCCGCCATCTACGTCATACCGCCGCCCGAAGGGCTCGAACCCAGGGCCATGCACATGCTCGCCATCTTCCTCGGCACCATCCTCGGCCTCATCCTCCAGCCGCTGCCCACGTCCGCCATCGCCATCATCGGACTGACCGTCGCCATGCTCACCGGCGCCATGGACCCGAAGACCGAGGCGTTCGCCGGGCTCGGCAGCGCATCGATCTGGCTCATCGTCGCCGCGTTCTTCATCGCCCAGGGCTTCGTCAAGACCGGACTCGGCCGCCGCATCGCACTCGTGTTCATCAGCCTGCTCGGCAAATCCACACTCGGCATCTCCTACGGACTGTCCGCCGCCGACCTGCTGCTCGCCCCCGCCACCCCGTCGAACACGGCACGCCTCGGCGGCATCCTCTTCCCCATCATCACCTCCATCAGCGATGTGCAACGATCCACCCCCGAATCCGACGAGTCACGACGCCGCATCGGCGCCTACCTGGCCATCACGGCGAACAACGTGAACGCCGTCACCTCCGCCATGTTCACCACCGCCATGGCCGCCGGCCCCGTCGTCGCCCAACTCGCCGCCGACTCCGACGTCACCATAGGCTGGGGCACATGGGCGCTCGCGGGCATCGTCCCCGGCGTACTGTGCCTGCTCATCATCCCGGCGCTGGTATACAAGGTGTATCCGCCGACCATCAGGCACGTACCGACCGCACAGAGCGACGCCCGCGCCGAACTCAGGAATCTGGGACGCCTGAGCGTGAAGGAATGGATCATGGCCGCCACGTTCGTCATCATGCTGGTGCTGTGGGCCACCGGATCGATGACCGGCATCAATGCCACCACCGTCGCGTTCCTCGGCGTGACAGTGCTGCTCGTCTCCGGCATCATCACCTGGAAGGACATGGCGGCCAACACCTCCGCCTGGTCCACGCTCATCTTCTTCGGAGTGCTGGTCGGCATGGCCACCCCGATCAACGACCTCGGCGTGGCCGCATGGGCCGGGGAGATCATCGCGCGGGCCACGTCCGGCATGCCGTGGATGGCCGTGCTGGCGCTGCTCACCGTCTGCTACTTCCTCATGCACTACCTGTTCGCCGCCGAACTCGCCCAGGCCGTGGCCCTGTATACCCTGTTCCTCGGCGTGGCAGTGGCCGCCGGAGCCCCGCCGCTTGCCGCCGCCCTCATGCTCGGCTGCACCACCGGTCTGATCGGAGCGATGACCCATTACGCCTCCGGCCCCGCGGCCCTGATATACGGCGCCGGATATGTGAAGACCCCCGAGTTCCTGAAGATAGGGCTGCTGTGCGGCATCGTCTGTGTGGCCGTATGGATCACTCTCGGCATGGGATGGTGGAAAATCATCGGCATCTGGTAGTCCACGACGATTCCCCCGACCGTCAGACCGCCTCTTCGCAGCCCCGTTCGCCTGCGAAGAGGCCCTTGATGTTCCGTGCCATGGCACGGGAGAGCTTCCCACCGTTTTCAGGCTACCGGTGTCGTGTGTGACGTACATGGCGCACTCGCAAGGCAAACGTTTGATGTGACGCAAATCACATCACCGGCCGAAACCCGTGCCCATGCTCCCGGTCATGGCATAGACTCGGCGTCATGAGCATCGAGCAGCGCAGCGCGGGCATCGCCCGCATCCCCGTCGGCGCACGCATAGTAGTCCGCACCTCGCTTGGTCCGGACCCTGAGAACGGGAGGGAACGGTACCGTGATTTCGTCGGCCATGTGACCGGCCATGACGGGGCGACGCTGCATCTGCTGCGGGACGAATCGGCCAACGGCCGTCGTCCCGCGCAGCTGGTGGATATCCGTGTAGCGGACATCGTCCTGTTCAGACCGGTTCCCGAACGCCCGTTCTGAGACCATTCGCCATGGTCCTCCATTCCCTGCCATCTTCCATTCGTCGGAATCCCTCCCCCTTATCTGTACAACGTGTTGTCGCTATGCCATAATGATGCCAATCCCATGATCGTTCGTTGTCGGCATAAGGAGACGGCATGGCACAACGCAGGAACACACGGACCGAGGCATCGCTCAAACAGGCGTTCATCACGCTCACGCGCGCCAAGGGCTTCGATGCCACGACGGTCAGCGATCTGGCCCGCGAAGCGCATATCAACCGCGGCACCTTCTACACGCACTACACCGACAAGTTCGATCTGCGGCAGCAGCTCATAGCCAACGCCGTCTCCGACCTCAACGACATCGTCCTGCGTTCGCACCGCCCCTCCGACCGCGAGTTCATCCCCCATGAGGCGATACTCGGCGCACTGCGTTACATCAGGCAGGACTTCGATTTCTTCGACGCGATATCACAGAGCGGATCCGACATGCAGCTCTACACCAAGGTGAAGGACCTTCTCGCCGACCTGCTCATCATAGAGACGGAGAAATCGGGAATACGCCTGGAGACGGACGGCGTACCCGTCATGTACGGCAAGGAGATGATGGCCTCGGCCCTGACGTCGGCCATCTGGATGTGGCTGCGCCGTGGATGCGTCGAATCCCCCGAGGACATGGCCATGCTCATCGAACGGGCCAAACGGATCGCGGCGGTCCGACCCCTCGCCGTCGCGCAGGTGCAAAGTCAGGCGCGGCGGCGGGGAGGGGCGGACTCCCGATAGGGGCTACAGTGCGGTGCGCACCTGCGCCACGGCGGTGCGACGGCCATCGAAGCGGATGACGTGCTCGCCTCGTTTCGCGGAAGCCAGCAGATCCTCGCGCCACGTGCCCTCGCCGAGCGACAGCCGGACCTCGTCGTGGACGACGTCGCCGGATCGCTGACGCGCCTTGAAATCACGGTATGGCTGCGCGGTGGAGAAGAACCCACGGATTCCCGACGCCGCCGCATCGCCGCCCGATTCCAACAGCCCGGCCATGTCGGACAGACGACGGCTCATATGCCGCAGCAGTTCCGCCACATTGGCCGCATCCTCCTCCACCATGGCACGGGTGCGGTCCGGGTCGGTGAGCGCCACGCGCGTCATGTCGCGCCAGCATCCCGCGGCGAGCGCCTGCGCGATGTTGCGTGCGGGCATGTCGGTCAGCTCGTTCGCGAGCGCGGTGGAGACCACGTGCGGCATGTGGGAGATCATGGCGGCCGCCTGATCGTGGGTTTCGTCATCGAGGACGATGATGCGGTCGCCGACGCCCTCGCAGATCATGTCGGCGACGGTGAGGAAGCGCTCATAGTCGGTGTCGGCGTCGACGGTGACGGCCCAGAGCGCATCGTCGTACAGGTCGGGGCTGGAGGCGTCGTAGCCGGAGAACTCGCTGCCGGCCATGGGATGCGCGCCGACGTAGCAGGCGCCGAGTCCGGCGGCCTCGACTTCGTCACGGACCTGGCCTTTGACGCTGCCGACGTCGGTGAGCGTCGTATGGGGGTCCAGTACCGGCGCGATCGAGGCGAGCGCCTGCGGCATGGCCTTCAGCGGCGTGCACAGCACCAGCACGTCGGGCTTCGCCAGGGCGAGGTCCTCGATGCGTTCCACGCAGTTGATGCCTGCGGCGCGGGCCTGCCCGTACGGGTGGGGGCGATGGTTCCAGGCGATCACCTTGCGTCCCCTCGCGACGAGCCGTCTGGCGAGGGACCCTCCGATGAGTCCGAGTCCGGCGACGGCGATGACGTTCGCCTCCGGAAGACCCCTGTCGCCGGCGTTGACGTGGTTGACGCCCCCGTCGCTGGTGTTCGTGTCGTTTGCCACGTTCGTCATGTTCATTTCCACAGCAGTTCCCTATCGGATTCATGATCGTCGTTGCGTGTCGTCGCGTCGTCGATGTGGATGCCGCCCTGTGGAAGCATCCACGCGCTGACGGGCGGGTTGGGCCGTTCCCGGCGGGGGTAGACGGCCAGGGTCTTCACCCAGTCGCCGTGGGTGAGCACCTGCCTGAGCGCGGCCTTGAACTGCGGCTGCCATGGAGCGGCGTCGAAGGTGGCGATGAAGCTGTAGGTGCCGGCATTGCCCTTGATGGGTCGTGAGATGAAGCTGGTCATGTTGAGGCCGGCGTAGCGTAATACGTCGAGCAGGTTGGCGAGCACGCCGGGACCGGTGTTGAGGAGGATGAACGCGACGATGGATTCGAAGTCCCGGTCGTCGGTCTTGCGGATTCGATCCAGCTGGTCCCGCACGTCGTCGCGGGGGGCGAGGACGAGGAATTCGGTGCGTCCGCCGCTGAAGTCCTGCACGGATCGTGCCATCACGTCGAGTCCGTAGATGTCTGCGCAGACGGATGGGGCCAGGGCTATCTGGGTGTCGGTGATGTCTCGGCAGGCCGCGGCGTTCGACGCCGTCGGGCGCACGGCGAGATTCCGGTCGGCGATGAATCCGGTGCATTGGGCCAGTCCATGAGGATGGGCGCATATGGCGGTCAGTTCCGTATGGTCATGTCTTACGAGGGCGTCGAACGAGATGTCGACGCCGATTCGCGCGAATCCCGCGACGTCGTCGGCGTCGATGAGGGCGTCGAGGTTCGGTACGACGTAGCCTTCGACGTTGTTCTCCCATGCGATGACGCCCCAGCCGCGGCGTTCGCCCACGGCGTCGAAGATGGCGGTGACGTTCGGTTCGGCGACGCACTCCCCCGCATCGTCGATGAGCCGGGACGCCTCCAACGCGGCCTGATGGGTGAACGACCCCTGGGGGCCCAGATAATGCAATGGAACCGTCATGTCTTATCCTTATCGCTCCTCGGGATGATGCCGGCGTGGTGGTACATGGAACCATGCGGAGGGCAGAACCAGCATGAGGACCTGCACGGCGACCATGCCGAGCAGCCAGATGATGCCCGCCTTCTGCATGATGGGCGAATAGGCGTCGGACAGGTAGCCGAAGATGATGAGCGCGCGCGAGTTCGACGCGTGGGACGCGACGAGCATGGCCGCCGAGCCCGATGCGATGAGGTGGAACCCCACCCCGAGCCCTCCGGCGCGGGTGCGGGCCGACCATGCGGAGACGCCCATGAGGGCCAGCGACAGGACGAGGCCGTAGGGGATGTTCCACGGCACACCCATGCGGTGTGTCGCCGAGCCGACGAGGCCGACGACGAAGCCGGTCGCGACGCATGCGAGGAGCCGTCCCCAGACGGGCAAACGAAAACTCCACGGCATCCGTCGCAGCTGCTGTGCGGATCGTTGCCGTGGAGTTCGTTTCATCGTTCGCTGGGCCATACGCTCCAGTATGCCTCGATGTGGTGACCGTCGGCGCCGCCAAGGCCGTCGACGGTCGTCGGAACAACTACTTGTTGTTGTTCTGACGACGCTGCTTGGCGCGCCACTTGTACCATTCGTCGCGGCTGAGGATGATCTTGCGCACGCGGATGGCCTCCGGGGTGACCTCGACGCATTCGTCCTCGTTGGCGAAGTCCAGGGACTCCTCAAGGCTCATCTTGATCGGCGGGGTGAGGGTTTCGAGCACGTCGGCGGTGGAGGAGCGCATGTTGGTCATGTGCTTGGCCAGCGTGATGTTCACGTCGAGCTCGTCGGGCTTGTTGTTGATGCCGACGACCTGACCCTCGTACACCGGGGACTGCGGCTCGACGAAGAAGTTGCCGCGGGCCTGCAGACGCTGCATGGCGTACGGGGTGGCGACGCCCTGACGGTCGGAGACCATGGAGCCGTTCTGGCGGATGGTGATCTCGCCCGCCCACGGTGCGTAGCCGGCGGAGATGGAGGATGCGATGCCGGTGCCGCGCGTGGCGGACAGCAGCGCGGTGCGGAAGCCGATGAGGCCGCGGGACGGCACGGTGAACTGCAGACGCACCCAGCCGGAGCCGTGGTTGGTCATGTTGTCCATGCGGCCCTTGCGGTCGGCCATGAGCTGGGTGACGGCGCCCATGTACTCCTCGGGCACGTCGATGGTGGTGTTCTCCATCGGCTCGTTGATCTTGCCGTCGATGGTCTTGGTGACCACCTGCGGACGGCCGACGGTCAGCTCGTAGCCCTCGCGGCGCATCTGCTCGGCGAGCACGGCCAGCGCGAGTTCGCCGCGGCCCTGGACCTCCCAGGCGTCAGGACGCTCGGTGGGCAGCACCTTGATGGAGACGTTGCCGATGAGCTCGCGGTCGAGACGGTCCTTGATCATGCGGGCGGTGAGCTTGTGGTCCTTGCCTTCGGTGCCGGCCAGCGGGGAGTCGTTGACGCCGAAGGTCATGGAGATGGCCGGGTCGTCCACGTGGATGAGCGGCAGCGGCTTCGGGTCGTTGGGGTCGACGATGGTCTCGCCGATCATGATGTCGTTCACGCCGGCGACGGCGACGATGTCGCCGGGGCCCGCCTCGTCGACCGGCTGGCGGTCGAGGCCCTGGGTGCGCAGCAGCTCGGAGACGCGGAAGTTCTCCAGGGAGCCGTCCACACGGGACAGGCCGTAGGTGGCGCCCTTCTTCAGGGTGCCGTTGTAGATGCGGACCAGACCGAGGCGCCCGAGGAAGTCGGAGGAGTCGATGTTGGCCACGTGTGCCTGCAGCGGCGCGCCCTCCTCGTATTCGGGGGCGGGGATGTTGGAGATGATGGCCTCGAACAGCGGTTCGAGGTTGTCGTTGTCGGGCAGGCCGCCGTCGGCGGGCTGGTTGGTGGAGGCGTATCCGGCCTTGGCCGCGCAATAGATGACCGGCATGTCGAGCAGCTGGTCGAGGTCGAGGTCGACGCCCTCATGCTGAACGTCGTCGGCGAGGCCGAGCAGCAGGTCGGAGGTCTCGCCCACGACCTCTTCGATGCGGGCGTCGGGGCGGTCCACCTTGTTCACGCACAGGATTACCGGAAGCTTGGCCTCAAGTGCCTTGCGCAGCACGAAGCGGGTCTGCGGCAGCGGCCCCTCGGAGGCGTCGACCAGCAGCACGACGCCGTCGACCATGGAGATGCCGCGCTCCACCTCGCCGCCGAAGTCGGCGTGTCCGGGGGTGTCGATGATGTTGAGCGTGATGCCTTCGGGGTGGCCGTACTTGGCGGCCAGCGGACCGGTGTATTCGACGGCCGTGTTCTTCGCGAGGATGGTGATGCCCTTCTCGCGTTCCAGATCGTTGGAATCCATGACACGGTCCGGCACTTCCTCACGCTCGTTGAACACGTGGGACTGCTGGAGCATTGCGTTCACCAGCGTGGTCTTGCCGTGGTCGACGTGAGCCACAATCGCCACATTACGGATATCACCGCGTACCGCCATCGAAAACCTCTCTTAATTGACTGTCGTATTTGCGTCTCGAACGGATTGTTTCGAAAAGACTTGGTTCTGTCGTTATCCCTGAATACACAAACCGTCGTAATGATAGCCGGATTGCTTGACAGGGTCGGCCCCGGGCTGCCGGGGCCGACCGGGCTAGGGTTCCAGTCCGTCCTCGGGGTCGGGCAGGAACGGCGCCAGGGACGGCAGCTCGTCGAGCCCGTCCAGTCCCATGGCCTCAAGGAACAGGTCTCCGGTGACGAGCAGGGCCGCATAGGTCTCCTCATCGACGCCCCGTTCCACGATCAGGCCGCGCACGGTCAGGGAGCGGATGACGCCGTCGGAGTTGACGCCCCGGATGTCCGCCACCCGTGCGCGTGTGATCGGCTGCTGGTAGGCGACGATGGCGAGCGTCTCCAATGCGGCCTGCGAGAGCCGGGACGTCTGCCCGTCGGTGACGAACCGGCGCACCACCGGTTCGAGTTCGCGCCTGCTGGCGAACTGCCATCCCCGCACGGTGTGGCGCAGCTCGAATCCCCGCGCCGGCGTGTCGTCATCGCCGTCGTATTCGGCCCGCAGGTCATGCAGGACCTTGTCCACGCGTGATTCGGACACTCCCAGCGTCCTCGCCAGCTCGCCGGCGGACCGGGGCCGGTCGGAGACGATGAGCATGGATTCCAGACATGAGCGCAGTCCGCCGGGGAATGCCTCGACGTCGAGCGGGCGCTTTCCCGCATCGACGTCCGTTTCGGTATGGTTCATCGGATGGGATCCTTTGTCGTAGGTCATGATGACGGCGCCATGGCGGTGTCGCCGCCGTCCTGCGGATCGTCGCCCGTCGGGCCTTCGTACGGATCGTCCGACGCGCCGGCGTCGGGCGCCCACCGCAGATGGAGTTCGGCGTAGGGGCGCCGCTGACGAACCTGGACGACGCCCTGTTTGAAGAACGCCAGGACGGCGAGGAACCGTGCCGCTATCTCAAGGTTCGACGTCGTGTCCTCCGTGAGTTCGGCGAAGGTCGTGGCACTGCCCCCGGGCAGCGCCTTCAGCCGGTCGCGCACGATGGCGGCCTGCCGCCGAAGATCGACGATCGGCACATGGAGCTGCCCGACCGACACCTCGCGGACGGGTGCGTCGGCAAGCGCCTTCGCCGCCAGGGCGGCGAGGCCCTCCGGGGAGGTCGTCCATGCCAGGGGAGGCAGCATCGCGGCGACGTCTTCGCCGCAGTATCCCGGATGGGCGATGCGGCCGCCGTGCTCGGTCATGCGGACGCGAAAATCCAGGCCTGCCTGTTTGAACGCCTTGTACTGCAGGAGTCTGGCGAACAGCAGGTCGCGTTCGCGCAACGCCTCCATGCCGTGCCCGTCGCGTTCGTCGTCCTCGTCCGCAGGCAGGATGGCGACGCTCTTGGCCTCGACGAGCACGGCGGCAACGTCGAGGAACGCGCTGGCCTCGTCCAGATTCCGTTCGAGGTCCATCCTGTCGATGTACCGCATGAATTCGTCGGTGACGGCGGCGAGCGACACCTCCGTGAGGTCCATCCGTCTGCTGGCGAGCATGTCGAGGAGCACGTCGAACGGACCCTGGTAGGCGTCGAGCGTGACGGTGAATCCGGCGCCTTCCCGGTCGTGGGGTCGCGTCATGCGGAGCCCGTCGTCAGCGGACGACGCCACGGGCCACGAGCTCGCGCGCCACCTCGCGGTATTCCTTGGCGGTCTTGTGCTGCGGGGCGTACATGGTGATCGGCGCGGCGGCGATGGTGGCGTCGGGCAGTTTGATGGAACGGGTGATGACCGTGTGGAACACCTTGTCCTGGAACGCCTCGTAGATGCGGGCGAGCACCTCCTCGGAGTGCAGGGTGCGGGTATACATGGTCACGAGCACGCCGTCGATGCGCAGCTGCGGGTTGATGCGGCTTTTGACCTTCTCGATGGACTGCATGAGCAGAGCCACGCCACGCAGCGCGAAGAACTCGGCGGCGACGGGGATGATGACCCCGTCGGCCGCGGTGAGGGCGTTGACGGTGAGCAGGCCGAGGGACGGCTGGCAGTCGATGATGATGACGTCGTATTCGTCGCGCAGCGGACGCAGCACCTGGGCGAGCACCTGTTCGCGGCCGACCTCGGTGACGAGCTGCACCTCGGCGGCGGACAGGTCGATGTTGGCGGGGATGATGTCGAGAAGGGGGAACCGGGTGTGGTGGATGACGTCATGCGGGTCCATGGACGTGTTGAACATGGCGGTGTAGATGGTGTTGTCCACGGAGTTCGCGTTGATGCCGAGCCCGACGGACGACGCCCCCTGCGGGTCGAAGTCCACGATGAGCACCTTGCGTCCGAAGTTAGTGAGCGCGCCGGCGATGTTGATGGAGGATGTGGTCTTGCCTACGCCACCCTTTTGGTTGCACATGGCGATGATGGTCGCAGGTCCATGATGTTCCAAAGCTTCCGGCGCGGGAAAGATCTCGTATTCGCGCCCCAACAGATCAGTAGGCATGGAACCATGCTAACAACAGCCGTGCATCGGAGCCGGGTGTCGACGTGACTCATGTTTTTTGAGCGCGTAATGGTTAGTGGTGCCTCATCGGAAATGAGCGCGAACGGTACCGGTCCT
>NZ_QFFN01000029.1 GCF_003129925.1 Bifidobacterium catulorum | reverse complement strand
CCCCTCCGCCTGAGCCTCCCCCGCCGTTCTGCGTGCGTACGAACATGGACGCCCCCCGGTTGAGGTCGTGCCCGACGTACGCCGCCTCTATCGCGATCGCGCTGCGCTGCGCCCCGTCGCGCTCCCAGGTCTCGGTGACGAGGTCCCCGACGACGATCACGGCGTCGCCTTTCTTCACCGACTGCATGACGTTCAACGCAAGCGTCCGGAAGGCCTTGACGGTGATCCATGTGGTCGGGCTCTCCTGCCACTGCCGGGTGCGCCGGTTCCAGAACGAACGCGTGGAGGCCAGGCGAAACGTGCACATCGGCGTGCCGCCCTGCGCTCCCAGCCGTGTCGGCTCCCTGCCC
This sequence comes from Bifidobacterium catulorum, assembly GCF_003129925.1. Classification (GTDB taxonomy): domain Bacteria; phylum Actinomycetota; class Actinomycetes; order Actinomycetales; family Bifidobacteriaceae; genus Galliscardovia; species Galliscardovia catulorum. The sequence goes on along the minus strand of NZ_QFFN01000029.1, from coordinate 28,051 downwards.
ACATTCCCGGTGATGACGATCTGTGACTGCTGTGCCATGGTCGGCCCTTTCCCTTGCATTCGACGTTTGGACCATTCCGTCAGCGGAGCCGGGTTCAATGGCGAGAGAGGAGGAAGAAGGGGAAGAACGTCGCCTATGATCCCGGTCGCCGCGGAACGGTGATATCCACTATGCGGCACAACGGCGGGTCGCGGCATGGAAAACCGGGAATGTTGACGGATGGACCACCCTCGGACGGATGCTGTGGATAAGTCGGAGGGGATCCTGGGATTGTGGATATCCTTCGGACTTCTCCACCGATGGATGGAAGGAACGCAATGATCAAAAAACCGGCCCCTCCATAGGGAGGAGCCGGTGTCACGGTCGATTCGGCCCGTCCGAAATCGATGGCTTGCCCGAATCATCAGGCCGTCGCACCGTGTATTACGGGCCGTCGCACCGTGTATTACTTGAGCAGGTCGGCCACGCGTGCGGCGATGGCGTCAGCCGCCTCGGCGACCGGCACGGCCACGTCGTTGCCGCCATCGCGGTCACGCACCTCGATGGTGCCGTCGTTCACGGTGTCGCGGCCGGCGACGGCGATCAGCGGGGCGCCGACGAGTTCGGCGTCCTTGAACTTCACGCCCGGGGAGACCTTCCTGCGATCGTCGTAGATGACCTCGATTCCCTTGGCCTCAAGCGCGGCTACGAGGTTCTCGGCGGCCTCGAAAGCCTCGGCGTTCTTGCCGGTGGCGACCACATGCACCTGGGCGGGGGCGATCACGGCCGGCCATGCCAGGCCTCGGTCGTCGTGATGCGTCTCGGCGATGCAGGCGAGCACACGGGAGACGCCGATGCCGTAGCATCCCATCCACACGGGCACGGTCTTGCCGTTCTGGTCGAGCACCTTGAGGTCCAACGCCTTGGAGTATTTGAGACCGAGCTGGAACACCTGGCCGATCTCCACGCCGCGCTCGAAGCTCAGCGGGCCGGAGCCGTCCGGGCTCATGTCTCCGTGACGCACCTCGACGGCCTCCACGGTGCCATCGGCCTCGAAGTCGCGCCCGTAGACGAGATCGTAGTAGTCGACCTCGTTCTCGTCGGCACCGGTGAACCATGCGGAGCCCTTGACCACGTGCGCGTCGAGGAGGTACCGCACCGGATCCTTCACACCGGCGGCCTCGGCCTGCGGCCCAAGGACCATCGGTCCGATGTAGCCGACGACGAGCTCCGAATGCCCCTTCAGGTCCTCTTCCGTGGCCTCCTCGATCTCGGCGGGGGCGAACTGCGCCTCAAGGCGCTTCATGTCCACCGTGCGATCGCCGGGGACGCCGATGACGACGACCTCGCGCCACGGTTCGTCGTGCTCCTCGTCCTCGGGATGTTTGACGGCGATGGCCACGTTCTTGAGGATGTCGGAGGCGGCCCATTCGCGGCCGTCCGCTCGCGGATGGTCGGCGTTGGCGCGTTCGATCATCTTCTCGATGCTCTTCGCGTCCGGCGTCGCCTCCTTGTGCGCGGCGGGCGTGGCGGAGCAGTCGACCTCGGGCAATTCGGGCGTGTGCAGGGCCTCGACGTTCCATGCCTTGCCGGACGGGGCGAGCGCGAACGTGTCCTCGCCGATGGGCATGGGGGCGAGGAACTCCTCGGATGCGGACCCTCCCATCGGGCCGGACATGGCGAACACCGGCACGTACTTGAGGTCGAGACGCTGGAAGATGCGCTCGTAGGCGCCGCGTTCGTCCATATAGGCCTTACGCAGGCCCTCCTCGTCGATGCTGAACGAGTAGGCGTCCTTCATGATGAACTCGCGGCCGCGGATCAGACCGGCGCGCGGGCGGAACTCGTCACGGTACTTGGTCTGGATCTGGTACAGCGTGACGGGCAGGTCCTTGTACGAGGAGTACATGTCCTTGACCAGCAGGGTGAACATCTCCTCGTGCGTCGGGGCGAGCAGATAGTCGGCCTGGTGACGGTCCTTGAGACGGAAGATGTTGTCGCCGTACTCCTCCCAGCGATGGGTGGCCTCGTACGGCTCACGCGGCAGCAGGGCGGGGAAATGCACCTCCTGGGCGCCGATGCCGTTGATCTCCTCGCGGATGATGCCTTCGATCTTGTCGAGGACCCTCAGACCCAGCGGCAGCCACGTCCAGATGCCGGGGGCGGCCTTACGGATATATCCGGCTCGCTGCAGCAGCTTCGCGGAATCGACGTCCGCGTCCGCGGGATCCTCGCGCAGCGTGCGAAGGAACAGCGTAGACATACGCAATGCTTTGGAACTCATACGTCCCAAGGGTATTCACGTTAAGGGACATCGGCGTGACGGTGCGAATCGCGTCGAACGACGCTTCACCATCCGTCGCATGTATGGGAGACTGGTATCAGGCATGCTCGGAAGGGGGCTGCAATGGCATCAGATTCGATGATGAACCCGGCGTCGCGACGAGGGGGACGATGGCCGCGTTCCGTCCACGATCTGCGCAACGCCGCGTTGTATCCGGACACGTTCACGCCGATATCCGGCCGCGTCTCCCCGGCCGGTCTCGATCTCGGCGACCCGAGATCCGCGCGACTGCTTGACCTGAGCCGCCGCGCGGCGCAGACGCTGGATCGACGGGACCGGCTCATCGACCAGCTGCGGGACCCACGGCGGCGTCCCCCGTACGGGGTGACGTTGAACGCATGGCCCCGCGATACGTCCCAATTGACCGATCCGCATATATACCCCGATACGTTCGCGCCGATCGCCGACCCGCGCGTATCCCCCACGGGTGTGGATCTCACCGACCCACGGGCGGCCGAAATCCTCGAACTGGGCCGAGCCGCGGCCGCGTTGCTCGATGAACGCGCCCGGCTGATCGGCGCGATGATCGCGGACGCCGCCGCGCCGGGGACGGCACCGTTCCGACCGATGCCAAAGACACCGCCGGAGATGACGCCGTCAACGGCATCAACGCCAAGGCAGCGGTTCAACGTGCAGATTCTGCTGCTGGCCATCGGCATCGCCCTGGTGTCGATGGCGGTGCTCGTGTTCGCCGCGCTCACGTATTCGATGCTCGACGACGTGCAGCGTGGCGCGGCCATCGCAGCCATCGCAGCCATCGCCCTGGCCTTTTCGTATGCGTTGCATGAGCGGCTGCGCATCACGGCGGAGGGCGTGGGGTGGGCGGGACTCATCGCCCTGACCATCGACGCCCATCTCGTCTCCGGCTTGCCGGTGTTCGTGGACGTTCCGGCCGAAGCGGTCGCCGGACCGGCCATGATGCTCGTTTCCGGCATCGGCATGGGATTGTGGTGGTCGCTGCGCGTACGGGGACGCGATCCGCTGCGCTGCTGCACGCTGTTCGCCGCCTTCGCCTCCCCATACGCACTCATGCTCACCCTGTACGGGGCGTTCGGCTTCAATCCCGTTTTCGATATGCTGTTCGACGGCGTCTCCACCACTCGGCTGTGGGCGGCGATGCTCGGCACGGCCATGGTCGCCGTCCCCGTCGGTGCGTTCCTGCCCGCCCGTCGGCGCGGGTCCGGCGATGCCGGGGACGGCGGCGAAGGCGGTGTCAGGGCACCGAACGTGGAACGCAATGCCGTCATCATCATCGGCATGGTCTTCGGCACGGTCGCGGCGTTGGCCGTCGTGACGCTGGCCACGCAGCCCCGGGACCCCGTGACTGTCCTCGTCTCATCCCTGCTCACCACACTGGTCTGGCTGACATTCTGGCCGTTCCTGCACCGTCGGTTCTCCACGGACGCCCCGGTCGTCCCGGCATTGACGCTGCCGGCAGCGGCGCTTTCCCTCATGCCGGTCGCCCCCGCCATCGACGAACTGGTGTTCGCCGGAGACGTCGCACGGCAGTATCAGGACTGGCGGTTCCTGATACCGTGCGCGGAGGCGGCCGTTTTCGCCTGCGCGTTCGCCGCATTGTCGCATATGCTCAGAAACGCGGCCCAGGAGAAGCGGTCCACGACAGCGCCGCCACGCGCCCGGGAAACGCATTGGCGGCCGTCCGCGAAGGAATGCGAGGCGGGCCGCGTGCTCGGCGGTATCATCGCCGCCATGGCGCTGGCGACGCAGACGCTGTGCAGTCTTCCGGCGATTCTCACCGTGCTCATCGACGTGCCGCTCACCATGCTGGTCTCCCGATGGTCGTCGCCCTTCTCCTCATTCAAACCGACTCCGTCCATCCCCACGCTCGTCACCATGCTGATGCTGGCCGTCACGCTGCTATGGCTGTCACGCACTTTGAGCCGCCGGTTCATCATCCCCGCCCTTGTGGCGGCGACGATGGCATTGTGCCTGCTGGCCACGTTCCCCTCCGACCGCGCCACGGTGCTGGCGGCGTTCTTGCTGCTGCCGTGCGTCTTCGCCGCGGCCGTATTGGCGATGCGCATATTCGTCGGAGGGGGAATCGACGCGGCGACGGCGGTGTCGGCACCATCGTCATCGTCAACGTCGCCACCATCAACGTCATCACCATCATCATCGACCTCATCGACGTCGCGGCCGCAACAATACCAGCCACGTCCCCAACCACGACAACTCCAACAGCCGGCACGCCCCCGGCCGTCATACGCCATCTACGCGCTGCGCACGCTGCAATGCCTGTCGCTGCTGTCGATGATCTCCCTCGCCGCATTGAACACCAACGGACACGACGGCATGGCGATCGCGACCGGCCTCGTCGCCATGTCGTTGTGCGCCGTCTGGTATCTGGTGCTGTCGAACGACATGCCGGAAGGCCCACGCATCGTCGCGGGCCTCGCCATCGTGCCATTCATCGGATTCCATGCCATGAACATCACCTACGCAACGCAACGATTGACGAACCTCGGCAACAGCGACATGACCATACCGAGATATCTCCTCTGGGGCCTGATCATGATCGGCATACTCGCGCTGGCCGCCTTCGCCAAGGCCGAAGGCCGGACGGTATCGCTCAGGGACTCGGAACGCACCGGTCTGATGCTGCCGGCGGGCGTCTGCGCCATCGGCGGCATGTTCACCGCCGGAACGCTGACCTGTCTCAAGGGATGCGGCACGCTCATCGACGCCATCCCCTTCATCACCGATCCGACGGTCATCATCCTGCCGCAGCTGGTCGCCCTATGCTCCCTGGCGGCCATCGCGGCCATCGCATGGCTTGACGGGCCGCCGACGAGCAACCGGCGGCAGCGTGCCATCATGCTTGCCGCCATCGCCCTGATCGGCGTGCTGGTCATCGCCGCCACGAACTTCAACGCGCTGGTTTTCGACGGCCGGACCACATACGCCCCGGTCACGCCGCCGGAGTTGCCGACGCTCACGCTCGCGGTCGCCATGCTCGTCGCCGGCGGCATACGCATGCGCCGCAACGTAGCGCGACGCAGCTGGAAGGAGCTCGGCCCCGGCCTGCTGACCGCCATGCTGCCGTCGCTGCTGCTCACGTGGATCGTGCCGGCGCCGTCGGGCGTACGCATCGTCATCGTCGGCACGATGGCGTTGGCGGCGATCATCGTCGGCGGCGTCCGCGGTCTGCAGGCACCGCTGGTATGCGGCACCGTCGTCATGGCCATCCATGTGTTCGTACGGCTTTGGCCGGCGATCCGCGCGTTCAGCGCGGACTATTGGTGGGTATGGCTGGCGTTGGCCGGCATCGCGCTGATCGTGGTCGCCGCGTTCTACGAACGCAGTCTCAAGGCCATGCGCACGCTTGGCCGACGTATTCGAGATCTTCGTTGACGACATCAGGAACATACAGAACACGTCAAAACACTTCAAAACACTTCAGAACAGCGTATCCTGCATGAATTCGTCGTCCATGCCCGAATCGTCCGGATTCTCCCCCGACGACGACTTCTCCGGGTCCATCGTCGTGGTTTTCCGTCGACGCGGATCGAACGCCGCCGCGCCTTCGGCGGCGAGCGTTTCGGCCGCCGAACGCGATTCCGCGCGAAGCCGGGAGTCAAGACGCACGGCATCGTCGGAGACGAGGAACGCCTTGTCGTTGATGCCCCGCAGATACAGTCCGTCGAGCGATTCGACACGGGACAACGCCACATATCCCATGCCGGGGGCGAATGTCCGCCGCAGGTCCATGACGGCCCGGTCAAGCGTCATGCCCTGTGATTTGTGTATGGTGATGCCCCATGCGCAGCGCAACGGCACCTGGTTGACGCTGGCGAGCACGGTCTCGCCGTCCATCATCTCCCAGGCCGCGGGTTTCATCGTCACGATGTTGCCGTTCTCGAACCGTACGATGGGCCAGCCGCCCTTGCTCCCCTGTTCGAATTCGACGACCGTGCCGATGGATCCGTTGACGTATTGGCGGTCCTGGTCGTTGCGCAGCGCCATGACGGCCGCCCCCCGCTTCAATGCGAGGTGTTCCGGGGCGAGCATGTTCCTTTTCAGACGTTCGACGAGTTGGGCGGAACCCGCCGATTCGGCGAGATATTCATGCGGCTCCTCCCCGATCTCGGCGAGACGTCGGTCGTTGAGCGAGTCTGCCTGACGGTTCGTGGGGAACAGGTTCGTGGCGACGACGCCCGGATCGGGCAAACAGCCGATGCGATCGGCGAGCAGGCCGCGGTCGGCGTCGGTCACGTTGCCATCGCGGATGTCGGTGAGCACGCCGAGCAGCCGGCCGTCGTCCTGGCGATGCTGCTCGGTCAGATAGCATATCGTGGGCCGCAGCCGCTCCCATATCAACGATTCGGTGACGAAGCCCTCCGGGTCGAGACCACGTCGCGCGTATTCCGCCCGCGAGCGCATGAACGTCTCGCTCGGCGCGATCATGTCGTTGTCGCGCCCGGACCTGCTGACGGGCGGCAGTTGGAAGAAGTCTCCGGACACGACCACCTGCAGGCCACCGAACGGACGGTCGTCGCGCCGCAGTATGCGGCAGACCTCGTCGACCATGTCGAACAGCCATGCGTGCATCATCGAGACCTCGTCGATGATGAGGACGTCGGTGGCGTCGATGGCCTTGCGACGCCGTGTCTTGATGCGTTTGAGCGTGGCCGGCTCCAATGCGGTGGCGACGCCGACGCCGCTCCACGAGTGGATGGTCTGCCCATTGACGTGCGTGGCCGCGATGCCCGTCGACGCGGTGACGGCGACGGATCTGCCGTTGCGTCGCGCGCTACGGATGAATTCGTTGAGCACGTAGGTCTTTCCGGAGCCGGGGGCGCCGGTGAGGAACACGTTCGCGCCGGCGTCGAGCATGGCCAGGGCTTCGGGTTGCAGCATAGTCCCCTATGGTACTCGCGACGGCGCTTGCGGCTGCCCGGCGGATGCCCGGCGCTTCGGTCAGCCGCGCATGTCGGCCATCCATCGTTCGACGGCGTCAGGCAGGGTGAGATGTTCCATGCGCCGAACGTCATCGCCGCACTGCTCGACGACGACACCGGCCACTCCGGCCATTCCGACGAATCCGATCATCCCGATGACCCCGGCGACGGACTTCCGGTCGCGTTCACGCACCGGGCCACGGGTCTGCGTTTCGTCCCCGTATCGCAAATCCCCGCCGACGTGCCATACCACCTGTATTGCCATATTTGTATTGCCACATCCACGGATGATCCGGCAATCGCGGACCGCATATGAAAGCGCCGCGGCGGCCAACCGGCCGACCACGGCGCTTCCGTTCCCACAACACGGTGTCGCAGAGAGGCACGATCACCGTTCACGATTCACCATAATCACAAAGCCCTATAGATCACCTCCACATCCTTCGGCGTGACGGCACGCGGGTTGACGGCGATGTTGCCGGACGCCATGGCGTCCTTGGTCATCTGGCCGATGACGGCGGGGAACGTCTCGCGGTCGACGCCTGCCGCCTCCAGCGAATCGGGGATGCCGATCTCGGAAAGCAGCGAACGGATCTCGTCGATGAAGTCCTCCGGGTAGGCGTATTCGACGTCGGGGAACAGCGCCTCGTGCATGAGCTCGTACTGGCCCTTGTCGGCGAGCGCGTTGAATTCGAGCACGCTGGGCAGCAGCAGGCCGTTGGCCTCGCCATGCGCCACATGGAAGAACGCGGAGATGGGGTGGCTCATGGCATGCACGAGGCCGAGCCGGGTGGATTCGAAGGCGATGCCGGCCATGGTGGCGGCGACCATCATGCCGCGCGCCGCCTCGGCGTCGTCACGGCGGGCGTAGAAGCGGCGGAGGTATTTGCCGATGAGGCGTAGCGCCTCCAGCGAATACATGCCGGAGAACGTGGAGTCCACGGTGTTGGTGAACGATTCGATGGCGTGGACCATGGCGTCGGTTCCGCAGGCTGCGGCCACGCGCGCGGGGACGGTGGCGAGCACGCCCGGGTCGAGGATGGCGTAGGCGGGCAGCAGCAGTTTAGAGCCGACGGTGAGCTTGTAGTTGCGGGCCTCGTCGGTGATGACGGAGAACGAGGTGACCTCGCTGCCGGTGCCGGCGGTGGTGGGGATGGCGATGAACGGCACGATCGGTCCGGGCACGGTGTTCATGCCTTCGTAGTCGCCGATCTCGCCGCCGTATTTGACGACCACGCCGACGGCCTTGGCCACGTCGAGCGAGGAGCCGCCGCCGATGGCGATGATGGAGTCGCAGCCGTTGCCGTTGAAGAGTTCGGCGGCCTCGTCCACGCAGACGGCGGTCGGGTTGGGTTTGACGTCGGTGAACATCGTATGCCTGATGCCGGCGGCGTCGAGCGAGTCGGTGGCCTGTTTGGCGAGCGGGGCGTCGGCGAGGAACGGGTCGGCGATGATGAGGACGTTCGTCATGGTGAGTTCGGCGGCATAGGTGCCGAGACGGCTCACCCCACCGTAGTCGACGATGATGTTCTGCGGTATGGAAAACTTGAGCATGGCTGTGCCTTTCGATCTGCGGCGTCATTACCGCGGTTTCCAGCATAGGGGCGGTTGCGTCCGGCGGCAAGCCATGGGCTCCCTGCGGCGAGGGAGCCCATGTCGGCTGCCGGACGGAGGGTCACTCCTTGCCGGCGACGACGGCGTTCACGGAGTCGGAGAGGATTTCGATGGCCTCGTCGATCTGCTTCTTCGTGACGATCAGCGGCGGGATGCAGCGGATGATGTCGTTGCCGATGGCGGTGGTGAGCAGGCCGCGCTTGAGGGCGGCGTGCTTGACGTCCACGGCGTTGACGGTGCCGTCGAACTCGAAGCCGACGAGCAGGCCGCGGCCGCGGGATTCCTTGATGTGCGGCAGCGTCTTGCCCTGTTCGATGAAGTATTCGCCCATCTTGGCGGCGTTCTCCGGCAGCTTGCGGCTGACGATCTCGTCGACCTCGGCGAGCGCGGCGGCGGTGCACATCGGGGAGCCGCCGAACGTGGTGCCGTGGGTTCCGGGGGTCAGGGACGCGGCGATCGGGTCCTTGGTGACCATGGCGCCGATCGGGACGCCGCCACCGAGGCCCTTGGCCATGGTGAAGATGTCGGGCTCCACGCCGTAGCCCTGCCATGCGAACAGGGAGCCGGTGCGGCCCCAGCCGGTCTGGACCTCGTCGAAGATGAGCAGCAGGCCGTTGTCGTCGCACAGCTTGCGCAGGCCTTCGAGGAACTCCTGCGTGGCCGGGTGCACGCCGCCTTCGCCCTGCACGGGCTCGACCATGATGGCGATGGTGTTGTCGGTGATCTTGGCCTTGAAGTCGTCGAGGTTGTTGAATTCGGCGTAGGCGAAGCCTGGGGTCATGTCGCCGAAGCCGTCCTGGGCGAGGGAGCCCGGCTGGCCGGTGGCGGCGAGGGCGCCGAACGTGCGGCCGTGGAAGGAGTGCAGGGCGGAGAGAATCTCGTACTTGTGCGGGCCGAAGTGGTCGATGCCGTACTTGCGGGCGAGCTTGATGGCCACCTCGTTGGCCTCGGTGCCGGAGTTCTGGTAGAAGATCTTGTCGAATCCGGCGAGGTCGCACACCTTCTTGGCCAGCAGCGCCTGCGGGATGGTGTACGGATAGTTGAAGGTGTGCATGATGTCGCCCACCTGGTCACGCACGGCGGCCACGACCTTCGGGTTGCAGTTGCCGGCGTTGTTCACGGCGATGCCGCCGTAGAAGTCAAGGTAGGCGTTGCCGTCCGGATCGTAGAGGTACATGCCTTCGGCGCGTTCGGCGACGAAGTCGTAGCGCTCGTATGTTTCGATCATGTATTTCTTCACGAGGCCCTTGAGCTCGTCCTGGGTGAGACCCGTGTCCGCAAGCTTCATCTCATGCTCCTTCCGCTGTGACGTGACGCCACGTCGATGCAGGTGTTCGTCCGATCACGCGCTTGCAGGTCGCCGAATACCGTTCGTTGCGACGTTCGGCGACCGCCTTGCTGTGCAATCTAGACTGGAGTCTAAGTTCGCCGTGTTTCCTCATGCACGCGTTTGTGTGTCACCGAGATGACATGATTGCGCCGTTTCGTCCAATCCATGGACCAAAAGCGGACATATGGTCCACATTCTATGGGCGTCCGTCCAATCCCTGCAGACGGAGCTGGGACCACATGAGCGCCCGCACCGGCAGCAGTCTCGTCGCCGCGAAGATGGCCTTCGCCGGCCATCCCGGCAACGACAGCGCCCGTCCGCGGAACGTGTCGGCGATGATGGCCCGCATCACGGCCCGCGCATCCATGATGCCCACGAAGTTATGGAATACGGAGCGGCCGGCGGCCGTCCGCGCCCTGTCGAGGAACTCGGTGCGCACCCAATACGGGCACGCGGCCGTCACCCGTATTCCACGATGGGCGAGCTCCCGGCCCAACGCCCGCGACCAGCTCACCATGAACGCCTTCGTCGCCGCATACACGTTGATGTACGGGCAGGGCAGGAATCCGCTGATCGAGCACAGGTTCACGATTTTCGCGCCGGCGCGCATGTACGGCAGGCTGTGCGAGACCATGGCGATTGGCGCCTTCACATTGAGATCCACCATGTCGAGATCGTCGGCAAGAGGCACGTTTTCGAAATGATCCATCTTGCCGAAGCCGGCGCAATTGGCAAGCAGTACGATGTTCGGGCGTTCCCTCGCAAGCAGGCGGCGGTAGGCTTCGAGACCGTCCGAGTCGGCCAGATCCAGCGCCACGGGACGAACCTTCACCTTCACCGTCCTCGCCAGCGCCCGGAGCCGTTCCTCCCGGCGCGCGATCACCCATATCTCGTCGGCGGCGATACGACCGGCGGCGGCCCAATGGGCGATCTGGTCCACGAATTCACGCCCCATGCCGCTTGAAGCGCCAGTCACCACGATGATGTTCACGCCCATATCAGCCTCCTTGCCGCCGCAATCTGGAATCCCCCACCATTATCCCCATCCCCGCATCCGGAAACGCGAGCCGTGAGGCTCCGTCTCAGGAAAGCGCCGATCTGCGGCAACGAAAACATTGAAATTCCGTAGCGGCAGACGGCGCTACAGCAACATATGAAGCCTTACAACTCGATGGTTGATGGTCAGTGCCGCCTCCGGTGTGGGTTTCGAGCATGAATCCCCGCCCGGTCCGGTCCTCGCCGCAGCCTGACGGCGAGTATCACGCCCACACCAACGACACCCGCCGTCGCCACACCCGCACAGATTCCCGCAATCATGGCTATTGACGGTCCGTCATCTCCATTCCCCTCATCCTTGGCCTTCACCTGAGACGAATCGTCGCCTCCGGCCACGCTCTTCGGCAACCGCAGCACCGAGAGGAACAACGAATCATCGTTCCGTGTGTGCATGGCGAGAACCAGCATCCGCCCACCATCTCCGGACTGGGTAATCGACAGCTTTCTCGGCCCTATCGGACTATAGGGGTACGGCTGATCCTCATACGCCGAACCCTTTGGATCGTAGATGAGCACTCCGCTTTGCTGCCGCCCAGTGTTCAGATTCAGCTGTTGAACCTCGCCGTCCGTCGACTCTCGATTGCCCATGCCGCCATACATGACGTTGCGGTCATCCTCGATCATCATCGGTATGATATTCGTGGCTATGGCATCCGTCACCGTTTCGGCTTTTGCGACGCCCTTGGAGAGATCAAAGGCTTCGACCCTGCCATCGGAATGACGCTGACCGATGGCATTGTTGCTGACCACCAGCCGTTTGCCGGTTCGAGACAACGCGAAGGTTTGTGGTGTGAACGGCATATCAAGCACCCGCCGCTCCCCCGTCCGCACGTCGATGACGGTGACCTGCTTCGCGCCGGAGATATAGGCAAGGGTGCCGCCATCATCGGACAGCTCCAGACTCATATCGGCGGAAAGCCCCTCCGACGCTGTTTTCAGCACCCGTATGTCACCCGTCTTTACATTGATGGTGCCGAATGCCGAATCCTGATTATGCTCCCGGTAGAAGTACGCGTAGATCAACCCGGTTTTCGAGGAGAACGCGGGAAGGTAACTGACGCTGGCGTTCGTCAGGGCGAACAGTCGCTTGCCGCGTCCGCTGGCGATGTCGTACGAGTACAGGTCGTATTGCGCCGGACCGGTTTCGACATTGCCGCCTTTGGCTGCGACCGGCGCGTAGGCCGTCTGACCATCCTCGCTGACGACGACCATGGTCAGACGACTGCCGAAACTGCCGATCTGTTTCATGGACGCCGTATCGAACACCTTCACCGTACCGGCATCCACCACATAAAGCCGACTGCCATCGTCGGACAGCGAAACATCGCCCGTCATTGAGGATGTGAATGTTATCTCCGTCCGCACCGTTCTGGAAGGCACATCGACAACGTACACATGACCGCCCTGCCGCACATACGCGGTCTTGCCGTCCGGAGACGACATGACCGCGACGAAGCCATAGAGTCCCGCGGAATCAGCCAATGAGAAGGTCGGCGACACCGTTCCTTCGAACGTCAATCCGTCATCCTTTGATGATATGGCTCCGTCGGATACCGGTTCGCCGACTCCTGCAGCTGAGGAATCGGACGATGCCGCATGGGACGGCGCCACAGGAGCCATCACAGCGGCCACAAGCATGCCGACCAGCATAAGCACCGCCGCCAGCGCCGACGCCGCCGACCTGCGCAATCTCCCATCCAGCATGTCTCCCGTCCTTTCCCGCACTACCGAATCAACCGGTTCCCCGGCATTCCCCCATACTGCAATCCAAGATCAACGAAGGCTTCCACCTTTGTATCGCCGTCCCGGAATGGGAACCAACCAAAGCCGGGATTCCAATAAGAAAAGTGCAGCGCCGTGAAATACTCGCCCCCCATGTCGGCCGGCGGATTCTGAGCAAGTTTCACTCCTTTCTCAAGAAGTCCGTGACGAATATCCTGCCCTTCTCCGAGGCGATACCAGAAATCGGCAGTATGCTGAAGCGTAAACACCCGGTATGCCGTTCCGTTTATGGTTACTTGATTGGTAGTTGCCGGCGCTAATCCGAAACCATTGGATGACCAGTTCAGGAAATCATCCCACTGGTTGAACCATGGTTCTTGCATCACCGTTCCCGAACCAGACTTCGCTGTAATATAACCGCTGGCGATGCTTCTGCCCCCACTGTGGAAAAAGACCTTGTGCGTCTCGCCATATACCGACTCTATTGATGTCCCATAAGAGGTGATAAACGTCTCATCCGGTTGAATATTGTGGATGATCGTCCCCAATCCCGGAAAATCATAATGCTTCCTGACTGGGATTGCCATGCCGGAACGATTCACCGCGGCACGGTAAGTGAACCCCGCCTTATCCCCCAACGGCGGCGGAGCAATATAACCTTCGTCGCGAGTCTCCTGCATGATTCCGATATCCATGCCCGAAACCACGTCCTTATCGATTTCCAACGAGGTCGCGCCATCGGTAATGGTCACATTGGCGATTTGATCAAATGCCCAGTTCGACGGCAACCGGTATCCCATATTGCCGCTGAATCCTGAAGACATATCGCTGACGAAGCTCGCCACGGCATAACCGGCATTTGAGACTCGGGAACATACGTTGCGAGGACCATAGATTCCGACACGATAATCGGTCAATCCATTATGCACGGACCGGAAATACGGAAGAATGTTCGAGGTGACGTCGGCATCCATGGCATCATAATCCACGGCGAAGTAGATAATGGCACCGGCTGGTACCCCATGTTTCAATGCCGCCTCAATGGCCGACTTCGCGTCCGAAGCACCCTGCGTCGCCGTGAAATAGCCTGCATGATTGCCTACCGACTGGTAGATGGGGAATACCCGGATTCCCGCCTCAAACAGACGTCCGAGTTCTCCAGGACGAATCTCCTTGAAATCGCCGCCGATAAGGTATCGTCCGACACAGCCGTATCCGTTGGCCTTCAAAACTTTGATTCGGTCGGGCGTGATTTCGAATCGCGTATCGCAAGCCGTGGCGGTACGCGATTGGTCGCCATAGCTCACCATCAGTGAAAGCCATGTACTCAGATCGGCGATTCCGGTCGCGGGAAGCGCACAATAGGACTGGAACTTACTGATATCGGATGATGGGGCTCCTCCGCCGAATTCCCCATTGCCATATCCATTGACATACAGGCAGAACCGCAGAAGCCGGATGAAATCGGAGATTTCGGATGATGAATACCGTCTCTGACCATAATTGATCTGCCCGCCATTATAGGGAATCGTCGGACAGTACTTTCTTGTGGACGGGCCAAGCACGCCATTGGCAACGGAAACCGGCATCCCTTCCAGAGCCTGCAAAGCCAGGATGCAGGCCTTGTTCGTACTGCGCGTATACACACCATCGCATGGCATGATACCTGTATACGATTCGTAGTTGCGGTTCAGTTCCTGCTGGAAGGAACGAATTGCGGCATCGCCCCCGTATTGGGACAACAGCCTGAATTGGTCCATGGAAAGCAGTGCACGCATGAAGTTCGTGGTCACATCGGAATTCGGGTCGATCATCCCGGCATCGGTTTTCAGCTTGATGACGGCCGCCGCGACCAGTGTGTCGAAATGGTCGTCTATGGCATCGTCGGTTCCATAGTGGCCGGGATTATATCCCTTGCACCACAATGCTCCTTGCAGGATGGCGTACTTGTTGCTCTGTGCGGTGTCATTCACATATTTGAGAGGATTTTTGCTGTATGCGGCCTGAGAGGACGGACCGAAGTTGTCTGCCGTGGATGTAAGACCGAGTTCTATCTGCATCGCTCTGGTCAAGGCATTGATGGTTCCCCATCCGGTAACACCGTCCTCGGCAATGCGGTTGTATCGGGAGTCACCTCCATACGTTCTGTTCAGCCATTTCTGTGTTTTCAAAACCATGGAATCAGACATCGTTGTCTCCTTATTGTCGGGTAAAGCTCGCCCTCCCCGTTAGGGCGAGGACTATAAATATTTGTGGGTAATTATTGATTGCCGTAAGCGCCATCAACAACAGGGAGGCAAGGGAATCACCCTTGCTTCCATAGGATGATGTCGCTGTTCCTGGGCACGATCATCGAATCGTACATGGCGTGGGTCACATAGACCGAGACTCCGCGGTCATCTCGGGTACGTACGTGCTTCACTTCGCCGAGCGGGGTCAGATCACGGACAGCGGTACCTTGAAGATCAACCGACCGAAGGCATTTCATTCCACGTAACGCAGAGATATCGCTAAGATTCGGCAAACCGCTCAGATAGATGGTTTCCAAGTTGGGGAATACTTCCAATCCCGAAAGCGAGGTCAAATGTTTGAGCGCGATGCCGCAAGAGGGAAGCGTATCTGACAAATTATAACTGTTGGATACCCCTATCTGGTCGAAACCTTTAACGCTTTCCGCTTTCTTTTTGGATAGATGATCCGTGGGCCTGGCCCATAGATCACTGGCCACGCATTCCGCCAGAGTCCGGTCCTTGATTACGTCATAATACGTACCCAACGAATCGGTGACCGGTTTTTCAGGCTTGATCGGAGAAGCGGATGGAGAGCTTTCCGAAGGAGATCCCTTCGCCGCAGCAGGAGCCGATGCGTCGGCACCGGACTTCTCGGCGCCACCCGTCGGGTCCACCTCCGACGAGCATCCTCCGAAAAGCATCAGCGACAGGCACACCATCACCGAAGAAACAACCCGAATCGCATTGTAACGAGACTTCTTCATCCCGACATCCCCATCCGCATATTCCGACACCGCAATACCGCTATGCCTAATTCAACATCACCGCCCTGTATTTCATCAACCCATCTTTAAAGTTGTAGCAGTAATTGCTCGCATTACTCGGCAGGGGGCCTCTAAGAGGACTCCACTTCCAATGATCCCCATAGTCCCATGTTCCTTGGTAATAAATCGCGCCCTTGTTTCTTCCGGGACAAACGGTCTGCACTCCGCCTCCCCAGGTGTCAAAAGCGGTTTTGGAATAGTAGAATCCCGATCCGGTCCAGCAACGATATGAATATCCGCCCCCTGCACCAACCTTGGTAATCACTTTGTAGTGCGCACTTGTGCAAGCCGCTTCTTTTACTGCGCGTGTTTTGCCACCTGCATAATTCGGATTTGTCCAAGTAGGCTCCAATCGTAGAGGTTCCGAAATCTCGGAGACGGATCTTTCAGGGAGTCTTTCGTCAGAATCCGCATAGCCCACAACTCGGATTGCCTCAGGATTGAGAACACGCCCCTCCTCAATCATCATGATGGTGCCAGTGGATTCGTCTGCATGAACAACCGTCATCGGAACGGAAACGCCGATCAGGAACGTCATCACACTCCCGACAACAATGCACAACTTTCTTATTCTCATCGTCTCCTCCTCATCGTTGAGTGGTTAAACCTCGGCAGTATCCACGCTATCAAGTTCAACAAGGGGACCCAAGTATCGCATCAACTTTAGTTGATAGATGATTTGGCGTTCATGCCGTTTTTAGTCAAAGCTTAATTTCAGGCAAAGGAGAAACTATGAAAGCAATTGCTGTGTTTGTTATAATCAATTCCTTCCTCTCCCCATTCCCAGAATGTTCTCAGCCCATACCAACATTTGTATCTTTACAGCCATCAGTCTCAATCAGCGCCATTCAAGGTTTTTCCTGCCCGCCTGTCCTTCAGTGGCTGTGCAAACATCTTCATCACTGAACAGAACAGGAATTACGGCATTGTAAACCCATGAGCCATCTTCCTTGGAAATATGCATTTCGCCTCTGAAGAGGTGAATCATGTCATCCAAATTTTTCATTCCATATCCATGGGATAGTGTCCGCGGATTATCTGTACAAGTATTGGTCTGCACAACTCTGATATTGTCACGATCAAAGATAAGGCCAAGAAAATACACATCGTCTACACTCGTATGACGCATAATATTCGTCAGGAGCTCTCTGACCAAATCACACAAAAAACGGATATAACGCTCAGGTATCCCCGTTGAATCACCAGCTATTGAGATTGTTCCTTCGCGTCCGAGAGATTGCAGACGTTCCTTTCCTGAATCCAGAATGCTCCTTAGGTCCCCTATCTTCATCACATTTGTAATTCCGTGCAATGGCTCCATATCTTCTTGCGCATCTAAACAATCCATAACCTGATATAGAGAGCCGGCTGCCTTCTCTAAAGCCTCGCGCATCTTTCTCACTGTTTCCGAAGCAGGCAGAGTCTTATCTTGTGAGAGCAGAATCGCATAAGCCAGCTCACCTGACACCGCATCATGAATTCTCGTCTCCACTTGCCTTTCTTTCTGATACCGCCGTCGTTCTTCCCTAAGAACATAAACATCACGTTCCATATCTATCCTGCGATGCATCAACCCACCTATGCACCATGCAAAAACAAATGAGCAGGACATCATCATTGCGATAATCAATGAGTCATCAGCAACCTGAAAAATGCAGTATTGCAACATTCTCGCCAACACGGCGGCCATCATCATCGCCAAACCGTTTTTCCAAAAACGATGATAACCGAGAAAGCCCAAAGCAACCCAGACACCCCAATACTGGCTTACTCCTTCATTCAAAGGCAGCAACGAAAAGCAACAATAGATGAAAACAACTATTCCGCCGCCTTCAATCGGTCTGAAACGCATCAGCAACACGGCAAATATATGCGCAAGAGAGCACAGCACCGCAATAATGCGATGTGGAGGATTCATCTGCCATTCCAGCAAGGACACTACAACCACGACAGCTATCAATAGCGTCACGAAATCAATATTCGATGCTCGATCTTGCAGCCATCCTTTGAAACCAGTCATCCTCATTCCCTCGCCGTCACCCACATGCCCACGGCCTCGGCGCGATTGCGGGCGCCGAGCTTCTTCATCGCCTTGGCCACATGCGTTTTGACCGTGGAGGGGGAAATGCCGAGCCTCTCCGCGATCTCGTCGGAGGTCAGGCCGTACGAGCATAAATCCATGACATCGAACTCCCGTTCGGTGAAAAGCTCCTCTCTGGACGGTGTCGCCTTGCGGAGTTTTCGATATGATTCGTCCACGGCCGTGAAATGTCCATACGTTTCGAAGAGCCCGCCATCGGCCACTGCGACGACCGCCCGCACGATCTCCATACGGTCGAGCTTGGGAACAAGACCCTGTGCACCGGCGTCCGCTAACCGTTTCGCATATTTCATTGTCGAATACGACGTAATGCCGAGAATCGCCATGTTTCCATGCCGGGAACGGACCGCTTCACAGACACGAACGCCGGAGACGTCCTCCATGCTCATGTCGAGCAGCAGCACGTCCGGAGTGGTCTCGATGCGATTGCATCGAGCGATCGCCCTACGGCCGCTGGTCTCGCACCAGTCCGTCACGATACGAATCCTGTCGTCGGCAAGATTGTCGTATGATCCGCAAATCAGCCGGTCCAACATGGTGAGCGAGCATCGGTCATTGTCTACAATCGACACATGAATCGTCCGGCATCCCTGATCATTCTCCATGCCATTCAACATACTCCGACGGAATCCATTCATAAGAGGGAGGGAGATTATAACACGCATATCCCCGCAAGGCATCAACTATAGTTGATGCCCCGTTGACATGCGAAAGCCCCTCCGCATGACTACCGCACACGGGGGACTTTGAGAACGCTGCGGCGGACCGTCGAAATCGAAACAGCCTCCGGAGACCGCGCAGCACCCTACTTGCAGATCTCCTTGGTCTGCTCGACGTTGCGCTTGAGCTCGGCGACGAGTTCGTCGGCACCGTCGAACTGCACCTGGGGGCGCAGGAACCTTACGAACTCCACACGCACGTGATGATCGTAGAGGTCCAGCCATTCGGGGTTGCCGTCGGCGTCGAGCGGCGGCACGGCGTAGGCTTCGAGCACGCGGGCCTCCGGCTCGCCGAACGTGATCTTGGTGCCGATGGAGATGGCCGAGGGGTAGCGACGCTCCTCCCCCGTCTCGGGATCCACGTCGGTGAGCCAGCCGGCGTACACACCGTCGGCCGGCATGAATCCGGCCACGTCCTTGGCCACGTTGGCGGTGGGGAAGCCGAGCGTGCGTCCGCGCTGTTTTCCGCCGACCACACGGCCGTTCACCTCATGCGGCCGGCCGAGGATGTCGGCGGCCTGCTCGACGTGACCGTGCGACAGCAGATACCGCACATATGTGGAGCTCCAGACGCGGGCCAGATGATTCGGCACGCTTTTGCTCAGGGCGCGGCGTTCCGCCTTGGTCAGCCCGTTGTCGGGGTCGTTGACCTTGTCCATGATCTCGGCGGCCTCGGGCGTGTTGACCAACGGCACGCGCACCTCGCCCGGTCCACGGTCGTCGACCACGTCGACCTCGAACATGCGGGTGGCCTGGGCGATGGAGTCAATGGACTTCGGATCGCCGGCGCGTCCGGCGCCCATGCGGGAATCCCGGCCGAGCACGATGTTGCGCATGCCGATCTTGCCGACCAGCTGGCCGAGGAAGTACTGGTACGATTTCGCGCCGAAGGCCATGGAATAGCGGATCACGAGCGCGCGGTCGAGGCCGAGTTTTTCAATGAGGTCGAGCCGGGTGCCGATGTCGGTGAGCGCATACGGGTCGGGATAGAATTCGCCGAGCGGCAGTTCGGCGCCGTCATGCTCCTGCGCGTACTTGCGCACGACCGTCGGACGCGGGTCGAACACGACCGCCACCGACTCGCATCCGTAGCTTTTCGCCAGGTCGACGGTGCGTTTGAGCACGGCCTGATGGCCGCGGTGCACGCCGTCGAAATTGCCCACGGCCACGACGGACCGCTTGTCCTGACCGAACGGCGGCCATGCGAGATCGCCTTCGGTGTCGGGGACGAGTGTGTTGATTCGCATCAATGTTCTACTCCAGTGCTCGTGATGGATGATATGCGTGTTCTCGCGATATGCCTCTTGCTGAGGCACAAGCTTAACGGGGCCGGCGAACGTCTATTCCGAGGGGAGCACGACGACTGGTTTCGAC
Organism: Bifidobacterium catulorum; assembly: GCF_003129925.1. Classification (GTDB taxonomy): domain Bacteria; phylum Actinomycetota; class Actinomycetes; order Actinomycetales; family Bifidobacteriaceae; genus Galliscardovia; species Galliscardovia catulorum. The sequence continues at coordinate 7,838 of NZ_QFFN01000029.1, read as the reverse complement.
TGCCGTCGGTTCGCCGGCCCGATGATGGCGACGAGTTCGTCATCGTGGGAGCTGTCCGCCGCCGCGGGCAGGATGGCCGCCGCCGTATCGTCGCCGCGACGTGCAATCCACCGTCCGAACCGCAGTTCCCTCGCCTCGTCGGCGGTCACGTCGACACATGGCATGGTGAGTCTCGCGCCCGCCGCCATCGGCAGGGCGTGTTCCAGCAGAAGGTCGCGACGAGGATCGCCGCCGTCATCGGAGGCGGCGGTGCCGTCGGTTGCATCGGCATCGGGATAATCGATGACGCAGCGGTTGCGCGTGATGGCCTCGCCGTCGCGATTGGTGAACGTGCGGCTTTCGGCGTGGGCGGTGACGACGTCGGCCGTGGCCGCGCCGAATGCGCCGACGCGGGTGCGTCGCAGCATGGTCAGATGTCCGCCGACGCCGAGACGGTAGCCGAGGTCCCGGGCAAGTGCGCGGATGTACGTGCCCGACGAACAGGTGACGCGAACGGTGAGGTCGGCCACCGGATCGCCGTTCCGCGCGACATCCGGGGTCGGCCCGTCGATGACGGTGAATTCGCCGATGACGATGGGCCTGGCCTTGAGTTCCACATCCTTGCCTTCGCGTGCCAGGTCGTAGGCGCGTCTGCCGTTGATCTTGATGGCGGAGAACATGGTGGGCGTCTGTTCGATGCGTCCGGTGAAGTCCTCGGCTATGGTCCGCTCGATGGTGTCGCGGTTCAGTGTCGAGATATCCCCGGACATGTGCGCATCGGTGTGGATGGCTGGGGAAAACCCGCCGTGCGCGACCTTGTCGGACCATGGCATGACGTCGCCGTCGGCGTCGTCGGTCGTGGTGAACTGGCCGAGTCGTATCGTGGCCTCGTAGGTTTTGTCGGCGCCGACGATGTAGTTGAGCAGTCGTGTGGCGTTGCCGAATCCGATGACGAGTATGCCGGTGGCCATGGGGTCGAGCGTGCCGGCGTGGCCGACGCGTTTCATGTGCAGTCCGCCGCGGATGGCCGCCACGACGTCATGGCTGGTCACGCCTTTGGGCTTGTCGACGATGAGGATTCCGGATTCGGAGGGGTTGGACATGATGGATGCCTCCTCGGCCTGTCTGCGACGGCGGCTCCCCCTGTTTTTTTGGGGAGCCGCATATGACGGTATGAACGGGATTCGATGTTTATGCCTCGGCGCCGGCGTCCTCGGTCTCGGCATTATCGTCGTCGGAGGAGATGGCGTCGGAGGAGATGGCGTCGTCATCCTCCTCGGGATGCCGGTACGGGTCGGCATCGCCGGCGTACTGGGCGGTGGCGCGCCGCTTGGCGAGCTCCTCGTCACGTTTGCGCGCGGCGATGAGGATGTCCTCGATCTCGGTGGCCTCGCCGGGAACCTCGTCGTATTTGAATTCAAGGACGGGCGTGAGACGTAGGCCCGCCTTGCGTCCGACGTGCGAACGCAGTCGTCCTTTGGCCTGGTTGAGGGCCTGTGCGGCGCGCTTGCGCTGCCCCTGCTCCTTGCCTTCCTCACCCAGCTGGGTCCAGAAGATGCGGGCGATCTGCATGTCGTTGGTCACTCGTACGTCGGTGATGGTGACGCCGAAGAGACGCGGGTCATGCAGCTCGGTTTCGAGGGACTGCGCGACCACGCGCTTGATGAGGCCGGCGATGCGCACGGCCCGTGGGTTGGTACCAGCCATATGGTGTTCCTTTCACATATACAATTGGCTCCCCTCGGGAGGGGAGCTGTCGGCTTTGCCGACTGAGGGGAGGATGCCACGTACGAATCGGATACGTGTTGCTTCCCTCAGACCGCCTTCGGCGGACAGCTCCCCTCAGGGAGGGGAGCCCGGGATTCATGGAATCGCGCGCATGCCGATTACTTGCGTTCGACTTCGCGCATCTCGAAGGTCTCGATGATGTCGCCTTCCTGGATGTCGTTGAAGGAGCCGAGGTTGATGCCGGCCTCGTAGCCTTCCTTGACCGACTGGACGTCGTCCTTGAAGCGACGCAGCGAGGAGATCTCCAGATCGTTGACCGTGGCGACGCCGTTGCGCAGGATACGGCACTTCGTTCCGCGCTTGACCTCGCCGTCCTGCACCATGACACCGGCGATGTTGCCGAACTTGGAGGAACGGAAGATTTCGCGGATCTCGGAGTGGGAGGTGACGACCTCCTCGTATTCCGGCTTGAGCATGCCCTTGAGGGATGCCTCGACGTCCTCGATGGCCTTGTAGATGATCGAGTAGTACTTGATCTCCACGCCCTCGCGTTCGGCCAGATCGGCGACCTGACGGTTCGGACGCACGTTGAAGCCGATGATGACGGCCTTGTCGACCGTGGCGAGGTTGACGTCGTTCTGCGTGATGGCGCCGACGCCGCGGTGGATGACCTGGATGCCGACCTCGTCGGAGACCTCGATCTTCATCAGGGAGTCCTCAAGCGCCTCGACGGAGCCGGAGGAGTCGCCCTTGATGACGATGTTGAGCATGTCGATCTCGGACTTGGCGAACTGCTCCTTGAGGCTCTCAAGCGAGACGACCTTGCGGCGCTTGGCCAGCTGGGCGGCACGCTCGGTGGCCTGGCGCTTCTCGGCAATCTGGCGTGCGGTGCGGTCGTCGGGGGCCACGAGGAAGAGGTCGCCGGCGGTGGGCACGGAGGTGAGACCGAGCACCTGCACCGGGGTGGAGGGCGCGGCCTCCTTCATCTGCTGGCCGTTCTCGTCGAGCATGGCGCGGACGCGGCCGTACGAGGTGCCGGCCACGATGGCGTCGCCGATGTGCAGGGTGCCCTGCTGGACGAGCACGGTCGCCACGGCGCCGCGGCCCTTGTCGAGACGGGCCTCGACGGTGGCGCCTCGGGCGTCCATGTCGGGGTTGGCACGCAGGTCGAGCGTGGCGTCCGCGGTGAGCAGAACGGCTTCGAGGAGCTTGTCCACGTTGATGTTCTGCTTGGCGGAGATGTCGACGAACATGGTGTCGCCGCCGTACTCCTCCGGCACCAGACCGAACTCGGTGAGCTGTCCGCGCACCTTCTCGGGGTTGGCGCCCGGCTTGTCGATCTTGTTCACGGCGACCACGATCGGCACGTTGGCGGCCTGGGCGTGGTTGATGGCCTCCACCGTCTGCGGCATCACGCCGTCGTCGGCGGCGACCACGAGGATCGCGATGTCGGTGAGCTCGGCGCCGCGGGCACGCATGGCGGTGAACGCCTCGTGGCCAGGGGTGTCGAGGAACGTGAGCTTGCGGTGTTCGCCGTTCAGGTCCACGGACACCTGATAGGCACCGATGCGCTGCGTGATGCCGCCGGCCTCGCGTGCGATGACGTTGGTCTTGCGAATCGTATCGAGCAGTCGGGTCTTACCGTGGTCGACGTGGCCCATGACGGTCACGACCGGCGGACGCGGCTTGAGGTCCTCGTCGTCCTGCAGCTCCTCCTCGTCAAGATCGATGTCGAACTGCTGGAGCAGCTCCTTGTCCTCCTCCTCGGCGGACACGATCTTGATGTTCCATCCGATCTCCTCGCCGAGGATCTGGAAGGTGGACTCGTCCAGGGACTGCGTGGCCGTGGCCATCTCGCCCAAGTGGAAGAGCACGGTGACGAGGGATGCGGCGTTGACGTTGATCTTCTCCGCGAGATCGGCCAGCGTGGCGCCCTGACGGAGCTTGATGGTCTGACCGTTACCGGTGGGGATGCGAACACCACCGATGACGGGAGCCTTCATCTCCTCGAACTCCTGCCTCCTGGCATGCTGACGCTTACGCGCCCTTGAGGACTTGCCGCCCTGACGACCGAACGCGCCCGCGGTGCCTCCACGGCCTCCGCGGCCGCCCGGACGCCCGCCGCTGTGCTGGGGTCCGTTGTTCGGACCGCCGCCCTGACCCGGACGGGCGCCGCCGAAGCGGCTGCCACCGGTACGGGTGCCGGTGCCGGAGCCTGCGCCCTGACCCGGACGGCTGTGGCCCCACTGGCCCGGCCTGCCCTGACCCGGACGCGGACGACCGCCGCCCTGACCCGGGCGGGGACGACCTCCACGGCCACGGCTGTTGTTCACCGTCGGACGCGCCATCGGATGCGGACGCGGGATGTCTCCCGGAGTGGGCACGCTCATGCCCTGCTTGCGGCTGAACGGATTGTTGCCCGGACGCGGGGTGCCGGTGGCGTGCGGACGAGGCGTCGCCGAGGCGTTGCCGCCATTGCCCGGGGCCGGACGCTGTCCGCCGGGACGCGGACCACCGTGCTGCTGGGGACGGCCCTGCTGCTGCGAACGCTCCTCGTTGCGGCCACGGCCGCCACCGCGACGATCGCCGGGACGCGGAGCCGACGGGCGCGCCCCCTGGGGATGCGGCCTGCCGCCGCGACGCTCACCGCCACGGGACTCATGCTGGCCGCGGGCGCCCTCGCGCTCACGACGGGACTCGTGGCGGTCCTCGTGCTGGCCGTCACGGAAGTTGTTGCGCGGCGCATGCGGCACGGCACCGCCGCGGCCGGATTCGCCGCCCGAACGACGTCCCGGCTTCGGGGCCGCCGGACGCGGGCCCGGTGTCGGGACGGCGGCCGAGGACTCGGACGCCTCCGGCTTGTGCGCCGCTGCCGGCTTCGGCTGATGGCGACGCGGGGCCTGGGGCTTGTGCGAGCCCTTGTCTCCGCCGGACTGCTGGAACTCATTCCTCAACTTGCGCACCACAGGCGCTTCCACGGTTGACGAGGCCGACTTCACGAACTCGCCCATGTTCTTGAGCTTGTCAAGAACGGTCTTGCTTTCTACGCCAAACTCCTTGGCCAATTCATATACGCGTGCTTTGGGCACTAATATCTCCTATTCCCGACCGCGCGTATACGATTGCGTACGGTTTTCCGCGCGATCACTGATCACTGATGGCGAACATGTGCTGTCTCATCGTGCGACCATGGTGTTGTTACCTCGTTCTGAAAAATCCTGAAAGAAGGCATGGCTGCCCTCATCATCAGACTCCGACATAAGCATACTCATGCCTATGGATTGCGGGCATACGAAAAACGCCGAAGGTGTCGCCGCATCCGACGGCCCATCCTTCGGCGTCCCACGACGCCCGCGTCACGGGAGGGGAATCACTCCGCCGAGGACTCCGCAGAGGCCTCCGCCTCGGCCTCCTTGGCGGCCTGCGCCGCCTTGCGCGCGCGCACCTCCTCGGATTCGATGCCGATCTTCCAGCCGGTCAGCTTGGCGGCGAGACGGGCGTTCTGCCCCTCCTTGCCGATGGCCAGCGACAGCTGGTCGTCGTGGATGAACGCGATGGCCGTCTTGTTCTTCTCGCTGACGACCTGCACCTTGGTGGCATGGGCCGGTGACAGGGCCGCGGCCACGAACTGCGCCGGATCGGCCGACCAGTCGACGATGTCGATCTTCTCCTGGCCGAGGTTCTCCATGACGGCGCGCACACGGGAGCCGCCGGGGCCGATCAGGGCGCCCTTGGGGTTCACGCCCTGCGCGTTGGCGCGCACCGCGATCTTGGTACGGGCGCCGGCCTCACGCGCGATCGACATGATCGACACCGCGCCGCTGGCCAGTTCCGGCACCTCGCGCTCGAACAGGCGACGCACCAGCTCCGGATGGGAGCGGGAGACGATGATCTCCGGCCCCTTGAGGCCACGGTTGACGTTCACCACGTAGACGCGGATGCGCTCGCCGTGACGGTAGCGTTCGCCCGGCACCTGCTCGCGGCGGGGAAGAATGGCCTCCACGTCGCCGACGGCCACGTGCACGTTGCCCGGGTCCTTGGCGTCCTGCTGGACGATGCCGGTGATGAGATTGCCCTTCTGCCCGGAGAACGCGCCGAAAACCTTTTCGTCGGCGGCCTTGCGGAACAGCTGGGTGATGACCTGACGAGCCGTGGCGGCGGCGAGACGACCGAAGTTGTGGGGGGTGTCGTCGTACTCCTCGCCAAGCACCGGGGCCGGATGAGGATCATCCTCGGTCGGTTCCTGGGGAATCTCATCCTGGGCCCATACGGTGAACGTTCCGGCGCGGGAATCAAGCTCGACGCGAGCATGCCTTGCCGCATGCGCGGTCTTCAGGTAGGCGAGACGCAGGGCCTCCGCCAATGCGTTATCCAAAGTCTCGGCATCTATGCCCTGCTCAGCGGCGAGTTTGTGAATGCCTGCCAAGTCCAATTCCATGCCCAAGACCTCCCATATGAAGTTATACGCGGACACCTTGCCCGCAACTGGTCTGCAACGGCTACTAGTCTAACGATTCATGCAGACACTATGCGCCCACGGCGAATCCACGTCCCCCATCAAGCGCGTCTCCAAGGTCTTCGGCAATGGCCCGCACACGTTGCGGCGTCCGTTCATCGCCTCGCTCGCCGCCATCGCGGCCGCCATGACTGCCGTCGTCTGCACGCTCGCCCTCGCGATTCCCGCGCACGCGCTGCCCGGCGTCGCGGGCCGCGGCGACGACGCCGAACTCGGACCGTGCGAGCAGGCGCTGCAGTCCGGATACCGCAACCGTTCGATCTACCGGTCGTCGATGCCATCGTCGACGCGCCTGCTCGCGGCGATGAGCGCGCGCAACGCCTGGCGCACCGTCGCACTGGACTGCCCGCAACGATTCGTCGAAGGCACGGTGCGCAGCGCCTATGCCACGTTCGCAGCCACAACGCTGGCCGACAGGCTCGGCGTCTCGAACATCGTCGTCGAGCCCGGCACCCGCCTCGACGACAACACCGGTCTCGACCTCGACGCCGACGCCCTCGCCGCCATGTCCCTGGCCGAGGACCGCGCCGGCTTCGCCTACGAGGTCCTCGCCGCCAGGCGCGGCGCGAACGCGCAACTGTATGCGTTGAGCAACGAACGCAAGACCAACGCCCAGCTGCTGGCCACGGCGGTGAAGCAGTCCAAGGACCCGAGGCAGAAAGTCTATTCCATCGCCGCCATCGCATCGAATCCTTCCGAGACCACGGATCCGAGCACGGGGCTGTCCGCGCCGACGACCGCTGTGATCGAGATGAACTGCGCGCTCGCACAGCTGGCCGCGTTCGACGGCGGGAATGCGTCCGACGACGGTGTGGATGCGATGTCCGGCTCCTCCGCATCCGGCGCCTCCGGCTCCACGGAATCCCCCTCCGGCGCCGACGTCGGCATCACCGATAAGCAGAAGCCCGGCATGGCGACCGTTTCCTCCCTCATCGCCGGCCACATCGCCCAGGCCCTGTCCGACGGCTACCCCGCCATCGACTCCGCCCTGCTGAAGTAAACGACGGCGGTTTTTCGTCGGGAATCGTCGCTCGTCCTTTATAAACGCGGCGATGCCAATGGTTTCGGCATAAACATAAACATAAAAACGGTTTCGGCATGAAAAAAGGGATTCCGGCAGTTAGCCGAAATCCCCAAGGGCGGATAAGGCGAGATTCCGCTAATAGTGCTAGAAACTCTTATTTTTCAACGTTTTTTATCTCATCTTCTAACATTTCCCCCTTATATACCCCTTTTACTTGCCGGTCAATAGCATCAACACGCACCCCAACGCCCATGACGCACCGATTGGGAAACGTCTTGGAGATCAATCATCTCCTACCTGACCGCACCATTACTTCCCAATGCCTGAAATCGCAAAACGTTGCAATTATTGACTTATGTCACTTAGGACACTTGAGACAATCACTTAGGACATGCCTAATGCATTGCAATTATTGACTTATGTCACTTAGGACAAGTTATTTCACACTCTCTCCGGTAGGTGTTGTTTTGGGGCAAGCGAATCTTTGATTCGCGCGGCAGCGTTGCGTTTCCCGGGGCGTGGATGACGGCGCCTGCATGCTGGAATGGTTTCGCGCGGTCCCCTGTATGGCTGGGGGTGGCCGGTGATTCC
>NZ_QFFN01000028.1 GCF_003129925.1 Bifidobacterium catulorum | reverse complement strand
CCGAACGGCCCATCGTCCAACGGCGGCGCCCCCAAGCCCGGCTCCACGACCGACAACAAGAACAATGCCACGACGAACCAGCAGAAGCAGCAGGGCAAGCTCTCCGCAACCGGCGTGGACATTCAGACGGTCGCCGGACTGTGCCTGAGCATCCTGCTCATGGCGGGCATCGCCTACGGCATCAAGTTCCGCAGGCGCGACTGATCCCAACGGATTCGTCAACCCCATCAGCCGGTGAATTGACCGACGTCGGCCGATGACCACAGTGGCTCCACACTCACAAGTGTGGAGCCACTTTTTCATGCCCGAAACCGACGAATTGCAACATCATGAGATTGATTCGCCAATCCGGCGCGACATCGGCCGTACGATGGAAACGTATCGGTCCCCGACGAAAGGAATCCCCGATGTCCAACAGCATGGCCGATGGCGACGTCCTGTGGTCGCAACGCAAACGCAACTGGTGCCGCACCCCGTTCACCTTCACCACCTATACGCTCACCGCCGACGAAATCGCCGTCAAAACCGGCGTCCTGCGCGAGACCTACGACATGACGAAACTGTTCCGCATCGTCGACATCACCATCACGCGCACACTGCTGCAACGGCTGTTCGGCCTCTCGACGATCACCTTGGAAACCCGCGACCAATCGTCGGGCGGACAACTGGTGCTGAAGAACATCATCCACGGATTCGACGTGCGCCGCACCATCCAACGTGCCGTGGACGAATCGCGCAGTGTGAACCGCGTGAGCGCGCGCGAATACATGGACGCCGGCATCCCCGACGAAGGCTACGACGGCACGGGTTCGGAGCCGGACGGCGGCTACGACGCGTAGGCCGTCCTCACGATTGTCGCGGTCGAGGAAGAGAGCGCGTACAACGGCTGAGGAGACTCGCGACGCAACGATGCGCGGCAGACGCGGTCGCCCGTATGACGGTCGTTCTGCGGCATCGGCATAATCCACGCCGTACAATGCGGAATCATGGACCGGCGGCTCCATGCCATCGGTTTCGTGGGAACACCAACGCAACGAAGGGAACGATCATGGTGGACAAGCTCGAAGAAGTGGCGACCGCATACGCGCCGGCCGCATTGGGCGCCTACAGCCAGGCGGTGAAGGCGAACGGATTCGTGTTCGTCTCCGGCCAGCTCGGCATCGACCCCCACACCGGCGAACTCGCGGGCGCGACCGCCGGCGAACAGACCGCGCAGGCCCTCAAGAACATCAAGAACATCCTTGACGCCTCCGGCAGTGGCATCGAAAACGTGGTGCGTGCCACCATCTACATGAAGAACGTCGACGACTTCAAGGAGATCGACGGCGAATACGCCAAGGCGTTCATCGGTTCGGTCAAGCCGGCACGCGTGGCCTTCGGCGGCAACAACATCCCCAAGGGCGCCCTCGTGGAGATCGACGCCATCGCCGTGCTCAACGACGCCGACTGATCGCCGATCGGCGATTGCCGGCACGTCCCCGGTTCCTCTCCGATGCTGGACATGCAACGGAGGAGAACCGGGGACGTTGTTGTATTCCGGTCTGTTGCGGGGATGCGACGAATCGGAACCGTGGCGCGGTGTCGGTTCCCATCCGTCGCTGACGATGCAACGGAGGAGAACCGTGAAGCGATGCTGGTTCCCATCCTTGCGTAGAACGCGACAAACCGTAACCGTGGCGCAGGTTTTCTCGCACCGGTGCGTTATAACCTGCGTTGGGAGGCTGTGTGCGTAGGTTTTGCCCGCGTATGCGTTATAACCTACGTTTGGAGGTCCCATGCGTAGGTTTTCCCGCATCGTTGCGTTATAACCTGCGTTGGGAGTGGGTCTGTGATGGTTATAACGGATTCGTGCGTTATAACCATTGCTGGGGGAGTCGTACGGATAGGTTTTTTCGTACGCATGCGTTATAACCGGTGCGAAGAGGCTGTGCGTAGGTTTTTTCGTACGCATGCGTTATAACCGGTGCGAGGAGGCTGTGTGCGTAGGTTTTTGCCCGCGTATGCGTTATAACCCGTGTTTGGAGGTCCCATGCGTAGGTTTTCCCGCATCGTTGCGTTATAACCATTGCTGGGGAGTCGTACGGATAGGTTTTTGCCCACGCATGCGTTATAACCGGCGCGAACGGCCTACAATACGAAGCATGTTCCTTGCACTCGTCTTCGTTCTGATGCTCGTTGCGGCGCTGCTGCTGGCGGCGGGCATCAGACTCATGCGCGCGAGGACCCGCATCCCCGTCTACCCGCTCGGACTGGCGCTCGCCGTCGTTGGGGGAGTGGGCACGCTGGCGTTTCTGGTCATTTTCGTCGCATACGCCATCGGATGAGGATATCCATCGCGCGAAGAGGCGACGCCTGCAATCGTATCCCCTCTACGTAGTCGACGGCAACCCCACGTGGTCCCCTTCGTCGCGAAACCGTCGCTGGAGAGGAAGCCTCGGCGCATGTGGATTCATCACGGTTACGTAGAAATGACGGCAATATGCCGTTTCCCTGGCGTTCACCATTGCGTCCCCGTAAATTACGGTGCCGACGTCTCTCTTCCCCTTGTCACAATTAGAGGGTATATTCCATGAGAGAGCATACGAATGGTCGGACCGCGCCTGAAGGGGGCCGATCTGGAGAAGGGTCACATGAATGGTTGCAGAAAACGCCACTGTTGGTAAACGGTATAGGATTCTCGCCCAGATAGGCAAGGGCGGCATGTCCACGGTTTACCTTGCCATGGACTCCTCTCTCAACAAGCAATGGGCCATCAAGGAGATTCGCAACGTCTCCGATTCCGCCCAGCGTGATCTGGTCATCAAGAGCCTCACCGTCGAGGCCAACATGATCAAGCGTTTCGATCATCCGGCGATTCCGAGAATCGTCGACCTGATCGAGGAGAAGAACAGCCTGTTCGTCGTGATGGACTACGTCGAAGGCCGGACGCTGTCGAGCATCCTGAAGAAGGAGGGTCCGCAGAAGGAATCCGATGTGGTCGACTGGGGCGTGCAGCTGTGCGACGTGCTCGACTATCTTCATCGCCGCCGTCCGCCGGTCGTGTTCCGCGACGTGAAGCCCTCGAACGTGATGCTTACGCCGGAAGGGGCCATCAAACTCATCGATTTCGGCATCGCCCGCGAGATCGGCGACGACCGCGGCGAACGACCGCTGCTCGGCGACGCCCGTCAGCTCGGCACGCCCGGCTTCGGCGCGCCCGAACAGTTCGACCCCGACGGCGAGGTCGACGCCCGCACCGACGTGTATGCGTTGGGTGCCACACTATATTTCCTGCTCACCGGACGCCACCCGCGCAAGCACAAGATGGTGCCGATTCGTCAGGTGCGGCCCGAACTGTCCGAAGGACTTGAATCGGTCCTCGCCAAGGCCACGCGCAAGAACCCGGACGAACGCTTCCAGTCGTGCGCGCAGATGGCGTACGCCCTCAAGCACTACAAGGAGGAGGACCAGGCCCACCGCGACGCACTGCTGTTGAAATGGCGCGGATTCCTCGCCACCGGCATCGCGTCGGTCGTATGCCTCGTGCTCGCCGGCGGTTCGCTGCTCATGGCCAACCATGCGCAGAACTCCGACTACGACTACTGGATGGGCCAGGGCGCGCAGACGTCCGACGATACGCAGGCCGAGGCCGCATTCGTCAAGGCCGCGTCCATCAAGACCGACTCCGCCGAACCGTACGAGAACCTCATCAAGCGCTACACGGCCGACGGCAGCCTCTCCGATCGGGAGGAGCAGACGTACAACTCCGCCATCACCGAACACATGGCCGACCTGCAGAGGAACGCCGACACGTGGGCGCAGCTCTCCTTCGACACCGGCAAGATGTACTGGTACTACTACGACGGCACCCGCATGAAGGGCGACGCCGCGAACTCCGAAGGCCAGAACCAGCAGGACCAGCAGGACCAGCAGCGGTACGCGCGCATCCGTGCAGCATCGCGCTGGATGCACAACGCGGCCGAGACGCAGGGCTTCAAGGATGCGAACGTGGCCAGGATCTACGCCGACATCGCCGACTTCAACACGCAGATCGTGCCGCTCATCAACGAAGGTTCCGACGCAGGCCGATACAAGCCGTACTTCGCCAAGCTCAACGATCTGGTGAACAACGCCGGCAAGGAGAACAACGAGGTCATTCGCCTTGAGGCCGCGAACCTCTCGCTCGACGCGCTGCGCGTCTACCCGCGCAAGTTCCGTGCGGACGGCGTCTCCAAGGAGGAGATGCGCGTGCTCGCCGACGCCGCCCTTGACCTGGCGAACTCCAGCAACACGACCACCGACGAACTCGATCAGAGGAAAAAGGAAGCCGAGAACGCCTACAAGCCGGCGTTGGAAGCCATCTCCAATGCTTTCGTTGACATCAAGGGGGACGCGAAATGAGCGCGGATACGTGGAGACTGCTGGCCGTGATTTTCCTGGCGCTGGCCATCGTACTGGCGGTTGCGGCCGTCGTGATGTACAGGATGCTTGCGATTCGCGACGTGCGTGACGCCCTCACCGGACGCACCGCCCAGCGCGAGATCGCCCAACTGCGCGGCGAACGCGCCGGATCGTGGCGAGGCGCCGCGACCACCGGCCACAGCAAGCCGATCGCCGACGGCGGCACGCATGAAACCAGCGACATCCAGGTGCGTTCCGTCACCGGCAGCGGTCCGGCCGACGGCGCATCGGGCACCGGCTCCTCGCAGCCCGCGACGCCGACGGTGCCCGCGGGGCGCGGCTTGGGAGCCGGCTCCGGCGACGGCACACGGAGGAATGCATCCACCAAACGCAGCACTACGCACGTGGCCTCCGAAAAGATTCGTGAACAGATGACCGAGCAGATTCCGCCAGTGGATTCGCCGGCCGAACCGTCCGTCGTGGAGATTCCGGTGAACATGGCCAGCTCCGCCGAACTCGCCGACGACGAGGGCGAGACCTCGCTGATGCAGTTCCGTAAGATCAACAAGACTTCCAATAGCGATGCGGATGATGACGAATCCCGCACGATTCTGGTCCGTGGAGGAAAGAAGCAATGAGTTCCCAATTCCATACAGCATGGCTGCACGCGCTCGCCAGACCGTTGGCGTGTGCGGCGGTGGCCGTCGCCGCCGTCGCCGGGTTGTCGGCGGCGGGCATGGGCGCGGCCTATGCGGCCGACGACACCACCGGCTCCGTGCAAAGCCAGACGACGACCGGCGGCACGGCCTCCACGCCGAACACCGCCAAAGGCGGCAACACCGCGTCGAACGGCGGTGCATCCGCCGACGCTGCGAAGGGCGACGGTGCCAACAGTGCGGCCAACACTGACGGCAGCTCATCCGAGGGGACGGCGAACGGCGGTTCGTCCGCCGGCGCCAACGCAGCCGACATCAACGGTAAGTCGAATGTGTCCGAATCCGTGCGCGCCAACGCCGACACCACGACCCCGTCCGTGACGACCGACATCTACGCGGCCGACAAGGACGGCAAGGTCGCCGCCGACGCCACGCCGATCACGACGGGCGTCACCAACGCGAAGAAGATCCGCGTGGCCGCCACCGTGGTCTATCCCGCCGACAAGTTCGCTGCCCTGCAGACCGACGACACCAAGACGCTCACGCTCACGCTGAGTGTGACGCCCGACCCGACGCAGCCGGCCCAGCGCATCGAGAAGACGGTCAAATACGCCGACTTCGTGCAGGCGGTCGACGAGGATGGCAAGCCAATCGAGAACACGTACACGCTGGTCTATACCAGCGCCGACGAGACGACGACTCCCGTGACCGCGCCCGAATTCGACCTCATCGCCGACAACGCCACATACACGTTGTCGATCACGGCCAACGATATCCTCGACGCCAACGGCAACGCAATCGTCGTCAATGACGTGGACCTCGCCCAGGACGCCGCCGCGCCGAAGGCGGCCGGCGTAGCATACGCCTCCGCGCAGGACGCCGCGGATGCGCCGGTCAAGGCCGGCGACACGTGGCTGACGAAGACGAAGCGCGTGTTCACGTTCACAACCGATGCCGCGGACACCGATATCGACCATCTGGAGATCTCCGGCAAATACAGTACCGACGGCAAGGATTCCAAAGCCCTCGACGCCGTGAAGATCACGGCGGCCAACGGCGCATACTCGTGGACCACGCCCGAAGACGGCGTCTACAAGCTCGCCGACCTGAACGTCGTCGTCATCGACAAGGCGGGCAACAGGTCCGACGCGACCAAACTCGATGCGGTCAAGACCGACAACACCGATCCGGCGGCCACGGCCCCGGCCACGCTGGTCGTCGACGCCGCGGCGGGCAGGAACACGGCCATCACAGTGAACGGCACCGAAGCGAAGGACCTCAAGGGCACGTACACCAAGGTCATCGGCGTCACCGTGAAGAACACTGATGACAAACTGTTCGTCAAACGACTCGAAATCGCCAAGGCCGCCAAGGCCGACGCGACCCTGCTCACCGGACTGGCCGACAACTGCGTGATCCCGACCACGCCGGACACCGTCATCACGTGCAACGGTGCGGTGACGGACGGCACATATACGGTGGGTCTGAACACGGCCGTGCTGCCGAACGCGACGGCGAAGGTCACATTCAACGTCGACGGCACCGCGCCCGTCGTCACGGATATTCGTTACGTATCCAACAACCAGGGTCGTGACTACACCCGCGGCAAGACCACTGTGGCCATGGGAGACAAGGCGGCGCGCTCCATCATCTTCACCGTCGAAGACGCCGCCCCGAACGGTGCGAACTACGCCTCAGGCGTGAAGTCCGTCGTCGCCAACGGCACCTACACCGACCCGTTCGGCGCGAACAAGACGCTCGCCAACGTGGAACTCAAGCCGGTGGCCGGGCAGAACGGGCAGTACGAGCTCGTCTTCGACCAGTCAGGCGTGTATGACTTCTCGAAGATCGAAATCACCGTCTCCGACAAGGCAGGCAACGGATCCGCCGCCGAATCCATCACGGACATCGCCAACGGCTTGACCCCCGCGGCCGACGTGCCCGGAACGCTCAAACTGCTCAACGGCACCTCGCTCGGCAAGGTCAGCAGCACCATCCGCGTGAACGGCAAGGACTACGGCAACGGTCCGGACGTGAAATACCTGCGCCAGACCGCCACCGTGACCATCCTCGTGAAGAACAACCCGTTCTTCGAGGACGTGTGGAACACGGCGAAGAACGACACAACCGCCGTGAATCTGCTCAACCGCACATTGGCCGCCGACGGCACGGACGACGCCACCGGAGTGTGCCCGGTGGACGGCGCCGCCGCCTACGTGCAGCAGGGGGCCGGTGAATACCTCATCACCGCATGCGGCAAGCCGGGAGCCGGGCAGACGGCGCTGATCCCCGACGACAACGCCGGAGCGGGTGCCGCCCCGGGCGCCGTCGTGCAGAAGAACGGCACCTACACCATCACACCGGCAGACAACGCCACCGCGCAGTTCCTGCTCGGCAAGACCGACAACAACCCCACGAAGTTCGGCATCGACAACCAGAAGCCGTCCATCACCGGCGTGACATACCACGCCGACGCCAAGACCGACCTCAAGGCCACGGTGGACGGCGAGGCCCGTACGCTCGCCAACGGTCCCCGCTCGTTCGACATCAACGTGCGCGACCTGCTCAGGCACACGGACGATGCGGCCTCCACCGGCGGCGACCAGAAGGACACGTCCGGCGTGGCCGACGTGACGGCGAAGATCGACTACACGACCTTCGCCGGCAAGAAGCAGACCAAGAACGTCACGCTGACCGCCAAGAAGGGCGAGCCCGGCGTCTACACGCTTACGCTCGGCACCAACGACGGCAAGGAGGACGGCGTCTACACGCTCGCCGGCGTCACGCTGACCGTGAAGGACAAGGCCATCACCGTGTCGCAGGGCAAGGAGACCGACCCCGACCCGAACGTGCTTGCGAACACCACGCTCGCCGACGCCAAGACCAACCTCAAACTCGCCGCGCTGCCGGACTCCATCGGTATCTCGGGAGACAAGGGCGGGGCGAAAATCGGTCTGGACGGTGTCTCCGGCAATTCGCCATACAACAAGGACATCAAGGCCGTTACGGTGGCTGTAACCGACAAGGCGTTCAAGTACCGCTGGGACATCCTCAAGAATGGATACCAGAATGTTGACGTCTTTGCCACAAGCACATTGGAGTATGCATCCAAGACCGACAACGTCACGGGATTGACCATCGGCAAAGCCTCGGAAACCGAGACCAAGGAAGGTGGCGTCCTCTCCTGGGACGGTGCCCTCCTACCGCAACTCGACAAGAAGACCGATCTCGGTGGGAGTCAGAAGAACGGCGGCTACACGCTGAAATTCACCAACACCGTTGACGACAAGACCCTGCTGGCCAAGCCGGCCGATTTCAAGTACACGCTTGATACCATGACTCCGCAGGTCACCGACATCAAACGTGAATCGACCGATCCGAACACGAATCTGGTCACCGGGTACCAGGGGCATAACATCCGAGTCGCCAGCGGCAGCCAGACGCTGAGTATTCGCGTGCGCGATCTGCTGCCGGAGGAGCAACGAAAGAACACGGGCGTGGACGAGAAGAAGGGAAATGACGCCTATACCGCCCAGCTTGATTCGGTGAGGATCTCCGTCCCTGAGGCTAAGGACCTTGCCGGCAAGTCTCTGGGGGCAGCCGAATTCAAGCAGTCTCCGGACACTCCGAACAATGACGGCGATGGATGGTACAACGTCACCATCAGCAGTGAAGGTTTCTATCCGTTGAACGATGTCACCGTCACCGCTACGGACAATGCCAAGAACACGGCATCCAACGTGAAGTTCGGCGATCTGGCGAAGAAGCACGGTCTTGCATACGACGCCATCGTGGTCGACAACGGCACGACGCCGAATCGTGGCGCTTCGATCGCGTACGGCGATGTGTCGGGCAACCCGCAGTCCCGCGAACCCGGCTATTACTTCCGCGGTGATGTGAACCAGACCGTCACCGTCACCGACCGCTGGTTCCCGCTGTACCAGAGACTTTCCGGTCTGCAGGGTGAGCAGGGTGAGCAGGGTGACTTCTACGCAGGTCAGGTCGACAAGACTCCGCAGCGTGCCTCGGGCAAGGACATCGTCGCTGTTGCAGATGTCAACCCCACCCAGCTGGGCAAGACCGGCGAGTACACCTACCAGTACACCAACAAGATTCGTCCGGCCGGGGCCAGCAATAGGGCCGAAGGCCATTACAACACCCGTGTCAACTACATCGGATTGTTGCCGGCCAATAACGCAAAGCACGAGAAGGCTCAGCAGTCCAAGGACTTCGTCATGGACTGGACGGCACCGAAGCTGGGCAACCTGACCTTCAGCGCCACCAGTCCGAAGCACTGGAACTGGATCTTCGCCACGAACCCGTTGCGCGTGACGCTCGACGGCGTGAACGACCCGATCTCCGGCATCTGCTCCGTGCGCGCCACGAACAGCCCGAACAGCCACGACTGCACGTCGAACGCCTCAGCCGGCAAGAACGGCGTCGAAAGCGTCGGCTTCCGCGCTTACGATCGTACGAACTTCCGCAAGTACGGCACCGCGCTGAACTACGACCCGTGGATCTCGAACACGAACGCCAACCCCACCCCGGCCGCCGTCTACTCCGGCAGCACCGCGGGCGGCGTCATCAGCTTCTTGATGACCGGCGACAGCCAGCGGCTCACCCTTAACGGCACAGCCATCGGCCTGACCGACGCGGCAGGCAACCCCGTCGACACCGGCTCGCTCAACGACTACGCGCGCAGCAACGTGCGCGGCGTCACCGGCGTGGCCATCGACACCGTGGCGCCACGCCTCACCGTGACCTACGACAACAACAGCGCACGCCACGGCAAGTACTACAAGGCCCATCGCACCGCCACCGTGACCATCAGCGAATCCAACTTCGACTTCATCAGGAAGTTCGACGGCGGACGTGTAGTCGTCACGTCGTCGGTCGACGGACGGAAATCCACCGTGCCGGTGAGCGCGTTCACCAACGCCAACGGCGACCGTCGCACGTACACTACGCAGATTCGTTATGCGCAGGACGGCGACTGGGTGGTCGACGCCGCCATCACCGATCCGGGCGACCACCGATCCAACACGTACCACGCCGAATTCCCCAGCGCCACCGTCAACCCGGTGCTCAAGCTCGCGTTCGACAACAACAATGCCCGCAACGGCATATACTACAACGCCACGCGAACCGCCACGATCACCGAGGTCGAACGCAACTTCACCGCCGCCGAATCGCCCATCACCACCACGGCGAAGGACGACAACGGCTCCGCGGCATCCGCGCCCGGCCCTGGGCAGTGGACGAAATCCGGCGGACAGTACACGTGGACCAACAGCGTCGCGTTCACCGGCGAATTCCACTACACGCTGAAGGCCGAAGCCACCGACCTGGCCGGCAACCAGGCAGTCGTGGTCACCGAACCGGAGTTCGTCATCGACCTGACCAAGCCGAAGATCGACATCACGCGCGTGGAGGACAAGACCGCCTACGCCGGCACCGTGGCGCCGAAGATCGCCTACGACGACACGAACATCGACTTCAGCAAGGTCACGTACACGCTGAGCGGCGCCCATCGCGGCACCATCAAGAACCCGGAAGCCTCGGAGACGTCGAACAAGAACGACCGTACCGTCGACTTCGCCGACTTCCAGCGCAAGGTGGACGTCGACGACGTGTACACGCTCACCGCCCACGCCACCGACATGGCCGGCAACGAGTTCGAGGCGAAGAAGACCTTCTCCGCCAACCGCTTCGGCTCCACCTACCTGTTCGACACCGAGACGAAGTCGCTGCGCGGCGCCTACCTCAAGCAGGCCGAGCCCGTGCGCGTGACCGAGATCAACGTGAGCGGCCTGCAGACCGGCAAGTCCGCCATCACCGTGGTGAAGGACTCCAAGGCCACACAGCTCGGCAAGGGCGACTTCAACACCGAGTCCGAGAACGACAAGGGCTGGAGCCGCACCCTCTACTCCATTCCGGTGAAGCAGTTCGGGTCCGACGGCTACTACCGCGTGCTCATGCAGTCGGTGGACAAGGCCGGCAACCTTTC
Organism: Bifidobacterium catulorum; assembly: GCF_003129925.1. GTDB lineage: Bacteria > Actinomycetota > Actinomycetes > Actinomycetales > Bifidobacteriaceae > Galliscardovia > Galliscardovia catulorum. Next base: position 18,719 of record NZ_QFFN01000028.1, on the reverse strand, counting down.
GCAGAACACGATGAACAAGAAGGACGCCGACCGCAAGGGCACCGCCGAAGTCCAGTTCGCCATCGACGGCACCGCGCCCACCGCCAGCATGGTCGGCGCGCAGTCCGGCGGCGTCTACTACGGTTCCGAGAAGGCCATCGCCGTGAACGCCAAGGACAACCTCGACCTCGCCTCCGCCGAGCTGTATGTGGACGGCGACCTCAAGGGCAAGTGGGACGACGACCAGTTGCTCAAGCAGGACACGTCCTACAGCATCCCGTCCGACGCGGCCCGCCACGAGGTCTCCATCCGCGCCTACGACAAGGCCGGCAACATGACCACCGCCAATTACGACAACGTGATGGTCGCCGCCAACTGGTGGCAGTACGCCACCCACACCGGATGGATCCTCAACACCATGATCTTCGGGGCGATTCTGGTGCTCGCCGCCATCGCCGCGGGCATCGTGTTCGCCGCACGGCGCAAACGCGGCGGGGATTACCGCGCGAATCCGTTCGACCGGTGAGACGGGTGTGCCGGCCGGACGGCGAGGCGTGAGGCTGGGCGTTAGCGCCGCATGAGCCCGCTCGGCCGGTAAGGTGTACGGTCGGCAGGCATAAGGTGCACTGCTGGCCGACCGGCCGAGCGTGATGTGTGAGGCCGGCCGAGCGTATGGCGGTAGTGTGCCGTGGCACGGCGCCCTCTGGCCGGTCGGTCGGTGAGACGTGTATGGCCCTGCCGGCGGTAGGCAGGCGCAACGATTGCACCCGTGCTGCGTGTTGGACTTCGCCCTACGTGCTGGACTTTCCTTTGCGTGTTGGACTTTCCATTGCGTGTTGGACTTTCCAATGCGTGCTGGGAACGGAATCGTTGTAATTTCAACGATTGTGTTTTTCGGGGTCCAGCACATAGCGCGGAGTCCGTCACGTAAGGCGAAGTCCATCACGTACAATCCAGCACATAGGCCGAAGTCCGTCACGTAAATCGAAGTCCAACACGTACATACCGCACGCAAGCTGAAGTCCAACACGTAAGCCGTAGTCCAACACGTAGCGCGAATTGGGTGGTCGGGTCTTCGTGTGCGGTTACGGGATACCGTCGTCCACGGGAGCAGACGCCGTCCTTGGCATCGAATCATGCGCGAAGGACCACGGTGTCTCGTCGGCCGGATGTCCCCGCTGCGTTACAAACGAGATCGTTATGAAGTACAAGAGCGCATTCCGTCAAATTCGCTCCGTCGTCCTTTGGAATGGGCCGTCTTTAAGGGACGAATCGTGATTTCGTAAGAAAAATCGCTTCATCCTTGGGAATCAGGTCGTTGCCGAAGGACGAAATCGTGTTTTCGTGATTTTGAGCGTTCGTCCTTGGAAAATCTTTCGACTGAACAATACGATCCGCATGATTCCGCGGTTTTCAAGGGCCGCGTTTTCCAACGACGAAGGACGAGGCCGTATTTCCGCGAAAAATCGTCGTAATCCGTCACCATCATTCCGATTCTCGTGGACGAGACCGCATTCCGCCGAGTTCATGCCATAGTCGCCATAGTTCATCGCGATTGTTGTTTCTCACGGAAAAAATGCCACTTCTTCAGTGATTTCATAACACCACAAATTGACGGTAGGGGAGAAACGTACATGGGGTGTATGAGGGCATAGGATGGTGGCATGAGGATGAGAATCAAACGAAACTGGCGTGTCGGGGCGCGAACCTTGCGCATAACCGCGACCGGTGACGAAGCTCTGGATACGGCCAACGCCCAATGGCTTACCATGGGAGGTTCCTGCTGGCTTCCGTTCCGATATGAGGTCTCATCCAGCGTAATCATTCTGTATTACGACGTTACTGACTGCGTTACGTTGCATAAGCGAATGCGCGTCGGATTTCCCAAGGGACTGTTTACCCGGGTATTGATTGCGATTGCCAAGGCGATGCAGCAAAGTGAAAACCGGAGGCTTCCCTCAAAATCCGTGCTGTGGAACGAACGACATGTGTATATTGACGAGCAGGGTGATGTCCGGTTCGTGCTGGTGCCATTGTATGGGAATGAGCGTCCTGTCAGTGATGATTTTGCCGTATTGATGAAGCGTTTGATTTCTAACCGTCGAATGAAGTTGACTTCGCCGGATGAGATTCAGCTGCAGCAGGCGTTGAGCATGTTTGTGGCCCAGAATTCATCATTTAATGCAGGGGAGTTCCGCCATTTTTTGGCTGTGATGAATGTGATGACCGATGTGCGTGTCGTCCAGGCTTCGTCATCTGAGACCGATGATCTGGGAGCGGCGGCGTCGGCCTGGACTGATGCCATGACCCCGGTGACGATGTCGGAGAAGCAGGAAGGACAGGCATCCGAGGCACAATTGTATGATCCGAATCCGTATGGGGAAACAGTAAATGCCGCACGTTCGATGCGTGATCTGGAACGTCGTCGTCCAATCCCGCTCGTGCAGTCCGGAATTGCCGATACTGGGGCAACGGCATCCACCATGAGGCCGCCAGCGTCAGGCGTTTCAGCGACTTTACCGCCTGAACCGTGCACTCCCGTGACGCCGCATAGTGTGCCATTGCCCCCGGTACCGCGGCGGATTTCGGCAAACACATCATCATCGGCGTCATCGGCCTCCTCAACGCCGATTGCACCCCCATTGCCGCCGTTTCCTTGCCGGAACCGTGGAGAATTACCGGTGCCGCCTGCGCCACATGCCATCGTCTCCCAAACAACGGGGGTTGAGATCATACGCCGGCGTGATGGTCGGCGTATGGCGGTATTCGGAGAAGCGGCCAGACACGGCATTGCCATCGGGCGCTCCCATACAGCGAACCTACGCGTGACCGGCAACGATGATATCAGCCGTATTCACGCCATCATCGCCATACTGCCCGATGGCCGATTCTCACTGACCGACAACAACTTCGGCAACGGCACCTTCATCAGCGGCAGACGACTCATGCCCCGGCGAGCCGTGCATTCTCCCGTCTGGAGCCAGTTTCGCGCTCGCCAATGAAACGTTTATCATTCATGCCTGCGAGTAGTGGCCATGACGGGTCAAGAGGTGGTCCAATGCCTGCTTTTCCTGCTATGAGGGATATTCTCTTTATAAGGTTTGTTGTCTGGGCGTTATATACCGGTGCAAGCTGTTGGGAATAATGGAATCAAAGGGGGAGTTGGATGATGCCACCTGCACCTATGCCGAAGCCTCCTGTTTATGGCGGTGTTCCGGTTCCGCATCCCGACGCCCGGCCTCCGTATGCTCCATCCGCTCAACCTACGCGTCGAAGGCACAGACCGTTATGGTTGTGGCTGATTGTCGTTGCCATCGTCATTGCAACTGTAATCGGTGTCGTGTTCGCCGTGAACGCCATGAAGGAGCGCTCGCAGTGGGAAGAGGCCATCGCAGTAAGTACAACGGAAAAATGCTTGGCAAAGGAGTTGGTTGCCCGATACTCCGGTATCACAAATATTGGTTTTCGCGGGTATTCGTATAACGGTATGACGGGTGCGACTTCGTATTACGCATCCATCAATGGGGTTGGAACCACTTGGCGGGTCAGCGGGAAACCGGGGGAATCCTGTAGCATAGCCTCCTTTGCGATGGATATCGAGAACCTGCAGGATAGTAATAATGGTTGGCTTGCCGGAAATCGGCAGTCGGGGGTCCGGCTGCGGGATAAACGTCTTGACCCAGGGAAAGTCTCTCTGCGCGGTGTAAAGGTCACGTATTCGCTGGATAAGAGAGCGTGAGTGTTATGGGTACATCGAATGATGGTTTTACCGATGAACAGCTTCGGTATTTGTCTGAAGACAGCTCTGATATTGATCAGAGTTCAGACGTATCCGTTCTTTGGATACGTTTTATTCCACGACTCCTCGTGGGGTGGTGTTGTCCGGATCGTTCACCCAGTTGGTGAACATGGTGTCGAGCCGGTTCTGGTCGTCATCGCGATAGCCCTCGAACACAACCTCGTCCACGTCGACATCGTGGAAGTAGTAGATGTTGTCGGGGTCGAATCCTTGGGGATAGAGCACTCCGGTGTAGTCGAAGAACACGTCCCGGCTCATGATTTTCTGGTTTCCACCAGCCAGATACACGACGCTTCCGATAGGTAGCATGATGATTCTCCTTTACATGGTTGGTTATTCGTCGACGATGACGTAGTTCCGCCGTTCCGTCAACGGGGCGAAAAGGTAGAAGCGTTCGAACATCAGCATCATGGACGGGGCGATGACGAAACCCACGAGTCCCGCCCAGGAGGATTGTGTGACCATGATGAGCGTGCCGGCGCCTATGAACAGCACGTAGTACAGCATCCACCGGGCGATGATGAACACGCGTGGTCTTCCCCTCGCCCCCATCGGATCCTCCACCTGCACCATGAGACGGCAGGGCATGTTCCCCGGGTCCAGTTTCGACGTCCAGCAGCGGGAGAACGCCAACATGGCGGCCAGTTCGCCAAGCAGGACCACGGCAAGAAGCATAATCCAGTGTTCGCCGACCCATGGGGAGGTGGTCAGGTATGCGACGTTCACCGGCGCGGGCATGAGAAATAGTCGAGGATGAACACGAGATACAGTATTTTGCCCCACCAGGAGACACGGCGTACCGGCAGGCCTCGAAGCTTGGTAATGGATTCCGGCAGATCCTTTTCGTTCCAGACACGGCACCGGTACGATGCCTCGGGGAAGAGGCCGGGGAGGAAGCGGCGAAGGTCTGCCGGGTCGGAATAGTCCACAAGCCATGTTCCGCCATGCATGCGGATGCGATACCAGCGCACGTCAAGCCGTTCCGCCGACTCGACCACGTAACGGTCATAATGGTTCGTCATTGATGAAACACGCTTTGCGCGCAGATTATATGCCTCCAGCGGCTTCATTCGCAGCACTTGCGTCCGACGCGATTTTTGCCATCATGCCCTCTGATCTTGCGGATGAGAATCTGATATCGACCCATTGTAATGGATGTCGGAGAGGGGATGCATGAGGGTGTTATTGTCCTACGATTTCGGTGGGTGTAACCTAGTCAAGGGGTTATAGTCGTCTCCCTGTATAGAAGTCACGAAAAGGTTGGAGGACGATATGGCCGGTGTTATTTCGGTTACTCCCGAGAAACTGCAGAGCCAGACAAAGGTCTACATCGATGCTCAGCAGGGCATCGAACAGCAGATTCAGCGTGTCAACAAGATGAACGCCGTCATCCATGAGGAATGGAAGGGTGCGGCGTTCGAGGCATACCTGCATCAGTATGAGCAGCTGTACGGTGAGGTGCAGAAGTTCGAGCAGCTTCTGGGTAGCATTCATCAGCAGCTCAACCAGTACGCCAGCACCGTTGCTGAGCGCGATCCGGAAGACGCTCGTTCCTTCGGGCTGAACTGAGCCGATGGCCATGTCTTCGCAGTATCGGCAGACCATGCCGCCTGTTCCTCCGACTCGGCGAAGGCGCGGCTCCCGTCTCATTGTCTTGGTTTGCGCCATAGCGGTTATTGTGTGCGTGGTGGGGGGTGCTGTTCTTATGTACGGTCAAGTTGTCGGTAGGCGGGATTCTCAGACTCGGGGAATCGTCGCCACGGAAACATTTATCGCAAAGACCACGGTCTCCAATTACAGCGGAATCACGGCAATTGAGTTCACGGGGTATTCGTACGATCTCAGCGGATATACCTCATACATAGGCAAAGTCAATGGCGTTGACCGTATCTGGTATGTCGGAGGTAGGCCGGGTGCTTCTCGGAATCTTCAGAATTCCTCGGGAGGCCTGAAGGACATGGGGGCATATAACGAAGGCTGGTTGGGTGGTGATCGGTCATCCGGGGCGAGACTGCGGGCGTCGGCGATTCCATTATCAGACGATATGCTCGATGGCGTCAAGGTCGTGTACTCCACCACCGAACTGAAATAGGCGGTCGGGCGTTATGGCTGATAATCAGGGATTCGCTGAAGAGCAGCTCCGCTCCATTGCTGGCGATTCGTATAAAATCGACGGCATTGATTGGGACAAGGACAACGGGCTACACCATCGAGAGGCAGGATCAGACGACCGCTGATGGGCTGGTACAGGAAAAACGTCTGGGTGCCTATAAGGCTTTGGTTGTCGCGCGACGTACCTGAGAAAATCCCCGACGGCAGGGGATACCGAACCGAGGACGGCGCGGAAATCCAGATAGCGCAGATCCGTGCCGACACCACAGGACAGTCGGCAAACGGCACATGGCTGGAATCCCGCGGGCGCAGAACCCAGCTGACCGCCCGCGTTCGTGCGCACATGCTGCCCGGCGACGTCGTCTGGTTCGGCGACAAATGGGCGAAGCTGTCGATGACGACGTGACCTGACCACGTGTCCACCCGACTGCAGGACAGCGCGCACATCATGGGCAACTCATACCATGTCATGCACACCATGCCACGGCGGGCATACAATGGGGTGGTGCGGTTCTGCACATCGGGGCGACGCCGCCGTCAGACCGCGGAAGGGAACATGCCATGAAAATCAAGGTGCGCAAGGACCGCGGGACCGGAGTGCAGACGCTTACCGTACGACTGGCACGGGGGGAGGCCATCGACGACGGCATGGTGCAGTGGCTGCACGCCGACGCGTTGCCGTTCCTGACGCCGTTCCGCCACGAACAGGGGATGATGGGCACGACGATCCGCTACGACGTCACCGGATGCGTGCCATTGGAGACGTTCCTCAAGGCGCGGCTGGATGCCGGCCAATACGCGGCATTGCTGTTCGCGCTCGCCGACCTCATCGACGTGTGTGTGGCGCGGCGGGTGCCCGTCGAATGCGTGTTGTGGAACGCCGACTACATCTACGTGGACTGCGAGCGCGGAATACCCCGCTTCGTGATCCTGCCGGTCACGGGTCTGAAACCCGACAAGGACGGGCCGACCGCGCCGCTGGCGACGTTGTCCGACCGTCGGCTGATCCATATGTCGCAGATGGATATGCCGAAGTTGCAGGCCGTGGTGGATTATGCGGCGAAGCATCCGTCGTTCTCGCAGGTGGAGTACAGGCCGTTCCTGGAAGCGACGTTCGGCAGACGGGATGCCGCTGTCGTTGACGGTAACGTTGATAATGCCGACGTCGCCGACGTCGAAGGCTCCGAGGATCCGGACGGGACCAGGCTGTCGACGTTGCCGCACACTGGGGATACCTTGGATTCGGACGATGCGGACGGCGGCACCGTGCTCTCGACGTTGCCGCACGCCGGTCGGGCGGACGGGTCCGATGACGGCGGCACGGTGCTGTCGACGTTGCCCCATGCCGGCGGAACGATGGATTCGGACGACGCCGAGGACGGGGAGACGTTGCTGTCGCAGACGGGTCGGCATGATGACGGAACCGATGTTGACGATGGCGTTGTTGATAACGAAGGCGTCGTTGCCGGAGTCGCCGATGACAGCGGTGAGCTCGACACCGGCGACTATACGACGGGGGATTACGCGAACCAGCCGGAATATCTGACGGTGCTGCAGCAACGGTCGCAGACGGTCGGCGTCGTGGATGATACGACCGGTGACGTCAATGCCGATGCCGACGTCGACGTCGATGATGACGAGGACGGTGCCACGGTGCTGGGATCGAGATATGTCGAGCCCGCACGAACGCCGATTGTGGACGACGTGGATAACAATGGGGATTCCGGACCTGCACCGGTGGCGACGGAATCCAAGGCCGAAACGAAAACCGATGGCCCCGAGCCGGACGGCATCATCGCCGAGCCGACTGCGGCGCCGGTGTCGCCGCGGCCGCAGTCTCCCACGGTTCCGACGACGTCCGGGAATCCAGAGAGTCCTGAGCATCCGGAGAGTCCTGAGAATCCAGGGCAATCCGTCGACGAGACGGCGGAAGGATATTCGCTGCTGGATGGATACGTCATGCCGGCGAATCCGTTCGAATACCTCGACCGCGAATCCAAGCCCGCCGAGATCAAGCCCGCCGAGATCAAACCCGCCGGGACCATGCCCACGGGGGCATCCGAGCCTGCGACGGCCGACGAATCTTCAACGGCCGGCGAGGCCACGGCAGCAACCGCCCCCGCGTCTGCGGGCAACGTCGCCGAATCCCCGTCGAACGGGCGGCCGGAATCGGATTCTCGTACAGCATCGGCATCTCCGGAATCGGAACCCCGCCCTGCGCGTCATGCCGCACCCATGCAGCGGCCGACGATTCCCGAACGTCCTATCATGCCCGATATTGCCGCGCCCGAGGCGACGTCTCCCGCACGACCTACGGTTTCCGCACGACCGGCGGCTCCCGACCTCCCTGCGGAACCATCCCGTCGTCATGCGGCACCGATGCGGACCATGTCGCCGCAGCCGGAAATCCAGCCATGGTCCACCGACGGCATCGACAACAATGACGGCATCGACGACATCGAGGACGACGACAGCCCCACCACGCTGTTCGGCGCCTCCGCCGCAAACCAGCCGAAAGCCGTGTTCACGGTGCGTCGCCTGCGCGACGGCCGCACGCTGTCGTCCATGCAATCCCGGGCCACCATCGGACGGTCGAAATCCGCCGACCTGCACATGGGCGGCAATTCCAACGTCAGCCGCGTCCACGCCATCATCGAGGCCCTTCCCGACGGACGCTTCGCCATCACCGACAACGGTTCCGCCAACGGAACCGGCGTCGGAGGGCGTCCGCTTGCCCGAAACGGCACCGAATACACGACCTCCGGCGGCGACTTCACCCTCGCGGACGACACCTTCATCGTCACCCGGGTGTGAATCCACGCCGGCGTCATAAAACGGCGTCGTCAATAATCGACGTCGTGAACAATCGGCACCGTCAACAATCGGCACCGTGAAAACGAAGCCCATCCTTTCGTTTTGGCTGGGTGGATTACCGTTTTGGATGGCCTTGCGATAGTCTTCTGGGGTGACGAACAAACAGCAGCGTACGATGAAGCCGCAGGAAGCCCCGTCGTCGCGCAATACGCGCGACGCGGAGCCCGAGGCGACCGGCCTTGAACGCAAGATGGAATCACGCCACCTGACCATGATCTCGCTCGGCGGGGTCATCGGCACCGGCCTGTTTCTGAGTTCGGGATACACGATCCATCAGGCCGGGCCGCTCGGCGCGATCATCGCCTACGCCATCGGATCGCTGCTCGTATATTTCGTGATGCTCTGCCTCGGCGAACTGTCCGTCGCCATGCCATACGCCGGCAGCTTCCACCTGTACGCCAACCGGTTCATCGGACCGGGCACGGCGTTCACCATCGCCATACTCTACTGGCTCAACTGGGCGGTGGCGCTCGCGTCCGAATTCACGGCGGCCGGGCTGCTCATGCAACGATGGTTCCCCGGCAGCCCGGCATGGGTGTGGAGCGCCGTGTTCATCGCCGTCGTGTTCGCGTTGAACATCCTTTCCGTACGGCTGTATGGCGAATCCGAATTCTGGTTCGCGTCCATCAAGGTGTTCGCCATCGTGGCGTTCATCATCATCGGACTGCTGGCCATCTTCGGCGCCATGCCGATCGCCGGCTACGATTCCGCGCCACTGTTCCGCAACTTCAGCGCCGACGGATGGTTCCCCAACGGCATCGCGCCCATATTCTCCACATTGCTGACCGTCGTGTTCGCGTTCTCGGGGACCGAGGTCGTGGGCGTGGCGGCGGGGGAGACCCGTGACCCTGCCAAGGCCATCCCCAAGGCCGTGCACACCACCGTGCTGCGGCTCGCCATCTTCTTCATCGGATCGATCGCCGTGATGGCCGCGCTGATCCCATGGCACAGGTCCGGCGTGGACACTAGTCCGTTCGTGCTCGTGTTCCAGTCCATCGGCATGCCGTTCGCCGGCGACGTGATGAACTTCGTGGTGCTGACAGCCGTGCTGTCGGCCGCGAACTCGGGATTGTACGTGTGCTCGCGCATGGTGTGGTCGCTGGCCAAGGAGCGGATGCTGCCGAAGGGGCTCGCCAAGACGAACTTCCGCGGTGTGCCCGTGTTCGCCGTGCTGGTGAGCATGGCCGGCAGCCTGCTGGCGTTGCTGTCGTCGGTGATTGCGGCAAGTACCGTGTATCTGGCGCTGGTGGCGGTCTCCGGATTGGCGACGATCGTGGTGTGGGCGTCGGTGGCGGTGTGCCAGATACGGTTCCGGCGGCAGTGGGTGGCACAGGGACACAGCGTGGACGAGTTGGGATACAGGGCGCCCGGATATCCGTTCGTGCCGTGGGCGGCCATCGTGATGTGCGTGTTGGCGTTGGTGCTGGTGGTGCTTGACGAGTCGCAGCGTTCGACGTTGTACTACATGATTCCGTTCGTGGCGCTGTGCTACGCGTTCCACTACGGACGCGAGGCATGGCGGAGGCGGCGGGAGCGGCGGTTGCAGGGGAGGCGCGGCGACGAGGCGTAGCGGCCGATGCGGTGCCGTTGCGTGTTGGACTTGGTGTTGCGTGTTGGACTTTGCGGTAGGTGTTGGATGCGGAAATTGGGGTTTGTTGGGATTGCAGCGTTTGTGTTCCCGTCACGTAACCGGAAGTCCGGCACGTAGGGATGAGTCCGGCACGTAAGGCGAAGTCCGGCACGTAGCGGTAAGTCCAGCACGGAGGGACGTGTGGATGGATGTGGGCGGTGTGGGTCGGCTGGGAGGAAGCCGAGCGGTGGAATCCGGGGTGTCCGGGGCCTGTCAGCGTTGCCGGTAGACTTTGAAGAATGAGTCCTGAAGCGCTTAGTGAACTGATTTCCGCAATTGCCCATGACCTCGCCGCGTCCGGTGCCGCCGGAGAGCTGACCGCCGACCTGATCCCCCCGGTGGAGAAGATCGCCGTGATGCGTCCGAAGGATCGCGCGCACGGCGACTGGGCCACCAACATCGCCATGCAGCTGGCCAAGAAGGCCGGCATGAAGCCCCGTGACCTCGCCGAGCTGTTCGCCCCCGAACTCGAAAAGAACGATGGCGTCAAATCCGTGGAGATCGCCGGCCCCGGCTTCATCAACATCACCCTCGATTCCGCATCCGCCGCCGGCATCGTCGACACCGTGCTCGAAGCCGGTGCCGCATTCGGCCGCAACGAGCATCTGGCGGGCAGGACCCTCAACCTCGAATTCGTCTCCGCCAACCCCACCGGCCCGATCCACATCGGCGGCACCCGCTGGGCCGCCGTCGGCGACTCCATGGCCCGCGTGCTCGAAGCCAACGGCGCCAAGGTCGTGCGTGAATACTACTTCAACGACCACGGCGAGCAGATCAACCGCTTCGCACGCTCCCTCGTGGCCGCTGCCCACGGCGAGCCCACCCCCGCCGACGGCTACAAGGGCGCCTACATCGACGAGATCGCGCAGCGCGTGATCGACGCGGCCAAGGCCGACGGCGTCGCCGTGCTCTGCCTGCCGCGTGTGACCGCCGACGACGGGTCCGAAGGTGATTCCGAACAGCGCGAGGAGTTCCGCAAGCGCGCCGTGCCGATGATGTTCGCCGAAATCCAGCAGTCGATGAAGGAGTTCCGTGTGGACTTCGACGTCTGGTTCCACGAGAACAGCCTGTATGAGGACGGCGAGGTGGAGAAGGCCATCGCCGACCTGCGCGAACGCGGCGACATCTACGAGAAGGACGGTGCCACCTGGTTCGCGTCCACCAAGCACGGCGACGACAAGGACCGTGTGATCATCAAGTCCGACGGCAACGCCGCGTATTTCGCCGCCGACATCGCCTACTACCGCAACAAGCGCCACCGCGACGTGAACCCCGCCGACGTGGCCATCTACATGCTCGGTGCCGACCACCACGGCTACATCGGCCGCATGATGGCCATGTGCGCCGCCTTCGGCGACAAGCCGGGCGAGAACATGCAGATTCTCATCGGCCAGCTCGTCAACGTGATGAAGAACGGCAAGCCCGTGCGCATGAGCAAGCGCGCCGGCAACGTCGTCACGCTCGACGACCTCGTCGAGGCCATCGGCGTGGACGCCGCCCGCTACTCGCTGGCCCGCACCGACTACAACCAGAGCGTGGACATCGACCTCGACCTGCTCGCCAGCCACACCAACGAGAACCCCGTGTACTACGTGCAGTACGCGCACGCCCGCGGCTGCAACGTGGACCGCAACGCCGCGGCAGCCGGCGTGACCGTCGAAGGCGCCGACCTCGCCCTGCTCGACACCGAGGCCGATGGCGATCTGCTCGCCGCGCTCGCCCAGTATCCGAGCATGATCGCGCTTGCCGGCGACGGCCGCGAACCGCACCGCGTGGCCCACTATCTTGAGGACCTCGCCGGTCGCTACCACAAGTGGTATGCCGCCGAACGCGTTGCCCCGATGGCCCTGACCGACGCCGAACAGCGTCTGCCGGAAGCCGAGCGCACCGCCCTGGAGATCGCCAAGAACCCCGAGCCGGCCCGCGCCGCCGCCCGACTGCGTCTCAACGACGCCGCCAAGCAGGTCATCGCCAACGGCCTCGCCCTTCTCGGCGTCACTGCTCCCGAAAAGATGTGATTCCCGTTCCGGGAATCCGTTGTTTCGCGACGGGGCTCGATACATCGCCCCTGCTACGAACAGTCCACCGGACTGTTCGTCCCGAAAAGATGTGATTCCCGTTCCGGGAATCCGTTGTTTCGCGACGGGGCTCGATACATCGCCCCTGCTACGAAATGACATGGTTATACCCAGAGTCGTTGGTATGAACCGGCTGATCTGGACGATGGTCACGGAAACGCCGACGACTCTGGCAGAATGTGAACCGTATTGCGCATACGGACATGTGCATCTGGCACGAATCATGAATGGAGCGACGATGAGCGAGAAGACAGTGGGACGGGACGTTGAACTCGGCGGCGGCATCACGTCGATCTGGCCGGTCGCCACGACGATCGACGACGACGGGGCCGTCGAATTCCACGGGCGCACCGCCGAATCCCTGCTCTCCGAATTCGGCTCGCCGCTCTACCTCATCGACACCGACGAGGTCGCCGCCCGCGCACGATACTTCGTTCGCGCGGCCGCCGACGCATTCGCCAACTCCACCACGCATGTGAGCTTCGCCGGCAAGGCTTTCCTCTCCAAGCGCATCGTGCGCGAGGTCATCGCCGCCGGCATGCACGTCGACACCTGCACCATGGGCGAGATGCGCATCGCGCTCGCCGCCGGCGCCCCCGGCCGTCGACTCGTCCTGCACGGCAACAACAAGACCGACGATGAGATCGCGCTCGCCGTCGACAACGACTTCGCCAAGATCGTCATCGACTCGGCCGACGAACCCGCCCGCATCGCCGAAATCGCCCACCGGCTCGGCAAGCGCGCCAAGGTGATGCTGCGCGTGACGTCCGGCATCCACGCCGGCGGCCACGAATACATCTCCACCGCCCACGAGGACCAGAAATTCGGCGTGCCGCTGCTGCCGGCCGGCGCGGACGTGAACGCGCTGAACGTGCTCGACGCACTCGGCGCGGACGGAAAGACCCCCGAATCCGTCAAAGACCGCGACAACGGGGAACCCACCGCGCCGGCCGTCGGCGCGAACTCGCCGTACGCCCTCCACGACGACGCCACCGACCTCGACAAGGCGCTCGCCGACGCCATGACCGTCGTGGCCGACGGCCCGGCGCTCGCCGTGCTCAAGGACATCGCCGTCCATGCCGACGACCTCGAACTCGTGGGCATCCACTCGCACATCGGCTCGAACATCCACGACGCCGACGCCTTCATCCAAGCCGCCAAACGCATGATGCTGCTGCGCAGGACCTTCTATGCCACCGACGCCTACACGCTGCCCGAGGTCGACCTCGGCGGCGGCTACTCCGTGGCCTACACCGACGGAGAGGACTCCATGGACGTGCGTGTGGAGCTCAAGCGTCTGGCCGACGCCGTCGCCGACGCCAACCGCGCGCTCGGCATGCCCGCGCCCGCCATCAGCTTCGAGCCCGGCCGCTGGATCGTGGCACCCGCCGGCGTGACCCTGTACCGTGTGGGCACCGTCAAGCACGTGCATCTCACCGACGCCAGGGATTCGGACGGCAACCCCATCGATGAGCGCGTGTACGTGTCGGTGGACGGCGGCATGAGCGACAACATCCGCCCGGCGCTCTACGGCGCCGACTACACCGCCAGGCTCGCGAACCGCGCGGGATCGGCCGAAACCATGCTCGCCCGCGTGGTCGGCATGCACTGCGAGTCCGGCGACATCGTGGTGCACGAGGTCCGTCTGCCCGCCGACACGCATCGCGGCGACGTCCTCGCCGTACCCGTCACCGGAGCCTATGGGCGCACGATGGCCAGCAACTACAACCAGGCGCTCATCCCCGCCGTCGTGGGCATCGGCGAGAACGGCGCCGGCGTGATGATCCGCCGCCAGACCATCGATGATCTGCTCGGACTCGATCAGGACTGAGCAGAGGGTAGGATTGAATAGGTTGCAGTCGCAACGTATACGCAGCGTTTATACGCATCGTCTTTGGGAAGGACGCAAGGATATGGCACAGAACGAAAACCCGATTCGCGTGGCACTGCTGGGCGCCGGAACGGTCGGATCGGCCACGGCCCGCCTGATCGTCGAGCAGAGCGAGGAGCTCGCGCAGCGCATCGGCCGTCCGATCGAACTCGTCGGCGTCGCATGCCTCGATCCGGACGAGGTCAACGTTCCGTGGATCGACAAGTCGCTGCTCACCACCGACACCGCCGGCCTGTGCACCAGGGCCGACATCGTCATCGAACTGATCGGCGGCACGACCGCCGCGCACACGTTCGTGATGAAGGCCATCGAATCCGGCGCGTCCGTCGTCACCGCCAACAAGGCCCTTATCGCCAAGTACGGGCCGGAGATCTACTCCGCCGCCGAGGCCAAGGGCGTGGACTTCTACTTCGAGGCCGCGGTCGGCGGTGCCATCCCGATCGTGCGTCCGCTGCGCGAATCCATGGTCGGCGACAAGATCACCAGCATCATGGGCATCGTCAACGGCACCACCAACTACATCCTCGACGAGATGACCACCAAGGGTCTCGACTTCGACGTGGCGCTCAAGGACGCGCAGGCCAAGGGCTACGCCGAGGCCGACCCGACCGGCGACATCGAGGGCGAGGACGCCGCCAACAAGGCCGCCATCATGGCGTCGCTGGCGTTCCACACCGACGTGCGCATCGACGACGTCTCCGTCGAGGGCATCACGAAGATCACGTCCGACGACATCGCCGCCGCCACCGCCGAGAACAAGGTCATCAAGCTGCTCGCCGTGTGCGAGAACACCAAGGACGGCGTCTCCGCTCGCGTGTACCCGGCCCTGATCCCCAACGAGCATCCGCTCGCCAGCGTGCGCGGCAGCTTCAACGCCGTGTTCGTCACGGCCGAGGCCGCCGACGACCTCATGTTCTACGGCCGCGGCGCCGGCGGCGACCCGACCGCCTCCGCCGTGGTCGGCGACGTGGTCACCGAGGCCCGCCACATCACCCACGGCTGCACCGGCCCGTCCATCCCGATGTACGCCGACCTGCCGAAGGCGCCGCTGAGCGCGTCCCGGTCCGCGTTCGCCGTGCGGTTCGTGATCCACGACAAGCCGGGCACGCTCGCCGCCATCGCCGAGGAGTTCGCCAAGCGTGGCCTCTCCATCAACGGCGTGAACCAGGACCTCAAGCCCACGCTGCATGAGCCGGGATACAGCGGCGAACTGCAGCAGCTGCGACTCGTCACCCACCTGTGCGACGAGGTCACGCTGCGCGAGGCCGTCGACGCCGTGAGCAAGCTCGACTTCGTGACCGGCGAGGCCACCATCCTGCGCGTCATGGCCTGATATGCGGGCCTGATATGCGGGCCTGATCTGTTGGGCTGATACACCCGACGTTGGCCTGATTCGCAGGCCGATCCGTACAACCATCATCCGGTCCGTCGTCCCGTGAGCAACGCCGCGCGGGACGACGCGCCGACTAAGGAGCATTATGAAGTTCGCCACCGATGCCGTGCGCGTATCCGTTCCAGCCACCAGCGCCAACCTCGGCCCCGGATTCGACACCGCCGGTCTGGCCCTCGGCGTGCGCGACGAGCTGAGTTTCCGGCTCACGCCGTCCACCGGCACGCAGATCGAGATCCATGGCGAGGGGGAGAACACGCTTCCCCGCGACGATTCGCATCTGGTGATCCGCACGTTCCGCCGCACGCTCGACGAACTCGGCCTGCCGCAGGCCGGCGTGAGTCTGGTGGCGCACAACCGCATCCCGCAGGAGCGCGGCATGGGCTCTTCCGCGGAGGCCATCGTGGCCGGCGTCTCCGCCGCCGTGGCCTTCGCCGGCCATGGCGACGACGCCCGCGACTTCATCTTCGACCTCGCTGCGCACATCGAAGGCCATCCGGACAACGTGGCCGCCGCCGTGTATGGCGGCATGACCGTCTCCTGGGATTTCGAGCCGAAGACCGAAGTGCCGATTAGCGACTCCCCGTCGTCGAAGGAGTCGGGCGTCGTGCCCGTCACCGCCGACGCGGCCCTGTTCCCGGGCTCCGCCGAACCGTTCAAGGGCGGCTACCATACCGTGAACTACCCGGTGGGCGAGCGCATCAACGCGTGGGTGTTCGTGCCCGACTACAAGCTGTCGACCGAGGAGGCGCGCAAGGCGTTGCCCCATGAGGTGCCCCGCGCCGACGCCCTGTTCAACGTCTCGCGCATGGCGCTGCTGCCTGCCGCGATGAGCGGCGCCTCCGGCCGCGACACCAATTCGCTGTTGTTCTCCGCCACCGGCGACACCTTGCACCAGTTCTACCGCAGCCATCTCATGCCGAAGTCGTGGGAGCTGATGACGTTCCTGCGTTCGCACGGCTATGCGTCCACGATCTCCGGCGCCGGTCCATGCGTGCTCGTGCTGCATGAGGGCGACGACACCGCGGCCCTGACCAACCTGCTGTTCGAGCATTGGCTTTCCGGCGGCCACTGGCGGATGTTGCATCCGTCGATCGACCGTCAGGGCGTGTTGTATGGCCCGGAGGAGGGCTGACGACCTGCCGGGTTATCATTGGACAGTTTGTTGATGTGATCGATGATCGTCGATCGATGGCCGGCCGTCCGATGAACGTTCCCGCGACGGACCGGTCGCGTCGGTCGATGTATTCGGGCTATGAGTAGTAGTTCGGACTATGAGTATAAGGAAGGCTGGTGCGCTGTGGCGGTTCCGGTGATTCTTGCGTCGAAATCGAAGGCGCGCCGCGACGTGCTGTTCCACGCCGGCATTCGTCCCACGATCCGTGTGTCGCATGTCGACGAGGCGGCCGTGGTGGTGAACACCGCCGCTCAGCAGGGCATCAGCCCCGACGACATGGCCACAAGGGAGCGTGTGCCGCTGCTGGCGCGCGCCAAGGCCGCCGCCGTATACCGCGACTATCTCGCCATCTCCGCGACCGCGGCCACGGCAGTGGGGGAGCAGCACGTGTCTCGTCCTCTCGAAGACGGTTTCGGCACCATAGCCGAAACCACCACGATTCGCGAGGCGCTGGCGGAGCACCGCGGCATGACCAACGCCATGGCCGGCCCGCTGGTCATCGGCTGCGACTCCATGTTCGAACTCGACGGCGTGCCCTATGGCAAGCCGCACACCGTGGAGCATGCGCGCGAGAGACTGCGTCTCATGCGAGGCCGCACCGGCACCCTATGGACCGGCCATTGCGTAATCGACGCCGCCACCGGCCGTATGGTCAGCCGCGCCAGCCATGCCGAAGTCACGTTCGCCAACTATTCCGACGACGACATCGAACGCTACATCGCCACCGGCGAGCCGTTGGAGGTGGCCGGCTCCTTCACGCTCGACGGGTTCGGCGGCGCGTTCATCGACGGTATCCAGGGCGACCCCAGCGGCATCATCGGCCTGAGCCTGCCGCTCACCCGGCAGCTGGTCGAGGAGCTTGACGTGGCATGGACGGACCTGTGGAACATCGACCGAGACACCCAGCAGAACGGCGGCACCATCAACTCCACGTGGGAGACCCCCAAGGAGAACGTGCTCCAGCCCGGCGACGGGTTCATCGACTGCGCATGCGGCCGTAAGCATTGGGGACTCAACGGCGCCGCCGGCGTGCTGCTGGCCCGTCGCGACGCCGAGACCGGAGAGATCACCGACGTGCTCATGCAGCATCGCGCCCTGTGGAGCGCCGAAGGGGGTACGTGGGGTATTCCGGGCGGTGCCATCGCTGACGGAGAAAGCCCGTTGGAGGGCGCTCTGCGCGAAAGCTTCGAGGAGGCGAACATCCGTCCCGAGAACATCGCCGTCGTCGGATCGTATCTTGAGGACCACGGGCCGTGGGGATACACCACCGTCTTCGCGTTCGAAAAGCCCGGCCATACCGTCGAGCCGCGGGCCAACGACGACGAAAGCCTTGAAATCACGTGGGTGCCGATCGACGAGGTCGGCTCGCTTAAGCTGCTGACCGCCATGAAGACCGATTGGCCGCGTTTCGAGAAGCGCCTCCGCCACATCGCCGCCACCTATACCGTGTGAGGGGCGTGTTCTCCCCTCAGTCGGCTTTGCCGACAGCTCCCCTCGGGGAGGGGAGCCGATTGGATGGAACGGTCGTCCGATTGGCTGGGGCGGTGCGTCTGATCGGCTCTCCTTGGGGAGGGGAACCGATTGGATCATTTGATTGGCTCCCCTCGGAATCGAGGGGAGCTGGCCGCCGTAGGCGGTCTGAGGGGAGTCGTGTGGGGTGAGTTCACG
Organism: Bifidobacterium catulorum; assembly: GCF_003129925.1. Lineage (GTDB taxonomy): Bacteria > Actinomycetota > Actinomycetes > Actinomycetales > Bifidobacteriaceae > Galliscardovia > Galliscardovia catulorum. The sequence continues at coordinate 121 of NZ_QFFN01000028.1, read as the reverse complement.
TTCACGTGTTCTCCCCCTCAGTCGGCTTTGCCGACAGCTCCCCTCAGGGAGGGGAGCCGATTGGATGGAACGGTTGTTTGATTGGCTCTCCGTGGGGAGGGGGGCGATTGGAGGGGGGGGT